>OMXX01000024.1:0-174068 GCA_900315105.1 uncultured Prevotellaceae bacterium | reverse complement strand
GCCCTAACGGACTGCCCTTTTAGGTGTCGCTCCTTCAGAGTTCTTTCAACTACGTGATATTCAATAATATACAAGTGGGCAAATTCGTCGAACTCACGTAATGTTATGCAACATCTAAAAGTAATTTATTCGCTATGGCTCATCAAGCTAAAGCAAGTCGTCAAACTGACGTTAATATAACATAGCAATTCCTGTATCTACAAATGTTCCTTGAAAAACTCCAAGGCGCGTCTCTGAACTGGCTTTCCGCAACTATGCGGAATATCCCACATCTCAGTCTGAAGATTATTGACGGCACCCTGACTATCCCATACACTATGCATGATTCTAAATGCCCTGTTTGCGCCATTGATTGGGAATAGTTTGTCTTTCGTACCACTTATAAAAAGCATAGGCTTGGGACACGCAAGACTGGCAATATGCGGGTAATCCAACCAACGGCGAAGTCCCGGGAAGCAGTTGGCAAAACCTCCATTCTCCGTGCGTGAATACTTGAACGACATCTGTTCCTGAGTAGTAACCATCCAAGAAATGGACACAGCCGTCTTAATCTTATCGCTAAGAGCAGCAAGCAACCAAGAGCGATAACCTCCCATAGAGAACCCCACACAACCTATTCTATTTGGATCAACGAAAGGTAGAGTGGCGAGATAATCGGTACATGCAATGTCATCATAGGTCATATAGGCAGAAAGGTCTATGCCGTACATCATCATATTTCCACAAATCATATCAAACTTGCTGCGAAGAGCCCCTTCCTTCTGACCTCTTTCTCCCCATAAAGGAGCATCAGAACTAAAGACGACGTATCCCTTTTGGGCAAGATAATCGCCTACGAACTGTCCTTCATATAGTTCCTCAACCCATTTCTCTGCATCCTCAAGCACCACACTATCCTCAAGAGCCACAGGATTGTTACATTCAAGCGAGTCAAGGTCAGGTTCAAACGGACGAATCATCTTCTCCTTCCCGATGAAAAGGTGTCCCCCGTGGTCGTGAAGACAGTTGATTGCAGGAAAAGGACCCTTACCATCAGGAATAAGAATGATGGCAGGAACAGTATAATAGCGTGACAGTCTTATCTCTATCTGACGGGCCTTATACCCTTCCCTCTGTTCCTCGCGGATGACAGTAACACCGAAATCTCCGGGGGGAGGAGGAGGCATGAGCATGCAGTCAAATACCTTTTGTCGGGCAACTTTCTTCCACTCGTCAAAGTCGGTTATATCGCTGTTTCCCCATGCAAGAGGGTATGTTAGATCCTCAAGCAGACTGTCGGCATAGACAGGTAGATTGCGCATGAACTCGTATTTCTGACGGGTAGGCACACTATACATGCTACCTCCGGGATATTTCTGGGCAAACCCAGGAAGAGACAGCAGTAATGATATGACTATTAAAGGAATCCGCATATTATGTCTTTGTTTTATGCAAAAATAGCTCAAAATCCTGGAATTACGACTATTACCTGCATATTTTAGGGAATATTAACTATATCCTCGTCACAATTATGCGTTCTCATACGTTATTATATAGGGATTATATGCAAAATTGGTCAAACAACGCAAAATATAGGTCTACACAATAAATTAAAGAAATAATCATGAAGAAAATCTTTATCTCTCTCGCTTGTGCAGTAATATGCTGTGCTTGTGATGCTCGTCACAACAACTCTGTAACTAATGAGCAGAAGGACGTCCAGACAGAGGCTGTGTCTGAAGCAAACGCCAATCAGGAAGGTATTGCCGAAGGTCAGATAGCACCAGATTTCACTCTCAACGACCTCAACGGCAAGCCTCTGGCACTGTCAAGTCTGAGAGGAAAGTATGTACTAATAGATTTCTGGGGTTCATGGTGTATCTGGTGCGTAAGAGGTATGCCAAAGATGAAGGAATACTACAATAAATACTCCGATAAAATGGAGATTTTAGGCGTGGATTGCAATGATCCTGAGAAGAAATGGAAGGACGCAGTAAAAGAATTGGAACTGCCTTGGAAGCACGTCTATAACCCAAGGAAATCAGCGGATATCCTGAAGAGTTACCAGATTCAGGGCTTTCCTACAAAGGTTCTCGTTGATCCAGAGGGGAAGATTGCCAAGTATATAGTAGGAGAAGACCCAAACTTCTACCAATATCTTGATCAGTTGCTTGGAAAGTAAAAAAAACGCTTAGGCAAGAAGACTTTCTGAAAAAACTGAAAGCAAATTAGGAGTAAATTAAATCAGTAAATCATATACGCAGCATTCGCTGCTTGGAAATCTTCATTATTGTAATTTCCAGAGAATTTACTGATTTAATTTACTCCTAATTTACTTTTCTAATACAACATCTACTTGCTGTTAATTTGCTTTCATTTCCTACCAAATATGCGCTCTCTTCTTCTTAGGAACGAAGAGCTTGCCTTTCTTGATGTTGAAGGCTGTGTACCAGTCGTCAACCATAGGAAGTGCGCCATTTACTCGGGCTAACTCAGGTGAGTGCGGATCAACTGTGATGAGCATCTCCTGATACTCAGGACGACTTGTACCTGCCCATACGCGAGCCCAAGCAAGGAAGAAGCGCTGATCTGCGGTGAAACCGTCGATAACAGCGTTATTACCAGTATTACGCAGAGCACGAAGAGCGATATTCAAACCACCATTATCACCGATGTTTTCGCCAAGAGTGAGTTTTCCGTTTACTTTCTTTCCGTTGACAACCTCTATGTTAGAGAAATGATCAACGAGGACCTGTGTGCGCTGGTCGAAGTTCTTCTTGTCTTGCTCCGTCCACCAGTTGCGCTGATTACCTGTCTTGTCAAATTGACATCCCTGATCGTCAAAGCCGTGTGACATCTCATGACCGATGACACCGCCGATAGCACCATAGTTCAATGCATCGTCAGCCTCCGGGTCAAAGAAAGGAGGCTGGAGAATACCTGCAGGGAAGCATATCTCATTGCTCGTAGGATTGTAATAGGCATTGATGGTCTGAGGAGTCATAAACCATTCTGACTTGTCAACAGGCTTGTTCACCTTCTTGCGAAGATCATCAAGGAGGAAGAACTCACTCACATTGTCAAGATTCTCAGTAAGACTGAGAGTGTCAGAAATCTCAAGGCTGGTGAAGTCCTTCCACTTGTCAGGATATCCTATCTTCACTATGAAGTTCTCAAGCTTGTCCTTTGCCTGTGCCTTTGTCTCTGCACTCATCCATGTAGCCTCGTCAATACGCTGTGAGAGTGCTGTCTGGAGGTTACGCACAAGCTGGAGCATACGCTGCTTGGATGACTCTGGGAAATACTTCTCACAGTACATCTTACCGATAGGCTCACCCATGACGCTGTTCACGAGGTTTGTAGCACGCTTCCACATTGGGTCGTCCTCCTGCTGTCCACTGAACACCTTGCGGAAAGCAAACTGAGCCTTGCGGAAATCAGCTGAGAGATATGCTGCTGCATGACCTATCACATTAAGCTCTGCATAGCTCTTGAGGTCTTCGAGCGGGGTATCAGCATATATCTTCTCCACCTCATGGATAGGCTCCGGCTGTCCTACATCAACATAGTCGAAAGCTGGGAAACCTGAAACCCAGAAGACTGTAGTCCAGTCAATGCCAGGGAAATCACGCACCAATTCTTGGAATGACATCTTATGATAGTTAGCACTAACGTCACGGAGTTTCACCTGACTATACCAAGGCTCTGCAAGACGCTTTTCAATGGCATATACAGCATCCATCTTCTTCTGTGCAGTAGCCTCATCATAGCCTACGAGCATGAACATTGACTTGCCATACTGCTTGTATGCCTCACGGATAGCCACAGTCTGAGGGTCTTCGTTGAAATAGTAATCACGAGTACCAAGTCCGAGACCTGCCTGACCGATACCTACAAGATTCTGGTCGGCCTGACGCATATCCGCACCAACACCAAGACCGAGCATCAGAGTACTACCGCCCTTACGGTCGATGTCTGAGCATACACGCACATACTCCTTTCGATCCTTAATGGCACGAACACGCTCAAGAATAGGCTTGATAGGCTCATAGCCCTTCTTGTCACGACCTACAGAGTCCATCATCTGGTTGTAAAGAGTGCCTATCTTCTGACCAAGAGAACCCTTTGCCTGTGGATTATTGGCAAACTGAAGGATAAGCTCATGAATCTGCTTCTGGTTAAGCTCATAGAGATCAACGAAAGAGCCGTTACTCGTCTGGTCCGGACGAAGTGGATGACTCTTGATATACGAACCCGTGGCATACTCCACGAAGTCATCACCAGGGTTCACGCTAAGGTTCATGTTAGCGCGGTCATAGCCTTTACCTGTCTGGGCGCTTGCTCCTACGAAAGAACATGCAAGAACAAGCAAGATAAATGATTTTTTCATTTTTGATTTAGTATAATTTTTATTGTTATGATAACGCCTTTATTGATATTTTTATTACATTTGACGCAGTATTAGTTCACTTTATTACAAGAAAATCAAGAAAAATTGTCAACCGAAATCAGGAAAAATACAGAAGATGCGTGCATCTTTTTATTTGAAATTATTGAAATTATTGAAATAATCGCTACTTTTCACAACACACATATAGTCAAGGAGATACATAGTGTCTCGCCCGACAGGATTTCAATTATTTCAATAATTTCAATTAAAAATGGACACACGTTATGAAGTGAGTAAAAATTTAATATTTATATATATAAATATTATTTTCATGTACAGGTTCTCGATAACGGCAAGATGTGCGTGCATATATTTTATTGAAATAATTGAAATAATTGAAATTTCGCGGCATATTATGGGCGAAAACAAAAAAAATTGAAAAAAGTTGGCTTTTACACTTGTGTTTTTTCGATTTTTGAGTATAAGTAAGTAGAGGGGTATGGTTAACAGGAAAGCGAAAGGGCAAGTCCCTTGCAATTCCCAACCAAATCCCTACCAAATCCCATTTATGAGGGGTTAGGGGTTAGAGTTGAGAGTTGAGAGATAAGGGATTAGTGAAAGCCACAGCCATTACAGTCTCCGCAGTTACATTTCCTGCCATCACCATCACCTGTATCGCAACAGCTCTTCTTGCCATGATTTCCACGGAAATAAGAGCGTGCAACCATGACAAAGGCAAGGACAACGACAGACAAGAGAATGATACTGACTATATTCATTTTAGAAAATCCAATATGCAAACAGGGCTACCACATAGGCAATGGCACACTGACCAAAGACAACAGCTACAGCATACTTCTTTCCTATCTCCCTGCGGATAGAAGCTATTGCTGCCACGCAAGGGGTGTAGAGAAGACAGAATACGAGCAGTGAAACTGCCGATGAAACCGTTAAAATGGTGTTTATAGCCGTTCCTGCGCCGAAAAGCACGGTGAGAGTACTTACTACACTCTCCTTAGCCATAAAGCCTCCTACAAGCGCTGTACATACGCGCCAGTCGCCAAATCCTAGTGGGGCAAAGACAGGAGATACGAAATCAGCCACAATGCCAAGGATTGAGTCATCGGCATTCTCCACATGCTGAAGGTGGAAACCGAACGACTGGAGGAACCAGATAACGATTGTCGCCATGAAGATGACGGTGAAGGCACGCTGAAGGAAATCTCGGCTCTTCTCCCAAAGGAGCATAAGGGTAGAACGTGCAGACGGCATTCGGTAATTTGGCAACTCCATGACGAAAGGTACAGGATTACCACGATAGAATGTCTTCTTCAATATGAGTGCCACGACTATTCCCACGATGATACCGAGAAGGTACAATGCAACCATGACAAGAGCAGCATTATCGGGGAAGAAAGCAGCACAGAAGAATGCGTAGATAGGAAGCTTTGCCGTGCATGACATGAAAGGCGTGAGCATTATCGTTATCTTACGATCGCGCATTGAAGGCAACGTGCGGCTTGCCATAACAGAAGGTACGGAACAGCCGAATCCTATGAGCAATGGCACGATGGAACGGCCGGAAAGACCGAGTTTACGCAACGGACGATCCATTACAAAAGCTATTCTCGCCATGTAGCCGGAATCCTCAAGCATGGAGAGGAAGAAGAACAGGGTGACGATGATTGGCACAAAGCTTGCCACGCTACCCACACCGGCATAGACACCATCGATGATGAGTGAGCGTACAATATCATTCACTTCCCACGATTTCATCGCATTGTCCGACATCTCGGTAAACCATTCTATTCCGCTCTCTAACAGCTCTTGGAGGTTTCCGCCTATAACATCGAAGGTGAGCCAGAAAATAGCCACCATGATGCCTAAAAACGCGGGAATGGCAGTATATTTACCTGTAAGCACCGCGTCTATCTTCTCTGAACGGTAGTGCTCCTTACTCTTATGAGGATGAGTAACCGACTTCTTGCAGATATTCTGGATGAAAGAGAATCGCATATCAGCCATAGCAGCTGCACGGTCAAGTCCTCGCTCCTCTTCCATCTGACAAAGGATATGCTCGATGGTTTCACGTTCGTTCTGCGACAACTTGAGCGCATCAATGACGAGTTTATCACCCTCCACAAGCTTTGAAGTGGCAAAGCGGACAGGGATATCAGCACGCTTGGCATGATCCTCAATCAAGTGCATGATGGCATGAAGACAACGATGCACGGCTCCTCCATGCTCTTCCTTTGAACAGAAATCCTGCACGGCTGGCACCTCTTGATACATGGCGATGTGCATGGCATGCTCCACAAGTTCGGAGATGCCCTCGCCCTTGGCTGCTGAGATAGGCACAACCGGAATTCCGAGCATAGACTCCATCTCATTGACATGAACATATCCTCCGTTTCCTTCAAGTTCGTCCATCATATTCAGCGCAAGAACCATAGGGATGCCAAGTTCCATGAGCTGCATGGAGAGGTAGAGGTTACGCTCTATATTGGTAGAGTCAACGATATTGATGATGCACTTAGGCTTCTCTTCAAGGATGAACTTACGGCTTACAACCTCCTCGCTTGTGTAAGGAGAGAGCGAATAGATGCCAGGAAGGTCGGTGACTTCGGTGTTTTTCTGTCCTCGGATAGCTCCGCTCTTACGGTCAACGGTGACACCCGGGAAGTTGCCCACATGCTGATTAGCACCTGTAAGTTGATTGAAAAGCGTTGTCTTTCCGCAATTCTGGTTTCCTGCAAGGGCGAATGTGAGTATCTCTCCTTCTGGAAGGGGATGGGCATGAGTAGGGTCATGGTATATGCCCGGCTCTCCAATACCCGGATGATGACCTGAAATGAGACGTGGCTCTTCTTCTTCATCATCAGCAGGCACATCAGGAGTGATTTCTATCTTATCCGCATCAGCAAGGCGAAGGGTGAGTTCGTAACCGTGAATGGTGAGCTGCATAGGATCGCCCATAGGGGCATATTTCTTGAGTTTCACAACAGCTCCAGGGATAAGTCCCATGTCAAGGAAATGCTGGCGAAGAGAACCGCTACCTCCTACTGTTGTAACGGTTGCCGATTGTCCGATATGAAGTTCTTTTAGTGTCATTGAATGCAAAATTACTAAAAATCAACTTATTTTCAATAAGAGGGTATAAAATATTGACAGATATGAGGAAAAAATACCTACAAATGATGATAAAAACATAAAAAAACGTACTTAGTCTTTGACATTCGGTGTTTTATTAGTATTTTTGCAGAGAATTTATAATAACAAACAAAAATGAAAAAGACTTTAATACTCGGCCTCATTGCAATGATGGCCTTGACGGTTAACGCACAGGATCAGAAGAAAAGCACAGGTGATAAGAAGTGCAATACTGAAAAGTGCGAGAAGAAAGCATGTGACAAGACAAAAAAGTGCGAAAAGAAGGATTGTTGCAAGGCTAAGAAAAGCGAGCAGAAGACTGACGCACAGACTGGTGCTACAAAGCAGGAAAGTAAGAAGTAGAGTAAAGTAGAAAGATTAAAGTAGAAAGTATAAAGTAGAAGAATAAAAATGGAAAAACTTATCATCAACAGCTTCGAGGAATTCGCTTCATACGAAGGAAAGGAACTCGGTACTTCTGACTATGTAGAACTTACTCAGGAGCGTATCAACCTGTTTGCTGACGCTACTCTCGACCATCAGTGGATTCACGTTGACACAGAGCGTGCAAAGACAGAAAGCCAGTTTGGCACTACTATCGCTCACGGTTATCTCACTCTCTCTGTTCTCCCTCACCTCTGGGAGCAGATTGTTGACGTAAGAAACGTGAAAATGCTCGTAAACTACGGCATTGACAAGATGAAGTTCGGTCAGCCAGTTCTTTCTGGTCAAAGCATCAATCTCACAACAAAGCTTCAGAGCATCCAGAACCTCCGCGGTGCCGTTAAAACCGAGGTTAAGTTCACCATGAACGTAAAGGAAACAGGCAAGAAGGCTCTCGAGGGCGTAGCTATCTTCATCTACTATTTTGAGGCATAAAAAGCCTAACCAAGCCTTCCCAAAGGGAAGGATGTTATATAGTATTGCCGCTCATAGGAAATCCATATCAGGAACCTATGAGCGGCAATCTTTGTAGTGAAAGGACAAGAGAAATAACTATATACTATCCTTATAGATAGTACCATCTGATAATTTATATTCTACAATCCCCTTATATTTATGCCATTTCAAATATTCAAAAGTATAATTGTGTGATTTGTAATTATTTAGTTTAGAATTCGTATTATCTATAATAATTGTATCTTTGTATATACCTGTTTTTATAAAGTTTCTTGCGTCTGCAATAGGCATTGCATAACGTTCTCCTAAAACTACTCTGAAAACAGGATCTTGATTGTCTGATTCTTTTTTGTGTGATATATGGATTTCTTCATCCGAACTATTATGCCTAAAGATTCCTTCGCAATAAAAGAAAGCTTCAAAAACAGAGCCGTCCTCCATGTCAAAATACCACTCGCTATAGTTTTCTTCTATATGCTTTTTTGTAAATCGCAAAGTATCTATTCCATTATTTGTTTTAAAGGTATAGCATTGCAAAGTATCATATATATTAAAATACAAACTATCACTTTGCGAGAAATGGTACATGTGCTTTCGTTTTAACACACATGATGACATGAGCATTGCCATGCATAGTAAAGTAATAAAAGTGAAACCACTATATTTCATCATTTATTATTAATTACTGAAACGAAAACTTTCTTGAAATCCCTATTTTAGAAAGCTTAATAGCTCTTTTTCTTCATCACCAACACATTCTCACCTTTAGGAGTACGCTGATAATCCACTTCGTCCATCATATGCTGAACAAGGAAAATACCCAATCCACCGATTTTGCGTTTCTCTGCGGAAAGGCTAATATCCACATCAGGAGCCTCCGTCAAAGGGTTGAACGGCTTTCCGTCGTCCCTAAGTACGAAAGTGACAGTATCAGCTTCCATATCAGCATCCAACGTGAATGTATGCTCTCCACCATCAGGATAGGCATACTGAATGACATTGACTACAGCCTCCTCAAGCACCAGATTCAACTGGAAAGAGAGATTTGAGTCAAGGGCAAACTTATCACATACCTGATTGATGAAATCAGCTAATAATGGCACTTGCGAGATATCGTTCTTTAAGAGCAACTGCATAACTCCTTAGATATTAAAACGCCAATATAAAGTGAGTGTTTAATCCTCAAAATTGAACAGGGCCGTAAAGCCTGTAATGGCAAATACCTGCTTAACGGCAGGCAATGCCCCCTTAATAGTTACATCACCACCTTGAGATATCGTTTTCTTGCGAAGGGAAAGGAATAGTCGAAGACCAGAAGAAGAAATAAACTCCATCTTCTCACAGTTGAGCACGATGTGTTTATCTGCGTTCTCTACAAGCTCTTCCATATCTATAGCAAACTGTGTAGAAGCTGCTGTGTCAAGACGACCTTCAAGGATACCTGTTATAGTGGTATCATTTTTCTCGATTATAAGTTTCATAGTTATAATGATTATTTGATTCTTGCTTTTCTAATAGATTTACGACTGCAAATATATGAAATCTTTTTCTTTTCACCAAGAAAAAATGCTTAAATTCGTAAAAAAAGAAGGAACTGATAGTATAAAAACCATCAGTTCCCTTATTTATGACCGAAAAATTTCTAATTTTTAGTCAGCGAGCTTTGCCTTGATGAACTCACGGTTAAGGCGAGCAATGTTAGCAATAGACTCGTTCTTTGGACATACAGCCTCACATGCACGTGTGTTAGTACAGTTACCGAAGCCCAGCTCATCCATCTTTGCAATCATAGCCTTAGCACGCTTTGCAGCCTCTGGACGGCCCTGTGGGAGGAGTGCGAGCTGTGATACCTTAGAAGAGAGGAAGAGCATAGCAGAACCGTTCTTACAAGCTGCTACGCAAGCACCGCAACCGATACATGTAGCGCAATCCATAGCCTCGTCAGCATCCTGCTTAGGAATGAGGATAGCGTTAGCATCCTGAGCCTGACCTGTACGGATTGTGTTGTAACCACCAGCAGCGATGATCTTATCGAATGCTGAACGGTCAACCATACAGTCCTTGATAACTGGGAAACCAGCTGAACGCCAAGGCTCTACAACGATAGTCTCACCGTCCTTGAAGCGACGCATGTAGAGCTGACATGTTGTTGCGCCAGTCTCTGTCTTACCATGAGGAGTACCGTTGATATAGAGTGAACACATACCACAGATTCCCTCACGACAGTCATGATCGAATACGAAAGGCTCCTTACCCTCGCTGATCAACTGCTCATTGAGCATATCGAGCATCTCAAGGAATGAAGTATCATCTGGGATGTTCTTCATTTCACGCTCATCGAAATGACCCTTATCCTTAGGACCATTCTGCTTCCAATATTTTATTGTGAAAGAAATATTTGCCATTTTAGTTCTTGTAATTACGTGTTTGTACCTTGATTATCTCATACTCAAGAGGCTCCTTGTTAAGTACAGGGGTTGTATCATCATTGCCCTGGTACTCCCAAGCGCCTACGTAGAAGAAGTGCTCATCATCGCGCTTAGCCTCACCTTCCTCTGTCTGGTGCTCCTCACGGAAGTGACCACCGCAAGACTCCTCACGATGGAGGGCGTCAGTAGCGATAAGCTCACCCATAAGGATGAAGTCACGGAGGTGAACAGCCTTGTCAAGCTCTACATTGAGACCTTCCTTAGCTCCTGGAACGAAGAGGTTAGTATTGAACTCCTGACGGAGAGCCTTGATAAGCTTGATACCTTCCTCAAGACCTTCCTTGGTACGACCCATACCTACATGCTCCCAAAGGATATGACCAAGCTCCTTGTGGATAGAATCCACAGAACGCTTACCCTTGATATTAAGGAGACGTGTAAGCTCTGCGTCAACAGCCTTCTCAGCCTCGTCGAACTCTGGCATATCAGTAGAGAGACGTGGCCAGATTGACTGGTCAGCGAGGTAGTTCTGGATTGTGTAAGGAAGTACGAAGTAACCGTCAGCAAGACCCTGCATAAGAGCAGAAGCACCAAGACGGTTAGCACCGTGGTCAGAGAAGTTACACTCACCGATAGCGAAGAGACCAGGGATTGTTGTCTGAAGCTCGTAGTCAACCCAGATACCACCCATTGTATAGTGGATAGCAGGGAAGATCATCATTGGCTTGTAGTAGTCGAAACCACCCTCAGAGCGAACGAACTCACCTGGGTTAACGTCTGTGATCTCCTCATACATATCAAAGAGGTTACCGTAACGCTGACGGATCTCGTTGATACCGAGACGCTGGATAGACTCAGAGAAGTCGAGGAATACAGCAAGACCTGTGTTGTTTACACCGAAGCCCTTGTCACAACGCTCCTTAGCAGCACGAGAAGCCACGTCACGAGGTACGAGGTTACCGAATGCTGGGTAACGGCGCTCGAGATAGTAGTCACGATCCTGCTCTGGGATATCCCAACCCTGCTTTGTACCTGCCTGAAGAGCCTTAGCATCCTCAATGTTCTTAGGTACCCAGATACGACCGTCGTTACGCAGAGACTCTGACATCAAAGTAAGCTTTGACTGGTTGTCACCGTGTACAGGAATACATGTTGGGTGAATCTGAACGTATGAAGGGTTAGCCATCATAGCGCCCTTACGGTAGCACTGGATAGCTGCTGTACAGTTACAGCCCATAGCGTTTGTAGAGAGGAAGTAAGCATTACCGTAACCACCAGTAGCGATAACTACAGCGTTACCAGAGAAACGCTCGAGCTTACCTGTAACGAGGTTCTTAGCGATGATACCACGAGCACGACCGTCGATGATAACAACGTCTTCCATCTCATAACGGGTGTAGAGCTTTACCTTACCAGCGTTTACCTGACACATAAGTGAAGAGTAAGCACCGAGGAGAAGCTGCTGACCTGTCTGACCCTTAGCGTAGAATGTACGAGATACCTGAGCACCACCGAAAGAACGGTTAGCGAGCATGCCACCGTACTCACGAGCGAAAGGTACACCCTGTGCAACGCACTGGTCAATAATGTTGTTAGAAACCTCAGCAAGACGATATACGTTAGCCTCACGAGCACGGTAGTCGCCACCCTTTACTGTATCGTAGAAAAGACGATATACAGAGTCACCGTCATTCTGATAGCACTTAGCAGCATTGATACCACCCTGTGCAGCAATAGAGTGAGCACGACGTGGAGAGTCCTGAATGCAGAAGTTAAGTACGTTGAAGCCCATCTCACCGAGAGAAGAAGCAGCAGAAGCACCTGCAAGACCGGTACCTACTACGATAACGTCGAGCTTCAGTTTGTTCTTTGGGTTAACCAGACGCTGGTGTGCCTTAAACTCGGTCCACTTCTGTGCTACTGGTCCCTCTGGTATTCTTGAATTTAATACTTTAGTCATTTTGTTTTGATTTTTTCTAGTTGTTCCAGATATTCCAGAAATTCTAGATAATCTAGACATTCTAGAGGTTCTAGAGATTCTAGTTAACTAATTAGCAGCAGCTACCACCACACATCTCGCTGATAGCGAAATAGATAACCACAAGAGCAAAACCTGCGAACAGGAGTGTTGCGTAAGCGATGCTGATAACCTTCCAACGGCAGAACCATGTCTTACCATTCCAACCGAGAGTCTGCAGAGCACTCCAGAAACCGTGTGTGAGGTGGAACCAAAGAGCAACAAGCCAAATGAGGTAAATCACAACGTGAATTGGATCAGCGAAAGCGTTACGAATCCAGTAAACACCATCTGTTGCGTACATGGTGTCACCACCGATGAGCTCCTGAAGCATCATCTTTGCCCAGAAATCGTAAAGGTGGAGACAAAGACCTACAACTACGATGAGTCCGAGAACGAGCATGTTCTGAGATGCCCACTCTACCTTTGCAGGCTTGTCGGTAACAGCATACTTGTTGTCACCACGTGCTTTACGGTTCTGTGCTGTCAAGACGAAAGCATAGAAGATGTGAGCCACAGCCAATGCAGCAAGACCTATTGTTGCTACTACAGCGTACCAGTTGGCACCGAGCAATTCACAGATCATGTTGTAACCCTCCTCAGAGAAGAGTGCCACTACATTCATTGACATGTGGAACGTTAAGAACAGGATGAGAGCCATGCCAGTTACTGACATAACAACCTTTCTTCCGATTGATGAATTAAATAACCACATAAATGATTGTTGTTTAAATAAAGTTATAAATAATGTTTTGAGTTTTTTCGATTGTATGTATTCTATGAAAAGAATTAGGAATTAAAGCATTTTTTTCTAATTTAATATGAATTAGACTGCAAAATTAATTAAAAATAGTGATAAAACAAACTTTTCTACTTGAAAATTCAAAATTTCTTCTTACTTTTGTAGAAAATTTAAAAAAAATGACAACTCTATATTACGATGTCATAGTCGTTGGAGGTGGCCACGCCGGTTGCGAAGCTGCTCATTCTGCAGCAAGAATGGGGGCTAAAACCTGCCTCATCACTATGGACATGAACAAGATTGCACAGATGTCGTGTAACCCTGCCGTTGGAGGTATTGCGAAGGGACAGATTGTCCGCGAAATAGATGCCCTCGGTGGCGGTATGGGAATTGTGACTGATGCTACTTCCATTCAATTCCGTATGCTCAATCGCTCAAAGGGTCCTGCCATGTGGAGTCCTCGCGCTCAATGCGACCGCGGACAGTTCATCTGGAAATGGCGTGAATTGCTCGACTCTACTGAGAATCTCGATATCTGGCAGGATCAGGTGGAGGAAATACTAACAGCCCCCCTCCAACTCCCCCAAGGGGGAGAGTCTTCTGAATGTATTGACGCTCAGGATATTACAAAAAAATCCTATCCTCAAAGAGGTAAGGCGAGGGTTATAGGCGTAAGAACCATCTGGGGTGTAGAGATAAAAGCCTCGACAGTAGTCATTACAGCCGGTACTTTCCTCAACGGACTCATGCACGTCGGCAGGAAAATGGTTCCTGGCGGACGATGTGCCGAACTTCCAGTTCCTCATCTGACAGAATGTCTTAACGCTCTTGGCATCCGCTCTGCAAGGATGAAAACCGGAACTCCGGTAAGAATCGACAAGAGGTCCGTGCATTTTGAGGATGCAGAACTCCAGCCGGGAGAGCACGACTATCACAGCTTCTCCTATATGAAGGAATATCTGCGTCTGAACAAGGACGAATCAAAAATAGACCTTAACGACGCTTTCCTTCCTTGCTGGACATTCACGACAAACGAGGAAGTACACGAGACTCTTAAGAGCGGACTTGCAGATTCGCCCCTTTTCAACGGACAGATACAATCCACTGGTCCACGTTATTGTCCTTCCATAGAGACAAAACTCGTGACATTTCCTGACAAGGATCATCATCCGCTATTCCTTGAGCCTGAAGGACTTAACACCAATGAGATGTATCTAAATGGTTTCTCAAGTTCTATGCCTATCGAAGTTCAGCTTGAGGCTCTGAAGAAGATTCCGGCTCTTAGAGATGTGAAGGTATATCGCCCGGGCTATGCCATAGAGTATGATTACTTTGACCCTACCCAACTCGACCACTCGCTGATGAGCAAGAAGGTAAGTGGATTGTTCTTTGCCGGTCAGGTAAATGGAACAACAGGCTATGAAGAGGCTGCTGGTCAAGGTTTGGTTGCCGGTGTTAATGCCGCTATCTTCGCAGGAAGTACCAACACCGAACACCCATCACCTAGCACCTATCACCCTCTCATCCTTCACAGAGACGAGGCTTATATAGGCGTTCTCATCGATGATTTGGTTACAAAAGGTGTTGATGAACCTTATCGTATGTTCACCTCACGTGCAGAATATCGTATTCTTCTTCGTCAAGATGATGCTGATGCCCGCCTCACAGAACGTGCCTACGCACTTGGCGTTGCCACAAACGAGAGAAATGCCTGGTGGCAGGAGAAAAAGGAGCATATTGCAGAAATCATCGATTACTGCAACAGAACCAACGTAAAGCCAAAGGAAGTGAACGCTGCTCTTGAAAGCATCGGTTCTACCCCTCTCCATTATGGATGCAAGCTCCACGAGCTCATAGCACGTCCAGGAATCTCGATCGAATGGCTCGCAGAATCTCTACCTCATCTGAAAGAGATTATCAACCGTCCGGCAAATCGCAGACAGGAAATTGCCGAAACTGCCGAGATACAGATAAAATATCAAGGTTATATCGAGCGCGAGAAACAAGCCGCTGAAAAGATGCACCGACTTGAGAACATCCGTATTCAAGGGCATTTCGATTACAGCGAACTGAAAGGTCTTTCCACAGAAGCACGTCAGAAACTGGAAAACATCAATCCAGAGACCCTTGCACAGGCTTCACGTATTCCGGGCGTTTCACCAAGCGACATCAACGTCTTGCTTGTCTTGATGGGCAGATAAACCACCGTTCCTATGGAACGGACCTGAAACGGACTTGGAACGGAGGTATAACGGACCTACTATAGAAGCATATAAACAGACGATGTTTCACGTGGAACAACTAATATATAATTAGGAATATAAACTAAAAATATCATAGCAATGAACAACCCTACCCTATTAAAGAATCTACGGGTAATTCCGGATTTTCCTATTCCTGGAATACAGTTTCAGGATATCAGCACGTTATTCAACAACCCCGAATGTCTTCATATCATGCGCGATGAAGTCGTTGATATTTACAAGGACAAGGGAATAACAAAGGTTGTAGGCTTGGAAAGCCGCGGTTTTCTGCTCGGTCCTGTAGTAGCCTCAGAATTGAACGCAGGCTTTGTAATGGCACGCAAGCCGGGAAAACTGCCAGGAAACGTGATTTCATACGATTACACCAAGGAATACGGCAAAGATACTATTTGCATGATTAGCGATTCTATCGGCGAAAAAGACGTTGTTCTAATCCACGACGATCTCCTTGCAACGGGCGGAAGTATGCGAGCAGCATACGAATTGGTGAAGAAATTCAACCCAAAGAAGATTTACATCAGTTTCATCATAGAACTCACCATCGAAGGACTACATGGTCGCGATGTTTTCGCCGATACTGATGCTGAGATCTCAACGCTTATGGTCGTATAAGACTCTATCATAACCTCCCCTACAGGGAGGCTTTTTTATTGTAGGACAGCATTAAAGTCTAAACACAAAAATCCCGAAAACACCGAAGTTTCACATCATAGTGTTACGTTCGTAACATCGGTAAATTATTGATATTTAGAACTTTAAAGAATGTCGTGTTTCACGTGAAACATTAGTCATGACAAAAGAAGAGAACATAGCCAGACTCGAAAAATTAAAGAGTATTGTTCTGTCAATGCCCGAGAAGCCGGGGTCGTACCAATATTACGATTCCGAGGGAACTATTATATACGTAGGAAAGGCAAAGAACCTAAAGCGCAGAGTTTCGTCCTATTTCCACAAGGAAGTCGATAGATTCAAAACAAAAGTATTGGTTAGTAAGATACACAACATAACCTATACCGTAGTAAATACTGAGGAAGATGCCCTATTGCTCGAAAACTCCCTTATAAAGAAATACAATCCAAGATACAATGTTCTCCTCAAAGACGGAAAAACATACCCAAGCATCGTTGTAACCAACGAATTATTCCCTCGTATCTTCAAGACAAGGCAGATAAACCGTAAGTTTGGTACGTTTTATGGTCCTTACTCCCATATAGGCTCTATGTACACCATTCTAGAGCTAATAAAGAAGCTTTACCATCCCCGTACTTGCAGAATGCCTATAACACGCGAAGGAATCGAGCAAAACAAATACAAGGCTTGCCTGGAATACCATATAAAGAACTGTGGCGCGCCTTGCATCAACAAGCAGTCCTACGACGAATATCAGGAGAATATACGCATGGCAAGGGAGATTCTTAAAGGAAACACCCGAGAACTAAGCAAGATAATCTACGAGCAGATGATGCAGAAAGCCGAGGAGATGAAATTCGAAGAGGCCGAGGTATTAAAGCAGAAATACCTTCTCATCGACCAGTTCTGTGCCAAGAGCGAAGTAGTATCCCATACCATAACAGATGTAGATGTTTTCAGCATCGACGATGATGAAAACAAGCATAACGCATTCATCAATTATCTGCACGTTACGAATGGTACAATAAACCAAAGTTTCACATTTGAATACAAGCGTAAACTTGACGAGACAGACGAGGAACTGCTTCTTCAGGCAATACCAGAGATACGCGACAGATTCCACTCTACAGCAAAGGAAATAATAGTGCCTATGGAGATGGAATGGACCATCCCGAACGCCATACTTTTTGTGCCCCAAAGAGGCGATAAGAAGCACTTGCTGGAGCTGTCGCAGATGAACTGTAAACAATACCGTTTTGACCGCCTTAAACAGGCTGATAAGCTTAATCCTGAACAGAAGTCTGTGCGCTTGATTAAGGAACTGCAAGAGAAGCTCGGATTAGACAAGATGCCGTACCAGATAGAGGCCTTTGATAACTCTAATATTTCGGGTACGGATGCCGTTGCGGGATGCGTTGTCTTCAAGGGTATGAAGCCTTCAAAGAAAGACTATCGCAAGTACAATATAAAGACCGTTACAGGTCCTGACGACTATGCCTCTATGCAGGAGGTTGTTTTGAGAAGATACGGCAGAATAAAAGAAGAAAAAGAACAGGATCCAGAGAACGAGGACATACGTTACCCGGACCTTATCGTATGCGATGGAGGTATTGGTCAGATGAATGTTGTTCGAGAGATTGTAGAGGACACTCTGCATCTTAACATCCCTATTGCCGGTCTGGCAAAAAACGATAAGCACCATACTAACGAACTGCTTTTCGGATTCCCTCCAAAGACCATACAGCTAAAGACCAATAGCGAACTATTCCACGTACTCACACAGCTTCAAGACGAGGTTCACAGATACGCTATAACCTTCCACCGAGACAAGCGCTCTAAGCACGCTTTACACTCGGAGCTTGACGATATCAAGGGCATAGGCAAAGTGACGAAGGAAACCCTCTTAAAGACCTTCAAGAGCGTCAAGAGAATCAAGGAGGCTAACGAGGATGCAATAGCAGAAGTTATAGGCAAGGCAAAGGCGAGAATCGTCAAGGAAGGACTCGGACTGTTTTAGTGAAGAACTAAGAGTGAAGAGTGAAGAATTTAAGTTAGTTTTTTATCGTAAAAAGAGAGACTAATGACCTCAAACAACAATACAAACTCAAATTCTTCACTCTTCGTTCTTCACTCTTCGTTTTTTTTATTATCTTTGCAACATGAGAACTGTAATACAAAGAGTAAAGCATGCATCCGTCACTATTGACGGAGAGGTAAAAGGAAAGATAGAACAAGGCCTTCTGATTCTTCTTGGGGTACAGTCAGACGACACACAAGAGGACATCGACTGGCTCGTGGGTAAGATATCCAAGCTACGTATTTTCAACGACGAGAACGGCGTTATGAACCGTTCCGTGATGGATGTTGACGGCAACTGTCTTGTAGTGTCTCAATTCACCCTTATGGCAAGCTACAAGAAAGGCAATCGACCTTCATGGCTGAAAGCTGCTCCACACGACATCTCTATTCCCCTTTATGAAGCGTTCTGCAAGGCTTTAGAGACAGAGACGGGCAAACATATAGAGACAGGTGAATTCGGGGCTGATATGAAGGTAGAATTGCTGAATGACGGACCTGTCACAATCTGTATGGATACGAAGAATAAGGAATAGATTTTAGAGAGTAAAGTTTAAAGAGTAAAGAGTAAAGTATAAAGATTAAAGTAAAAAGTAGATAGAGTAAAGATGGAAATCAAAGAAAAATCAAAGTACGAGCAGGCATTATCTCAGTATAATTGCGAGCTCAACGATGCCGATATCAAGGCAAAGGTAAGAGATATCATCGCTACAAAAGTGCCGGAGAACGACACTCTTGACGTTAAGAAATTCCTCTTCGGAAGCATAGAACTCACCACCCTGAAACCAACCGACAGCGATGTTTCTGTTATGGCATTCACAGAACGAGTAAATGCTTTCGACAACGAGTACCCTAACCTACCTCACGTTGCCACAATCTGCGTATATCCTTGCTTTGCAGAGATAGTAAAGGACACGCTCGAAGTAGAAGGCGTAGAGATAGCCTGCGTTTCCGGCTCATTTCCGAGCTCTCAGGCGCGTATTGAGGTAAAGGTGGCAGAGACGGCCCTTGCAGTAAAAGACGGCGCCACAGAGATCGATATCGTGATGCCTGTGGGCAAGTTCCTTAGCGGAGATATCGAGGGCGTATGCGATGAGATAGGCGAGCTGAAAGCTATCTGCGGAGAGAATGTTCCTATGAAGGTTATTCTCGAAACAGGATGCCTGGGAACTGCAAGCAACATAAAGAAGGCTTCTATTCTTGCTATGTATGCCGGTGCTGATTACATCAAGACAAGTACAGGCAAGGAGAAGATAAGCGCAACTCCAGAGGCTGCATATGTGATGTGTCAGGCTATCAAGGAATACTACGAAAAGACAGGTATTCAGATTGGTTTCAAGCCTGCTGGCGGCCTCAATACCGTTATGGATGCTATCATCTATTACACCATCGTAAAAGAGGTTCTGGGAGAGAAATGGCTCACAAACAAATACCTCCGTCTCGGTACTTCAAGACTCGCTAACCTCCTTCTCTCTGAGATAGAGGGAGAGGAGATAAAGTTCTTCTAAAGCCTAACCAAGCATTCCCAAAAGCCTAACCAAGCATTCCCAAAGGGAAGGATGTTTTATAGTAATTTCGCTTAAACGCAACATAAAAAATGCCGCTTATGGAATGGTTCACAACGAACTACCATAAGCGGCATTACTATATCGCATCCCTCCCTTTGGGAGGGCCTGGGTGGGCTTTATAGTTTTCTCCCTATCACATAATCCACATAAGCGGTAAAAGAGGTTTTAAGGGCTTCATCTCCTACCCTATCCTCAACAAATGAAAGGCACTCTTCACGCAATCTTTCCATTGTATCTTTGGCATATTCTATACCGCCATTCTCCTTCGTGAAAGCAACAAGCTGAGCAATCTCTTCCTTCGTAACCTCATGCTGTTTTACCTTGTATGCGATAGAAAGCATATCAGGATTCTGAGTTGAAAGAACAGCATGGATAACAGGCAAGGTAAGCTTTCCTTCTGCCATATCATTACCCGTTGGTTTACCAATCTCAGGAGAATCGTAATAGTCAAAGATATCATCACGAATCTGGAAGATGATACCAAGCTTCTGTCCAAACTCACGAGCCGCAATAATATCCTCCTCTGAAGCTCCGGCGCTCATAGCACCCATAGCACAGCAAGCCTCGAAAAGAGCAGCTGTCTTCTGCTTTATAACCTCGTAATATGTCTCTTCGCAGATAGTCTCACCACCGTTGCTTGTAAGCTGAAGAATCTCTCCGTTTGCAAGCGTCTGACCAAGACGCGCAAGGTATGAAACGATAGGCTGAGAACCGGTAAGAGACACGTTGAGAAGAGCCGTTGAAAGGATATAGTCACCAACCAATACGGCTACCTTATTATCGTAAAGAGCATTAACCGATTTCTGTCCGCGACGCTCTCCCGATTCATCCACAACATCATCATGAACAAGCGATGCCGTATGCAGAAGCTCAAGTCCTACGGCCGCTCTCTGAGTTGATTCATTCACCTCTCCAAAGCATTTGGCAGTAAGGAGAATGAGCATAGGGCGCATACGCTTTCCTGCACGCTTACGTATATGGTCGAGAACAGTTTCGAGCATACCGTCAGTATGTGAAAGAGAGTCGTTGAAAAGACTTATGAACTCCTGAAGTTCAGTATCAATTGGTTTACGAATTAGTGATAAATAATCCATTGTTCTGAAATTTGTTACAAAATTACATAAATAATTTGGTTTTCAAAGAAAGTTATACGAGTTTTTAATTTTTTATTATTAATTTTGCAGAAATATATACTAGAAATGAAGTATCGCAAGCTCTACTTCATGGGTTAAGAGAGTAGAAGGTTAGAGGTTAGAAGGTCAGCACCGCTAATAACTTACCGACCTAAAAACCTTAAAACCTACAAACCTCATAACCTTCAACTTGAGCTTCGCAAAAGTTGAATAAACAGATATGGACAAACTATTCCTATTAGATGCCTACGCAATTATCTACCGTAGCTATTACGCATTCATCAATGCTCCACGTATCAACTCCAAGGGTATGAACACAAGCACCATCATGGGCTTCTGCAATACGCTTAACGAAGTTCTTACGAAAGAGAAACCAACACATTTTGCCGTAGCCTTCGACCACGGAAAGACCTTCCGTCATGAGGCTTTTCCTGCCTATAAGGCACAGCGTCAAGAAACTCCGGAAGACATCAAAATGTCTATACCTATCATCAAGGATATTCTCAACGCCTTTCATATTCCTATCCTTCAGGTTGACGGCTTTGAGGCAGACGACATCATAGGAACAATAGCTCACAAGGCTGACCTTGAGGGAATGCAAACCTATATGGTTACGCCCGATAAGGACTATGCCCAACTCGTTACCGACAACGTGTTCATGTATCGTCCTCGTCATGGTGGTGGCTACGACATCATGGGACCTAAGGAGGTGTGTGAGAAATACGGAATAGATAATACCGCCCAAGTCATCGACCTCTTAGGACTCATGGGCGATTCATCAGATAACTTCCCTGGCTGTCCAGGAGTGGGAGAAAAGACAGCCGTGAAACTCATCAAGGAGTTTGGCAGCATCGAAGGCCTCCTCTCCTCCACCGACCAGATCAAGGGAAAGATGCGCGAAAAAGTTGAAGGTGCAAGAGAAGACATAAAGATGTCAAAGTTCCTTGCCACCATCCGACAAGATGTTCCCGTATCAATCTCATTCGATGAGATGAAAGTTTCCGAACCTGACGAAAACCGCCTTCGTGAAATTTTTACAGATTTGGAATTTAAGTCACTTGCCGATCGCATTCTGAAAAAAACGGTCCAAAAACCAAAAGTTGTGAATATGCAACTGAATCTTTTTGAAGAATCCACGGCGAGCGGTCAAGGCTTTTTCGAAAACCCTTCTTTCGAAACTTTTAAAACATCTGGTGCAAAATATCATCTTATTGAAACAGAAGAAGATGCACGAAAACTTTCTGAACTCATTGTTACAAACAAAGAAGTGGCATTCGACACCGAAACCACCTCAATTAACGCTATCGACGCGGAATTAGTGGGTTTAAGTTTTGCTTTGAAGGAAAAAGAGGCGTATTACGTTGCTGTTCCGGCAAAACGTGAAGAAGCGTTAAGAATTGTAAACATTTTTAAGGATGTTTATGAAAGTGAAAATATTGTAAAAATTGGTCAAAATTCTAAGTACGATATTGAAGTACTGAAAAATTACGGAATTGAGGTCAAAGCTCCTCTTTGGGACACGATGATAGCTCACTATCTCATCACCCCGGGTCGCGAGAACAATATGGACTATATGGCAGAGACTCTTCTGAAATATCAGACCATCCACATCGAAGAACTCATAGGTCCGAAAGGTCCAAGACAAAGAAACATGCGCGACCTCTCCCCTGCCGAGATCTGCAACTATGCAGCAGAAGATGCCGATATCACCTTGCGACTGAAGAACGTGCTCGAACCAAAGCTCAAGGAGGTTGGAGCCGTGGAACTGTTCCATAACATCGAGATGCCTCTCGTCCCTATCCTTGCCGATATGGAATATACCGGTGTCAAGCTCGACACAAAAGCCCTCGATGAAGTCCGCCTTACCTTCAACGAGCGTATGCTTCAGCTTGAGAAGGAAATCTACGAACTTGCCGGACAGGAATTCAACATATCCTCTCCCCGTCAGGTTGGCGATATCCTCTTCGGAAAACTACAGATCATTGACAAGGCAAAGAAGACAAAGACAGGACAGTATCAGACCTCCGAGGAAGTGCTTCAGCAACTAAGCAGCAAGCACCCTATCGTAGAGAAAATCCTGACCTATCGCGGATTGAAGAAACTCATTGGCACTTACGTAGATGCGTTGCCTAAACTGATAAATCCACGTACCGGACACATACACACATCATTCAACCAATGTGTCACCACAACAGGCAGACTCTCATCCTCTGATCCTAACCTCCAGAACATACCTGTTCGTGGTGAGGATGGCAAGGAGATACGCAAGACCATCATACCAGAAGAAGGACAGGAATTCTTCTCTGCCGACTACTCGCAGATCGAGCTTCGCGTCATGGCTTCTATGTCGGGCGACGAGAATATGATCGAGGCATTCACAAGCGATGCCGATATCCACGCAGCCACATCAGCCAAGATTTTCCATAAGCCTATTGAAGAGGTTACAAAGGACGAGCGAGCCAAGGCAAAACGTGCTAACTTCGGCATTATCTACGGCATCTCCGTCTTCGGTTTGGCACAAAACATGGGTATTGACCGAGCAGAGGCTAAAGCCCTGATTGACGGCTATTTCGAGACCTTCCCGGGCGTACAGCAATTCATGGAAGACAGCAAGAAGCGAGTGGCTGAAAAAGGCTATGCAGAGACCTTGTATCATCGTCGCAGATACCTCCCCGATATCACCTCCCACAACGGAACAGTACGTGCCGTTGCCGAGCGAAATGCCATCAACGCACCTATCCAGGGCACAGCAGCCGATATCATCAAGATTGCTATGATACGCATCTACGAGCGTTTCAAGAAAGAGAACATACGCTCAAAAATGATACTACAGGTACACGACGAACTTAACTTCTCCGTACTCCCAGAAGAAAAGTTTCACGTGAAACAAATTGTACTTGAAGAGATGCAAAATGCTGCTACTCTGCGAGTTCCCCTGATTGCCGACTGCGGTTGGGGCAGCAACTGGTTAGAAGCGCATTAACAATAAGCAAAAATTAATGGCAGCAAGCTGCCTTTGCGGAACAAAAATTGTTCACGATGACCAGAAAATTTGTTCCAAAAAATTAAATTTTTAGAACGCTAAGACGCTAAGTCGCTGAGTTTTTTGAACACGGAATACACAGAAAATACGAAAAACCTTTCGTTTCATTTGTATTTTTCGTGTTCATAAAATAATTCTGACGCTTGAATATTTTCATTTTCTGAACACTTTTCTTGCAAGTATGGAAATAAAACATTATTTTTGCAAGCGAAAGTAAACAAAAAGACAATGAATAAACCTTAAAAGGACAAAATATGAGTTATAACGAAATGGCACGACTGGATGCCCTCAATGTTATTCAAGGAATAAACACAGAGGAAGAGTATCTTGATTTCCGCAATCTACTCGCTCGCTATTTTGCAGAAAAAGCTCAAAAGGCGATAGATGCTATGTGGGATAAAGGTGAGATATCAGAAACCACCATCGAAAAATGGGGTAATACAAAGATGAGAACTCCTTACCGCTATGCGTTACATCGTTCTTGATACAAACTGCCTTTTGCAATACCTACCGTCCAAAAGCCCATACCACAAAATATGGACTGACGTGATGGCAGGCCAGATAAATCTGTGTGTAAATACAGATATTCTTGAAGAATATGAGGAAAAACTCTGTGAATATTCATCCGCAGAGATAGCGCACAATGTTGTAGAAGCAATAGCTACTCTCACAACTACAACAATGCAAAACTCATACGTTCATTTTCGACTTCTTCCAGGCGATGCAGACGATAACAAGTTTGTTGATTGTGCTATTGCATCTAACGCAGAGCTAATTGTTACAAACGATAAGGATTTCAACCCACTTAAAACAATTCCATGGCCAAAAGTTGAAATTATGAATATTCAGAATTTCATAAAACTAATCACAAAATAAACCACAATGACACAAAAGGAACTCAGATCATATCGTCTTAACTCTTCCGAAGAACCAACGGACGAGATGCTCCATGCAATCATGCTTGGCGTTCAAGAAACTGCACGTCAGTCAACGATTAAAGCTGAGAACGAGATTAAACGCCGTTTCAGAGAAATGGAAAATAACGTGGCACGTCGCAGACAAAAGCAGCAAAAAACATGACAAGCAAAAGACTTCCCACCCTATGTGTTGTAGCAGGGCCTAACGGCTCTGGCAAGACATCAACGACCATTCAGTTATTAGCAAACGAATGGTCGGAAGGGAGTCTATATATTAACCCCGACAATATCGCACAAGAACAGTTTGGCGATTGGAACTCTCCAGAAGCCGTTCTCAAAGCAGCAAGATACGCAACAGACCTTCGATATAAGTGTCTAAACGAAAAGAGAGACTTTGTATTTGAAACCGTTTTCTCTTCTGATGAGAAGCTTGAATTTCTACGTAAGGCACACGAATCAGGGTTCTTTATCCGTTTCTTCTTTGTCTGCACAAGTAATCCAAAAATCAACGTTTCACGCATCACTAAAAGATACCTTGAAGGTGGGCATGAAGTCCCCATTTCAAAGATTATATCACGCTATTTCAAGTCTCTTGAAAACGCATGTGAAGCAATAGAATTTGTTGATCGTGCATACATTTACGACAACTCTATAGAAGACCACCTACCCCAACTTCTCTTTAGAATGACTGAAGGTAAGGTTTTCAAACAATATACAGATGATATTCCAGAGTGGGCACAACCACTTATGAATAAATAACATTCTCGAATAGCTATAACAAATAAGTGAAGAGTGAACCTCTTCACTTATTTGTTTGATGATGAATAACGCTTAATATGAGCATAAGAATGATAAATCTGACGTCAGTTCGATAAATTGACCTAACAGCAGCGGCAATAAATTTTATCAGTAAATTAATTTACTGGTTTAATTTTCTTAGAATTTACTTTCAAAAAACACATCTCAGGGCGCAAGCCCAGTTTTTTATTGGAAAAAGATTGCGTAGATTGGTAATTATTGTCAGTACAGCATCGGAGATGCGTTTACATTGAATTGTTCGCTATGGCTCACCAAGCTAAAGCAAGTCGTCGAACTGACGTTAATTTATTTCCAATTTGCTTTCCAAAACCCACCCTCGCGCAAGCGAGCATTTCCGTATCTCCCTTCCTTTCAGTATTCTAAGAAAAAACGCAAAAAAACTAAGAAATTAGTGCTATTTTATAAGAAAAACAGCAAAATTCATAGATAATTGTTAGAAATACACACTAAAAAAGCAATTTTTCGTCCATTTTCTTGGAAATATATACAAAAATATATAACTTTGTACTCAGAAAACCGATTTTTAAAAATGGGTTTTCTATACGCCGAAATTAATAACCCCGAAAAAAATAAATCATAAATAAACACTTAAAAATTTTGCACTTATGAAAAAGTATGAAGAACCAACTATGAAATTTCATCAGTTGAAGACTGCACAGATGATTGCTGAATCATTCACAGTACCTGCAAAGGAGAATCCTCAGAGCCAACAAGAGGATGACGGAATGCAGGGATTTACAGTTCGTGACGGATGGGAATAAACTAAGGAGATTTAATAAGATGAATTACATAAAGCAATCTATTTGGGCATTTGCAGCCATAGCTTTGGTTGCCTGCTCTTCTGATGATGACAAGGACACAACCGAGTCTTTGACACCAGTAGAAAACACATCTACGAGTTTCTCAGCAACCATAGAGACAGGCAATTCTGGCTCTTCAAAGGCTACTCGTACCACGTTGATTACTGATGCTGACGTTCCATACCCGGTATGGTCATCTGGTGATCAGTTGCATATCTATAATGCTACTACCCCAGCTAATGCTCTCTTCGATCTGAAAAGTAATGAATACGTAGGTCAACGTCAAGGAGTTTTTGATGGAACTATTACCAAAAATGCAGGCGATAAGTTCTTTGCTCTATATTGCTCTACCTTAACAGGAACTGGTGCGCCAACCCTTACAGCAAGTAATGGTTCTGCAACAATTTCTGCTACAATACCTTCTGCCTTAGTGGATTATACCGCAGGATTCCATCCTGAGTATCATTTCATGACAGGTTACACTACTGAGAATACTTTTAAGCTCAAGAATGCGATGTCTTTGATAAAGATTAATCTTGCAGATAACAACTATGCTAATTTTGCAATTCGCAAGATTCATTTCAAGGCTATTAATGGTGAAAATATAGCAGGAACATTTACCGCTTCTATTGGTGATGATGGTACTATCGGAACACCAAGTATCACATCTGGTGGTAGTAGTGAGATTGTCATTAGCAATTCTGATGGTTCTGCCCTTGCTACAGGTGTTTATTACATTTCTGTTCTTCCTGCCACTTTGACTGGCGGCTTTACGCTTACATTCGAGAATACAGAGGATGGGGCTATTTATGAGCGTAGCAATACTAAAGCGAACTATACTATTGGCAAATCAGAAATCATAAACCTCGGTTCATTTACTGCACAGGCTTGTGCTAAAGAGGCTTATGTGGATCTCGGACTTACCAATTCTGAAGGCAAGTCTATTTTGTGGTGTGTTGAGAATATTTATGATGATGGCTTTACTGATGAGAATTCATTCTATTCTTGGGGTGAGACTTCTGTAAAAGCTAATCAAACTAAAGTTGATAAATGTAAATATTATTCTTGGTATTATGACTATGGTATTGGCGAAGGTTCAAGCAATAGTGACATTACTAAAAATTTGAATAAGAGATGTTATAAATACGGACTTGGTCCAGGCGCATTAAATGATGCGGCCGATGCAGAAAATCGTTACGAGTTTATTTATAGTTATTACATTGCGGGGATTTTTCAACGTACCCAATATGGTTTGTTGCTCAAATATAATTCATATAGTACTTATGGTGGTGGTACCATTACTGACTGGGGCTCTGGAGTAACCGATGGTAAAACTGTATTGGAAGTCGCAGATGATGCTGCTTACCAAAAGTCTAATGGAAAATGGAGAATTCCAACTTCGGCTGATTTTGAGACGTTGATAAATTCTTCTACTACTATTGACAAGAATAATCAGTTTGTGCATTCAGACAGACCTTTGGTTGCCGGACCTGCTGCTGGTAGTAATAATACCAAATATAAGTTCAAGAATAGGACTACTGGGCATTATATTATACTTCCTCTTAAAGGCTATAGGTTTAGAAGTAAGGAAAGCGAAAGTAATGATAATCCCAAAAATACAACATATGGTTATTATTGGACTCGAAACTTAGCATCAGAGTCAGCTGATTCCTATAAGGCCAAAGCTCTTAAAGTGGATGTAGTAGCTTCTGAGTCAGGAAATCTTTTCAATGGAGAACGTGCTGCAGGTCTTATGATTCGTGGCGTTATGTACAGATAATACTTAACATATTATGAATTTTTCCCTACTCCCCCTCGGAGTAGGGATTTTTTTGCCCTTTCGCTATATGGCAATAGGGGGGTTAGAGAAGAGAAAATATCAACGAGAATAAAAAAATTCAAAGAGTTTGTAGAGGGGGGGTACACTTTCGCGATTTTTCAGCTTTTATGTATTGATTATCAACATTTTACACAGCGTGCACCCCCCCCTAAAAAACACCTCCTTTTTAAGGGGGGTGCACTCATCTTTATTATTTGATTTTCAGTATGTTACACCTAAAATAATGGCAAAGTGCACCCCCCCCTCGCAAATCTTTCGCGAAAAATTATTCTGAACACGGAAAACACGAAAGAAACGAAAAATTAGTATTCGACTTTCGCAAATATGGAATTGCCTGGAAGGCAACACCATTAGTAACCCCGTACATATGAGTGAAACGAGGATGTGCGGGGATATAATGCCAACCCCATCTAACTGCCTGGAGGGCAGTACATCGCTAATCAGGTACAGCCTTCCAGACTGATATTGTAACGTGAGGCAATAAATTTTATCAGTAAATTAATTTACTGGTTTAATTTTCTTAGAATTTACTTTCAAAAAACACATCTCAGGGCGCAAGCCCAGTTTTTTATTGGTAAAAGATTGGTAAGATTGGGAACTTGCTTTAGCTTGTTGAGCCTTGCGAAAAATTATTGTCAGTTCAGCATCGGAGATGCGTTTACATTGAATTGTTCGCTATGGCTCACCAAGCAAAAGCAAGTCGTAGAACTCACGTTAATTATTAATTGTTAATTGATTGGGGTTTTTCTGGTTTTTGTTTTTACAGGACACCAATAATAATTTATCCCGAATAATTCGAATAATTCGAAAAACTCGGGATAAAACAAAATAAAGATTCGGGATAAAACAAGATAAAACCTCGGGATAATTACTTGACAAGATTGCCTAAGATATCGCGGGTGAGCTCCTTAGTAATGGTGCGGGTAGCAGCACTTGTGGCGTTCTTGGCTACACGACCAGTTGTAGAGGTTCTCGACTTGGTTTTCTTGCCCGTCACCTTGTCGCTAACGTAAGTGCCGAGAATAGCGGCAAAAGTAGAGGTTATAGCCGTTAAAACAGCCTTGAGCACCTTAGACATCATACCAGGCTTTTTCTTCTCTTCCTTGGCTGTTTTTCCGGCTGTTTTTGCCTCCTCATTAGCTGCCGCCTCTTCCTGCTGCTCGGCTAACTGCTGTTCAGCCTCAGCCATAAGCACCTCGAAGGCACTCTCACGGTCTATCGGCTTGTCGTATTTGCCATAGATGCGACTCATCTTGATGATGTCAAGACGCTGGCCATCTGTTACAGCACCAATCTGTGAAAGCGGGAACAGGATCTTTGCTCTCTCCACCATGTTTGGGGCACCCTTCTCGTCGAGGAAAGAAACCAAAGCCTCACCAGTTTCGAGGTTCATGATAGCCTCATCGGTCTTGAAGTCAGGATTAGCGCGGAAGGTATCGGCAGCCGTCTTCACAGCCTTCTGATCCTTAGGGGTATAGGCACGCAAAGCATGCTGTACGCGGTTGCCCAACTGACCAAGTATGTTTTCTGGAATATCCGTAGGACTCTGGGTGATGAAGTAGATTCCCACGCCCTTTGAACGGATGAGTCGGATAACCTGCTCAATCTTATCCAAGAGAGCCTTTGAGGTGCCGTCGAAGAGCATGTGTGCCTCGTCGAAGAAGAATACGAGTTTTGGCAGAGGCAGGTCGCCAACTTCTGGAAGGGTTGAGTAAAGCTCGCTCAAGAGCCACAACAGGAAGGTAGAATAGAGCTTTGGCTGCATCATCAGTTTGTCGGCAGCCAATACGTTCATAACTCCCTTTCCGTCCTCGGTCTGCATAAGGTCGTAGATATCGAAAGAAGGCTCTCCAAAGAACTTGTCAGCACCCTGATTCTCAAGTTGCAAGAGGGCACGCTGGATAGCACCGATAGTAGGTGTTGAGATATTGCCGTACTTAGTGGTATATTCCTTGGCATGCTGAGAAACCCAGTCGAGCATAGAACGCAGATCCTTGAGGTCAATAAGGAGAAGTCCGCGCTCGTCGGCAATACGGAACACGATATTCAGCACACCATCCTGTGTCTCGTTAAGCTGCATCAATCGACTGAGCAGTTGTGGTCCCATCTGCGAGATAGTAGCACGCATAGGATGCCCCTGTTCACCAAATACATCGAAGAAATGTACAGGACAGCTTTGGAAATCAGGATTCTCAATACCGAATTCCGGCATACGTTTCTCTATGAATCCGCTCATCTTTCCTACCTGAGAAATACCAGAGAGGTCGCCTTTCATATCAGCCATGAAACAAGGCACACCAGCCTGACAGAAGGTTTCAGCCATCACTTGAAGCGTAACGGTTTTACCAGTACCGGTAGCACCGGCAATAAGTCCGTGGCGGTTTGCCATCTTACCTGTAATAGAAAGCGCTCCATTGGCGCAATGGGCTATGTATAGTCCCCGTTCTTTATCGTACATAGTATTTTTATTGTTTAGAATTTAGATTTCTGAGTGCAAAGATAGAAAAAATATTTGTTATTATGCTAACTTTCATAGAAAAATATTTTTAATTAACGTGAGTTCGCCGACTCGTTTCAACTTGATGAGCCTTGCGAAGAACTTGCATAGCTTGATGAGCTTTGCGAAAAATTGTTTTGTTGGCTTGCGCCCTGAACGTCGAAGAGGTCGGCGGCCGAAGGGAAAGCCAAAGGGCAAGGTTTGCTCTTAGCCCAGGGCAACGCCCTGTGGTATTGGTTCAATAGGGAAACTACGCCCTGAAAGGGCAAAAGCCCTAACATGAATTTAATGCTTTTGCCCTTACAGGGCGAAATTGACAACTTCAATGTACCTAGGGCGATGCCCTAGGCTATTAGCTTGTTAGCCTTGCAGGCTGTATCAGCAAGTTCTTCGCAAAGCTGATCACGAAGCAATTCGTCGAACTGACGTTAACATAAACTTGAATATTATTGGAAGAAAACAGGTAAGATTTGGACATTAACAGATGAGATAAAAGAATTGCAGCCTTTAAAACAGGCATTAACAGAAATGAAAGAATATCTTTCATAGAAAGATTACTAACGGATATAAACGCCTTACCTTAATTTTCACTAAAACATGGTATTTTCTACAAATAATTTGCACATAACAAGAAAATTGAGTAATTTTGCACCTTGATGACACATACTCGCAAAGATATTCTTGAGAAGATGCGTGAGCGCATCCTTATTCTCGATGGTGCAACTGGTACTTATCTTCAGCAATTAGGGCTTACAGAGGATGATTTTTGTGGCACGGTATTCAGCAATCACCCCCAACCTTTAAAGGGGTGTAATGATGTGCTGTGCATAACGAAACCGGAGGCTATCAAGCAGATGCATCGCGACTATATAAATGCCGGTGCTGATATCATCGAGACAAACTCCTTCAACTGTAATCGCTATTCGCTTGCCGACTATGGATTGGAGGACAGGGTGTATGACATTGCGAAGGCAGCTGCAGAGGTAGCTGCAAAGTGTAAAGAAGAGAGTGGAAAGTGGACAGTTGTGGCTGGCTCTATGGGCCCTACGAACAAGACAGCCTCAATGTCGGCAGATGTAAATAATCCTGCTGCCCGAGAGGTTACTTTCCAAGACCTTGTTGAGACCTATACGGATTGTGTTCGCGGACTTCTTGACGGAGGTGCGGACGTCATCCTTGTTGAGACTATCTTCGATACCCTTAATGCCAAGGCTGCTATCAAGGCTGTGATGAATGTGGAAGAAGAGCGAGGTATCGATGTTCCTATCATGGCGAGCGGTACTCTTGCCGATGCCTCTGGAAGAACGCTTTCTGGTCAGACGGTAGAGGCATACGTGGCTTCTCTCACACATGGCAATCTGATAAGCATAGGTCTGAACTGTGCCTTTGGTGCCCGTCAGTTGAAGCCTTGGCTCAAGCGCCTTGCAGAGGTAGCTCCATGTCCGGTAAGCGTGCATCCTAATGCCGGTCTGCCAAACGTGATGGGTGGCTATGACGAGACTCCAGAGACATTTGCTGACTCGGCAAGGGAGTTTATGAGCGAGGGGCTTATCAATATCTATGGCGGATGCTGCGGAACAACCCCGGCACATATCAAGGCGATAGCAGAGGTAGCAAAAGAGTTTAAGCCGAGACCCTCTAAATCTCCCTTAAAGGGAGACTTGAAAGGCGATAGCGGTTCTCTCCCTTTAGGGGAGAGCGGAGAGAGGGTCTTTCCTCGCTGCACCCTCTCAGGTCTTGAGCCACTTCTCCTTGACGAGAACACAGGCTTTGTGAATATCGGAGAGCGTACAAATGTGGCTGGTTCGGCTAAGTTCAAGAAACTTATTCAGGCAGAAAACTACGAAGAGGCATTGTCAATAGCCCGAGCTCAGGTAGATGCCGGCGCACAAGTCATAGACGTATGTATGGACGATGGTTTGATTGAGGGCGTGAAAGCTATGACCACCTTCCTCAATCTCATAGCATCAGAGCCGGAGATTGCCAAGGTGCCTATCATGATAGACTCCTCAAAGTGGGAGATTCTCGAGGCAGGATTACAATGTGTTCAAGGTAAGAGCATCATAAACTCTATCTCGCTGAAAGAGGGTGAGGAGAAGTTCCTGAAGAAAGCCCGATACATCCACTCTATGGGTGCTGCAACGGTCGTTATGCTCTTTGACGAGAAAGGACAGGCAGACACATACGAGAGAAAAGTGGAAGTGGCACGAAGGGCATATAAGCTGCTTCGCGATATAGATTTCCCGGGCGAGGATATCATTTTCGACCCTAACGTGCTTGCTGTGGCAACTGGTATGCCAGAGCATGATGACTACGGACGAGCATTCATAGAGGCTTGTCGCACCATTCACGAGGAGATGCCAGAGGTGCACATGTCGGGCGGTATAAGTAATCTGAGCTTCTCTTTCCGAGGCAATAACCCTGTTCGTCAGGCTATGCACTCGGTATTCCTCTATCACGCTATCAAGGCAGGACTTGACATGAGTATCGTGAACCCTGCCATGCTCACTATCTACGACGAGATAGAAGAGCCTATGAGGACATACGTGGAGGATGTTATTCTCAACAGAACCCCTCAATCCCCCTTAAATGGGGAGGAGAATGCCTCAGAACGCCTTATTGAGTTTGCCACAAAACTCAAGGAAGAGCTTGATGCGAAGAAAGAGGCTAATGGTGGTAAGGCACCTGAGAAGAAGGTCGAGATGCCTACCACGCTCAAGGATCGTATCGCCTTTGCTATGCTCAAGGGCATTACAGATTCTATTGATGCAGATACTCTTGAGGCATACCAAAAGGCAGGCACTCCGCTTGGCGTTATTGACGAGTATCTCATGCCGGCTATGGAGCAGGTAGGAAAGCTCTTTGGCGAGGGTAAGATGTTCTTGCCACAGGTAGTAAAGTCGGCTCGTGTGATGAAGAAGGCAGTAGCCGTTCTTGAGCCGTATATGAAGACGGCCCCCCTCCAACTCCCCCAAGGGGGAGAGTCTTTAGATAGTAATGAGGGTTTTGAGGTAACTACAAACTCCTCCCCTCGGGGAGGAAGGGAGGGGGCCGGTACAGTAGTTATGGCTACTGTGAAGGGTGATGTTCACGACATAGGCAAGAACATAGTTGGCGTAGTAACACAATGTAACGGCTTCAACGTGAAGGATCTCGGTGTGATGGTAGAGCCGGAAACGATAGTGGAAGAGGCACAGAAATGTAATGCCGATGTCATAGGTCTCTCCGGACTTATCACCCCATCCCTTACAGAGATGATAAACGTGGTGAAGCTGCTTGAAAGCAAGGGTATGACAACGCCTGTCATCATCGGTGGAGCTACAACCTCGGCACTTCATACAGCCGTGAAGATTGCACCAGAATATCCTCACGGAATAGTGATTTGTGCTCATGCAGCAGCAGATAATCCTGGTATCATCCGCCGACTTCTCGCAGATGACGGAAAGGAATATATTGCAGAGCTAAAGGCTCAGCAGAAGATTATCCGCGACAACTATAACCGTAGGGAGGCTGATAAGTCGCTTCTCACGGTTGAGGAAAGCAGAAAGCGCAGGTTCATCAAGACTCAGGAACTTGTGGCTGTTCCGAGAAGTACGGAGCAGGTGGTGCTCTATTCTCAGCCAAAGGAAAACGGTACAACCAACTTCCAGAACATCAGGATAAGTGAGTTGGAAGACCGTATCAACTGGACTTTCTTCTATCAGGCATGGGGCTTGAAAGGCGATATCCGTACAGGTGAGGAAGGTCAGAAACTGCGTAGTGACGCGGAGGCTCTTCTAAAGGAGATGAAAGAGAAGAATCTTATCACTCTTCAGGGAACGGCTCGCATTCTTCCAGCCTACTCTACTGATAATGATGAGATAATTGTCTCTTGCGATGGCAAGGACTATACCCTACCCTTCCCTCGCTCTTTGAAAGATGAGGAGCAGACCAACTGTCTTGCCGATCATATCATGAGAGGATATAGGGCAAGGAAACTGACCAACTGCCCTTGTTGCCAAGGACAGCACGCTACTGATTTCATCTGTCCGTTTGTGGTAACTGCGGGTGTTGGACTTAGCGAGCTTCAGGAGAACTATCGCAAGGAAGGTGACGAGTATCACGCAATTATGGCAAAACTGCTCTGTGACCGTCTTGCAGAGGCATTTGCGGAGTATATACAAGACTATATGCAGAAGCGCCTTTTCTGGGGCACAGACGGCATAAGAATGGCATTCGGCTATGGAGCTTGCCCTGACCATGCGTTAAAGGTTCCTGTGCTTGATATGCTAAAGGCAGACAAGACAATAGACATTTCGCTCACAGAGAGCAATATGATAAACCCGGGCGAGAGTATCTGCGGACTCATCTTCGCTAATACGCCGCTGAAGTATTTTAATGTGTAATAAAGCCTAACCAAGCCTTCCCAAAGGGAAGGATGTTTTATAGCTTTTTTCGCTAAAGAGATTAATTACAAATATATACATGCCTTTCGCGCTCCGGCTCCCTCCCTACGGAGGGAAGTCCGATGTTAATAACATCGGAGTATGTGCAAAGCTGGGGGGAGAGGCCGATCATTATGAAAGTAATAGACATAATAAAGCAAGCCAAGGAAAGCGGAAAGTCACGCTTCTCCTTCGAGCTACTTCCTCCTCTCAAGGGTGACGGAATAGAAAAGATATATGGCGCTATTGACTCGCTCATGCCATATAATCCTGCGTTTATAAACATCACCTGCCATCGTGAGGAGATGAAATACACCGAGCGTCCTGACGGACTGATAGAGAAGCACATAGTGCGCCGTCGCCCGGGAACGGTTGGTGTTAGTGCTGCCATCATGCGAAAATATGGCGTGGAGGTAGTGCCTCACGTTATCTGCGGTGGACAGTCACGCTATGACATAGAGGACTCACTCATAGACCTTGACTTCCTCGGTATTCAGAACATTCTTGCCTTGCGTGGTGATGCTATGCACGGCGATTCGCGTTTCTCTGCGCATGACGAGGGCTATGAACATGCAGATGAACTCGTGAAACTTGTCATGGAGATGAACGATGGTAAGTTTATCGACGGAGAGCCTGACACTCAACATAATACTGATTTCTGTATTGGTGTGGCCGGCTATCCAGAGAAGCATGTAGAGTCTCCTAATCGTCTCACAGACCTCGGTTATCTGAAGCAGAAGGTAGATGCTGGTGCTGAGTATATCGTGACACAGATGTGCTATGATGCCGATACCATCATCAAGTTCCGCGACGACTGTGAAAAGGCTGGTATCAACGCAGAGATTCTGCCAGGTCTGAAGCCTTTCGCAACAAAGACTCAGCTCACCATCCTTCCTCATACCTTTGCCGTGGATCTTCCACAGGAACTCGTAGAAAAGGTTATGCTCTGCAAGAATAATAATGATGTGAAGAAAGTAGGTGTGGAATGGGCTATAAAGCAAGGTGAGACATTGCTCAAGGCTGGTTTCCCTGTACTTCATTTCTACACAATGACAAAGACAGAGCAAGTGAAGCAGATAGTAGAGGAGCTATGGCCCCTCACCCGTCCTACGGACACCCTCTCCCCAAAGGGCGAGGGAAATAGTTAGTAATAATTCTTAAATTGACAATTAATAATAAACAATTAACATATTCCCTTAGCCTGAAATATGTAACTTCCTCCTCGCCCTTTGGGGAGAGGATGTCACAGAGTGACAGGTGAGGGGCTGTTCTTTAATAACATGGCATTAAAATGTGGTATTGTTGGTCTTCCAAATGTTGGTAAGTCAACACTCTTCAACTGTCTTTCAAGTGCTAAGGCACAGGCAGCAAACTTCCCTTTCTGTACAATTGAACCAAATGTAGGCGTTATCACCGTTCCTGATGAGCGTCTTACAAAACTGGCTGAGATAGTTCACCCGGGACGTATCGTTCCTGCTACTTGCGAAATCGTGGATATCGCAGGTCTTGTGAAGGGCGCAAGCAAGGGTGAAGGTCTTGGTAATAAGTTCCTTGGAAACATCCGCGAGACAGATGCTATCATCCACGTTCTCCGTTGTTTCGATGATGATAACATTACTCACGTTGACGGTTCTATTGACCCTATCCGCGATAAGGAAATAATTGATACAGAACTTCAGTTGAAGGATCTTGAGACTATCGAGAGCCGTTATGCTAAGACTCAGAAAGTGGCTTCTACAGGCAATAAGGATGCAAAGATAGAATTTGCTGTTCTTCAGGCTTACAAGGAGTGTCTTGAGAGCGGAAAGAATGCCCGTACCGTAGAGTTTGAGTCAAAGGAAGAACAGGAGGCTGCAAAGAATCTTTTCTTGCTCACCTCAAAGCCTGTTCTCTATGTCTGCAACGTTGACGAAGCATCAGCAGCTAATGGTAATGAATGGACAAAGAAGGTTGAGGCTCTTGCTGCTGAGGAAGGTGCTGAGTCTATGATCGTAGCAGCAAAGACAGAGGAGGATATTGCCGGTTTTGAGAACTACGAAGACAAGCAGATGTTCCTTGAGGAATTAGGTCTTGAGGAATCAGGCGTGAACCGTCTTATCAAGAAGGCATACGCACTTCTCAATCTCCAGACATTCATCACAGCAGGTGAGATGGAGGTAAAGGCTTGGACATTCAAGAAGGGTTGGAAGGCTCCACAATGTGCCGGCGTTATCCATACCGACTTTGAGAAGGGCTTTATCCGTGCAGAGGTTATCAAATACGAGGACTATATTGAGTATAAGTCTGAGGCTGCCATCAAGGAGGCTGGTAAGCTCGGTATTGAGGGTAAGGAATATGTTGTGCAGGATGGAGATATCATGCACTTCAGGTTTAATGTGTAAAAGCCTAACCACAGCCTTCCCAAAGGGAAGGATGTTTTATAGTATTTTTCAATCAAAAAAGTTTGGTTATTATAAATAAAAAATAATGTTTACCTTACTATCTAACATTATTCCTCTTAGCGAAAAAATGTATCTCGCATCCCTCCCTTTGGGAGGGCCTGGGTGGGCTGCTCTTCCCCTATACATCAACTGGAACCCCGACTTGGTTATCTGCCATCTCGGACCTATAGTAATACGTTGGTATTCAACGCTTTGGATAATAGGATTACTATTTGCTTATCTTATCGTGAGGCATCTGTATAAGGTGCAGAAGATAGAGGATGCAAAGTTTGATCCATTGTTCATTTATTGCTTCTGTGGCATTCTCATAGGAGCACGTCTTGGTCATTGTCTCTTCTATGAGCCTGAGTATTTCCTTTCTTCAGGAACTCACATGCTTGAGATGATATTGCCTATGCGATATGGTATGGACGGATCATGGCATTTTACTGGCTATGAAGGACTTGCATCACATGGTGGTACTATTGGTATCATCATCGCTCTCCTACTCTATTGCCATAATTTGAAGATGAACACATGGACGGTATTGGATAATATCTCTATTGCTGTTCCTACCACGGCTTGCTGCATCCGTCTGGGTAACCTGATGAACTCAGAGATAATAGGCAAGCCAACTGATGTGCCTTGGGCTTTTATTTTTGAAAGAGTGGATATGCAACCTCGCCATCCGGGACAGCTCTATGAGGCTATAGCTTACGCCTGTTTCTTCTTCGTGATGTGGTATTTCTGGAAGAAGAAGCCAAACTACGTAGGCACAGGATTTTTCTTCGGCTTAGACCTTGCCCTTATCTTCACTTTCCGTTTCTTCATTGAATACACTAAGGAGATACAAGAGGCATTCGAGGCATCTATGCCAATAGATATGGGTCAGATTCTATCTATCCCGTTCATCATCATAGGTATTGCCTGCACAATAGGCGGTTCCTGGCTTGTTAAGCTTGGAGCGAAATCTAAGTGAAGAGTGAAAAGTGAAAAGTGAAGAATTTAAGTTTGTATTACAGTTTACCTTTGTTAAACTGTAATTCTAATTATTTATTCTTCACTTTTCTCTATTTTATAGGAAATATATTTGGAGTGGCATAACCATTTAATAAATCACCTCAAAAATGAATAAATTTCAATTATATTTATTAAAGACATTTTCTTCAACCAATGCTAACAAACAAAAAAATGTAGGTAATTATGCCGCAGCAAGAAAAGCAGCTAAAAGATTTCTGTTTTCTTATACTTTCCTTATTTGTTTAATTCTTATACCCCTTATAATTGGATTAACCAGAAAAGACCTGGAAAGAGATAGAGATTTCGAACAAATTATAGCCTTAGCTTTTTTTTGTTTGTTTCTCGTATTCATTTTCGGGATACCAATCTATGCTTTAATTCTCCAACTACGTGATATAAATAACGCTGAAGTTTTTCAGAAAAAAATTATAGAATCAGAAAGTCCAGAGAATCTACGTGCTGAAATTAGAAGAGTTTTAAGTTATAAATGCAGCATAACGCCAATTCCAGAGGGTATAAATGCAGATGTCCTTACAGAACTCTATCTTAAAGAAAAAACTGTCGGAGAAAAGGATGGTTTCATTCCTGTTATACTACTATTAGACTGCAATCTGATTGAAAATATTGAAGAAAACATCAATAATAAATATGAGGAAGTATCAGATATAAAAGAATTTATCCACGAAATAATAGCAGATTTGAAAGAATCCTACGATGCAGAATCTGGTGAATGGGAAGAGTACATTGGCAATGAAGAAGATTCAAAAGAATATACTATCAATGGTTTTAATGAAATAAATACAGAAAATGGAAAATTAGTGATGATACATATTCCAAGCCTTAATCCATCTGATGTATTTTCCTTTGTGCCTATGGGCGATTGGAACGCCTGTCCTACCCCATCACAACATCAAGCCTACACCAAGTATTGGAACGAATTGTATAAGGCTGTGCCATGCTTTATTTCCTCTGATATCATCATGTATCATGTTCCTGAACCAGTAGGCAAAGAACGAGGTTTCAACCTCGCTATGGAACAAACATCATATTGCGAAGACATAGTTTCGCAAGGTGTCGGCACAATTTGGAATCTTGCTAAAAGCATAGAAAATTCCAACTTTTGGTATTTCTGGTGGGATTAACATCATTACTTTTTTTAGAAGATAGAAATAAAAAAGAAAGAGTAAGGTCATTTTCCACGATAACTCCCTTGCAAGTCCCATTTTTACAAATAAGAGTGGGAGTTGCAAGGGTGTTTTTGTAAGGATGATACCTATCTCTTCCTCCTATGATCCTCCGTACCAAACTCGATAATCCTTCGCTCCTCCACCGACTTTGCACCGACTTTGCACCGACTTTGGTACGGAGGATCATAGGAGGAAGAACGGACTTACATAGGACTTAAAAGGGTATTATTTCTTGTTTATTGTGCCACTATCTTCTTAATCTCATTAAGCTTGTTGAGGGCTTCAAGAGGCGTGAGGTTATTAACATCAAGTCCTAAGATTTCATCTCTTACCTGACAGAGAACAGGATCGTCAAGCTGGAAGAAAGAGAGTTGTGTCTGAGCATTTGCCTTTTGTGATACAGCCGTCATATCTGGCTTGCCAGCCGCTCCTACCTGATTACCTTCCTCTTCAAGAGCCTTCAGAATGACGTTGGCACGCTTAACAATAGCAGAAGGCATTCCGGCAAGCTGTGCAACGTGAATACCGAATGAATGCTCTGAACCACCTTCCACAAGTTTGCGAAGGAAGATGACCTTTCCGTTTATTTCCTTAACAGAGACGTTGAAGTTCTTGATACGTGAGAAATGCTTCTCCATCTCGTTAAGTTCGTGATAGTGAGTAGCAAAGAGAGTACGAGCCCCTACCCCACTATGCTCGTGAAGATACTCTACGATAGCCCATGCAATAGAGATACCATCATAAGTAGAAGTACCTCGACCAAGCTCATCAAAGAGAACGAGAGAGTTATCCGTAGCATTATTTATGATATTCGCCGCCTCTGTCATTTCCACCATAAACGTTGATTCGCCAACGCTGAGATTGTCACTTGCACCAACACGAGTGAATATCTTATCCACAATACCTATTTTCGCGCTCTCTGCCGGCACATAACAACCTATTTGGGCCATCAGTACTATCAAGGCCGTTTGACGCAACAGAGCCGATTTACCAGCCATATTAGGGCCGGTAATGATGATGATCTGAGGAGAGACCCTCTCCCCGCTCTCCCTTAGAGGGAGAGAGCCGCTATCGCCTTCCAAGTCTCCCTTTAAGGGAGATTTAGAGGGTCCACCACCCATTAAAGCCACATCATTAGGTATATAGCTCTCGCCGATAGGCAGGTTCTTCTCAATAACAGGGTGACGGCCACCCTTGATGACGAGTTCCTTGCTCTCCTCGATAATAGGACGCACATAACGATTCTCCACAGCCACCTTTGAGAATGAAAGCATACAGTCAAGATTTCCGATAATCTGGGCATCAATCTGCATAGCTTCTATTGATGTCTGCATTGACTCAACAAGCTGATTGTAAAGAGTTGTTTCAAGAGCAAGAATCCTATCCTCAGCACCAAGTATCTTTTCCTCGTATTCCTTTAGTTCCTGAGTGATATAACGCTCTGCCTGTGCAAGTGTCTGCTTGCGAATCCACTCAGGTGGCACGTTCTCCTTAAACGTGTTCCTTACCTCAAGATAATAACCGAACACGTTGTTATAACCTACCTTTAGTGAGGATATACCTGTACGTTCAGCCTCTTCACGCTGTATCTTCAAGAGATAATCCTTGCCAGAGGTAGAGATATTGCGAAGGTCATCAAGTTCAGCATTAACACCATCACGGATTACGTTACCCTTATTAACCAACTGCGGTGGATCAGGCATTAACTCACGCTCTATTTTGTCCCTTAATTCAGTAAGAGGGTCTATCCTCTCCCCTACTCTTTTGAGGATATCAATCTCTGAATCCTGACAAAGTTGCTTTATAGGAATAAGGGCAGAAAGAGCATTCTTCAACTGAATAAGTTCACGAGGAGAAACCCTACGTGTAGCTATCTTTGAAGAAATGCGCTCAAGGTCGCCTATTGCCTGTATGTTTTCGTCTATTTCGCATCTGAAATCAGGGTACTTGAACATATAGTCAACAATGTCAAGTCGCTCCTCTATTTTCCTCTTCTCACGCAAAGGGAAGACAATCCATCTTCTCAACTGACGGGCACCCATAGGAGATACTGTCTTATCAATTACAGATACAAGATTTGCTCCATCAGAATGCATAGAATCGAGCAGTTCGAGATTGCGAATTGTAAAGTTATCAAGTCTTACAAAACGCTCTGCATCAATACGTTTTATACGTATTATATGCCCTACATGGGTATGCTGAGTACGCTCAAGATACTGGAGTATGGCACCTGCGGCAATAAGTCCGTTGGTAAGGTTATCCACACCAAATCCCTTCATGGATTTCACCTTAAAATGAGCATTAAGTTTCTGGCGAGCTGTCTGTTCAGTAAACACCCAATCCTCCATCTTGTCATAAACAAGACTTCCGTCAGAAATTCCGCCTATCCTACCAAATGAATCTTCAAAAAGACGACGTTTGCCATTTTCTATGAGAATCTCCTTTGGCTGGAAACTGCTCAGCATCTTTTCCAAATAGTCAAAAGTTCCATCATCAACAAGGAACTCTCCTGTGCTTATGTCAAGCAAAGATATACCGCATGAAGATTTTCCGAAATGTATGGCACAGAGAAAGTTATTACGTTTACAATCCAATACATTATCACTCATTGCCACACCAGGAGTGACAAGTTCGGTAATGCCGCGCTTCACGAGTTTCTTTGTAAGCTTGGGGTCTTCCAGCTGATCACAAATAGCCACTCTCCTACCCGCTCTTATAAGCTTTGGAATATAGCTGTCAAGAGCGTGATGCGGAAAGCCAGCCATAGCATCACCCTGACTTGCACCATTGTTTCTTCTAGTCAAAGTAATACCAAGGATACGAGCAGCATCCACAGCATCATCACAATATGTTTCGTAGAAGTCTCCACAGCGAAACAAGAGCAAGGCATCAGGATGCTGTGACTTGAACTCGTAGAACTGCTTCATCATTGGCGTTAGTTCGCCGTCTTTCTTTGCCATTTTTTATATTCAGCCCCTCACCCGTCCTTCGGACACCCTCTCCCCAAAGGGCGAGGGAAAAGTTACCTTTTTTCGCTGTGAAAGGCATGTTAATTGTTAATTATTAATTGTTAATTATATTTTCGAGTGCAAATTTAATGATTTTTTTTCAATTTCTTCATTCTTCATTCTTCATTCTTCATTAATTTAAGTAACTTTGCACTCGAAAATTAAAAAACGGGCACCACTTTACAAGTGACAAGCCCTATTTTCTTCGTGCGAAGATAAAACTTTGCATCCAAATCAAGAAAAAACAACTAAAAGAAAATGGAATATAATTTCAGAGAAATTGAGAAGAAATGGTTTGAGTACTGGAAAGAAAATGGTACTTACCACGTTAGTGAGGATGAGAACAAAAAGAAATTCTATGTACTGAACATGTTCCCCTACCCTTCTGGTGCAGGTCTTCATGTTGGTCACCCACTTGGCTATATCGCAAGTGATATCTATGCACGCTACAAGCGTCTTCAGGGCTTTAATGTTCTAAACCCAATGGGTTATGATGCTTATGGATTGCCTGCCGAGCAGTATGCTATTCAGACAGGTCAGCATCCTGAGAAGACAACATTCCAGAATATTGACCGCTATCGTGAGCAGTTGGATAAGATTGGTTTCTGCTTTGACTGGGATCGCGAGGTTCGCACATGTGCTCCTGGCTACTACAAGTGGACACAATGGGCTTTCCAGAAGATGTTCAACAGCTTCTTCTGTAACAAGTTCCAGAAGGCTATGCCTATTGAAAAGCTTATTGAACACTTTGAGAAAGAAGGTAGAGGCACTTGGGATATAGCAGAAAGCGAGGAACTTCATTTCACAGCTGAGGAGTGGAATAGCTGGGACGAGAAGAAGAAGTCTGACGTTCTGATGAACTACCGTATTGCCTTCATGGGCGAGACAATGGTGAACTGGTGTGCAGGTCTTGGTACTGTTCTTGCTAATGATGAGGTTGTTGATGGCGTTTCTGTTCGTGGCGGTTTCCCTGTTGAGCAGAAGAAGATGCGCCAATGGTGCCTTCGTGTAAGTGCCTATTCACAGCGTCTTCTCGACGGACTTGAGACTATCCAGTGGAGCGAATCTATCAAGGAGACACAGAAGAACTGGATTGGCCGTTCTGAGGGTACTGAGGTTCAGATCAAGGTAGCCGACTCTGATGTTGACTTTACTATCTTCACAACCCGTGCAGATACCATGTTCGGCGTTACCTTCTTCGTACTTGCTCCTGAGAGTGAGCTTGTTGACCTTGTTACAACTGCTGACCAGCGTCAGGCTGTTGATGAGTATGTGAAGTATGTTAAGGGCCGTACAGAGCGTGAGCGTATGATTGACCATACCGTAACAGGTGTGTTCTCAGGTGCTTACGGTATCAACCCAATAACAGGTGACAAGTGCCCTATCTATATTTCAGAATATGTTCTTGCCGGCTATGGCACAGGCGCTATTATGGCTGTACCTGCCCATGACTCTCGCGACTATGCCTTTGCAAAGCATTTCGACCTCCCTATCATCCCACTTATCGAGGGTGCTGATATCAGCGAGGAGTCATACGATGCTAAGGAAGGAATTGTTAGCAACTCTCCTGCTCCAGGCAAGACAGCTATTGAATATGACGGAGAGAGCCTCGTTCTTAATGGCATGACCGTTAAGGAAGCTATCAAGGCAACAAAGGTATTCGTTGAGAAACATGGTATTGGTCGTGTGAAGGTTAACTATCGTCTTCGCGATGCTATCTTCTCCCGTCAGCGTTACTGGGGTGAGCCATTCCCTGTTTATTACAAGAACGGCATCCCTACAATGATTCCAGAGGAGTGTCTGCCTATCGAACTTCCACAGGTGGATAAGTTCCTTCCTACCGAGACAGGTGAACCTCCATTGGGTAATGCTCAGATCTGGGCTTGGGATGAAGCAAACAAGAAGATTGTTGACAAGGCTCTTATCGACAATAAGACCGTCTTCCCTATCGAGCTCTATACAATGCCTGGTTTTGCAGGTTCTTCTGCATACTACCTCCGTTATATGGATCCACACAACAATGAGGCACTTCTCTCAGAGAAAGCAGCTGAATACTGGCAGAATGTGGACCTCTATGTAGGTGGTTCAGAGCACGCAACAGGTCACCTTATCTACTCTCGCTTCTGGAATAAGTTCCTCTTCGACCTTGGTATTTCTAAGAAGGAAGAACCTTTCCAAAAACTCGTTAACCAGGGTATGATTCAGGGCCGCTCTAACTTCGTTTATCGTATCAAGGATACTAACACCTTCGTTTCATTTGATAAGAAGGATGAGTATGACGTTACTCCTATCCACGTTGATGTGAATATTGTAAGCGCAGATATTCTTGATGTAGAAGCATTTAAGGCTTGGCGTCCTGAATATAACAATGCTGAGTTCATTCTCAATGACAACGGACAGTATGTTTGCGGATGGGCAGTTGAGAAGATGTCAAAGTCTATGTTCAACGTGGTTAATCCTGACATGATTGTTGAGAAGTACGGTGCAGATACATTGCGTATGTACGAGATGTTCCTTGGTCCTGTTGAACAGTCAAAGCCTTGGGATACTAACGGTATTGACGGCTGTCATCGCTTCTTGAAGAAGTTCTGGGGCTTGTTCTATGACCGTATGGGCGAGTATCAAGTTAACGATGAGCAGCCAACAGCAGATCAGGAGAAATCACTTCATAAGCTTATCAAGAAGGTTACTCAGGACATCGAGAACTTCTCTTACAACACATCTATTGCAGCATTCATGATTGCTGTTGGTGAGCTTCAGAAGTGCCATAGCAAGTCAATTCTTAAGCAGCTTACAATCCTCATAGCACCTTTTGCTCCATTTATTGCCGAGGAACTCTGGCATACACTTGGAGAGAAGGGTAGTGTATGTGATGCTCAATGGCCTGTATTCGACGAGTCAAAGATGAAGGACTCTGAGATCACAATGCCTGTTCAGTTCTGTGGCAAGACTCGCTTCACAATCCAGCTTCCTGCTGATGTATCGAAGGAAGATGCTGAGAAGGCAGTACTTGCTGATGAACGTACCGCTAAATATACTGAAGGCAAGCAGATTGTTAAGACAATCGTTGTGCCTGGAAGGATTATCAATATTGTGGTGAAATAAAAAAAGCCCCCTGCCCCCAAGGGGGGAGCTTTTTATATAGTAAAAATCCTCAAAGAAACGCTTTGATGGGAAAAGTGTAATTAAATAACTCCCCCTTGGGGGGGTGGGGGCTAAAATATGTTTACCCGACACGAATTATTACTTGAGATACGCGACTATATGATGGTGGCAATAGCTACTTTCATATATGCCATAGGTCTCACTCTTTTCTTGTTGCCTTACGAGCTTGCTACAGGTGGTGTCTCAGGTATAGCAGCACTTATATACTATTCATCCGGAATAGGCGTAGAGATTCCGTATGCTGCTATAAATGTTGTGCTCTTAGCCCTTGGAGGAAAGATTCTCGGACTTAGATTCAGCTTGAAAACTATCTGGGGATTCGGACTTGTGGCTTTCTGGCTATGGTTTTGTCAGAGAATATTGGAAGACCCTGTAACGCATCAGTTGCCTTGTGTATTAGGCGATAATGATATGTTCATGGCTTGTATCCTCTGTGCTCTCATAGAAGGATTTGCACTTGCATTGTGCTTTCATTATAATGGTTCTACTGGTGGAACTGACATTATAGCAGCAGTAGTAAATAAATATCGTGACATATCTCTCGGACAGGTTCTTATGTATGTTGACATCATTATCGTGTCAAGTTCATATTTCCTGTTTCACGATCCTAAAAAGGTGATATTCGGCTATGTTCTGCTTGTTCTTTCAGCCATAACTCTTGATTTCTTCACCCGAAGATTCAATCAATGTCTAGTGGTGTATATATTCTCCAGAAACTACTCTGCTATTGCAGATGCTATAAACAAGGCAGGATTTGGACTTACAGTACTTGATGGTGAGGGTTGGTACACAAAGACTGAACGTAAGGTACTTATGTGCGTGTGTACCAAACACTACTCACATGAGGTTTTCGAGGCTGTCAAGAGGGTAGATCCAACAGCATTTGTAACTGTCTCCAATGCTTCTAACGTATATGGAGAAGGATTTGATAAGATGAAAACAAAAATAAAAGGTATGAAACCAATTATCGTTTTTGCTACAAATAATGAGAATAAGCTTCGTGAGGTTCGCGAGATTCTGAGTGACCGTTTTGAGGTTCGTTCATTGAAGGAGATAGGATGCTTTGACGAACTCCCAGAGACACACGCCACTCTTGAAGAGAATTCTCTCGAAAAGGCACAGTATATCAGTAAGTTCTATGGCTTTGACTGTTTTGCCGATGATACAGGTCTTGAGGTAAAGGCTCTTGACGGTGCTCCTGGAGTATATTCTGCACGCTATGCCAATCTTGAGGATCCTGACTATAATGATCCTGAAATGGATATCACAAAAGATCATGACTCAGAGGCTAATATGCGAAAACTGATATATAAGCTGAAGGGTAGGGTAGGAGAAGAGCGTAAAGCTCAATTCCGTACATCCATAGCACTTATCTACCACGGAGAAGTACATCTTTTCAATGGTACTGTAAAGGGAATCATAACGGAAGAAAAGCGAGGTACAACAGGCTTTGGATATGATCCTATCTTCCAGCCAGAAGGCTATGATAAGACGTTCGCAGAAATGACCTCTGAAGAGAAAAACAGTATTTCACATCGTGGAAGAGCAGTTGAAAAACTTGTAGAGTTCCTCAATTCAAACAAAAAATAGTGAGAAAAATTTGCATTTCTCAAATAATTACACTATTTTTGCATTTGAAAATCATTATTCTATTTCATCAATATGTCGTTTACATCAACAAGCAATGAAATATTCCGTCACGCAATCGCTGATTATCACATCAACGATAATGTTGACACACCTATAAAGAATCCATTCCCAGAGGATACAATCAACAATATCCTATATCATAAATGTTGGATTGACACAGTACAATGGCATTTTGAGGATATTATTCGTGATCCTAACATCGACCCTGTAGCAGCACTTGTTTTGAAACGCAGAATCGATAAGTCAAACCAGGATCGTACAGACATGGTTGAGAATATCGATTCTTACTTCCGTGATCATTACAAGGATGTTAAGATACAGGATGATGCTACCATAAATACAGAATCACCAGCATGGGCTATTGACCGTCTCTCTATCCTCGCCCTCAAGATATATCACATGAAGGAGCAGGTAGAGCGCACAGATGCAAGTGCTGAGCATATTGCAAAGTGTAAGGCAAAACTCGACATTCTTCTTGAACAGCAAGTTGACCTCTCAACAGCTATTGACCAGCTCCTTGCAGATATAGCAGCAGGAAAGAAATACATGAAGGTATATCGCCAGATGAAGATGTACAATGATGTAGATACTAATCCTGTGCTGTACGGAAAAAAGTAAAAACCACCCAATTTCTCCCTTTGGGAGGGTTTCAACCCCCTTCCTCTTCAAAGAGGAATAATTAGTATTTCTAATCATGGGGATAAAATTATAAATTTATTATCGTTCTACTAATAATAAGACTATAATACATCCTTCCATTTGGGAAGGTTTGGTTAGGTTTCTATGAAGACTCCTCACATTCTCATAATAAGATTCTCTGCTATTGGTGATGTAGCTATGCTCGTACCAGTGGTTAGCTCATTGGCAAAACAATATCCTAATATTCGTATTACGGTATTGTCTCGCCCATTTGCACGTCCTTTCTTCGAGAATCTTGCTGATAATGTAGGTTTCATGGGGGCTGATCTTAAAGAGGAATACAAAGGCATCTCTGGACTTAATGCGCTCTATCGCAGACTTCAGGCAAAGCATTTCACCCATATAGCTGATATGCACGGAGTTTTGCGCTCTCATTACCTCCGTCTTCGCTTTGTACTATCTAACTATAAAGTAGCGCATATAGACAAGCATCGCAAGGAAAAGCGTGCTCTTGTTAATGAGGATAAGAGTAATTTCCACCAGTTATCCACATCTTTCCGCAATTATGCCGACGTGCTTGAAAAACTCGGCTATTTTATAACTCCTGACTTTAGAAGCATATTCGGAGAGGGTAGGGGAAACCTCAGACTTCTTTCAGAAACAATAGGTGAAAAGAAATCATTCACCAAATGGATAGGCATAGCACCATTTGCAGCTCATAAGGGTAAGATTTATCCTCTTGAAAAGATGGAACAAGTAGTGCAGATGATTATCAAGGCACATCCAAGCTGTCGAATCTTCCTTTTCCACGGAAAAGGCGAAGAAGCTCAGAAGATGAAGCAATGGCAGGATAAATATCCACAGGTTACATCTGCTACTTCCATTTTAAAGGATATGAGTCAAGAACTTATCCTCATGTCGCACCTCAATGTGATGATATCAATGGATTCAGGTAATATGCACCTCGCATCTCTCGTTGCTTGTCCTGTTGTAAGTATCTGGGGAGCTACCCATCGCTATGCAGGTTTCCTTGGTTGGAATCAAAGTGTGGAAAACGTTGTAGAACTTGACATGAAATGCCGTCCTTGCTCTATTTATGGCAATATTCCTTGTCAATATGGTAATTACAAATGTCTCTATGATATAACACCTGAAAATGTTTTCAAACACGTAGAAGACGTTATTCTAGAATAATATCCATATTCAATAACAATAGCCGCTTAGGGAATAATCCTTAAGCGGCTTTTTTTATCCTTATTATATTGATTTATTCACTTTTTCCCATAGTTATCCACAATTTGTGGATAAACTATATGGATAAGTATATGTAAAACCTGTTTATAACACGTTGAAAATACGTGTAAAGGTAGTGGAAACAACGTTGATAGAAATTTAATAACTTGCCACTTATACACACCCCTTATATATCCACAAGGCCTATAGTGGATAATCCACAGGTTATAAAATCAGTATAAACGTGTTTTCCATACACTAATAAAATATACATCTTTCTGATAATGAGTGTTCAATATACATTATCCACTTTTCCACACCCCCTTATTATTATCTCTTATTATTTCAATTAAATAATTTCAATTATAAAAAAATAAAGGATAAGAAGAAATAATAAAGAAAAATAGCCCTCACACAAAACTGTGGGGGCTATTGCTATTCTAATCCTTATCCTTTATCATTTCTATGAGTTCTGAGATGTTGCTAAGCTGCTTCTTATACATCTTAATGCCAAATATAATTGCGATAGTAAAAACTGAAATCATAATGGTGGCATTGGCACAGATGAAACGGCATGTAGGGAAACCTTCAGCGAACATGAAATGAGAAAAACTATGCACGTAAATTTCATATAACATCCATGGAAGTATAATGAAGAAACCTATGATGAAACCAATAATATTATATATTTGATATTGTTTCTTCATACTTATAAGCGTACGTATAATTTCCTTTGTACTCTTTTTTGAAAGATCAGTATTCTTTATCCTATTGGCTAACCAGAAACCGAATAATGAAGTTAACACAATAATAAGTAGTGTGCAGGTGATAAACTCAAATGATATATGAAATCTGTATTGCACTATTGATAAACTTATAATAGCAACAATAAGGCCTATCAACTCAAAATATCCATATCTGTTGATAGCATTAATTTTTTTCATAGTACTATCCTGAAGTTGCTGTTCATCAAGCTTCAGTCTTTCGTTGAGTTGCTTCTGGAGAGCAGCCATCTGGAGGCGCATCTCCTCAAGTTCCAAACTAACATTATTATTTTCCATTGTTCATCTTTTTTAATTGTTCCTTAATTCTAATTAATCTCACAGAGACATTCTTTGTAGTGATGCCTATAATCTCGCCAATCTCATCGTATGGCATTCCGTCAAGCCACAACATTATTATTGCGCGATCAAACGGGTTTAGCTGATGAATGCGGTCATAGAGAATCTTCACATTTGTATTCCTATTGTTTTCATCACTATGTAGCATATCCTCAATATCAGCCGTTAAAGGGCATTTTGACGAGCGTTTCCTCTTCTTACGGTCGATTGTTATGCACGAGTTCATTGTCACTCGCCAAACCCACGATTTGCATATATCATCTGCCTTCTGAAAACCTCGCCAGAGATTTATCAAAGCCTCTTGTACCATATCATCAGTCTCATCTGGCGATTCTGCAAACATCATACATACAGTATATATGGTATTCTTGTACTCGCGGACGAGTTGGGTGAATCTTTCTTCCTGTTCTTTCATATATTGTTGAAATTTTTAACTTTCTACTTATAGAAACGCAAAGATAATGGAAAAACTACATGATAATGTAGAAATAATTATTTTTTTATAATTATTCTACGTTAATATTACCTTCGTTCCAAGTCCGTTGTAGGTCCGTTGTTCCTCCGTACCAAAGTCGGTGCAAAGTCGGTGCAAAGTCGGTGAAGATACCATTCTGGATAGGAGCTTCAGCGAGTTTGGTACGGAGGAATAAGGGAGGAAGATAGGATGCTTTTGTATTTTGCTTGATGGGATATCCTAAATATGCTTTTTTTGAAAAAATATCATAAAACAAGGAGATAAATGTGTGTAAAAAAAAAAAAATATTGTATCTTTGCATTTGGAATAAGGATGAAAGTTTGATGGTTAGAAAAACAGCAAGCAAAGCCTATTTCTGAATATTAACTTAAATCATAAAACTAAACTATGACAGGCTTAAAGGATTTCTCTCTTGAAGGAAAGAATGCGTGGATTACTGGTGCTGCCTATGGCATAGGCTTCAGTATTGCTGAGGCTTTTGTAAACGCGGGCATTAAGAATATAGTGTTTAATGTTCGTAGTGAAGAGGCTGTTCAGAAGGCTCTCGCTGCATATAAGGCTGCTGGCATTGAGAATGTGCGTGGCTATGTGTGTGATGTTACTGACGAGGTTGCCGTAAAGGCTCTCGTTGAGAAAATCCATAAGGAGGTTGGCCAAATTGATATTCTCGTAAATAATGCGGGTATTATCAAACGTATTCCTATGCACGAGATGAAGCGTTCCGAGTTCCAGGAGGTTATCGATATTGATCTTGTTGCTCCTTATATCTGTTCTGCAGCCGTCCTTCCTGAGATGATGGAGCGTAGGGAAGGTAAGATTATAAATGTCTGCTCTATGATGTCAGAGCTTGGTCGTGAGACTGTTTCTGCATACGCAGCAGCAAAGGGTGGTTTGAAGATGCTTACCCGTAATATTTGCTCTGAATATGGTGAGTATAACATCCAATGTAACGGCATAGGTCCTGGATATATTGCAACTCCACAGACAGCTCCACTTCGTGAGCGTCAGGCAGATGGCAGTCGTCATCCATTCGACTCATTCATCTGTGCAAAGACTCCTGCTGGCCGTTGGCTTAACCCAGAAGAACTTGGCGGTCCTGCCGTGTTCCTTGCCTCAAAGGCTTCAGATGCCGTTAACGGTCATATTCTCTATGTTGATGGCGGTATTCTTGCATATATCGGTAAACAGCCTAAGTAATTAGATTTTAAACTAAATAAAAAAGCCAATAATGAATGATCATTATTGGCTTTTATTTTTATTAAAAATAAATTTATTTCATTAATGCTTCATAATCAATATCCTCATAATCTAATCCATCAGGAATATGATCTGAATAATATTTTATCAAATCAAAGTTACTTATATCGCGGTCTGTAGTACAGAGAATATAGGTAGGTTGTTCTCCCTTAATGGTTGTTTTTACTATATATGCACCTTTTAATTTTTTGCAAGGAATGATAGAAACCTGCATTTCCTTGTCGTAATAATTATTTAAAGTAGTAAATGCCCAACCACCTTCTTTGGTTTTCTTAAAATTATTTATTGGCCTTAAATCCAATTCTTGATCATATTTAAATAATAGTGAGTCGGTTAGCTCCCAAGTAATAGGTTCATCCTCACTACAATAATATGCATCTTTATACTTCTTTAAAAGATACCACATTCTTGGAATATCTCCTAAATTTTGTTTGTATAATATAGGATTTTTCGTTTTTAAAATTGCAAGAATTTCGTTTAATGCATCTTTAGAAAAAATTTGACTTATATAATTAATATTTTCAAAAAAATTAGATTGGTTGTGAGGTTCTATGAAATAGGATGTGATACTGGTAGTATAATCCTCCGTTGAATCTTCACGCCAGTATTGATATTCATTATAGATAAACGTTGTATCGTGTACAATAAAATTTTCATTTGTATAATATCTTATATTATTTTCCTCGTTTATCATGAGTGGAATTTTTAGTGTTTTATTATCAACAGTAATTCTCATTGTGTCAGGAAAAACTATATCTATCTGTGACATAGCATTGCCACAGAATAATAATGATAATAGTAATGTGATAATTTTAGCCATGTTTATGTAAAAGTAAATGTTTCTGGTGCAAAGATAGAAAGATATTTTGTAAAATTATAATTTTACTGAAAAAAAACAGATGATAATTTGTTATAACTTCGCTTTGTCTTCGTTGATCCTTCGAACCAAACTCGGTGAAGGTCCGTTCTATGTTCGCTTCTGGAACGGACCTTCACCGAGTTTGGTTCCTTTTCACATAGGATTTACAAGGGAATTACATATGAAGTACTTGGAAATACTTTGAAAAACAGGTAAACGGGTTGTAAAATGTAATTTTAGGTGTTTATACTCATTTTTTTTGTCAATTAACCTTAAATATTCAAGTTTTAAGATATAATTTACTAATAAACATAGATTTTATTCATTTTTTTGAGATTTTCTGATTAATTTTGCATTCGAAATTTCGAAATTAGGATAAAATGAAATCAAAAATATCTATTTTCGCGCTGTCTTTTGCTACGGTGTGTATGATGTCTTCGTGTCTTGGTGACAAAGATGACACAGAAGTCGTTACTTATGATGACACGGCTATTACGGGATTAACTCTCGGAACTTTGAAACGCTATTTTGAAACAAATGGAAAAAAAGATTCCGCTGAAGTTGAAGGAAGTAAATATAAATTATATATTGATCAGTATTCAGGGACTATAACAAATGCTCCTGACTCTTTGCCTGTTGGTACAAACCTTAAAAAAATAATGTTTGCATCAGTAAGTGCTCTTAATGGCAGTAGTAATTATGTATTTTGGAAGAGTCTTACAAGTGATTCAATATATTATTTTAATAGTACTACAAGTATTGATTTCTCTCAGCCAAGAGAGTTGTATGTATTTTCTACTTCTGGTCAATATTCAAAAAAATATACTGTCAATATAGTTGCACACAAGGAAGTTGCCGACTCATTCAAGTGGAATAAGCTTGATATTGACAATGATATTAAGAACTATACCAGAGTTAAGGCTGGAATTTGCAATAATAATCTTGTAGTACTTGGTAAGACTGCTAGTGGTACTGAGTTTAAGACTCTTGTTGACGGTAGTTGGAAGAAGACAAGGTCTTTCAGCGCAAATGCCACAATGACAACTGACGGTAATACCATTTATGTTGCTGATGGTGGTGTAATATATTCTTCGTCAGATGCAAAAAACTGGAATACTGTATCAGCAAACGTGAAATCGGTTATAGGTATATGTGGCAAGGAGATGTTTGCTATGTCTAATGCCAATAAACTGATAATGTCTCTAGATAACGGCGTTTCATGGAAAAATGAAAATATTGACGATGATGCAAAGTATATACCTTCTTCAGACGTGAACTTTGTTTCTTCTACAACAGATAGTAATGCCGATGTAAAGCGTGCATTCGTGATAGGCAATTCTTCTGCTAATGCAAAAAAGGCAGAGGTTTGGAGCAAGATTATTGAGGAAAATGCAAAGAAAGATCAGTCTTGGGTATATCAGAATTTTAATGAAAGTAACAGCTATTATCTTCCAAGACTCAGCAATCTAAGTGTAGCATTGTACGATAAAGACTTATTTGCCATTGGAGGTGAATGTGATAAGCTATACTACTCAAAAGACTGTGGAATATGCTGGAAGGAAAACGATAAATTCAAACTTCCGGAAGGATTTTCTGCAAGTACTGCATCAATAGCAGTAGATGATGACAACTTTATCTGGATAGTATGTACAGGTAGTGGTCAGGTATGGAAAGGTCGTCTCAACAAAATGGGTTGGGATAATAAAGAATAAAGGTTTCTAAGAATTATGAAACTTAGGTCACTCATAACTACAGCGATATTGTTTTCCTGCTCTGGAATAATGGCGCAGGACGACCCAGAGTATCGTATGGAGTTTGGAGCTGGCTTGGGACTTACAACATACGAAGGAGATTTCAACGGAGCAATCCTGTCGGGAAAAAACACATCACCTTCAGGCTCTATATTGCTAAGAAGGGTGATGAATCCTCGCTCGGCACTTCGTTTTGCACTTGGCTTAGGTTCAATAAAAGGTTCTTCAAAGAATATCTCAACCTATTATCCTGATTTCAACACAGAGCAACATTCAGAATCGGCAAGACAGCCATACGAGTTTAAGAATACCCTCGTAGATTTCAATGCGCTCTATGAGTATAACTTCTTTCCCTACGGAACAGGAAGGGATTATCGTGGAGCAAAAAGACTTACTCCATTCATAGGAATAGGACTTGGTTTTACATACGTGAACTGCAAGAATGGCACGGTAGATTTATCGGCTGCGCCTACTAGAATAGTGAAGAATTCATCAGACCTTTTCGGTTCACCGGAAATGACAGGAAGTAGTGGTGTGTTTACTGCTAATTTGCCAATAGCTTTCGGTGTGAAATACAAGGTTGCAGATAGGGTTAATCTCGGTTTGGAATGGATGGTACATTTCACGCTTTCAGATAAGCTAGACGGTGTGAAGGATCCATATCATATCTCAAGTACGGGAATATTCAAGAACACGGATTGCTACAGCAATTTGCAGGTATCCCTCACATATAGTTTCTGGGAGAAATGTAAGACGTGTTTTAAGGATTAAAAATGCCCCTCACCCGCCCTACGGGCACCCTCCCCCCAAATGGGGAGGGAGGAGTTAGAAACTTCAGTTTATGGGGGCATATAAAATAGGAATAAATAAAAAAAAAATTAATATATAAAAATACCACCGCGCTCTTTAGTAACTTCCTCCCCTCCATTAGGGGAGGGGATGCCTGAAAGGTAGGGGTGGGGCCAAAATTTATGTTAGATAAGACAAGAATTCCGCAACATATAGCCATCACTATGGATGGTAACGGACGCTGGGCTACGGAAAAGGGTAAGCCTCGAGCATACGGTCATCAGGCAGGTGTAGATACTGTTCGCAGAATCACATCTGAATGTACTCGACTTGGTGTGAAGTATCTTACTCTTTATACCTTTTCTACAGAAAACTGGAACCGTCCGGCTGATGAGGTAGCCGCACTTATGGGACTTGTCCTCACGAGTCTTGAGGATGAGATTTTCATGAAGAACAACGTGCGTTTCCGTGTAGTGGGCGATTTGAGTCGTATTCCTGACGAAGTTAGAAAGAAGCTTGCTGAGACAGAGGAACATACGGCAAAGAATGACGCTATGACTATGGTTGTGGCTCTCAGCTATTCTTCACGTTGGGAGATAACGAAGGCTATGGCTGATGTTGCACAGGAAGTAAAGGATGGAAAGCTCAATGTAGAGGATATAACTGAGCAGACCGTTACCGAGCATTTGGCAACAAACTTCATGCCTGATCCTGAACTTCTTATCCGTACTGGAGGCGAGTTGAGGATAAGCAACTATCTGCTTTGGCAGATAGCATATTCAGAATTGTATTTCTGTGATACATATTGGCCAGACTTTATGGAGGAGGATCTTCATAAGGCTATTGAGGACTATCAGTCACGCCAGAGAAGATTTGGTAAGACAGAGGCTCAGGTAGAAGAGAAAAAGTAATAATTACAATTGATAATTGAAAATAAACACTATATAAAAAATGCGTGAACTATTCAAGCGGAGATTTCTATTCGTTGTCTTCACTTTTAATTTCTCACTTTTAACATGTTTCGCACAGGATAAGATTGTTAATCCTGATATAAATTATGCGGGACAGGCACGCGAGTGTACTATCAAGGGTCTTGCCGTGAGCGGTGTAGATGGCTATGAGGATTATATGCTCACCAGTATCTCTGGTCTGTCAATAGACCAGAAAATAACTGTTCCTGGTAATGAGATTACAGAGGCTGTGAAGCGTTATTGGCGTCATGGACTCTTTTCCGAGGTAAAGATTGCTGCCGACTCTATCATTGGTGATGATATATATCTGCACATCTATCTTAAGACTCGTCCTCGTGTTTCTTCTATCAATTATATTGGTCTGAAAAAGACAGAGAGAACCGATATGGAGGAAAAACTGGGTCTGTTGAAAGGTTCACAGATTACTCCTAATATGATAGACCGTGCGAAGATTCTTGCAAAGAGATATTTTGATGACAAAGGCTTCAAGAATGCTGATATTTTTATCCGTCAGCGTGATGATGTAAGTCAGAAGAATTATGTCATCCTCGATGTTGAAGTTGACAAGAAGGAGAAGACGAAAGTTCATAGTATTACTATTGAAGGTAATCAGTATCTCACTGACAAGAAAATCAAGGGTGGTATATTCTCTAAGGGAGCATTGAAGAAAATCAATGAGGCAGGTAAGTTCTACTCTTTGTTCAAGTCAAAGAAATTCACTCCTGAGCGTTTCACAGAGGCTAAGAATGGTCTTATAGAGAAGTATAACGAACTTGGTTATCGTGATGCTACTATTCTCAAGGATAGCGTTAGTACATATGATGATCGTCATGTAAACGTATATCTTAAGGTAGAGGAAGGTCAGAAATACTATATTCGTAATATTACGTGGGTTGGAAATACTGTTTATCCGTCTGATTATCTTGCAAGAATACTTGGTATGCAGAAGGGTGATGTATATAATCAGAAGTTGCTCAACAAACGTCTTTCAGGGGATGAGGATGCCGTTGGTAATGAGTATTGGAACAATGGTTATCTCTTCTATCGTCTTGAACCTACGGAAGTAAATATTGTAGGTGACAGTATCGACCTTGAGATGCGTATATTCGAAGGTATGCAGGCTCATATCTCACATGTGCGTATTAATGGTAACAACCGATTGTATGAGAACGTTGTTCGCCGTGAGCTTCGTACTAAGCCTGGTGACCTTTTCTCTAAGGAGGCACTTCAGCGTTCTGCACGTGAACTTGCATCAATGGGTCATTTTGATCCGGAAAAGGTAAATCCAGACATAAAGCCTAATGGTGAAGATGGAACAGTGGATATCAACTGGGATCTTGAACAGAAGTCAAATGACCAGATAGAGTTCTCTCTTGGTTGGGGTCAGACAGGTGTCATTGGTAAGATTGGTCTGAAGTTGAATAACTTCTCTATGGCTAATCTATTCAATAAAAATAAGGAGCATAGAGGTCTCATGCCTATTGGTGATGGCGAGACACTTTCATTAAGTGCTCAGACTAATGGTACTTACTATCAGTCGTATAATGCTGGATATTCTACTGGTTGGTTTGGTGGTAAGCGTCCACTTCAGTTCTCTGTAAATGCTTTCTACGCAAAGCAGACAGATGTTAACTCTTCATACGTCAATCAATCAATGATGAACCAGTATAATAGCATGCTTTATGGTGGCTATTATAACTCAAGTCTTTATCAGAGTGCTTTAGATCCTGATAAGTATATGAAAATGTTTGGCGCAAGTGTAGGTATTGGTAAGCGTCTTCGTTGGCCTGATGACTATTTCATGCTGTCGATGTCACTTTCATATACACGATATATGCTGAATAATTTTGAATATTTCCTTGTAACGACAGGTAACTGTAATAACCTTAATCTGGGAGTTGATTTGTCACGTATTTCTACAGATAATCAGCTCTTCCCACGTCGCGGTTCAGAGTTTAGTCTATCACTATCAATAACTCCACCTTGGTCATCATTTAATAATAAGGACTATAAGAATCTTGCTATAAACAGTCAGTCAAGTACTTATCAGCAAGAACAGCAGGAGAAGTATCGCTGGATTGAGTATCATAAGTGGAAATTCAAGAGCAAGACTTATACAGCTCTCACTAGTGGTGCTAAGTGTTTTGTTCTTATGACACGTATCGAGTTGGGTATTCTTGGTTCATACAACAAATATAATAAGTCTCCATTCGAAACATTCTATATGGGTGGTGATGGTATGTCAGGTTATTCTACCGGTTATGGTTCTGAGACTATCGGTCTTCGTGGTTATGATAATGGTTCGCTCTCATATTCAGCAAACTACGAGAGGTTATTGAATGATGGTAGTGCATCATATAATTCAACGTATAATTCGTTGTATAGTTCATACGCTTACGATCGTTTCTCACTTGAACTCCGCTATCCATTCATGCTTGGTAACACTACTATCTATGGTCTTACATTTGCAGAGGCTGGTAATGCGTGGAACGATGTTAAGTATTTCAATCCGTTCAGTATAAAGAAAAGTGCCGGTGTAGGTGTACGTATCTATCTGCCAATGGTAGGTCTGATGGGTATAGACTGGGCATATGGATTTGATAAAGTATATACCAGTGGAGGTCAGCAAAAAGGTGGAAGTCAGTTCCACTTCATCCTTGGTCAGGAGTTCTAAACAAAACATAGGGAATTTCTCTATATCTTATAGGGAAATTTCTTTTGTTTAAAGACAGAAACTGAGTAATTTTGCAATCGGTAATATTGCCAGTTATATAAAAAACAACAATTATGAAATCAAGAGTTCTATTAATAACATTGCTTTTAGGAATGCTTTCATTTGGTATCAGTACTTCATGCAAAGCCCAGAAATTCGCCCTTCTTGATATGGAATATATCCTTAAGAATATTCCTGCATACGAGCGTGCTAACGAACAGTTGAACCAGGTTTCAAAGAAATGGCAGGCAGAGGTAGAGGCTCTCAATCTTGAAGCATCCACAATGTATAAGAATTACCAGAATGAAGTTGTATTCCTTTCTCAAGAACAGAAGAAGGCAAAGCAGGAGGCTATAATGCAAAAAGAAAAGGAGGCCTCTGAGCTGAAGAAAAAGTATTTCGGTCCTGAGGGTGAGCTTTTCAAGAAGCGTGAATCTCTGATGTCACCAATTCAAGAGGAAATTTACAATGCAGTAAAGAGTATATCAGAATTGAGAGGGTATTCCATGGTTATAGACCGTGCTTCTGACAATGGTATGATATATGCTTCACCAAAGATAGATATCAGTAGAGAAGTGCTTGAAAAACTTGGATATAACGTTCAATAGTGCGTTGGAATATTAATAATTCACAATATTTTGCTGATAATGGCGAATAAATTTTGATGTTTCGCGCTTTTATACTAACTTTGTAGCCGGTTTTCCTTAAGATGTATCATATTATTTAGGATTATCCGGAAATAAACAGAATAAAAATAAACAATAATAAAACGACAAAGAAAATGAAAAGACTTATCATCATTATGATGCTCTTTGCTCCAATGGCTGTAATGGCACAGAAGTTTGGACATGTTGATTCACAGAGCATAATGACTACACTCCCTGAGATTGCAAAGATTAATGGCGAGCTTCAGGCTGCTGCCCAGCAATTTGAGAACGAACTCAAGGCTATGCAGGAAGAACTCCAGCGCAAGGCTGATGAGTACGAGAAGGCAAAGGCTACTATGAATGCTACAACTCAGAAGGAAACAGAATCTTCTCTTATGGAAATGCAGCAGAAGATTCAGCAGACATACGCTCAGAATCAACAGGAACTCCAGAAGCAGCAGCAGGAAAAGTTAGCTCCTGTATATCAGAAGGTACAGACTGCTATTCAGAACGTAGGTAAGGCTGGTCAATATACTTACATCTTCGATCAGAGTGCTGCCCTTTATGTTGGTGCAGGCTCAAAGGATGTTACAGCTGAGGTAAAGGCTGAACTTAACAAGCTTAAGTAAGCAACATACGACATACAGGGCAGGTCACTTCAGCCGAAAGACTGAAGACCTGCCCTTTTTTGTTTAGTACTTAGTGTTTAGAGATTAGAGCTTAAAGATCATGAAAAAATATCTACTCCTTTTACTTGTATTTTTTATAATGCTTCCTATCAGCGCACAGCAGATAAGAATCGGTTATTTCAGTTATGATGCTGTGCTCAAGGCTACACCTGACTATGTAAGTGCTCAGGCAAGCATAGAAAACCTGAGAAAGCAATATGACTCAGAGATACAGTTTGCTGAGAAGGATTTCAATGAAAAATACGAGAACTTCATTGAGAATATAAATGGTATGGCATCTGCTATCCGTGAGAAGCGTCAGAGTGAACTGCAGAGTATATTAGAGCGTAACATAGCTTTCAAGCAGGAATCAGAGAGACTTCTTGCAAAGGCAGAGGAAGAGGCATTGGCTCCACTTCGCAATAAGCTTGATAATGCTATCAAGGCTTTAGGCAGTGAGAATAATTTTGTTGTTATCCTCAATACCGATAATAATGCTGTTCCATATATAAATCCTATGATGGGAGAGGATGTGACAGATTTACTAATCGATAGAATTAGATGATAAAAGGAGATAAAACCCCTGGACCTATAGGAGTATTTGATTCCGGTTATGGTGGACTGACCATACTGCAGCAGTTGCGTAAACGACTACCGCAGTATGATTTTCTGTATTTAGGGGATAATGCCAGAGCACCTTACGGACCGCGCTCATTCGATGTAGTATATCAGTTTACAAGAGAAGCTGTACTGAAACTATTCGATATGGGATGTAAACTTGTAATCCTTGGTTGTAATACAGCCTCTGCAAAGGCACTTCGTACCATTCAGCAGAATGATATTCCACTTGTTGATCCTGAAAGACGTGTGCTCGGTGTAATACGCCCTACTGTAGAGGTTATAGGTAATATCACCAAAACACGTCATGTCGGTCTTGTAGCCACCGAGGGAACTGTTCGTAGCGAGAGCTATACACTTGAGATAAAGAAGTTCTATCCAGATATAAAGGTAACAGGGCAAGCTTGTCCTCTTTGGGCTGCTATTGTTGAGGCTGGAGAGGCAGATACAGAAGGTGCAGAATACTTTGTAAGGAAGAGAATAAATCAGCTCCTTGAAAAAGACAGCGAGATTGACACTATATTATTAGGTTGCACCCACTATCCTCTTCTTATGAACGCATTACGGAAATCAGTACCGGAAGGAATAAAAATCGTTTCACAGGGAGAATATGTGGCAGCAAGTCTTGAAGACTATCTGAACCGTCATAAGGAGATGGATGAAAGATGTTCAAAGAACGGAGAAATAGCATATTATACAACAGAAAATCCTGAGAGATTCAAGGAATGTGCGGCTATGTTTCTCCACGAAGACGTAAAAGTGGAAAGAGTAGAACTTTAGCATTACTTATGGCTAAAATATAATATAATCGTGCAGAATACAGCAATTTACTAACAAAAAGTAAAGATTTGTGAATAAAAATTTGTTTTTGTCAATAAAAATATGTACTTTTGCAACAGATTGTAATAAACGACAGGAAAAAAGAAGAAAATTATAACTCATAAATATAACAAAAGCATTTATGGCAGAACAATTAGAAGTTAAAGAGTTGGACCAGGTTGTTGTCCGCTTTTCAGGTGATTCCGGTGATGGAATGCAACTTGCAGGTAACATTTTCTCTACAGTATCTGCTACCGTAGGTAACAGTATCTCTACATTCCCAGATTATCCCGCTGATATCCGTGCCCCACAAGGCTCGCTTACTGGTGTATCAGGTTTCCAGGTACACATTGGTGCAAGCAAGGTATATACCCCTGGTGATGAGTGTGATGTTCTTGTAGCCATGAATGCTGCTGCTCTCAAGACTCAGTACCGTTATGCTAAGCCAAACGCAACTATCATCATCGATACTGATTCATTTGGTGAGAGTGACCTCAAGAAGGCTGCTTTCGAAACTCAGGACTATCTCGGTGAGATGGGTATTGATCCAGACCGTGTTATCCAGTGCCCTATCACAACGATCGTGAAGGAGGCTCTTGCTGATACTGGTATGGACAATAAGGCTATGCTCAAGTGCCGTAATATGTTCGCCCTTGGTCTTGTATGCTGGCTCTTCAGCCGTGACCTTGACCTCGTTGCTAACTTCCTCCGTGAGAAGTTCGCTAAGAAACCTGCAATCGCAGAGGCTAACATCAAGGTTATTCAGGCAGGTTATGACTACGGTCACAACACACATTCTTCAGCAACTAACGTTTACCGTATAGAGTCAAAGGAGAAGACTCCTGGACGCTATATGGATATCACAGGTAATAAGGCAACAGCCTATGGTTTCATTGCTGCTGCTGAGAAGGCAGGACTCAAGCTCTATCTTGGTTCTTATCCTATCACACCTGCTACCGACGTTCTTCATGAGCTCTCAAAGCACAAGTCTCTTGGTGTGACTACTGTTCAGTGTGAGGATGAGATTGCAGGTTGTGCTTCTTCTCTTGGTGCCGCATTTGCAGGTGCTCTCGCAGTAACAAGTACATCAGGTCCTGGTATCTGTCTTAAGTCTGAGGCTATGAACCTTGCAGTTATCATGGAGCTTCCTATTGTTGTACTCGATGTACAGCGTGGTGGTCCTGCTACTGGTCTTCCAACAAAGTCTGAGCAGACTGACCTCCTTCAGGTTCTCTTTGGCCGTAATGGTGAGTCTCCAATGCCAGTACTCGCTGCTACAAGCCCAACAGACTGCTTCGATGCTGCTTTCCAGGCTTCAAAGATTGCCCTCGAGCACATGACTCCTGTATGTCTCCTCACAGACGCATACGTAGCTAACGGTTCAGGTGCATTCAAGCTCCCTGACCTCTCTAAGATGGACGCTATCAACCCTCCATACGTTCCAGAGGAATTGAAGGGTAAGTGGACTCCTTATATGCGTGCTGAGAATGGTACACGCTATTGGGCTGTTCCTGGTCGTCAGGGCTTTGAGCACATCCTCGGTGGTCTTGAGAAGGATGATAAGACAGGTGCTATCTCTACAAACCCAGAGAACCACGACCTTATGACACGCAAGCGTCAGGCTAAGATCAATAACATTCAGGTTCCAGATCTCGAGGTTGTAGGTGATGTTGATGATGCACAGCTCCTTATCGTAGGTTTCGGTGGTACATACGGACATCTCCACGCTGCAATGGACGAGATGCGTGCTGCTGGCAAGAAGGTTGCCCTTGCACACTTCAAGTACATCAACCCACTTCCAAAGAATACTGCTGAGGTACTCAAGAAGTATCCAAAGGTAGTTGTGGCTGAGCAGAACATGGGTCAGCTCGCTGCTTGGTTGCGCATGAAGGTTGATAACTTCGTACCTGCACAGTATAATGAGGTAAAGGGACAGCCATTCAAGGTTAATGAGCTCGTCGCTGCATTTAACAAAATCATAGGTTAATATAAACTAGCAAATCTAGAATATCTGGAACAACAGGAAATACTAGAAAGTCTAGAATAAAAAGCAAAATAAAATGGCATATACAGCTAACGATTATAAGAAAGGACAGCCACGTTGGTGTCCAGGATGCGGTGACCACTTCTTCCTCGCATCACTCCACAAGGCAATGGCAGAAATCGGCGTTGACCCTTGGAACATAGCAGTTATATCAGGTATCGGATGTTCTTCACGTCTGCCTCACTATATGGCTACTTACGGCATGAACACAATTCACGGTCGTGCTGCAGCTATCGCAACAGGCGCAAAGATTGCCAATCCAGACCTCAGCATATGGCAGATTTCAGGTGATGGTGACGGTCTCGCTATCGGTGGTAACCACTTCATCCACGCTAACCGTCGTAACATCAACCTCAATATGATCCTTCTCAACAACCGTATTTACGGTCTTACAAAGGGTCAGTATTCTCCAACCTCTCCTCGTGGCTTTGTCAGCAAGTCTTCACCTTATGGTACAGTAGAGGATCCATTCCGTCCAGCAGAGCTCTGTTTCGGTGCTCGTGGCCACTTTTTTGCTCGTACCGTAGCAACTGACGGCAAGCACACAGTTGAGGTCCTCAAGGCTGCAAATGCGCACAAGGGCGCTTCTGTAACTGAGGTTCTCCAGAACTGTGTTATCTTCAACGATGGCACACACGCTGCTGTGTATAACTCAGCAGGCCGTGCAGAAAATGCTATCTATGTAGAGCATGGCAAGCCATTGATCTTCGGTAAAGACCGTGAGTTCGGACTTGTTCAGGAAGGTTTCGGTCTTAAGGTTGTAAAGATTGGCGAAAACGGCATTACAGAGAAGGATATCCTTGTTCACGATGCACATTGTGAGGACAACACCCTTCAGCTCAAGCTCGCTCTCATGGGCAACGGCGACGGTTTCCCTGTAGCACTTGGTGTTATCCGTGATGTTGATGCTCCAACCTACGATGACTGTGTTACTGCACAGATCGAGGAAGTCAAGGCTGCTAAGAAGTACCACAACTTCGCAGAGCTTCTTGAGACCAATGACATTTGGGAAGTAAAATAAGAGTTTTTCTTGAAAAGAAATCTTAAAAAAAGAGTAATTTGCACGCACAATTGTTTGTGTGTGCAAATTTTTTATATTGAATTGTTAAAAACTTAACAATTTTTATCTTTTTTTGAAAAAAACGCGCTCAAAATCGATTTTTTTTTGTACTTTTGCAACGGAAAAAAGGAGTTCCCTTGGGTTAATATGGCATTTTTATTCACCCATGATGAGGGTCTCCAAATATTTTGACTGAATATGGTTAAACGTTTATACTCGAGCAATCGGGTTCGTTGAAGAACTACCAAAGTCATAAAGGTATTATTCTGTAAGTCCTCTTCAGGGTAGCGATAAGAATCTACTTTTGTAAAAAGGAAATAGAACATTTCGTGAAGTCTTAAATGGCAAAAGGCAAAAGTCTTTAGCCTTTAATCCTTGCGGAGAAAATAAACATGAAAATTAATAAACGGATAACAAAATAACATTTAGTAAAATTAAAAATGAGAAATTCTAAACCAAAGAATTTTGCCGCACTTCTCAAGAAGTATGAGGCTGAGAAATTCTATCTTAATCCAGATGTTTACATCGAAACACTGGCACGTGACATGAATAGTAACCGCACATATCTCAGTGCATATCTCCATAAGGAAAGGGGAACATCTTTCACTGCATACGTAAACGATCTCCGTCTTCAGGAGGCTATGCCACTTCTTGAGAAGGGCACAAAGCGTGCAAGTGAGATTGCATTCCTCGTAGGTTTCAGCAGCGAGTACACATTCCGTCGTATTTTCAAAGAGAAGATGGGCTGCACTCCACGCGAGTACTCTATCAAGATGAGAAAGGCTTAATCTGTTTTTTCCAACACAGATAAGTATATATAAAAATTAATCCCGCTCTCAGCGCATTTATCATGCTTGCCGAGAGCGGGATTTATCTTGTTTTATATAAGACTTATTTAGCCTCCTTGACTACTTTCTTTCCTTTTTCTATATATTCTTTTTGAATCTTATTACCATCCATCGCCTTTTGTATGGCCTCTTTCATCACGCTATCCTTTTCAAGAGGATTAACAACCTTCTTCAGTTTAACTGAACCTATTATCTTTTCACCATATTTCTGAGCTTCATCCCATTGATTTGAATAGAAGTTCTCGTTGAAATAGATGACAATATGCGAGTCTTCAAGATATGTCACATATTGTTTCTGAATGATTGTGTCTTTATCCACAACATTGGCAAAATATAGGATAGAAGTGGGGTAGCCTCCAACCTCTACGCTGTCAGTCCTTTTAATAAGCTCTACATTGGCACCACTCATAGCCCTTGCTGCTATTGCCATTTCCGTTGCCTCATAAACATTTTTCCATTGAATAGGCATGAATGTCTTGACTATGTGGAACCATACAGGTGAATTTTTAGAATACAGTTCCACCTCGTTTTGCATAGAATCCAGTCCCAACCAATGGGAATCATCTACCTCCCATCCGCTTGGCATGGCTACAAAGAAGAGCTCATTCTCGTATTTCACGGGTAATGGATCTGCCGTTTTATGTTTACGATTAGGACGGCTACATGCAACTGTTGTAATAACAGCACATAACAGAAGGACGATTTTCAAGAAGCCTTTCATATTGTCTTATCTATTTATCCTTTTTATCCTTTACCAAGCGAATACCACGCTTGTCATCTTTTTTTATAGAATAGCGATAAAAACCATTTTCACCACAGCCTATTGCATCAGAGTAATTCGATGTCCAGTAACCGCCTGTCGATTTATCATCAGCAGAAGGACTATTTTCAGGAATGAAGAGCTGCTTTCCTTCATTCTCTATGAGAAGTCCCCATTTACCATTGTGGCAGATATATGCAACTTCTTTAGATTCAAGTTCTTCCCATTCTTTATCAGTTGGCAAACGCCAACCCTCTGGAATATCAAGCTCTGCAACCTTATCACCATTTGCATCATAGCCCTCACCACTCTTCGTGAAGTAATTGCCATAACCATCAGGAGTGGAAGAACCAACATTACAACCTGCCCAGTTTACAGACAATCCCAAATCAACCTCACCCTTAGCGAGATTGAGAGCTGGAGTCTTGAATGTTTTCACATCACCATACACTATACGGTAGGCATCCGGATGGCTGATAGGCTCACTATCATATTCATCATATTTATACTTCACATAAGGACGGTAATAATACACAGTATTAGTGCTGAGATGATTTATCTCCCATTCACCAAACTCATCAATCTCCTTCCTTCCCTCTTCATCATCATAATCCCTATACTCATCTTTCTCTAAGGTAGGCTCTTTATTGGTTGCGGAATAGCATACACCAACTTGAATACGGTCGTTTTTACCATTGCTCGTAGTAGCACTAATAGGTATAATGAAACCTTTATAGTTAATTTTCGGAAGATCACCAACCGTGAAATTCACCTTAAGGTCAGGAGTAGAAGTATTCTTTATCTCACCACAGTAAAGACCTTCAAAATAAGGATCAACCCAACCGCTGTAATCAGGAGCATAGCCCGCACGCTGTATCATAGCCTGATAATAATACGTATGACCCAAACGCAGATTCTTCACATCTACGGTAGCATATCCATTATCATCCAATTCACACTTTACTTCACCGCTCATTGATTTCATTCTTTTGTTCAGCATATCAGGCTCAGTAGAATAGCAAATATAGAATTCATACTTGTCACGATACTCCTTTGGAACATTGAATTTACATGAAACCTTCACGATACTATCCTCATCACCACGCTCAGCATTACCCGTTATGGCAAAGTCCTTCTCGTTAAACTTCACCCTGTATATCAATGACTTATAGAATATCTGTTCATTGCCAGAAGTCAGAGTCGTGATATATTTATACTGTTTGTCATTTTCCAGATAGTTATATGTAGAGATGCTGCTGGTCTCACCAGCCTTCAGTTTCTTATTGCTAGTCTTTTCAATGAAGCCACCTTTAAGTGGATACCACTCCGTACTGTAAGATATCTCTTTATCCTTTATGCCACTAAGATCATATTTGTTAGTGATCGTAACAAACGGAGCTGTGATTATTGAGTCAGCAGGTGAAATAATGACAATATCAGTCTTATTACCATCTGAGCTGATGTCATCGTCACTAGAACAAGAAGAAAATGCTGCGCTCACAGCAATAGCAGCATATAATGATATGTGCAAATGCTTTTTTGTAATCATATTCGTTTTTGTTAGAAATTCGAAGCTAATATGTTATCTGGTTGCAAAATTACAAAAAGTTTTTCAGAAAGCGTTGTTAAAAATCGAAAATTGAAAATTAAAAAATGAAAATGGAAAAATATCAAGACGACTCCCATTTTCAATTTTATTAGCTCATCAAGCTGAAACAAGTCGTTGAACTCACGTTATGTTATATTCATCTTCAAACGGACAAAAATACGATTTGCCAAAGAAAGAGATAGAATTCGGTGGGATAGGGTGTCTGTATAAAAAGGTTCACAATATACTGAACCTTTTTCCGTTCTTCTTGTATTTCCGTCATGGGTTGATGCTTGGGCGTTAACGTTTTTGATATCTGTGTGCGCATTTCGTCATCAGGTGTGAACAAAGTCTGATTTTACATGTTTCTCGGCAGAACAAGGTATAATAACAGAAAATAGTGAACCATGTTTTTTGTAAAGCAAAATGATGATTTATGTGTTTAAGTGGTTGATTATCAATATTCTGTATTGCGTGTGGATATGCTTGTGCCCAAAAAAAGGTTCAGTATATTGTGTACCAAAAAAATAGACACCCACTACCTCCCCCTTGACCTCAATAATATATATATAATATAAATATATTATATATATATTATTGAAAAGAAGACTGGTAAACCAGTAGGGTGTGTGTATAAAAGGTTCACTATATACTGAACCTTTTTGGGCTATACTGAACCTTTTTGGGCGCGTTCCCCGACATGCTTTTACGTTTATAACTTATTCTGTTGTCTTTCAGTATATTACAAGGATTCACTTCTGTTAACACGCTTCAAGGTGTAAAAAGTTGCTCATGGATTTTTTTATACGGGGAAATCGTAGTAACTTTGCAGTAGAATAAAAGAAGAGCGACCCCTTTCTCCAACCCTTTCCCCGTAAGGGGGTTACAGGTCCGTTTCACCTCCGTTCCAAGTCCGTTTCAAGTCCGTTCCCTATATCGAAGATATATGCCTCACGATAGGGAGTATGCAAGATAGTTCTGCAGGCTATTGAGCAATCAGGAAAAGAGGCAATCAATATATATTTAAACTTATGATAAACATCATCTTCAACAAGCTACGCAAGTCGTCGAATTCACGTTATTTACTAAAACATAATATTACAGAGAATAGGATATTTTGTAATGTCGATATAGCAAAATGTATTCGTTAGACGATATTTTTGTCTTAAAAAACATTAAATGTCGATGTTGTATATAATTGCTATTTCAAAAAATATTTGTAATTTTGTAGTTGACTTGGGATTAGGTCTATAAGAAAAAGAGTAAAAAATCATGCTTTTCATGTTGTTTTGAGAAGACCAACCCCATAACTTCGGATAGCAAGACAAGGATATGAAAGATATTTTATTACATACTATTACACCATCTCCAAAAACTTATTTATGGGGAAGTAGATATCCTTTCTATCCAATTATTTAAATCATTTTCTTCAGATTATTAATTGTAGGCTTGTCTCGTGGGGATACAGCCAGGTGTAGTGTGTCATTTTTTCAAACGGCACATATAGGGATTTTATGTACTATAAACATGGAAAGAGTCAAAAGATAACATTTTAATTAACATGAAACAGAAAAAAAAGATTGTATTTTCACTTTTTTATTTCTCTTCTTTTTTCAGTCATGCGGAAGCTCAGTCTCTTCAACAACTCTATGACTTGGCTGACCAGCATAATCAGCAGATTACGGTCAGTCAGACAGGTCTTAGTGCCGTATCAGAAGCCGTTATGGTTGCTAAGAATGCTATGTTGCCTAACGTAGAACTAAGTGCAAGTGGTAGCTATATTGGAGATGCCACGCTAATGAGTCGCGGTTTCTCCACAAGTGGAACAACATCTGTGATACTTGCAGGACTGGGACCTCAGAAAGTAGAGAATGGCCGTCAGAAATCACCTCATTGGGGAAATTCTTTTACTGCGCAGGTTTCACAGGTAATCTATGCAGGTGGTGCAATTCGTGCTGGTATCCGTATTTCAGAGCTTGGAGAACAGATGGCTACGCTTAACGTTGAGAAAAACCGTCAGGAAGTGCGATTTCTCATAACAGGCTACTATCTTGACCTCTACAAGCTACAGAATCAGCAGATGGTGATTGACCAGAATATCATGCTTACCAAGAAGGTTATACAGAATATGGAGGCTCGATGTGATCAAGGAACTGTATTGAAGAATGACATCACGCGCTATGAATTGCAGCTAATGACATTACAGCTGACAAAAGAAAAACTGAAGGATGCGCAGAATATCATAAATCATCAGCTCTGCACAACGTTGCACTTGACAGACGGAAGTACTATTGCCATAGACACCTTGATGCTTAATAGGGAAATGAAGTCTATGAACACTAATGTCAATGAGCATAACTGGCAGCAGAAGGCTTTTGAAAACAACATAGGAATACAGCAGGCAAATGTAGCCTCTCAGTTGGCTGAGCAGAAGATAAAGACAACACGTGCTGCTTCACTTCCTTCGCTTGCTGTAATTGCCGAGGATAATCTTTTCGGTCCATATACCAACGACCTTATTCCTGTTAATGCTAATGTGAACGCTTGGTTTGTTGGCATAGGGTTGAAATATAATCTTGGCAGTCTGTGGAAGAATACACACTCAGTACGCCATGCACAATTCAACTACAAACAGACGCAGGAGCAGCTTGCTTTGGCACGCGAAGGGGTAGAAAACAGTATTCAGGCAGGATACGTAAACTTCCTTACTTCCTTCAAGGAAGTGGAAACCCAGCAGAAGCAAGTAGAACTTGCTACACAGAACTATAACGTGGTGCAAAACCGCTATCAGAATCAGCTTGCGTTGCTTACAGATATGCTTGATGCTTCAAGTATGAAACTATCAGCCGACATGGCTTTAGTAAATGCAAGAATATCCCTTCTTTACAACTATTACAAACTAAAATACATCAGTAACACATTATAATGGAAAAGAGAATTGTTTATCGCTGGACATACAACGTCATAGTTATCGTCCTACTTATCATTGGAGCTACCGTAGTTATTCTTAATTTCGCACACTTTGGAAATGTGGAATGGACGGACAACGCACACGTACAGCAGCATATCACACCTGTTAATGCCCGTGTTGGCGGATTTGTCAAGGAAATAAGATTCAATGAATTCCAGACAGTACACAAAGGTGATACGCTGGCAATCATAGAGGATGCAGAATTTCGCTTGGCTCTTGCTCAGGCAGAGGCAGCCTTAGCACAAGCCAAGGCTGGAAATAGAGCTACAACAACGGGAATAGATGCTACTCAGAGCAATATAGGGGCAGCCGATGCTTCTATTGAGGAATTACGTGTAATGATGGAGAATGCACAACGCGAAGACACACGTTTCCAGAAATTGCTTGAACAGCAGAGCGTAACACAACAGCAAGCCGACAATATTCATACTGCCTATCTCACAGCTCGTGCACGCTATGAAGCTGCAAACCGCCGTCGTCATTCTATGACATTGACAAAAAGCGAGCAAGGACATCATCTTCAGCAAGGTGAGGCTGCTATAGATGTGGCTCGTGCACAAGTGAAACTGGCACAGTTGAATCTGTCATATACCGTTATTATTGCTACCGCTGACGGAGTACTTGGACGTAAGAACATTCATGAAGGTCAACTTATACAGCCAGGGCAAACCATAGTTGATATTGTTGACAGCAAGGATCTTTGGATTGTAGCCAACTATCGCGAGACACAACTGCCACACATCAAGGTTGGTGCAAAGGTGAAGATCAAGGCTGATGCAGTTCCTGATGTGGAATATGAAGGAGTTGTAGAGCGTATCTCTGATGCTACTGGTAGTGCCTATAGTTTGATCCCACAGGATAATGCTACAGGTAACTTCGTGAAAGTAGAACAGCGTGTACCTGTTCGTATCAGTCTTGAAAGCAACAAGTTGGAAGACGTGGCAAAATTGCGTGCTGGATTGAATGTAGAATGTGAAATAAAATACTGATTATGAGTCAACATCCTACACCACCTCCTTTTTCCATGCCGATGTTTCGTGAATGTGTGCCTGAAAAGCTGCGTCCGTGGATTTACATCGTGCAGGCATTTTGCTTTCAGTTGGGTGGTTGTGTTTATCTTGGTGCGCTGAACGAAATGATTGGAGGTCGGGCAATAATGCGCGAGGATGTAATGATGTGCCTTTACAGCAACCTTGCAGGAATGGCTATCTACTTCCCCATATTGTTCCGTATGAAGTTCAGGTTTTCCAATCGCTTTCTGCTTATTACCTCTGCATTGGTGCTTGCCGTTTGTAACTGGCTATTCACGCAGACAACGTTCCTGCCATTGATGTGGCTACTCTGTTTCATAGCAGGTATGGCTAAGATTCAGGGAACTTTCGAGAATATGTCGAATATACAGTTGTGGATGACACCTACACGTGATATGGGCGTGTTCTTTCCGTGTCTTCACATCATACTACTGACAAGCATAGAGGTGCAGGCGTGGTATAGTGCGTTCTTCGGACATGACTATCATTGGTATGCCTCACATTGGTTTGTCATAGGACTCATGATGCTTGTCGTCACTATCCAACTGTTCCTTACACGCCCTTGGTGCCCTATGCCACAACGAATACCACTAAAGAATATTGACTGGCTGGGAGCAGCATTCTGGAGTCTGCTTGGCTTACAGATAGCCTATATCTTCAACTATGGCGACTGGCTTGATTGGTGGCATTCTCCCACAATACGCACTCTTACGGGCACTTCGCTCATAACGCTTGGCGGTTGCCTACATCGTATGTGGACAAAGCAGCAACCTTATTTCGAGCCTCGTATGTGGACGTATCGTAATCTTATTCCCATACTTCTTCTCATAGCTGTGGTCGAAGGACTACTTGCATCTGAGCATGTGCTTGAAGAGGTGTTCTATGAAGAAGTGATGAATTACGAAATGCTAACCTCATGCAGCCTTACCCTATGGACATTACCAGGCATTTGGATTGGTTGTCTTCTGTCATGGTTATGGCTAAAAAAATGGCAATTCAACGTATATAAGCTAATAGCCATCGGACTACTTGGCATTACGCTCTATGCAGCAGGATTCTATTTCCTTGTAGCTGACCATATAAACATAGAAGTATTGCGTCTGTCACTCGTATTTCGTGGTTTCGGTTATGCCACATTGAGTATCGCCTTTATGTGGAGTCTGCATGAGATTATGACCTTTGAGCATTTCTTCCAGTCACTCTCGATATTCAATTTCATGCACATGTATATCGGAGGTGTTATTGGCTGTGCGCTCTATGCTTGGGGCTTGCGTTACTATATGGCAGACAATATTCTTCGCTATACGGCTTATCTTGATATGCCGGCATTCACCTCTGCACCATTCAACATAGGAGAATGGATGGAAAGTTTCATACCATCAATGATGGCTGTTACTATCAAGCAACTTTACGGATGGGTGCTTTATATTGCGGGATTCCTGACCATAGCTTTTCTGCTTTGGGATATTCCTACCATTCGTCGAGGCATACGCCGTTTCCCTACGTGGCCAATAATGGGAGCAAGGTTATTGAAACGTAGTATCAGACGAAATAAAAACATACAAGGGCTGGCTACGCCCAACAGTAGCCTTGTTTAACATAAATAAAATCACAATTATGACAAAGACAATCGAAATGCAGATCGAAAAGAGTCGCAGTCTTATTCAGGGTTTGCGTAAGCATCTCAACGAGACAGGCACAGGTGCAACATTACAGGAACTAAGTGCTATGGAACAGGCCATAGACATTTTGATTTCAGCTTGTGAGGAATGTGACCGTCTTCGTGCTGAACTTGCCCCTAAGTTGGATCGTGTGAGCAAGCTTTTCAACAATGTGAAAGATGATTATGCTGCACGCAAGCTTATCATCAAGAACAACTATCCGAAAGAGCGCTGGATAGAATACGGTTTGCCAGATAAACGTTAACTACACATCCCGCATCTCCTATTCCTTATGGATCAACGGAGGTGCGGGATTTTGTTTTCGTGCGTTTATGAAACGCCCATCTTCTTCCGCTTTTCCTCCGATGATAATACCATTATAATACCATTATATTACCATAATAATACCATAATATTACCATAGTTAATGGTATTTATATGGTATCTTTATGGTATTTATATGGTATTTACATAGGAGGAAGAACGATGAAACTTCAAAACTTGAGCCTATGCACTTCCTTATGACTTAATCCATATACATAAACTTTTCCATGATTTCTTTGGAGGTTTAAGGATTTTGACTTTTTCTACTGAGAAATTTGGAGAAATCAGAAATATTGATTACTTTTGCAACTGAACAATAAAAAGTATAGTTATGTGTGCATTACAAAAACAATATGATTTCTTCAAAAGAAACATGTCTTCCCTGCTTGAAGACTATGATGGCAAGTATCTTGTCATTCCAGAATCTCTTGAAGTAAAAGCCTTTGATACAATTTCTGAGGCTTATGTATATGGTGCAAAAACATACGGTTTAGGTAAATTCCTACTTCAAGAATGTAATGACAATGCCGATAAGGTTCAGATTATTTCAAACTTAGGACTTGGATTGGCATGAAGAAAAGTGTAACTGTTTTTCCCGAAATACAGCAACGTATTGTTGTAGATTGCATTATAGGCGTTCCTGATTTGGATGATACAAATCAGGATAGCAAGAGCGTAATTTGTAAAGCCTTGATTGATACAGGAGCAATGCGAACCTGTATTTCATCTCGTATCGCCAATTATCTGGAAATGATGCCTACTGGTACAATGAGAATAACTGCGGCTAATGAACATACGGATATTGTAAATACGCATATCGTGAATATTACATTGGGAGGAGAAATAAGATTTAATATGATAAAAGTACCTCGTATTTCTATGACTGGAGAAGATTTGATAATTGGTATGGACTTACTGAGTCAAGGCAATATTGTCATAACAAATGATACATATACAGGTACTGTGTTCATGTTTGAGAGATAAGGTTTTCAAGAATAACCCCTTCGGGGTTTTAGGGTATTTACATCGGAGGATGAACGATGGAACTTCAAAGTTTAAGCCTATGCACTTCCCTATGACTTAATCCACATACATAAACTTTTCCAAGATTTATTTGGTGGTATTGGGATTTTTGTTTACTTTTGCAAATGGTAATCTTGTAATAAAGCAAATATCTTAGACATATATAATTAATATGAAAAATCCTTTAGTATTAATTTTATGCATATCAATATTATTTGTTACGGGTTGTTCTAATAAGAAGAATGACACGAAACCAACAGTTAATGATACTTGTCAGAAAAACAGTATATCATCTGATATTCAATCTAATAAAGATGAAGAAATACAATACATGAGAAGATATGAACCAGAAGAAGAAGAAAAGCATACATTGCATCCTGATTCGAAGCATGTATATGATGAAGATGAGGTTGATATATCTCCTTCTTTCCCGAATGGTATAAATGCAAAGATGTCTTTTATCCTAAAAAACAGAAAAGCTTCTTTATTGGAAGGATTGCATAAAGTAATCACCGTAGAAATTATTGTTGAGAAAGACGGAAGTATTTCATCAGCAAAGATTGTCAGATCAATTGATAAAGTACATGATGAAGATGCATTGGCAATAATCAAAAAGATGCCTATATGGCAACCTGCTATGATTGGCAATACTAAAGTTCGATGCAAGTCAAAAGTACATATTCCATATAGAGTCAAATAAAACTATAGATAATTACATTAACGTGAGTTCCAATGAACTCACGTTATTTTTTGCTGATAAATTGCAAAATGTAAGGCATTTGCGGGATAATTGAATAAAAAAGGTGAAAAAAAGTAATTGTTTTATTATATCTGTTGGATAATTGTGGAAAAATCATTAATTTTGCAACCTGATAACGTGTAAATAGGTATATTATTAGTATAAAGTAAAAAGAAAAAATGAAACTTTGGTCTAAGGGCTTTGAGATTAACAAGGAGATTGAGCGTTTCACGGTTGGTCGTGATCGCGAGATGGATCTCTATCTTGCAAAATATGATGTAATGGGTAGTATGGCGCATATCACCATGCTGAATTCCATAGGACTTATTGCTGATGATGAACTGCCAGTTCTGCTCAAGGAACTGCGTAAGATATACGCTATATGCGAAAAGGGTGAGTTTGTTATTGAGGATGACATAGAGGATGTTCACTCTCAGGTAGAGCTTATGCTTACTCGCGCTCTTGGCGATATGGGCAAGAAGATTCACTCAGGACGTTCACGTAATGATCAGGTACTCGTTGACCTTAAGCTCTTCACTCGTGCAGCTTTGCGTGAGGTGGTAGAAGGCACAAAGACTCTCTTTGACGAGCTTATTGCAAAGTCAGAGCAGTATAAGAACGTGCTTATGCCTGGTTATACCCATCTTCAGATAGCTATGCCAAGCAGTTTCGGACTTTGGTTTGGTGCTTATGCAGAATCGCTCACAGACGATATGCTGTATCTCCAGTCAGCTTATAAGATGACAAACCGTAACCCTCTCGGTTCAGCAGCTGGATATGGTTCAAGCTTCCCATTGAACCGTCAGATGACCACCGACCTTCTGGGTTTTGACACAATGAACTATAACGTGGTTTATGCGCAGATGGGTCGTGGAAAATTGGAGAGAAACGTGGCATTCTCTATCGCAGGACTTGCAGGTACTCTTGCTAAGCTGGCTTTCGATGCTTGTATGTTCAATTCACAGAACTTCCAGTTTGTGAAGCTTCCAAAGGAGTGTACCACAGGTTCAAGTATCATGCCTCATAAGAAGAACCCAGACGTGTTCGAGCTTATTCGTGCGAAGAGCAACAAGCTCCAGTCACTTCCTACTCAGGTAACTCTTATTCAGAACAATCTGCCTTGCGGTTATTTCCGCGACTTGCAGATCATCAAGGAGGTTTTCCTTCCTGCCTTTGATGAACTGAAGGATTGTCTGAACATGACAGCCTATATCATCAACAAGATTGAGGTTCGTGAGGATATTCTCGACAACCCAATGTACGACCCAATCTTCTCTGTTGAGGAGGTTAACAGACTTGCTGTTGAGGGTATGCCTTTCCGTGATGCCTACAAGAAGGTGGGCTTGGATATAGAGGCTGGTAAGTTCACACCAAACAAGAACATCCACCATACTCACGAGGGCAGTATAGGTAATCTTTGCAACGACCGCATTCAGGCTCTTATGCAGAGCATCCTTGACGGTTTCCACTTCGAGAAAGTGGATGAGGCGGAGAAGAAACTGCTAAGCCTCTCACCCGTCACAGAGTGACACCCTCTGACACATACTCGGAGATTCTCAATCTCCGACTTTCCCAAAGGGCGAGGGGGAAGTTACCTTTTATCGCTATATGGTAAAAAAATTTTGATTTGAAAAATATAATTAGAAATACTAACTTTTCCCTCGCCCCTTGGGGAGAGGGTGTCCGTAGGACGGGTGAGGGGCTATTGGGGATGCTGTTAGGCTTTCTTTTCTTCTCCTCCTGTTCCACCGATGATTTCGAGTACGAGAACAAGCACCAATGCTATTTCACCTTCGACTGTGGAATACATCCGGGTACGTCTTTGCAGAGCTGTCTGAACCCTATGTCTCCCGGATTGTTCTGCATGATATGGAAACAGGAGGTGGGTGTTACGAGGCATATCCAGATGCAGCTCTACAACAGGCAGACGGAGGATGTGCCTATCACCACAGCAATTGAAACAAGACGTTCTTGCATCTTAGGTGCAAAAAACGGTTTGGTGATAGGTTGTTCAACGCTGAATAATGGTCAGCTATATGCTTTCGACCGAATTTGTCCTAACTGTGAAAAGACAGGCCTTTTAAAGGCTTTACAATGGGAGAATAGTGGTCTTTGGCTGAAATGCCCTCAATGCGGAAGGGCTTATGACCTTAACAACAACGGCTTCATAGTGAAAGGCGAGAGTGGTGATAAATTGATGAGGTACAGGGCTTCGTATGGCAATAATGTACTGATGGTAGGGAATTAAAGACCTCCAGCCTAACCCGTCCTTCCCAAATGGGTAGTCAGATGTTGATAACATCGGAGTATGTGACAAGCTCCACCCCCCTCACCCCCTCCAGGGGGAGTAGATACATTTTATTGCAATTGGAAGAAGGATAAAACATATTTATAATGAAAGAAATATTTAAAAAAAATAGAAATATCGCGAATATCTTTAACTATAAAAGGTATTTACTCCCCTCCATTTATGGGAGGGGCTTGGGGGTGGGTCTTTTCCTTTTTGCTTGCTTAGGCTCCTCTTACGCCCAGACCGCCCGTAAGTTCACTCTCGTGAATTCTGCTGACGGTCAGTCGGAACTGACGGTCTATCTTCCTTCTGAGGATGCATTGGCTAAGGCTAATGGCCGTTTCGTTGTGGATTGTCCTGGTGGCGGCTATCAGAATCTTGCCATACAGCATGAGGGACATGACTGGGCAGAATACTATAACAAGCAGGGAATAGGCTATGCTGTGTTGAAGTATCGTATGCCGAATGGTGATCGTAATATTCCGCTCTCTGATGCGTATAATGCCATTCGTACGGTTAGGGATAGTGCAAAGGTTTGGCACGTAAACCCAAAGAACGTGGGTATTCAGGGATTCTCAGCAGGTGGTCATCTGGCAAGTGCTGTTTCTACCCATGCCCCTATGAGCGTGCGTCCTGACTTTGCAATCCTCTTCTATCCTGTTATCTCGATGAATGAGAGACTGACACATAGAGGCTCTTGCGTAGGATTCCTTGGCGACAAGCGTAATGATGAGGCTCTTCAGAAGCAATGGAGCAGCGACAAGGCTGTGCGTCGCCATTTGGTTCCACCTACCATACTAATCTTTTCTAATGACGATAAGGTTGTACCACCTGTCACAAATGCTGTAGCATATTATTCTGCTCTTCGTGATGCGGGTGCTGACTGCTCAATGGTATGCTATCCTACTGGTGGTCATGGATGGGGATTCAGAAGCAATTTCAAGTATCATGAGATGATGCTTATGGAGCTTACCCAGTGGCTCAATGAACAGAAGATGCCAACCGATTCTTCTGTAAAGGTGGCTTGCGTGGGCAATAGCATAACCGATGGTCACGGTATTGCCGTTTCTGATCTGTTTGGCTATCCTGCACGATTGGCAAATAATCTTGGTCAGAACTATGCAGTAAAGAATTTTGGTGTGAGTGGCCGTACACTCTCTAACTCTGGCGATTTTCCTTATCAGAAGGAAGAGGCTTGGAAGAGATGCCTTGAGTGGCAACCAGAGGTAGTGGTGATAAAGCTTGGCACCAACGATACAAAAACCCATAACTGGAAGACAGCTGAAGGAGATATCGTATCAAGTATGAAGACTATGATAGATTCTCTTCGTGCGCTTCCTACCAATCCTCGTATCATCGTTACAGCTCCTATTCCATCATTCAAAAACGTATGGGATATCCGCGATTCTGTGACTGTCAATGGTGTTATTCCGCAGATTCAGGAGTTTGTAAGGAATGAGAATCTGGAATATCTCGACCTTTACAACGCGATGAACTCTCTTGAAGACTTGCAAAAGGAATATCTGCTAAGAGATGGTGTGCATCCTAACGAGAAAGGCTGTCAGAAACTCGCAGACCTTGTGGCTGCAAAGATAAAGTCGCCTGTCAGCGTGGCGGCTATAAAGGATAGGAAGATAAAAAAGAGAAAAAAATAATAAGTAATTTATAATTAGAAGCACTATGCTAAAGAAATTTATTATTGGGGCAATCCTTATTAATTTGCTACCCCTAGGGGGAACGGGGGGCTATCTTCATGCTCAGTCCAATCTCTTGCATTACAAGAGTCCGGCAACTTATTTTGAAGAGGCTCTTCCTATTGGTAATGGCACTCAGGGTGCTATGGTTTATGGCGGTGTAAAAGAGGATAAGATTTCTCTCAACGACATCACTCTCTGGACAGGTGAACCTGATTCTACACTTTTCGCTACTCAGAATCCAGAAGATATTGAGCCAGATACTCCTGCTCTTAAGACTTTCCTTGTTGACGAGGAGGAGGAAGCTAAAGCTAAGGCAAAGGCAGATTCTCTTGCTGCTATTCAGGAGAAGCCTAAGGCAAAGCCTTTCGAGGCACTTACTGCTATCCGTGCGGCTCTCTTCAGAGAGGACTATAAGGGTGCAGAAGAACTTCAGAAGAAGGTTCAGGGACACTATACACAGAACTATCAGCCTCTTGGTACTTTGACTATACAGAGTCTTAACAAGGTTCTTCCTGGCGATTATACACGCTCTCTTGACCTTACACGTGCACTTGTCACAGTAAACTGTCTGGATGAGAAGAGAGAGTATTTCGCTTCTGCTCCCGACTCTGTAATCGTTATTCGCTTGAAGTCAACGGGCGCTAAGCTCCTTAACAAGCGTCTCAGCTATAACTGCCAGTTGAAGAATACAGTCTCTACTGTCGGTAATGAGATGATTATCGATGGCTATTGCGCTTATACAAGCAAGCCTAACTATGTAGGAGGTGACAGTAGCTTCGTGTACGACGAGAAGCGCGGTATTCATTTCCGTACTATCCTTCACGTTGTAAACAGAGATGGCGAGGTAAGTGCTGAGAACAACGAACTCAAGATAAGCAACTGTTCAGAGGCTCTTATCGTGATTGCTAATGCTACAAGCTTCAACGCAAGTGATTTGGATCCTGTAATTGACGGTCTTGACTATGAGACAATCGTTAGGTCACGCATCAGCAATGCTGTTATCAAGTCATTCGACACTATGCTCGAAACTCACGTAAACGACTATCAGCAGTTCTACAATCGTGTGAGCATCGATCTTGGTACAACTCCTGATTCTATTACAGCAAAGCCAACCGACGTTCAGCTTCGTGAATATACAGATAGCACAATGGTAAATCCTGACCTTGAGGAGCTTTACTTCAACTATGGCCGCTATCTGCTCATCTCTTGCTCTCGCACAAATGCAGTTCCTGCAAATCTTCAGGGCCTTTGGAATGAGTCAATACTTCCACCTTGGTCTTCTAACTACACAAGCAATATCAACGTAGAAGAGAACTACTGGCCAGCTGAGATCTGTAATCTCCCTGAGATGCACAAATCTCTGCTCAGCTTCATCGAGAGACTGCCTATTACCGGCGTAAAGACAGCAGATGAATACTACGGAATAAAGGAAGGCTGGTGTCTTGGTCACAATACTGATATCTGGGCAATGACAAACCCGGTAGGCGAGGGTAGTGGTGAGCCTATGTGGGCAAACTGGAATATGGGTGGAGCGTGGATTTCCACTCATCTCTGGGATCACTATGCTTTCAGCATGAGCAAGTCATATCTCAGTCAGGTATATGCTACTCTCAAGGGTGCTGCTGATTTCTGTATGAACTGGCTCGTGAACCTTCCTAATACAGAGTATCTTATTACAGCTCCTTCTACATCTCCTGAGAACAGATACAAGACTCCTGCTGGCTTCATAGGCGCTACTCTCTATGGTGGATTTGCCGACATTGCTATGATTCGCGAATGTCTTACAAACACCCGTGACGCTGCCATAATCCTTGGTGAGGATCATGACTATATTGAGAAGATAAACAATGTGCTCAAGAACCTTCTTCCTTATCGTGTAGGCAAGAACGGAAATCTTCAGGAGTGGTTCAATGACTGGGATGATGAGGATCCACAGCATCGTCATCAGAGTCATCTCTTCGGTCTCTATCCTGGTCATCAGATTACCACTACACGTACACCTGATCTTGCTGCTGCCTGCAAGCGCACTCTTGAAATCAAGGGCGACAAGAGCACAGGTTGGAGCACAGGTTGGAGAGTGAACCTTCAGGCACGTCTTCGTGAGGCAGAGAATGCATATCATTTCTATCGTGTGCTTCTCAACTATGTTTCTCCTGATGGCTATCAGGGTCAGGATCGTCGTTCAGGTGGCGGTACATATCCTAACCTCTTCGATGCTCACGCTCCTTTCCAGATTGACGGTAACTTCGGTGGAACAGCTGGTTTGGTTGAGATGCTCGTACAGAGTGAGCTTGTAGAGCGCGACAGAGCCATGATCACCCTTCTCCCAGCACTTCCAGAGGCATGGAAGGCACAAGGCTCTGTAAAGGGCATTAAATGCCGTGGTGGCTATACTATCGACTTTGAATGGAAGGACGGCGAGGTGACCTCTTACCAGCTCAACAACGTGCGTCCTGACAAGCAAGTAGGTCGCGTTATCGTGATCTATGGCGATAAGAAAGATCCTATGACAAAGTAAAAATCCCCAAGCCTTCTAAACAAACGGAAGGATATTATATAAATGCCGCTTATGGATTAATAGCCGTAAGCGGTATTTTTTGTATATTAACGATGAACTGCCCCTAATAGAATCTTGCCCCACATAATCCCAGAAAACTTGTTGGTAACGGGTAACGGGTAACAATAAGAAAACGAGTGATGCAGCTGCCCTAATTTTATTATTTCTATATATAATAAGGTATATAAACTCCTTAGAAAGATTTAGTAAAATTATTGGCCATGCACTAAATCCTTATTGTTACCCGTTACCCGTTACTGGCAATGATTTTACTTGCTTGTTGAGCGAGACTTGGATCTTGTTTGTGGCTATCTAAGATGAAGATAATGAGGCTGTTATGCAAAGTTAGAGGGCAAGATATGGGGTGGCTGATAGTCTCAATAGCATAACAATAAGCATTAATTTCGGGCAGCTTCACCTTATTCAGTATGCTTGAAAAACGATGTAAAACGTGAAAACCATTCCCCAAACTAAATACCGATTTCAATGTGATTCCGCGAGAACTTTCAACACTCTCCGATGCAGGTCCGTTGTAAGTCCGTTTCAGGTCCGTTGATGCTCCATCGATAGGAGCGAACCTGAAGTGAACCTGAAGCGAAGGCAGAACGAAGGCATAGCGAAGGCACAACTAACCCTGCGGTAACAAGTAACAGGTAACAATAAGGATTTTAGTGTAAGCGTATCTCATTTCAGACATAGCACCCCCGTCTGGATATGCTCTGTTGAGGTCTATAGGATTCACGCAAAAAAAATCTGGAGAGAGCATCGCTGCTACCTCCAGAATAATCCGCGGACATTACTCGTTTTTATTTCATTTCACTAACTTTACTTTTTACGTAAAGTATATTTTTTAATTCTGATTAGAGTTACTTAAACATCGTAGTCTTAATCATCTGCTGAATATCGGAAGGTGTATCCTTCATTCTACAGCAATCAACGATGTATTTGCGAAGCTTTTCAGGCATGTTCACCTGTTTCTTCCAGATGTCGTGCCTTTTCTGCCATGTACCTTTAGTTGTAGTCTTGTCAACCCATACTATAGCATCCTTGATTTTCTCTCTACCCATTTCCGAATACCAACCGTCCTTGAACGTGTAAGTGCCGTATTCATGAGGCATTACAACACATTTTCCTTCCTTTGTTAAGGCAATTTCAGCACAGGCATACTCGCCATTAGGTCCATAGTACTTGAATTGGACGTAACCGGTATTTTTGCCACACATAATTTTCTTCTCGCCCTCCCATTGCATAGACTCCATTATCCATGAGCCGACGAGTTCCTTATCTGCGATTTTCGCTTTCTGGGCAGATACAGATAGTACACTCATGAGCGCTACTACCATTATTAATGTGAATCGTTTCATAAATCTTACGTTTTTAGGTTAGACATTTACGAGTGCAAAGGTAAAATCTTTTCGTTTTTCTCGCAAGTTTTTGAGTTTGCATCTTCTTTGCTTCCACTTTGCAATATGTTTGCATATCAGATTAAGCACCTATAGAAAGGATGAATTCATCCCATTCCTTAGCTCCTCCTTTTTGTCCGAAAACCTTTTTGTATAGTCGGCTACGAACAGTACTTATAGTACTCACATCACGAGCTATGACAGAGGCTATGTCTGAAGGAGCGATGCGGATTTTTATAAGCAGACACACTTGATATTCAAGTTCTGACATAGCATAAAGTCCTCGTAACTGACTTATAAAGCCCGGATATACTTTTCTGATTTTGTTCTCTATTTCTTGCCATTCTTCATCTTTCAATCTCTGTCCTGAGGCTATACGGCGTTGTAATGCTATGTATTGGTCAGAAGTGAAGAAAGCCGTTTCAACAGACTCAATGGCTTGTCTTACAGCTTGTGGACGCTCTTGTTGCACTTCCTGAATCTGCTGAATCTGTAGTTGTAGCCTTTGTTTCGCTTTACGGTTTTGTACTGCAATATAGGCGATGAGCAAAAGCAATACGATAGCTATGACAGTAGCAAAAATAAAACCGTTTATTACATTAGTTTGCTGACGCTCTTTTGCCGAGAGTACATAGCTTTGTATTTCTTTTTCCTCCGTTTGTTTTAAGTCGGTGGTAATGATATCTTTGATTTCCGTGCCCCATTCCTTTTCAATATCGTTAGCACGATGCCAAGTAAGGAGAGCACCGTTTCGCTGAATTATAATGGTAGAATCATTTTTTATTGTCAAAGGTTGTGGGTAATCGTTTTCCAGATATAAATATTCGCCATTACCCTTGTTAATAAGCATGATATGATTCTGTGAACTATGGTTTACAACCAATCCTGTTTCTGTTTTGGTTATCAAACACGAGTATATCAAGCTGTCGCCATCGTATAGTCGGAAAGGGATATTCTCATGTTCAGAGAAAGTTTCGGTATGTCCGGTAGGATATACAATCTGCCGTAGCGTCCATGCTCCTTGAAGGATGTACGGCTTATTGCTGTTGTTTTCTGAGTTGCATCCGAGTAATAGAAATACGATAAATGTTATTAGTATTTGTTTCATCTGCTTTATGATTTTGTCATGCAAAGTTAATAAAAAATCCAACAAAAAATTGATATTTCTTGTTTGCAATTAGTTTGCATTATCCTTTTTCTTTATGTTATAATACATATATATGTTTATGTATCAGAATTTTATTAATCCAAATACATTTTCAAGGCTGATAATGATTATTTCTGACAAAAAAAGAGCATTCTTGTTTGGAGAATGCTCAATATTGTATTTGATATTTACAGTCGTTATTCTTTTTCCTCTGTGGTCATGCGTACTTGCCAGTATTTTTCTGCCTGCTCCTCAGAGGCATCATGCCAACGGAAATGAACATCGCGAAGTTCATTCAAAATGATAGGGCGAGAAGTAGCAAAGTCAATAGGATGCTGATATTGCAGGTTGCCCATAGCATCGGCAATGGCAAATGTGATGATAGGGTCGTGGTCGTAGGCAATGAATTCTATCACTACTATCTGTCCGCGATCGTCAACACGCGCATCCTTACGGGTGGAGAAATGAGAGTAACCGGCATCAAGGAGATCGGCAGAATGTGTGAAGTCATACATTTCCTTTGCCACACTCTTCTTGAACTCATCATTCCAAACAGCCCTACCGATAGAGTTATCCATGAGCTGATATGCCCATCCGCCTTTCAACACGCTCTTAACGGTCTTGCGATTGGTACCGGCAATAGAGAGAATATCCTTGAAAACCTGTTTTACTGCCTTATCCGCAGGGATTAGATTTCCCTTTGAGCCGAGGAAGGCACATTGGCTTACAAAATAGTAGGCTCTGTCAAGGCAATAGATATACTTGCGATATATCCAAGCAGCATGAACAAGGTCGCGTGATGTTCCTTCACCACTACGTACACTATTGACATATTCGTTACACAAACAAACTGCCATTTCATATATTCTCAGGATACTTGCCTCTTTAAGAGAAAGATCTTTGTAAACCATGTAGTCTTTCATTGTTAGTCTCTATTTAGGTATTTATTGCTAAGTGTTTAGAGTTTAGCGTTTAGTGCTATCTACCTTACACTTTCTACTTTCAACTTTACACTTTTTTAAGTAGCCCGACCGGGAATCGAACCCGGATCTACTCTTTAGGAGAGAGTTGTTCTATCCATTGAACTATCAAGCCCCATTTTGGGTGTTGGCTAACACCTATCACCTAATTTTCAGAGTGCAAAGATAATTAGAATATGTGAGATTTCAAAAAGAAAAGGTAATTATTTTTGCTTTTTCCATTTTTTTGGTGTACTTTTGCATCGGTAAACCACCAACACCCATCATCTAACACCCAACACCCAAATAATGACCATCTCACTTGACAACATATCAATAGGCTATGGCAGCATAGTTGTGGCTGACGGCATCAACGCAAAACTGAATAGCGGACAACTTACTTGTCTGCTTGGAGCTAATGGTGCCGGCAAATCAACCCTTCTACGCACTCTCTCGGCCTTTCAACCTGCCCTTGCAGGAAGTATCACTTACGACGGTCGTGAACTTAACGATTTCACGCCACAGGAGCGTGCGCGTCTTATTGGAGTGGTGCTCACGGAACACTCAAAGATGGAGTATATGAACGCTCGTGACCTTGTGTCAATGGGTAGAATGCCTTATACGGGTTTCTGGGGTGGTATGAACGATGATGACCGAAAGATAGTTTGTGAGGCTATGGAGAAGGTTGGCATCACGGCTTTGGCTGACCGTATGGTAGATACCCTAAGTGATGGTGAACGCCAAAAGGTTATGATTGCTAAGGCTCTTGCGCAACAGACTCCTGTAATCTATCTTGACGAGCCGACCGCCTTTCTTGATTTCCCTTCAAAGGTAGAGACTATGCAGCTTCTCCTTAGCCTCTGTCATGATATGCAGAAGACTGTTTTCCTCTCAACACACGATGTGGAGATAGCTATTCAGATGGCAGATTCATGTTGGGTGATGGAAGCAAACCAGTTGCACATAGGGACTCCTCGTGAACTTGCAGAAAAAGGCGTAATTTCCCGATTCGTTGAACGCCCGGGAGTGGTTTTTGATAAGGAAAATCTTTCTATCAGAATCAAGTCAATGTAATTTATCATTTATACCTTTGTAATGTAAAAAAACTTATGGCTGGAGATTCGTAGGCAGATAGCTGAGGCGAATGACATAGAGTATGTAGTGGAGGAATGCCAGTACAAGGGTGATTGTAAGGGTACTTGTCCTAAATGCGAAGCAGAGGTTAGGTATCTTGAAAGCCAGCTACACAAGCGTCAGATGCTTGGCAAAGCTGTGGTGGTGGCAGGATTGTCGCTTGGCGTGATTCCTGCTATGGCTCAGAGTGCTCAGGTTGCAGATAGCGTTGTTGCCCAATCAAGTATGTGTCTCTTGGATACAAATATTGTTGTTGAAACAAAGATAAAACCGCATGGTAAATATATTGTTCAAGGAAAAATTATTGATAACGATGGAGAACCATTGATAGGAGCATCAATTATACATGAAAAAGGCAAAAAGAGGCAAGGAACAATTAGCAATCTTTATGGTAATTTCGCTTTAGGAATTGAAACTCTTCCTATAAGGCTCAAAGTTCTTTATGTAGGTTGTCTTTCTTTTGAATTTGATGTAACAGAGGAGAATTATAATAAATTCTTTCAGATAACTTTAGCTGATGATAATACCACTCTTGACAATATAGTAGTTGGTTATGCTACTCCAAAAAAGGAAACAAAGAAAAAGCAACGTAAAGAAAAATAAACGTTTTTATGGCTAAGGAGATTCGTAGGCAGATAGCTGAGGCGAATGACATAGAGTATGTAGTGGAGGAATGCCAGTACAAGGGTGATTGTAAGGGTACTTGTCCTAAATGCGAGGCGGAGGTTAGGTATCTTGAAAGCCAGTTGCATAAGCGCCAGATGCTCGGCAAGGCTGTTGTGGTGGCAGGGTTGTCGCTTGGCGTTATTCCTGCCATGGCACAAGAGGTTTCTGTTGTTGAACCGAAGCCGAATATTGCTATTCAGAAAAATGATGCAAAAGTTGAGGGTAAATATATAATACGAGGAAAACTCTTGTATGATAATGAAGCTGTAATAGGAGCTTCCGTTTTTGTTGTAAATTCTAGGAAAAAGAATTGCCTTAGCGATATTAATGGAAATTTTGTTCTTGGATTAGATAGTCTTCCCTTAAAAATAGAGGTTCACTATGTTGGATGTAAATATGTTTCTTTTGATGTAACGGAAGAAAAATACAACCAGTTTTTTCAAATAACATTAGTTGAAGATCCTAATTTACCAGAGGGCATTGTTGAAATTTATGAACCATCAAAGAAAGCAAAGAAAAAGCAACGTAAAGAAAAATAATTGTTTCTTATGGCCAAAGGAAAAACAACTTGCAGAATACTGAAGGAGATTCGTAGGCAGATAGCCGAGGCGAATGACATAGAGTATGTAGTGGAGGAATGCCAATACAAGGGTGATTGCAAGGGTACGTGTCCTAAATGTGAGGCGGAGGTTAGGTATCTTGAAAGCCAGTTGCACAAGCGCCAGATGCTCGGTAAGGCTGTGGTGGTGGCTGGGTTGTCGCTTGGCGTTATTCCAGCTATGGCACAAGAGGTTTCTGTTGTTGAGCCGAAACCTATAACAACAACAACTTTGAATAACGAAGCTACAGGTAAATATATCATCAAAGGTAAGATTGTTGATGATAGTGGTGAAACCATACACGGATGTTCAGTTAGGGTTGCAGATGATTCTAAAAATATCAATACAATAAGCAACACTCAAGGAGAATTTGCTCTTGGAGTTGATTCGTTGCCTGTATCAGTTTCAGTCCTTTATGTAGGCTATAAGGAATTGAGTTTTCAGGTCACGGAAGAAAATTACAATCAGCTTTTCCTTTTGACCTTAAATGAAGATTATACAGGTGAAATTGAAATGACAAAAAAGGAAAAAAGGGAGGCTAAGAAAGCTGCCAAACGTAGAAAGCGTGAGAAATCAGATAAATGAAATTGTACATAATCTTTGTTGGCAAATGAGAAAATGAGACAATGAGACATTCCCCAAAACACGGAATTGTAATGGAAAACACGTAAGAACCTTTGTACTATGAATAATAATTCATATCTTTGTGCCATAAATGTTAGAACCCCAAAGGGGTGACACCTAATAGGGCGGTTCGTAAGAGCTGTTATATTTAGGTTTATACTAACATGAGTGCCGAAGGTACGATACCTATAATAAGTGTCGCACTTTGACTTTCCCTTCGGCCGTCGACCGTTGGTTCAGCGCTCTTTAATCTCACAATCATATTATGGTAGCGCTCACGCACTACCCTTTTAGGTGTCGGGCTTACAGCCCTCGTTAATTACGAAAACACCTGAATAGTAATAAAAAATAACATATGATTATTTGCAATTACGAGATAGGCGGGCTGAAAGCCCAACAAGCTAATAGCCTAGGGCATCGCCCTAGGTAGATTGAGGTTGGTAATTTCGCCCTGTAAGGGCAAAAGTATTACCTCATATTAGAGCTTTTGCCCTTGCAGGGCGTTAGCTACCCCTCTAATACCCCCAGGGTGTTACCCTGGGCTATGAACTTTTGCCCCTTCGGGGCGCTACCTCGTAATTGCGGATGATCATAAAAAATAAATACAAGCAATGGCAACAGCCCTACAACAACTCATGCAGCAACATCTGTTGCTGAAACTGGAATATAACACGGAGAAACAGGCTTATCAGCAGCAGACGGAGGCTATCGGCATTCGCCGAAAGGTGAAGCGTGGCGACGCGTGGGCAAATGTTCGTGTGGGGAAGTCGTTCTATAACTCCCTTAACCAGATTTGTGTCGAGATTTTCCGCACGGAGGATCAGGACATAGAGCATAACTTTGAGTTCGGAAGACCTGTTGCTTTCTTCCGCACAGTACCTAAAGAGGATGATAAGAATAAATCTGAAGTAAAGTTCCTGAACGTAACAGGTACGGTCAGCTTTGTGGATGGCGACAGAATGGTGGTTGCTCTGCCAAAGGATGACTACGTTCAGCAACTGCAATCAGCCAGTTCTTCCGTATCCGAATCGGCTCCCTCCCTACGGGGGAGGGCGGGGGGAGAGGCCTCAGAGGCCGCTCTCTACATCTCCCTCTCCTTCGACGAAACCTCCTACCGCCTTATGTTCGATGCCCTTGAGCGTGTGATGCACGCCCGAGGCAATCGCTTGGCATATCTTCGCGACCTCTTCTATTCGCATCAGCCGGCAGAGCATTTCAAATTCCAGCCAATGAGCTTCCCTTGGCTCAATAAGACTCAGGAGAAAGCCGTTAATGAGGTGCTGTGGACAAAGGATGTGATGGTGGTTCATGGGCCTCCGGGAACAGGCAAGACCACCACTTTGGTTGAGGCTATAAACGAGACTCTCCGACGAGAGAGTCAGGTGCTTGTTTGTGCCCAGTCGAATATGGCTGTTGACTGGATAAGCGAGCAACTTGTGGATAGAGGCATTCCTGTGCTTCGTGTGGGTAATCCTACTCGCGTAAACGATAAGATGCTCTCTTTCACCTACGAGCGCAGGTTTGAAGGGCATCCGGAATATCCTCAGCTATGGTCGCTTCGCAAGGCAATACGCGAGATGAGGTCAAAGCGCAAACGCGGTTCTGAGAGCTATCATCAGCAGTTGGACAGGCTTAAAAGTCGAGCTACCGAACTTGAAGTGCGTATTAATGCCGAGCTGTTTCAGGAGGCTCGTGTAATCGCCTGTACGCTTACAGGAGCGGCCAATAGGGTACTTGACGGCATGAAGTTCACCACCTTGTTTATTGATGAGGCTGCACAGGCTCTTGAGGCGGCTTGCTGGATTCCTATCCGTAAGGTGTCGAGGGTTATCTTTGCAGGCGATCATCAGCAGTTGCCTCCAACGGTAAAGAGCATAGCGGCCTTGAAGGCTGGTCTTGGCAAGACGCTCATGGAGCGTATTGTGGAGAATAAACCCGAGGTTGTTACCTTGCTAAAGGTGCAATATAGGATGAACGATCAGATAATGCAGTTCTCAAGCAGGGAATTCTATAACGGTATGCTCCAGACGGCTCCAGAGATAAAATATCGCGGAATACTCGATTATGACATTCCTATATCATGGTATAATACCGATGACCTTCCTGATGATATTGAGAGCAAGGAAGAATTTGTAGGGGAGTCGTTCGGCAGAATAAACAAGGCAGAGGCAGAACTTACCCTTCAGCATCTTGAATTGTATTACGGTAGAATCGGCAAGCAACGCATCCTCGACGAGCGTATTGATGTGGGCATCATCTCTCCGTATAGGGCTCAGGTGCAGTTGTTAAGGCGAATGATAAAGAAGCGCGAGTTCTTCAAGCCCTACCGTCATCTCATTTCCGTTAATACCGTTGACGGCTTTCAGGGACAGGAACGCGACGTTATAATCCTCTCTCTCGTAAGAAGCAACGATGAAGGGCAGATAGGCTTCCTTCGCGACTTACGACGAATGAATGTAGCCATCACCCGAGCAAGGATGAAAATCATCATCTTAGGAAGCGTAGGCACACTTACAAAGCATCCTTTCTACAAGAGGTTGTATGAGTATATTGGTAGTCTCTCAGCTTTCGATGAAAAAGATTAGCATAAAAGATGCGTATTTATTGCCGTTGTTCCTCCGCTCTTCCTCCTATGATCCTCCGTACCAAAGTCGGTGCAAAGTCGGTGCAAAGTCGGTGAAGGAGCGGACTTTCATCGAGTTTGGTTAGGAGTTACTTAGGAAGTAAAAACAAAAAACCAGATTAGCATTTCGCTAATCTGGTTTTTATGTTAATCTTTATTCTTTGTAATAACCTGTCGTGACTGGAACTCCACGATATAATAGTATAAACGCGAGAGGTCTCTTTCCCATAAATATCTACCATCGCCAATTATCTTCTCAAGACGAAGCTTAATATTGCAATTGCCTAAAGCATGATTACCATAGATAGCTTTAAGTGGAACATTATATGCAGTATCATTGTCAGAGAAACAATAATAAAGATGATAGTCAAAATTCCCCACAAGACCTTTTGCTGTAAATGAAATAGAAGTTGGCTTATGATGCATAATCATCATGCTGTCTTTCTGCTCATATTCCTTGGTATATGGTGAACAAAGGTCATGATTAGAAACAGATTTAACATTAAAACCCAAGTATGAAGTTGGATCTTTACTAATCATAGTTGTCAATTCAGAAATTGGGAAGTTACGGAACACTAATTCATTCATTTCATTGCCCTCTACATACAAGGAAACATTATCAATTGTGTCTGCCTTCACAATCTTATTTTCTTTGTCGAGAGTCTGAATAATATATTTGCCCTGATATTCTCCACCGATAGCGCCATCGAATTTCAGATTTCTTGCATACTCGTCGGATACGTATAGATCATTTGTTGTTGTTTCCTCATCCTTATCACATGAGACAAAGGTGAATCCTGATACAATAGCGATAAACGCTGTGATAAAAAATTTACTGTACTTCATTATCAATTTTATGTTAAATTTGTATGTATAAAAAACATTCGTCAGTTAAGAAAACGACAAAAGTGATAAAATATTATGTGTAATAATGATAATTCTTAAAACTTACATAAAAACCCTGATTGGTATTTGCCAATCAGGGTTTTATATTATAGAAACACCTTGAATCCTATATATCTTTTAGAATTTTACACCAGCCGATAAGTCTATATTTCTTCATAGGGAATCCCCTTTATGTGTATAGGGAAAAACCTTGGTTACTTCTTCTGAAAATTTATACTTTTGCACTCAGAAAAACGACTTTACAAGCGACAAGACCCTTTTTTAGAGTGCGAAAATGCTTTGTATGTTGCATTGAAAGAGAAGAATAACCGTAAACAAGATTTATTATGAAGCTGACAATTCTGACATTATTATTTGTATTGTCTTCTGCATTCTCGTTTGCAGAAGGAGAAGGCGTTCCGTGTCAAGGACGTGTAGTAAGCGCGGAGACAGGCGAAGCGTTGCCTTTCGTGAGTATTTATGTAAGAGAGGGAGTTGGTACCATGACAAACGAGGAAGGTGAGTTTTCAATCGTTGTAAATGATGATGATGTCCTTCAGGTTTCGTGCATGGGATATGAGAAACTGCATGTGAAAGCTTCTTCAATAGACGAACCGTTGAGGCTTAAACCTATGTCGCATATCTTGCAGGAAGTAACCGTATTTCCTGCAAGAAGCATACTGGAAAAGACAGCTGCGAAACTGCGTAAATCATATCGCAAGAACAAGAAAGAGAGGAGCGTTTATTTCTACCGACAACTTACCAAGACTTCTGCCGATGACCTCGTTGAAACCTTTACCGAGGCAAATAGTGCGGTGAATCTGCGTGAGATAGAGTTTGTTAGCGGTCGTCATGGCCGTCAGGTTGGCGATACTCTGTTGCATTCGCTCATAGAAAATATGAATTTCCATCATCTCCTGGAACTCTCTCCTGCTATTTATGATACAAAGTTCTGGAATGGGACATATACGCCTTTAGGTATATTCGATATGCTTTATATTCCTAAGAACATATATAGCTATTCGGCAGAGATTCTTGATGATAATGATAGGAAGATATATGCAATTACGGCTTCACGTAATCTGGAGAAATCGTTCACAAGACTTCTTACTGGTACGCTTTACATAGATGCAAAGACATACGAACTGCTTGGCTTCAAGGGACAGTTGGAAGGCTTTAATATAAATATAAAGAAAGACCTTGTTTCCCGTACTGCCGATATTGACTGTTCTGTTGTAATTAACTATCGTTCAGACAAGGGTTTTCCAGAGGTTCAGAGCATAGGTTACAACTTTGATTCCGGGGATCTCAAAGTCAAGGCTATTCTATTCAATATTGATAAGATTGCCCAGACAGGTGAATTGGTCACTAAGAAGGAGAGGAGGCAGTTGAGGAAGAAGCACAACAAGAAAAATGATGTGCAGGAAAATATGCTTGCCAATATCAATGACAAGAATTTTGCCGAACTGATGAAGAAGAATGCCAACTTCGTGAAACGTACTGCTGCTGAGGCTGAAATGGCTGAAGGTAAAGCTATTACGCGCGAAGAAATGCTGGCAACAGACTATAGCGTAAGAGATGGAAACAATGTGCGTAAATGGCATTTGCAACTGCCTGATACTAAACTGGGCAATATGACCAACCGCCTTGTGAAAATCGGGCAGATAATACCGCAGGAGAAAGTGTTTGTCCACATGGATAACACATGCTATTTCTTAGGTGACACGTTATGGTTCTCTGCCTATCTCCGTCGTACAAATGATGACAAGCCTTCGGATGTGAGCGGTATTCTATATGTGGAACTGCTCAATCAGGATGGCTATGTGGTGGAGCGTAAGATGGTGGATATGAATAAAGGACGAGGGCATGGAAACTTCGTTATTGATACCGATTGGTATAGCGGATTCTATGAGCTTCGTGCCTATACGCGTTGGCAGCTAAACTGGGGTGCTTTTGAGAAAAAACATTCAGCAGATTGCCAGGACTGGTTCTTCAACGAGGAACTGGAACATAAGTTCTTTACCGATTACGATAAACTGTACAGCCGTGTGTTCCCTATATATGATGCTCCTATGAAGGCTGGCAGCTATAACAGGATAATAACCTCTCGGGCTATGGCAAGAAGTTTCAAGAAAGATCCCGACAAGAACGAGTTGCAGTTGCGTCTATATCCTGAGGGTGGCGAAATGATAAAGGGTGTGCCTTGTCGGGTAGCCTTTGAGGCAGCATATACCAATGGGGAATATGTTGATGGTACTGTCTCAATACAGGAAGGGAAGAAAACAAGGAAACTCGCGCATACTGATAATCGCGGACGTGGAGTCTTCACCTTTACGCCTACTGACAGTAAATCGCCAGAGTTCCTGTTTACAGCCACAGATAAAAATAAAAAAGGTACGGCAAAGGCCTCAATCAAGAATATATCTGCTGATGGAGTGGTGCTTAGTGTAGAGCAAAGTGACTCTCTATGGAATATCTGTGTGACAAAGGCTGGTGAGTTGAAATCAGATACCCTCGGAATCACCATTATGCACGATGCACGAGTAAGGGCTATGTATGAATTGACAGATAGCGTGACAAGGATAGTCTTGAATAATGATGACCTTGAGACAGGAGTTAATCAGGCTACGGTGTTCGACGCTCAGGGCAGGAAACTTGCCGATCGCCTCTTCTTCGTCACACGTCCTGATATGAATAAGGCAAATATCAGCATATCAGGTGTTAAGGATATATACAAACCTTATGAGAAGGTTGATATCGAGGTACAGTCAGACAAATCAATAAAGACAGAAGTCGTATCATTGGCTATTCGTGACAACCAATATTCCGACGTCCTGTTTGACAATGGCGATATGTTTACGGAAATGCTCCTTGCATCGGAGATAAAAGGCTTCGTGCCAAATCCTTCATGGTATTTTGAGAAAGACGACTATGAGCATCGCCATGCTCTCGACTTGCTGATGATGACACAAGGCTGGCGCCGTTTCAACTGGCGACAGATGGCTGTGCGTGGCGAATGGGAACTGACACAGCCGGATGAACATACTCCTATCATTACCGGTACGCTGTATGACTATCATTTCAGCAATTTCTACAATATCAGTAGATGGTGTGATAAATTGTATGAAATTTCTGAAATGTATCAAACGGATTCATTGAATAATGCGTTTCAGGTAGATTATACACAGCTGGTCAGTAATCGGGATTTTATGCAGAACCAGTCATTTAAAGAGGAAATGTTTAATTTTAATGTGAGGCCTAGATATCTTGGATTCGAGTATGATGAATTCGATGATTTTGGCAGGGTAGAGAAAACGAAAAGTTTCATGGTTTATGCCTCACTTGTTGATGTTGCTACACATAAAAACTCTGATATGCTGGCATCAACCAAGAACGGAAGATTCACCATACGCCTTCCAAAGACCTATTCACCAACCATTCTTTTCCTTACAGCCAGTGATTCTACAAAGTGGATTGATGGTAAAAGAAAAAATATGTGGGTAAATGGAATGCCTGATGCTGAATGGCAATATAAAGAAAGCGATGATGCGGAATCTACTCTGATTGTTCACTTCCCTTACCCACGCTTTGCCAAGCCGTTTGATTTCTATCAGCAGCATCTGAATTTATTTTCAGGCAATTTCACGGATGATAGGAAGCTTTCCGATGGTTCTATATTGCTCTCTGAGATCAATGTGAATGCAAGACACTCATCACTTCGTCAGATACCTTATTCTATGCCTGCATTTCAGGTAGATGGCTATGAAGGTTACAATCATGCCATAGATGCTGGAATGCGCCATGCCACTCCATGGCATATACTCCGTTCATATATGGGCGACTATGGTCAAGCGCTACCGTATGTAAACAATGGAGGTAGTAACAAGGATTATAGAATGTATGTGCGAAAGGGAGCCGGACGTATAGAACGGATGATACACAATAAGGATGTTCCTATGGATTCAATTTATCGTCGTGCCTATCTTGATTCAAGAGGATTCCATACAAGTGAAAGAATAGAGGAAAGATTGGATAAGATAGACCGATACGTCATTTACAGCGATTATCAGCCACGCTTGTCAGGAAGTGCCCGCTATGCTGGTAGCAACCTTCCAGAGTCAGTAAACGTTGCATATCCATTGCTTGATGATGACAAGCAGTTATACTATCGTGATCGTCGCTATGTTTTTGATGGCATAGATGTACCTGATGAGTTTTATAGTCCTGACTATAGCAAGTGTGAACTGCCTAAAGAGCCTACAGACTATCGTCGCACACTATATTGGAACCCTGCATTACAGCTTAATGCAAATGGAACGGCAAACGTCACATTCTGGAATAACTCCAATGTAAGTAAGATTTCAGTATATGCAGAAGGACTCACGAATGATGGAATAATTCTGCATGGTGAACAGTAATAAACCAAAAAACCTAATTAGCATTTCGCCAATCAGGTTTTTTATGTTAAATAATTCTTTGTAATAATGTTTGTTTTGGCGCTGTTATTGCATAAAAAAACACAGAAATATTTGGTAATATGAAGATTAATCCATAATTTTGCATTTTGTAAATAGAATCCACTACTTCCCAAATTTAAACAATTAATACAATGAGAAGAATATCCATTCTTATAGCGCTTTCTATCTGTCTGTCCTGTCATGTAATGGCTGATAATGTCTTGAAACATGACACTACCACTATTCAGACTGCAAGTCCTTCACAACTGCACAAGGAAAAGACAGAAAAGAAATTTATCAAACCGGAAGTTTTCGGTTTTAAGATTAAGAATATAGATGTTCCTAAGGATTACTACAACTTCATTACAGACGATTCGTGTGAGAATATCTGCTTTCTTAGTGCTGACTCAACAGCGGATAATACTAAGAAAAAGAAGAAGCAGAGTATATTGATGACCGTAAAGCGCATATCCGACAACAAACTCCTCTACAGGAAGACTTTCCCATGGAAAGGGCAAAAGTATATATTGTCAAAAACAAGCCTGACGGAGTTGCTTTCCAATAATACCACAATCACTGATTTTGCCACAACCGCACAGTTGTTTGAACAGAAAGGCGTACACTCATATATGGGTTATGTAAATAACAAGCTACTCCTTTGCACGCGTAACAACTTAACCGATAAAGTAAAGATAACAGCCTATTCCTTGACTACAGGCCAAGAGGTCTGGCAACAGAAAAAGCTTCTCAACAATGATAATGGTATGACCACTTGCCAACCTATAGATGAAGTGAGTGACTATGTTGTATCTGGAGATCTCATCCGCGTCAACTGGGAGACAGGCGACATAAAGAGACTGGAAAGCAAGACATCTATTGCTAACCAGAAGAAGGTCCTCTCCACTATATTTATAGGAGCAGCAACAGGAATCGTGGGAGGTATGATGGGACTTTCTGCAATATACTATCCTGTCTATAACACAACACTAAACAATAACTACCGCTCATTCTTCTATATGCCAAGTCCACTCAAAATAGGCGGACTTAACTCCTACGTTATTCAGAACTCAGGAAAGAACTATTTCGCCGACCGCAACTCACTATATTGTTTCGATGATGACATGAACGAGACATGGAAAATAGAGCTTCCTGAGAAGGCCACACGCTCCGAGCTCTTCCTCAAAGGCGATACAATATGCATGGTAAATCTCGCATTGGCTATTTATGGCAATGGCGGCGCAAAGGCAATGGAAAAGCCATACGTCGCTACATTTAGTGCCACCGATGGTAAGCTGTTCTCATATCAGCCAATGGAAATGGAAAATCAAAACGTAATATCATGCATCTCTTCCAACGATCAACTGCACTTGCTTTTCCCAAATCGAGAGGCTATCTACAACACAACCAGCAACAAAATGGACTTTTTTGATACTGATACAACCCTTATAGGAAGCTTCAAATACTATATCGACGAAGGACAGTTGTTCAAAGTTGATACAGATAACTCATTCTCTGAAATAAAACCGACAAGGAATACTGTTCCTATTAGGACAAACAAAGGATATGTTGTGGATGTAAAGAATGGAAAGCCAACCGTCTTGGCAACTCCGACAGAGGCATACAGAACCATAGCAAGCCATGATGATATGACATTCATCGTAGGACAGAGAGGCAAGTTCATGGAACTATGGTTACTCAAAAACGGTGAGGCTGCCCTCATTAGTGACAGATTAAACTCCATTCGTACAAAATCCAGACATCTGATCCTATGCTTGGATAATGGGAAAATACAGATCTTAAGTTACTAATTCATGTAGTAAACCAACATAAATTACACAAAAAAAGCAGACTGCACTACAGCAATCTGCTTTTTTGTTTAAACACTATATAGTCGTTAGAATTTCACACCAGCCGATAGACAGATACCATTTTGCTTCAGTACTGTTCTTTCCTCTATTCCAGAAACATCCCATCTATTGTAATCATAGATATAATCCAGATCACAGATAATAGAAAAGTTCTTAAGCGGATATTCAATACCCAAACCTGCATATAAGCCGAACTGAGTATCAAAATCATAGGTTATATCTTCATCAGCTTTGATTTTGTTTTTCTTGAATCCTTTTATATCAGTATCATAAGAGTATCTTGAATTTGTAAAATGGAATTTATGAGATGCAAGGCGATAGATAACACCACCCTTTGCATGTAACATAAGTGACCCCATCTTAAACTGATAGCCAGGACCAAGCATTACGTCAAGCTGCTGAAAGTCAATATTTGAAGGCTTTTCAAGGAAATGAAGATATGAATGTGTTTTATTATCCTTATAAACATCAGGAAGGTCTTGCGTCGCTTTACCTGGTTCGAATACTATGCCTACATTTACCATCAGTCCCTTAAACAAGCGATTTAGGTGGAAATCGAGACCTACTGAAAACAGAGGAGAAACGCCAGAAACAGTTTCATCATTCCAGAATTTGTATGTCGTGTTTTTTAAGCCAGCTTTCACCCAGTAATGCAATGTACGGTCTTCTTTTGGAGTTTTCTTGTTTTTGTATTCGAAAGCTTCACAAAAACCATCAGGACATACTTCATCCACATAGGCCTTAACAGCTGCTTTGGTATTTTCGCGGCTCTTGTCTTTCTCCAAAAGAATATTGGTGGCATTAATACTCTTATTGAGCATAATCAGCACATCTTTCATTTCATTCCTGATTTCCTTTTTATCAGTAGAGCGTTGTGCCTTTACTACTGAGAATTTTGCCAGATTTCCATCTTCATCTTCAAGCAACATATCATCAGAGCCTAACTGATAAAGATTCATATTTCCATGAAGTACGTACTCGACAAAAAGTACCTTTTTGCCTTCATTTTCTGTTTCTACCTCTTTACTTACATAGTAAATACCATTGCTGGTAAACCTATAACCGGAAATTTCTTCAGGAAGATATGTTTTGAATGATGTCTCACCTTTCTTCCGGAAAACGCATCGCTTCATGTTCATGGCTGATGTACGGAAATCAATTTCGCCATGTAGCGTATCGCCTTGCAATGTAATAATATAACCTTCACGGATATTGCTTTGTGCGCAAACCTGTAGAGAAGGGATCAAAAACAATAGTACTGCTACATATCGTACCGTCTTCAAATGTTCTAGTAATTTCATAGACCTTTATTTTGTATTATAGTTTTTATATTTCATTAAGTTTATATGCAATAAGTTATGGCTCTTAATTATGTCACGTCAGTTTTTTCTTCTATCTTTGTGATAGATACAATAATAGAGAAATCCTAATGATCATGCAAAGGTACTAATAAAAAATAAAAGTGCATAGTTTTTGATAGTTTTTTTCTATAAAAAAAGCAGACTGCCACTACAGCAATCTGCTTTTTGTTATTTTTGATTGATTATAAACTTTTACTTGAAGAGCAGTGGAGCCATCTCCTTGAGTGAACGGCGCCATGTGAGGAACTCGTGTGCTGTGCCCTCTGAAACATAGCCTGTAGCCTTGAAACCTGCTGCTGTGAGGTCATCTACAGCCTTCTTAATGCGGTCTGGTGTCTCCTTGCTACCGCAAGAGAGGAACATGTGCTTAGGAGCCTTGATGTTCTGGAGATCCTTTGGCTCGTAAACGCCACCGCTGAGCAAGCCCCAGTAACCGAATACCTCTGGGCGAGCGAGGGTTGCCATACGTGTTTCCATACCACCCATTGAGAGACCTGCCATAGCACGATGGTCACGGTCAGCGATTGTGCGGAAGTGTGAATCTACATAAGGAACAAGCTCATCCATGAGAACCTTCTGGAATGCTGTCCAGTCGAACTCGTTCATGTGACCGAACTTCAGCTCGTTAGTCATACCGTAGGTCATAACGATGATGAATGGCTCGCACTTGCCCTCTGCGATGAGGTTATCAAGGATAAGGTTTGCGTGTCCCTGATTGCTCCAAGCTGTCTCATCCTCACCCCAACCATGCTGGAGATAGAGAACAGGATACTTGTTTGCAACTGCCTTGCCACCCTTCTTAACAGTAGGCTTCTCGTAACCTGCTGGGGTATATACGTATGCCTCACGCTCTGTGTTGGTTGATGGAGAGTGGAAGATAATCTTCTGTACGTTACCGTGAGGAACGTTCTTGAGAGCATAGAAATCCTTGTCGTGAGCAGGAATCTCGATACCTGACTCCCAACGTACTGAGCCGTAGTAGTTCTTAGCACCAGGATCGTTTACAACGCCACCGTCGATAGTGAGGTGATAGTAGTGGAAACCTTCATCCATAGGACCTTCAGTAGTGCCCCACCAGTAGCCGTCCTTACCCTTGCGGAGAACAGTACCTCCTCTACCACCAAGACCGAGGCTTACGATAACTGACTTAGCCTGTGGTGCCTCTACGCGGAAACGGGCATAGCCCTGAGAGTTAACCATTGGATACTCCTGACCAGGCTGGTTGAGCTCGCTTGGCTTGAAGTCCTCAATAGGAGAAGCGTTATCCAGAGCAGGATCAAACTTGAGAACTGCATTGTAAGCCTCCTTCTTGTTGAGGTCCTTGTCGAAAAGGAGAGGATAGTTTGATGTTCCTACCCATGAATCGCGGTCAGAGAGGTTCCAGAATGTTACAACGTCAACAACGTCCTTATGCTTACGCAGGCACTTGAAGAGTTGTGCATACTGGTCGGTGTGGAGAGCCTTTACCCAAGGCTTGATCTCTACACCCTGACGGCTGAAATTGAGCTGACCACCCATTTCCTCATTGGCACGGATATCAAGCTCGGTGATCTGGATATGCTTAACGAGAGTAGCATACTTGTCGATGGCATTGCCGAAATCCTCCATTGATGGGTTGAAGATGTTGAGGTGTCCCTGCATACCGATACCGTCGATAGGCACACCTGCATCCTTCATCTTCTTTACCATGTCGAAGATACGCTGGCTCTTGCCCTTGTCGAATGCGTTATAGTCATTATAGAAAAGGAGAGCCTTAGGATCTGCCTCACGAGCAAACTCGAATGCCTTAGCGATGAACTCATCACCACAGAGCTTGTAGAGGTCTGACTCACGGTATGGGCTTCCTGCTGGACGGTTGCCCCATGCTGGACGCTGCTGGTCAGCCATAGCCTCATTAACTACGTCCCAACAGTAAACGATGTCCTTATAACGGTTTACCACTGTGTGGATATGATCACGAAGACGCTCGTAGAACACTTCCTTCTTCACGAAGTTACCCTTCTTGTCGCGAAGCATCCAGTTAGCGAACTGGCTGTGCCAAACGAGACAGTGACCACGCATTGGAATCTTGTTGCGACGGCACCAGTTAGCGATGCTGTCAGCCTTCTCCCATCTCCATTCACCCTCATTTGGATGAAGCTCACCTGGTTTCATGTCGTTTTCACAGGTAACGCTGTTGTAGTTCTCGAGGACTACTTTCTGCTCTGCCTCTGAGAAGTTACGGGTGTTGAGCGCAACACCTACCTTGAAATAGTCTTTGTATGCATCCTTCAGTCCCTGAGCGTAGGTGCTCTGAGAAGCCACGAGTGCAAGGCCAAAGACAACAGCCTTCATTGTTGGGTTTAGTTTCATAGATGTTTTTAAAATAAGAACCTTCCCTCATACCCTACAGCCCCTTTCCTGCCCTATGGGCATCCTTTCCCCATAAGGGGCAAGGAGGAAGTTAGCTTTATCGCTATAGAGGGATAGGCTTGTTAATTGTTATTTGTTGATTTTTAATTGTTCATTTAGTATTTAGCCTTCCAGCCGACACATACTCCGATGTTATCAACATCAGACTTCCCTCCCTCGGGAGGGAGCCGGAGTGCGATAGGCATGTTAATTGTTAATTATTAATTGTTAATTGTTAATGATCTTCCTTCCATTACAGATATAGATCTGACCCTTCTTTGGTTCAACTACACGCTGACCGTTGAGGTTGAACACATGGGTGTCAGCTGATGGGTTTCGGGTGATAGCGATATCCTCAATACCCGTCGCTACCTCTGGTGAATAGTCGGCATTGTTGGTTACATAGATGTCCTTAATCTTGATAGGAGAGTTACCACGATCCCACAGTCCGAGGATATAGATATGAGAGACATCCAGTTTTACACCATTGGTTTTCTTCGTATTCTGAAGATCAACCACAACGCGCGTCTTCTTGCCAACACTAAGTTCAGAATGGGCACCAAAATAGTCATTACCATCAAAAAGGCGCAACGACCAATTGTTTGACGTAGGAGCAGCCGCAAGGTTTAATACAAGATACCTGAATTTTGAAAAATCACGACCACCTGTAAACTTGAATCCTCCAAAACCATATTGACCTACTTTGAGAGTGAACGTACCATCTGAGTTTGTTGTTACAGAACCAGTCTCCCAGATACTTGGATTGAACATGTCCTCATCGTTAGGATAATACCAAGGAATGCTGGCAATAGAATCCTTCACATGCTTAATAGAATCCAGAATATGCTGCTCACGCTCTGGAGTGTATGAAGAGTAGTTCGGAATCTCAGCATACTGCTTATACCAACGGAAGATAGGACGTACACAAGCCTCTGGGTCGGTGTAGAAGCTATTGCCGTCAGGCTTGCTGTCATCATATCTTGCGAGTTTGTCAGCATCGGTAAAGAGCATCCAGCTAACGTTACCAGTCTTATCCATGATGAAATGGAAGTTAGCACCAAAGCCAACACCACCCTCTGTGCCGGTTGTAGCCTTACCCCAAGAGCTGTCGTATTTCTTAGGAGCCCAGTCCATCTCCGTTACCAAGATAGGCGCCTTTGCAGCAATACCCGAGATGCTGTTATCCCAACCGGTACTGAACTCAACATAGCCTGCTCCGTTGGTCACTACCTTCTGCTCGGCACTTGCAACCTCTGAGTCAGAACCATACCAACCCGGATAGCAATGCACCGCATAGCCAATGCCAAGTCCGCCCTCACGTTCCTCGATAGGATACTTCACATAGCCCTGATAATTCTGCTGATATGCAAGACCTGGAACCCAGAGGATATTGTTACAGCCAACGGCACGAATCTCGTCAACAACCTTCTGGAAGAACTTTGTGCAATTCTTCTGAGAACCGTCCGACCAACTTGTATATTGACCGTCATCACCCCTCATATTTATAGGCTCGTTGGCAAGCTCAAACATAACATAAGGGTTGTTCTTCAGCTTCTCATGACTGCAAACGTAGGTCCAAACCTTTATGAGATACTCCTGATATTCATCACCTATCGCAAGTTTTTCTGGGCATACGCCAGGTGGGCGCATCACCACATAAAGACCGTTATCAATGGCATATTCAGCCATAGGAACGAAAACCTCATCAAGATATTTCTTGAAGAGATCCATATCGAATGCATAGATAATGCTCTCATCGTAGTTCTTGCCAGGGTTAGCTGTCTTCCACTCTTCCACCTTTGAATCGTTATTACTCCAATGAGGATCCATGTGCAGACGCATCCAGTTCACCATCCAGCCCTTATCGAGCATCTTTTTTATCACACCCTGATTATACGTGAGGCATGCGCTTGGGTTTTTGCCCCATCCCCATCCGTTTCCTCTCTCGTTGAACCAAGGGGAATAGGTCTGGCCAAAGCCATGCAGATTGACGATACTGTCATTACCGTTCACATCCTTAGCCATGAGGTAACGGCCTTTCACAAACAGTTCAGGCATACGCATTCCGCGCCACGCCATCGTTTCGTTAGAAACAGTCATAAGGAGAGCCAAAAGAGAGAGCCTCCAAGTTCCGTGTAACAATTTTGTCATTTATTCTTGTTTTAGTTATTGTTTAAGTTGAGTTTTTTTATATTACAGTTAGTCAAATCAGGTGCAAATTTACTAAAATAAATTTATACAAAGTATAAAAATTAGTTAAATAACCTGAATTCACCTCACTCGCGCTATTATACCAGCAAGCATATAAAAATGTCTGACAAATGATTTTTTATATCGGAAATGATGTAATCTGAAAAAATAATTGTATTTTTGCCTTCGCATAATTGGAAAGAACAAAAAACCGAGTCATGAAACAGACAGAACGAATAGAACGTATGGAGCAGAATCTTGAGCGTGTCACAAATGCGCTAAGAGTGTTGAACGATGCCCTTGACGAGTATGAGGCCGCACAAGACGCGCTCCATGAACTTGACACCTACTATGGTAGTGACACTTGGAAACAGGACTTTGCCGACGATGAGCAGGGTAGGCTACCCAATACCCTGAAACGGGGCGTCCTTTCCGAAGATGCCATCTGGAATGTGCTGGAGGACTATCGCACCTTAAAAGAAAGGGTCTCATCGTTGCTATCCACAAAGTAAATAACGTCAGTTTGACGACTTGCTTCAGCGAAGAACTTGCATAGCTTGGTGAGCCTTGGCGAACAATTTCAATATAAACGCACCTCTGGTGCTTTAACTGACAATAATTACCAATCTACGCAATCTTTTTCCATAAATATCCATTTTATTGGTTGAAGATTGGTAAGATTGGTAATTATTGTCAGTTCAGCAACGGAGTTGCGTCACCTATTGTTTTTATATGTTTTTATTGGTTTTGCTCTGTTTTTTTAGATGGCGAAAGCAACCATTATCAATTATCAATTATCAATTAATGCCTACGGTCTTGTAACCTCAAGAGTCTTTAGGCAGCTATCGTCTGAAGAACCACCGTAGAGAATGTTGTAACGACCACTTAGAGCCATCATACATCCTGTGTGAACATCATACCATGAGAAAGTCTCATCATCAATATCCAATTCCACATTCACGGTTTCACCCTTAGCCACATTCACACGCTTGAAACCACGAAGAGTCTTCACAGGACCTTCACTATCATCCGGACGCTGAACATAGAGCTGGACAACCTCCGCGCCATCACGCGAACCGGTATTGGTAACAGGGATAATGATCTTCTCCTTTGTCATTTTGCCATCTGCCGTATATGAAGCAGGAACAAGCTTTGCATCTCCATAAGAGAATGTTGTGTATGAGAGTCCATGACCGAAGCAGAACTGAGGCTTCTCTTTCATATAGCGATATGTACGGCCCTTCATGCTGTAATCAAGGAAACCTGGCATCTGAAGCGTATCCTTATAGAAAGTGAGAGGCAGACGGCCTGACGGATTGTTGTCGCCAAAGAGTGTCTCTGCCACTGCCTGACCACCCATCTGACCCGGGTAGAACACCTGCATCATAGCATCGCAGTTCTCTTCTTCTGGAACCATAGCCATTGCAGAACCTGAGCAGTTGACATATACGATGCGCTTGCCTGCCTTGTGAATCTTGGCAATGAGCTCACGCTGAACACGCGGAAGCTGAATATCAGTACGGTCACCGCCCTTGAAGCCTTCTATCTGTACAGGCATCTCCTCACCTTCAAGGCTAGGAGAGATACCACCTACAAAGACAACTACATCGGCAGGACGAAGCTGCTTTATCAACTCATCATCATCGAATTGAGCAGTGTTACCCATATCAAACATCAGCGCGTTGATACCCTTGCCACCTACATAGCGAAGCTCAAGCTCGTATGTCTTACCAGCCTCTGTAGAGAGAACATACACTGGTTCCTTACTTCCACGATTACCCAAGCGTCCCTCAGCCTCCTTCACAACCTCGCCATTCACAAGCAACTGAATCTTAGCACATGAAGCCTTGATGTCAAACTCTATATTACTTGCTTTCGGGGTATTGATTGTTGTCTTATAGATAGCTGAGAAGTCCTCTGTATTCACACCTGCACGGAAAGTAGTACCTCCATAGGTATAGAGCTGCATAGCGTTCTTGTAACGGCCGTAGGCAGCTACAGGTCCGCTGAAGTCCGTAGTATTGTAATAGGCTGCATACCAGCCTTGTTCTCCAGCCGAACGACCAACACCCATCCAACTCCTATAGCTGGTGGTTTGTGCAAGTCCGCAACCCTGAGAGTAAATCAGCTTGTTCGGCTTCACATACTTACGTATTCCGTCAAGAATGGTGGTGGTAGCATCAGGAGTACCGTTATAGTTACCCCAAAGCATGATACTGTCATTGGCATTAGGACCCACAACCGCTATTGTCTGACGGGAATTCAGAGGCAGCAACGGAGCACCCTTGCCATTTGCCGGGCGGTCATTCTTAAGAAGCACGATACCCTCGCGAGCTGCTTGCAGACTCTTTGCCTTATGCTCAGCACAAGCTATGACTGATGCAGGAATATCATCGTATGGTGTCCTCTCATCCATCTCACCAAGCTCGAAGCGAGCCTTGAGCAGACGGAATACTGACTGGTCGATACGGTTCTCGGTTATGAGTCCCTGACGCACAGCCTCGGGAAGTGAGGCGTAAGAACCGCCACACTCAAGGTCAGTACCGCTCCATACTGCCTTTGCATCCGCATGTATAGTATCAGGCTCAGTCATGTGAGCGCCCGGGGTGTAGAAGTCATTGATTGCCCAGCAGTCACTTGTCACAAGTCCGTCAAAGCCCCAGTCGTTGCGCAGAATCTGTGTGAGCAGACGACTTGAACCGCAGCATGGCTCATTCTCATAACGGTTGTAGGCACACATCACCTCTTTCACCTTTGCCTCTGTCACGAGAGCCTTGAACGCAGGCAGATAGGTCTCCCACAGGTCACGACTTGCCACATTATCTGCATTGAACACATGGCGGTTCCATTCCGGACCGCTATGAACGGCATAATGCTTTGCACAGGCATGAGTCTTGTTGCCGTCAGGTCCCTGAAGACCATTGACAACAGCCACGCCCATACGACTTGTGAGATATGGATCCTCACCGTATGTCTCCTGACCGCGTCCCCAACGTGGGTCACGGAAGATGTTCACGTTAGGAGTCCAGAATGTGAGACCCTGATATCTGCGGATGTTATCCTTGCTCTTTTCACGCGCCAGACGGTTCTTCACGCGAGCCTCAGTACTTGCAATGTCGAAACACTCCTGCACCAGGTTAGTATCAAACGTTGCAGCCAGACCAATCGCCTGAGGAAACATTGTGGCAACACCATTTCGAGCCACACCATGCAGCGCTTCATTCCACCATTGATAAGGTTTCACACCAAGGCGTGCCACAGGTTTTGACTGATCCATCATCAGCCCCACCTTCTCTTCCAAGGTCAGACGCTTCAACAGGTCGTTAGCACGCTCCGAAGCACTCAATTTCGCATCCTGATAAGGCAGGAGTGCCTGAGCATTAATGATAGAGGTTGTTAAACTCAGCCCTAAGGCTATAATAAACGATTTCTTCATGTTTAAAATAGAATAATATACTGCAAAGGTACGAAAATATACTGAGAAAATCCCACATTTCATTGTAATTTCGCCTACTCCATGCACCAAAACGAAAAACACGTAATCATCCCGATTATTTGGTATTGGGTGTTTTGCTGTTTGGTATTGGCTGTTAATAACGACTTGCTTTCGCTTTTTAACTGACAATAATGAGTTGTTTTCGCCATTTAGAAATACCAATAAAAACAAAAGAAAACAAGGTAAAACATTTTTGTTTTTATATGTTTTAATTGGTTTTATCCTGTTTTTTAGAAAGCGAAAGCAAATAGCAAGGTGTTACTAATGCGTTAGTTGTCGCGAATGAACGCCGAAGGTGCGACACCTAATAGGGCAGTCCGTAAGGGCTGTTAATGTGTTTTACAAAGATTCTTTCCCTCTATAAATAGGAAAAGCAGAATAAGTGGGTAAAGATAGCTATTGAAACGGAATAAGTGGGTGAATGTATTGTTTAAATGATAGAATAAGTGTGTTTTTCTTGGTAGTATTATATTTTTTGATTACTTTTGCCTTCACAAAAATAAAGACGATATAACAAAACGAAAATATAGATGAAGCGAATAGCAATTTTTGTGGCCTTACTTACCTTTGCGGTTAGTAATGCTATGTCAAAAAACGATACTATTTCTGTACATAACGCTTTACTGCAGTTGCAGAACGAAGTTGTTTTCAACAAAGATTATAACGAAACTCCATATTACAAGTTGCAGGATGTAAAGGTTCCTAATGATGATGTATTTAGTGTCTTCACCGATGACTGGGGTGAGAATATAGGATTCCTGAGCATAGACCCTGCTACAAGAAACGAGAAAAGACCAAAGGCCTTATTAAGTGTTTATCGCATTTCCGATGGCAAGAAACTGTATTCCAAAGTATTCAAATGGAATGATGATGATTATGTCTTATCAAAGACCAGCATATCGGAAATGAGCATGAATAATGTTTCTACTATTGACTTAGATTCAAAAGCAGTGTTGCTGAATCTAAAGTCAAATGAGATGTTTTTTGGTCATGTGAACGACAATCTTCTTCTCTTCTCACAGAACCGTTTTAATGATTATGCCAAGGTTACAGCCTATTCTATGACCACAGGTGAGAAGATATGGCAAGAGAAGAAACTGTTGAATATTGATGATGGCTTGACATACAATCAGACAATAGATAGCATAAGCGACTATGTTATATCGAGGGATCTTATCCGCATCAACTGGCAAACCGGTGAGATGAAGAAACTGGAATCAAAGACAACCATAACCAATAAGAAGACAGTCTTCACCTCTATCCTTATCGGAGTTGCTGCTGGAGTTGCAGCAGGAATAGCAGGAGGCATGATGGGAGTTAATCCTAGCTATTACCCTGTATATATCCCTACATATCGCTCTTTCAACTGTGCACCAAGTGCTTACAAAATAGCAGGACTACATTCCAATATCATTCCAGAGTTAGGAAAGAACTATTTTGCTGATCGTAACTGTATTCGCTGCTTTAACGATGACATGACCGAGATTTGGAAAACTGAATTCCCTGAAAAGGCTACACAATCACAGATTTTTCTCAAAAATGATACCGTTTTCATGGTAAGCAATGCACTGGCAATTTATGGTAGCGGACAAATACAGCATAAGGAAAAACCATTCATCGCAGCTTTCAATGCGAATGATGGCTATCAACTGTTCTTCCAGCCTGTTGAAATCGATGAATCTGTAAATTCTGCTACAAAATCAAACAACACCCTACGCTTGCTCTTCAACGACCGTGAGGCTATCTATGACCTTACGACCAACAAGATGAACATAGCTCCGCACGACACTACCATAACGGGTGCCTATAGTTTTTATATCGTTGATGATAAGTACCTAAAGAAAAATGCGGACAACACATTTACAGCTATCAACTCAGCTAATGACAGCGTACTGATTATGACAAACAAAGGCAATATCCTGAATATGTCAACCTCAAGTCCGACAAAGGAATATATGCCACAAGATATCTATGTAGTCACTTCGAGTTTGGGAGAAAACAGTTTTGTTGAGCCGTTGGTAGGTCATGGTCATAAACATGACCTATGGTGTATAAACAAAGGCAAAGCCACTCTCGTAAGCAATGACGTTATATATACCGAAAGGAAGGAAAAACATCTGATTCTATATCTTACAGGAGAGAGACTACAGATACTCAAAATCAAATAACTACCATTGGGTGATAGGTGTTGGGTGATGGGTGTTGGTGGCAATCTCTAACGCCCGCGCTTTCTAAACACTATAAGGTAGCCCTTTTCCCACTATTCCAACGAGGATAGTGTTGATAAGGAATTCTTCCTTAGACATAAGACAGTAGCCGTTGTTACCCCACTCTTTTCCCCATGAGTTCTTGCAAATAAAGCGTATGTCGCCTTTCTTTGTCTTGATCATGCCTACTATAGCCATAGCGTGCTGATCGGTAGTATGGAAACGTTCAAAGGAGCGTTGGCGAAGGGTTGTGACATCACCATCGATTGATGGTTTTCTCTTGCTTGGCATTGCACCTTCCCAATATACAGGATGGTGTTTTTTCAGAGCCTCTACAACCTGAGAATACATGTCGTTGAGAGGTACGTTCATAAGAGCATGACGACGGTGGTTATCAGGCACTTCGAGTACGAAAGGCTCGCCGTATGGATGATGCTTGTAGGATGTTAGCCAAGTAAAGTTTATACCATAGAGAATACTTTCCCCAAACTGCTTCGGCGTATAGTGCGCGCTATACAGATAGAAGCCTTTTCTAAGGTTGTGTGGAATGAATGGCAGGGCATCGTCCACGTCCTTGTTAAGCCTTTCCAAACCCATGTGGTTATTTATGGCAATCTTCACCTTCTGCCTGACAAGTCTTGCCAAAGCCTTGCTGTTGAGGTTATCAGGACAGTAAGTGCTCCATTGCACCATACCGTATTCCTTCAGCAATCGCTCTGCATCGGGTCCTATGCCTCTTACGCTTATTGGCATAGTGCCTTGTGACAGATAGCTTTCCGATGCCTGTTCCTGAAGCAGATTACGCACAAGCCATATAGGTGACAGGTTCATTGAGTCGCCGTAGTTCTCGATTCTCTCTGTCTCAATACATGCAAGATAGGCATAGATCCAGCAAGCCTCCACCTTTCCCTGATTCTTTACAGGGGTAGTACCAAGGGAATATCTTAGGACTGAAGAAGAAACATCCTTGCTCCTTTCCCGTTGTGTACAGGAAAAAAGGAAGAGGAGGAGAAAGAGAACGGCCTCTCTCCCCGCCCTCCCACGTAGGGAGGGAGCCGGAAATCTAAACATCTTTGCTATTTTACCTAATGCTTTTTTCATTATTATCGCAATAAAAGGTATATATAAGACTCTCCCCCTCGGGGGAGACGGAGGGGGGTCTTACTTAATCATCTCAAGCAGTTCCTTGCCTGTAATCTTACCGCTCATATCAGTACCTTCGAGGATGTTATCTGCAAGGTCACGTTTCTGCTCGTGTAGTCGCTTGATCTTTTCCTCGATAGTGCCAGAAGACAGGAAGTGATATACGGTAACGGCATTATGCTGTCCGATACGATGGGCACGGTCGGTGGCTTGCTGTTCGATGGCAGGATTCCACCAAGGATCGAGATGGAAGACATAGTTTGCACGGGTAAGATTGAGTCCTAATCCTCCTGCCTTGAGAGAGATGACGAATACCGGGCATTCTCCTGCCTGGAACTGTTCTACAAGTTTCTGACGCTCTTTTACCGGTATTGAACCATCGATATAGAGATAAGGGATATTGGCTTTTTCGAGTTCTTTCAGCACAATGGCGAGGAACGAGGTGAACTGGCTGAATACGAGTGCAGAGTCACCGCTCTCTATTATTGGTTCAAGAGCCTCGATAAGAGCCTCAATCTTTGAAGCCTTTCCTTTCCAGTTCTTCTCCACTAGTTGGGCAGAGCAGGAGGCCTGACGCAGACGTGTGATTTCGGCAAGGGCATTGACAGAAACCTTATCAGAGTCCTCTGATTCCAGCATCTTCTGAGCACGCTCACGGATAATCTCATATACCGCCATTTCCTCAGATGAGAGGTTCACGGTCTGGTAGATCTCCGTCTTCTCAGGAAGTTCATCGAGAACCTTCTCCTTTGTTCTGCGAAGCATGAACGGATGCACTATACGGTCGAGCTGTTGCTGTCGTTCCTTATCCTTAGCAACCTCAATAGGAGCGATGAAACGGCGTGAGAAGTCCTCATAGCTGCCGAGAAGTCCGGGATTGACAAACTGAAAAAGATTCCAAAGTTCGCCAAGATGGTTCTGCACAGGGGTACCAGTCAGCATTACACGGTATTTGCTCTTTAGCTGCATGGCAACACCAGAGGTCTTGGCACCACGGTTCTTTATCACATGTGCCTCATCAAGCACGGCTGTAATCCATTCCTTCTGCGTTATCTCTGTCTTGACAGAGAGAAGCAAGCCGTATGTACAGATGACCACATCACCAGCCTTTGCATCGGAAATGCAAGTAGAACGGTTAGTGGTGAAGTTGAGTATAGAGACATTAAGTGAAGGTGCGAACTTCTCGATTTCCGTTTTCCAGTTGGGCGCCACAGAGGCAGGTGCAACGACGAGAGCAGGTCCTTCGCTTGCCTTGAAGAGCAAATAGGAGATTGTCTGTATTGTCTTACCGAGTCCCATGTCATCGGCAAGCAACGCTCCTGCGCCCCACGAGTTGAGACGTGCTATCCATTGATATCCCTCTACCTGATAGCTACGTAGAGTAGCATTAAGGGTGGAAGGAATCTCCGGCTTGTATTCGCTTGAATCAAGGATTCTCTTTCTTATCTCGATAAGTTCAGGATCGACTTCAAGATGAAGTTCGCCGTCAACCATACTCGTATCGAGCAAAGCAGCCGAGAAAGCCGACATCTGCAAATGGCCACGCTGACGTGAAGCAAGGGCATCCAGCGACATAAGCTGTCGGTGCAGGCGTTCACTCAATGCGATATATTCGTTCTCACCAAGACGGATGAAGCGGTTACGGCTCTGGCCTATGAGGTCGAGAAGGTCGGCAACAGAGATTTTCGTATTCTCATCCAGCTGCACAGAACCCTCCATCTCAAACCATCCGTTCTTGTTCTTCTTCAACGAAGCATTCCACTGTGAGGCGGTATAGCGGTGGTTGAGCCTGAGTTTGTGTCCTTCCGGCCATTCAAGCACATAAGGGGAGTCCTCGCCCTGCTCACGGATGAAATCAAGGATAGGAAGGAGTCCGAAGGCATCAACCTGAAAAGTCTTCTCGGGTGGTAGAGTGTCTTCTACACCATTCACAAGGTTATAGTAATTGTTACGCTCTTTCTCCAGATCACGTTCTACGCAGACGCGTGTGGCACCTGAAATATCGAATATCACCGAACTACCCTCACCCGGTATGCATTGCGCACGACCGTTGGCAAGTGGTCGGCAGAAAATGCTGACAATATATGCCTCCTTACCCTGAGGGCGCATTTGCAGGGTTATTTTTGATGTTCCCTTTACAGTATCAAGCGTTGAGCCTCCTCTGATGAGAGAAGAATGTACCTCCACCTTTCCGCGAAGGCTTTCAAGGAAGTGTGACAGCGTTTCCTCCGCATCAAGCGGGAACTTGCCAAGGTCGAGTAACTGACTGAAATAAGGGCGCAGTTCAGGTGTCATACGAAGATAATTGATACTTGAAGCACCACGGGAGACAATCACGTAATCCCTATCTACCTGTTCTTCCGGCACATTACTCTTGATTGTAAATTCGGTATCTGAACGTTCTATAACCAGATATGGCATTTCCTCAGAAACGGTAACGAGAGAGTAAGGAGCCCATTTACCAACGTACAGTCGGGAACGGGAAGTCATCTCGGGAAGCACATTGGCAAGACTCACATAATACGTGGAGTTCTTATTGCCGTAGCGCTCACGATTACGGATACGCACATCCTCAGGATCCATCTTCTCGTCAGCCATATCCATGAAGCTGTAATAGCCTACGCTCTTGCCTGCGCTCCATGCACCTGATTTCAAAATCTGCTGTTGGCGCACCTCACATACATCGTCATTAATGCTTTGCATGAAATATGCCAGACGCTCAGACTGCTCTGCATCCTTTATCTGCTCCATCTTATTGGCAGACAGCGATTCAAGCACGTATTCCCATTGCTGCTTGACATAGATGGATGTGAGCAGATGGTTCTCGTAGTATGATTTCTCGGCAAGTTTATGTTCTTTCTCGCTCAATGGCATGAATTTCTCATTGTCATATTTGATACAAAGCCACTGAGGTGAGTTTTTCTCGATACCATCTTCTGTGAGAATACTCGTTCTGCCGAGATAGTTGACAAGAAGTACGAAAAGCTGTTTTGAAAGTTTGTCAACGGTTGGGAAGAGAAGGCGTATCTCATTAACATACCCCTTCCTGTTGGTAAATGCGCAAGCCAACGCCCAGGCAGCCTTTATTGCATCCTCCTTCATCTTCTTCTCATTGCGTCGGATGAAGTTGGCAATCATACTCTCACCATTGGCCGTACCTTCGCGCTTACAGCAGACGATGTAGATGAAGTTGGCTATGCTTGTAGGCAGGTTTGTGCTTGCTATTGTCTTTGATGTCTTTGTGTTGTAGATTACCTGTGCCTTTCGGAATTCCTTCAAGGCATCAGAATACTGCCCTTTGAAGGTGAGAACCACTGCAGAAAGCAGATGGGCATCGCATATAGGCTTGTCAGTAAGGAACTTTGGTTTCTTTCCCTCTGCAAGATAGGCATACAGATAGATAGAATAGAGAAGTTCATCTCTTCGTAGGTCTGTAGAATAGTTTCGTGCCTCTGCAAGTGTTATTATGCGCTTGCTCTCAATCAGCATCTCACCCTTGTAGCAGAGCTGAAGCACACTGTTTATGAGTTCCACGAAACTTGGTTCTGTGATATGCGACAACAGAGCCATATACTTGTCATCATTGATGATGGGCTGAAGATATACAACGTCGTTGCCGAATATGATAGAAGCCTCTGATGTATTGCTATAGTGACTGCGGATATACTCGCATAATGCTATCTGAACGGGTTTCTGATTCATCTGGAAGTATTGGAAGACTTTACACAATACCTCCAATACGTTGTTTCCCTCATCTGTATCATAGAGCCACTCCAATATCTTAACCATCACGCTTGGTGAAATGCGATACATCAGCTCACGATACGTGAAGTTATACGTGCCACGCACAAGATATCCATCATTGGCAAGTTTAAGGTGAAGACTACCCCCCACAAAATCCTTGTCAACTTTCATTATGCGTGCCACAATATCAGTTGGCAGGATATTGTCCGTATCCTGAGTGGCAAAATAACCGAGTAAAAGTTTTTCTGAATAAGAAAGTCCCTCTAACATTTATTTCATTGTATAGGCAAGGGCGTATGCCTTAACCTGTTTTACCATAGCAAGAAGACCGTTTGAGCGTGTTGGCGACAGATGATCCTTCAGACCTATTTCCTCAATGAAATAGAGATCGGCATCAAGAATCTCTTGTGGCTTATGTCCGCTTATGACACGTATCAAAAGAGCTATGATACCCTTCACGATAAGCGCGTCGCTCTCTGCTGAGAATACGAGATTCCCCTCAGCGTCACGGTCACACTGAAGCCATACACGAGACTGACAGCCGTCAATAAGGTTCTGCTCAGTCTTGTACTTCTCGTCGAGAGGCTCCTGCTCGTTGCCTAAATCAATAAGGAGCTGATACTTATCCATCCAGTCGTCAAATGCGCTGAACTCTTCTATTACCTCGTCTTGTATTTCGTTTATAGTCATTTTACTTTCTATTTTTTACTTTTTACTTAACAGGCTCTAAGATGAAGAGCTTATCACTTGGCCTTACCTTATCAGGAACGGCAATACTGATTCTCCAGCCTTTCTTAGCTGTCTGAACAGGCTTTAGGTCATAGCGTATCTCATTACAGTCAAGATACATGGCACCAGTAGTAGGTCCTGTGATCAGCAACTTATCACCCACCTTTATCTCGTGAGCCTCAACCTGAAACTCTGCCACGCCAATCTTTGAGAAGTACTTTATCGTCTTTGCGCAATAAACCTTCTTCTCCGTAGCCTTTGAGCCGTAGGAGTCGTTCCATTCGCCAAGAGTCTGTCCCTGATAGTATCCATCCCAGAAACCACGGTTGAAGACACGGGCAAGACGCTCGTCCCATGCATCCTTTGCTGCCTCGGTAAAGAGTTTCTCTTCATCTGACGAATCAGCATCATGAAGAACAGCATTGATAGCCTCACGATAGCAACGAACCACGGTATCAACATACTCAGGACCACGCGCACGACCTTCAATCTTGAACACACGCACACCGGCATCCATCATCTTGTCAATGAAGCGTATTGTCTTCAGATCCTTTGGCGACATGATATACTTGTTGTCAACAAGGAGTTCGTTGCCTGTTTCGGCATCTGTGACATCATATTTCCTACGGCATATCTGAACACATTCTCCACGATTAGCCGAACGACCTGCATTGTGAAGTGAGAGATAGCATTTGCCAGAGATAGCCATGCACAAAGCTCCGTGACAGAACATTTCTATGCGTATAGGCTCACCAGAAGGACCACAGATATTCTCTTTCACAGCCTGCTCATAAATAGCCTTCACCTGATCCATACGGAGCTCACGGGCAAGTACCACCACATCAGCAAACTGGGCATAGAAACGCAGAGCCTCTATGTTGGAGATATTGAGCTGGGTAGAGAGGTGAACTTCCTGACCAACCTTTTGGCAATAGGTCATAACGGCAACATCGGAAGCAATAACGGCACTTATACCAGCTTCCTTTGCAGCGTCGATGATTTCGTGCATTTGCTCTATGTCCTCGCCGTAAATGATAGTATTCACGGTGAGATATGTCTTTATGCCCTTTGCATCGCACGTAGCAGCTATCTCGCGAAGGTCTTCTATCGTGAATGTAGATGCAGAATGAGCACGCATATTTAGCTTCTCAATGCCGAAGTAGATAGAATCTGCTCCGGCATTGATTGCAGCAGCAAGTGACTCGCGAGAGCCAACAGGCGCCATAATTTCGTATTGTTCTTTAATCATAAAGCCTAACCAAGCCTTCCCAAGGGGAAGGATGTTTTATAGTATTGCCCCTTATAGCGTATAAATTAATAGTAAATATTTTGATTAGAAATACTAACTACTCCCCCTTGAGGGGGTTAGGGGGGAGGAACCCTCCCTTGGGGAGGGACTGGGTAGGTCTATAATGACCACACCTGCCCGTCCGCAGTATCCTTTACTATAAATCCTGCCTCGTTAAGGGCATCACGGATAGCATCACTCTTAGCCCAATCCTTGTCTGCCTTTGCCTGAGCACGCATATCAAGAACCATGTCCATAACCTTGCCGAATGCCTGTTCACGACTTGGATCACCAGCCTCAGCCGTTGTCTTCAGGCCGAGGATATCCTCGATCCATGTGCGGAGAATCTTCTCAAGGGTCTCAAGGTCGGCTGCGCTGATCTTTGCCTTACGGTCAACAAGTGTGTTGATAACCTTTGAAGCCTCGAAGAGCTGAGAGATAACGTTTGGAGTCTGGAGATCATCGTTCATCGCATCATAAAGCTTCTGCTCAAGTTCTGCAACGAACTTACCAACCTCTGGCTGTGAGCCCTTTGCTGGCTGAATGCGCTTGATGTCCTTGAGCGATGTAACCAACTTGTTATATCCCTTCTCTGCTGCCTCAAGTGCCTCTGAAGAGAAATCAACAGTTCCACGATAATGGGCAGAGAGGATGAAGAAGCGGATTGTCATTGGAGAGAATGGCTGTGTAAGCAATTCATGCTCTCCCTTGAAGAACTGATCAAGAGTGATGAAATTGTTGTATGACTTACCCATCTTCTGTCCGTTGATGGTAATCATATTATTGTGCATCCAATAGTGAACGGCAGGATGTCCCATAGAAGCCTGAGCCTGAGCAATCTCACACTCATGATGTGGGAATACAAGATCCATACCACCGCCATGAATATCAAATTCCTCGCCAAGGTACTTTCTTCCCATAGCTGTACATTCACAATGCCAACCAGGGAAACCCTCTTCCGGAACTGCCTCCTGCTTGTCATTTGCAGGCATTAACCAAGGCCAACGCATGATATGCTCTGGCTGTGCCTTCTTCCAGAGAGCAAAGTCAGCCTGATTCTTCTTCTCGCCAACACCTGCGAGGGTATCACGAGAGGCATCCTTGATGTTCTCAAGCGTTCTGCCAGAGAGAATGCCGTACTTAAAGTCCTTGTTATATTTCTCAATATCGAAATATACAGAGCCGTTTGAGATATACGCATAGCCATTATCAAGAATCTCCTGAACAAGCTGCTGCTGTTCAATTATATGACCTGTTGCGTGAGGCTCAATAGAAGGAGGAAGCACGTTAAGCTTCTCCATAGCAGAGTTGAAGCGACGGGTATAGTACTGTGCTATCTCCATTGGCTCTACCTGTTCCAAGCGTGCCTTCTTTGCAATCTTATCCTCGCCCTCATCAGCATCATGCTCAAGATGACCAACATCCGTGATGTTACGTACATAGCGAACCTTATAGCCGATATGCTGAAGATAACGGAAAAGAATATCGAATGTGATAGCTGGACGAGCATGACCAAGATGCGCGTCACCATAAACTGTAGGTCCGCAGACATACATGCCTACATGACCGGGATTGATTGGCTTAAAAGCCTCCTTCTTACGAGTAAGAGTATTGTATATTAATAATGTTTGTTCCATAAGTCTAAAGCCTAACCAAGCCTTCCAAAAGGGAAGGATGTTTAATAGTATTAATCCTTAATGGGAGAAGTTGTTAATTTCTTTAATTGAAAAATGTATCTACTCCCCATCGCCTTCCGGCTCCCTCCCTACGGGGGAGGGCGGGGGGAGAGGCCTCTTTTATGAAAGCTCCAGCATCCTATTTATCGGCTTAACAGCATCCTTGGCGATATCAGCAGCCACCTCTACTGTTGGCCATTCATACTTTAGCGTGTTGTAGAGCTTGCGAAGAGTATTCATCTTCATGAAGTTACACTCATTACAAGAGCATCCCACACTTCCTTCCGTCACCTCTGGCGGAACAGGAATAAACTCTGTTTCAGGGCAACATCGCTGTAATTCGTGCATTATACCTGCCTCCGTAGCAACTATATACTTGCTCTTTGGATTTGCCTTGGCATATTTCAGCATATCTGCCGTACTTCCCTTTACATCAGCAAGAGCAAGAACAGGCCCCTTACACTCAAGGTGTGCCATAACCACAGCATCTGGATTCTCTTTCTTCAGACGTGCTATTTCCCCAACAGAGAAACGCTCATGAACATGACAACCGCCATTCCATAGCTCCATCTGACGACCAGTAACTGAGTTGATGTAAGAGCCGAGATTATAGTCAGGACCGAAGAGTATCTTTGCATCCTTAGGCAACTGGTCAATCACCTTCTTGGCATTACCTGAAGTTACCACAACATCGGTAAGAGCCTTTGTAGCAGCCGTTGTATTGACATACTGCACAATCATATATCCAGGATGCTCTTCCTTCCATTTCTTCAGGTCAGAAGCAGAACAAGAGTCTGCCAACGAACAGCCTGCATTCAAGTCTGGAGAAAGCACTATCTTGTCAGGAGACAGGAGCTTACAGGTCTCTGCCATGAAGTGAACACCACACATGACGATGATCTTTGCATCTGTCTCAGCAGCCTTACGGGCAAGGGCAAGAGAGTCACCTACGAAATCGGCAACCTCCTGAATCTCACCAACGGTATAGTAGTGAGCAAGCACCACAGCTTTTTTCTCCTCGCACATCCTGCGAATCTCAGCTTTCAGGTCAAGCCCTTCATCTACCGGCTCATCAATATAGCCCAGATCTTTCCATTTGTCTATCATATAATTACGAATTACGATTAAAAGTCCCTCACCTGCCCTCTGGGCATCCTCTCCCCAAGGGGCGAGGGGGATGTTAGAAACCGCAAAGCTATAAGCTTGCAAAATAAACTCCCACTTTCAAAGTATCCCCCACAAGCTATAGAAGTAACTTTTTCCTCGCCCCTTGGGGAGAGGATGCCCAAAGGGCAGGTGAGGGGCTATCTATCCCCCTAAAAGGGGGAGGGTTGGAATAGAGGGTACAAAGTTACGAATATTTCTCTTTTCTACAAAATTTCAAAGCATAAAAATAAAAAATATTTTTCATTTTCTTTCTTTTATGAATATTATTTATACTTTTGCAGAAATTTGTGAAGCCCAATAGGCTCTCAAGCATTCGTAATTAGTAAATTGTCATCATAAAAGTGTCCAATCTCAAAGGCTATCTCTTTGCTGCTATTGCGGCTGCTTCCTACGGAACAAATCCGATATTCGCCATACCTCTCTATCGCGAAGGTATAAGCGTTACTTCTGTCTTGTTCATGAGATATGCTATGGCTGTTGCCATCATGTTTTTTGCAACGATGATTAAAAGCCCGAAGGCGTTTGTCATCAAGCCTAAGTATGTTGGTTTGCTTGCCTTCATGGGCATATTGATGGTGTTGTCTTCCATAGCATTATTTGAGAGCTACAAATACCTCTCAGCCGGAATTGCCTCTACCTTGCTCTTTTTCTATCCTGTAATGGTGGCTATCATAATGGCTATTTTCTATAAAGAACGCCTCACAAAGAAGTCGTGGGCATGCCTCGTAACTGCCTTTCTTGGTGTGGTTATTCTCTCAAAAAATGATGATGGAGGTTTTATAAGCCTACTTGGCCTTACGCTTGTTATGCTATCATCTCTCTCCTATGCTATTTATCTGGTATATATCAACAGAGGTCCGATGAAGAAAATCAACACCTCTACCATTACTTTCTATGTCATCTTGGGAGGCTTTCTTGTTATGATTCCTTACTGCCTTCTCGATGGTGGGTTGATGCTTCCAAAAACCACACCTGCGTGGATAAATGCCATCGGACTTGGCTTTTTCCCAACCGTCATCTCTCTCATCTTCACCTCTCGCGCCATAGCCCTTATAGGTAGTACGGAAACAGCTATCTTCGGAGCTCTCGAACCTCTCACAGCCGTTATTCTCGGCATTCTCATTCTTGGAGAAACCCTCACCATAACACCTGCCATTGGAATGATTCTGATATTCGTATCAGTTACCGTACTTATGATGAAGAAAAAGTGATAAAAACTAATCTTTATGAATTGTAGAGTCTTGAGGAATGTCTTCCCAATGATCTACTTTCAAAATTTTTACTACTTTAATTTATACTTGATAATATGTTCTCTAAGATCCTTCATGAAAGGACAATCACTACCTTTAGTTTTTAATTCATCCACCATTAAACCTATCCATATTGTATAGAGAGAATCGGCTTCTTTATCGTAAAATGAAGATGTAAATCCATCTGCATCTATACTTTCAGGATAACAACCTCTTTTGTATTTTTTTATATCTAATACAGAATCACAATCATATTCTTTCGTTGATGATATCTTTCTACGAGAAATATTGGTAACATAAATCTTTTTGTCTTTATAATACCAGATAACAGAGAAAGTCCCTTCGGGCTCTATCATTGATGCATTTCCATGTTCCTTCAGATAACGATCATAAATCTTTTGAGAGTATTTATGATTTTTATCTATCTGTTTCATGAAATCTTTTGTTCTACAACTTGTTACTAACAGACAAAAGAACAAGCAAAAAGCGATTATAATCTTACTGTTTTTTCTCATAACTTTTATGATATACTAATTCTGATTGAAAAAAAGTAAACAAAAATCTATATGTCAACAGGTTCAAATTCAAGTCCCGTCAACTTGTTCTTATGATACCCATCAACGAATCTTTCACTGACGAACCAATCATGATTGCATTTGTCTAACATAAATAGGTCTAGTTTTTTCTTATAAAATGCTTCTGTCATTTTAATTGTTCTAGAATATATTATGTGATAATCCTCTTCGTCAGCCAGAAATTCAGTCCACTTTTTAATAAATTCTTCGGAAGATTCGATTTCTACAGGAATGATATCGTCTGTTTCGGCATCCTCAATGTAAAATTCGCAGTTAGGGAAATCCATATAACTCCAATTTTCTGATACTAGTTTCATTACATAATAGTCTTCTACTTTCTTTTTTCTCAAACTAGTTATCTTTCCTTTGTAGAAACGATGGATATCAATATTATGATTCTCCATAAATCTTTTCGCATTTTCACTAAGGAAAAATAATTCATTATCAAATCCATTACTTAAAAAATCAGTATATTGAGCGCCATTAGCCAGCTTAAAACCAGATAAATCTGGATCTATGGGAGGAAATAGAGGATTATAATCATAATACAATGAACAGACACCATTATCTTCATTCTCAGGTGAATATCCTTTGATGAAATCCCAAACTTGTGGGTATTGTGATCCTACTTCTTTATTATCACACCCATATTCTAATTTATAATATCTCATAATTATTGCTCATTTTTGAGGGCAAAAATACTAAAAGTTTTTCAAATCAAGCAATTTTTCCATAGAAATAGTGAGAAACAGGCAAATTCCTCCTTTGAAACTCTTAAGATACTCCATCGTTTGTCCATCAGTTCTCCATCGATCCTCCATCGAAACGATGGACCATCGATGGAGTATCGATGGAGTATCGATGGAGTATCTACGGAATATCTAGGGAGGAAAAGCGAAAAAACATAGGAATATCATGCATTTTCTTACAAAAGAATATTGTATAATCAAAAACTTTTCGTAATTTTGCCAACAAACTATAAATTGTGAACTATAAACTAATATGAAGACTGGTTTAGTACTCGAAGGCGGTGGAATGAGAGGTCTCTTCACAGCTGGTATTTTGGATGTTCTTATGGAAAACAATGTCACGTTTGATGGCGTTGTCGGGGTATCTGCTGGTGCGACTTTCGGATGTAACTTCATCTCGCATCAGATAGGGCGTACCCTGCGATATAATATGTCTCAACGTAAGAACCCAAAGTATATGGGCATAAGGTCGCTGATCAAGACAGGCGACTATGTGGGTGGAGAGTTTTCGTATCATGTTCTGCCTACCAAGCTTGACGTGTTCGATTTTGAAACCTTCGAGAAGAACCCTACTGAATTTCATATAGTTGCTACAAACGTAAGGACGGGCGAGGCTGTATATCGCCGTCTTGACAAAATCGACTATACGGGTATGGAATGGATTCGTGCCTCTGCCAGTATGCCTATTATTTCCAAACCTGTGGTTATTGGTGATTTGGCATTACTCGACGGAGGTATTGCCGATAGTATTCCTTTGAAATATTTTGAGAATGAGGGTTTTACAAAGAATATAGTAATCCTTACCCAGCCGAAAGGCTTTAAGAAGAAACTCACCAAGCTAATGCCTGTCTTCAAGGCTACTATGCGCAAATACCCGGCTATTATCGAGGGTATGAGCAAACGCCATTTGATGTATAATCAAGAGCTTGAATACATCACTCAACAGCAAGAGGAAGGTAAATGTATGGTTATCTGCCCTTCTGATACTCTTCCTATCGGCAGAACCGAGCAAACTCCCAAGAAGATGCAATTTGTCTATGATATGGGAAGAAAGGCAGGAGAAGAAAATCTTGCTGCCATAAGGCAGTTTATAGCGAAATGATATGCTTAATATACTTTTTATAAATGCAAAGATATGGACTTGAAAGATCCGATAGACAGACATAATGCCAAAGTTCTACTTTTGTGCTTAATCATTTTTGTTGTTGTTAATTCCATCTTTATATTGGTACGTGAGTTCAACTCATTTTTCCTGTTACTTGCATCTGTACCTATTATCATAATATTAGCTTTTGGATTAAAGCATCACAAAAAATAAATATGAATTCATTATAACAGAATGTGTGTCTGCCATTAAGGTTGACACACATTTTTATTTTGCAAGTACCCTCTTTTTCTCTTCAAACTCTCTCGAAAAATAACCTCAGTTCGACGAATTAAAACTATGTTGTTTTAGCAGCAAGCTGCTGTTGACGGAACAAAAATTTTTAGAAAATTAAGAAAATTTAAATTTTCTGGGTTAAATTTTCTGGTCATCGTGAATAATTTTCTGTAAAACCAAGCAACAAAGTTGCGTTTATTAAAGAATTTTGAATTCGTCGAACTCACGTTAATTATTGTCAGTTAAAACAGCTTGCTGTTTGCCATATAGGAATTCATCACGTTAAAAATACCTCCCAAAGGGAGAGTTGTAAAGAAAACATATACATTTTTTTCGAAAAAAATAGTGGGAAAACGGATTTTCGTGTTTTTTCTGAAAAGGAATCTCTATGACTCTTTTATCCCCATTTAAATATTGTGTGCGGGCACATTTTGCAGATATGCAACATAAAATGCACTATATGGTATTGTTGTTTTGCTCTATTGCGCAATTGTAAAAAGTGTTGCATGGTATAATTCGCAAACTTTATGTAACAAAAATTCTTGCACAAAAGGGAAAAACTTCATACCTTTGCACTCGGAAATAAGTGTAATAATTATGTTAAAGGGGAAAAACTTTTTCATTTGATTAAGGGGAACAATGACGAGGTATTAAGCTAAGGTAAATTTCAGATTGTATTGTTTCAGGTAACAAGAAAAGGTCGAGATCCGGCGCAAAAGCTGGTCTTGACCTTTTTCTTATGCATACTTTGAAACAATTCTTGAGTTTAGGGCATAGGATAATTCTTAATAGTCCTTGCTAATCACTTCACTTCATCTATCACGTAGAGGCCAAATAGTCCCTTGTGATATTCTACCGAGCAGCCATAGCCCATATGGTAGTTGTGGTCGTTAGGAATCCATGTATTGTAGCTTCTGTCAAGTTCTGATATTTCTATATCCATATTGGTACTTTTTCCGTGTTCATTATTAGATACATTTATATTTTTGATTATGCCATGAGTATATTGATGTTTCTCGCCTAAAAACTTGTTTGTACCAAAGAAAAGAAAAAGAACACTTCCTATTATTATAGCCAAGGTGTAAGCCCATCCTAACACACCTCCAAAGTATATTCTGATGAATTTAAATATACCTTTTAGATTGAGATCTAAATATATACGTTTTGAGCGTATGAGTTTTATGAGCATAATGACAGGAAGCATTATTGTTATGATAATTGCGGATACGTAAACAATGGCCAAAAACGACTCTAATGGCAATGGCATCAAGGTTTCTCCTGCAAAGAGAAGTCCAAAGAATGGTATTGCAAGAAGAGCTGTACAAAATACTGTTGATATTAGGATTTGTGTTTCAGACCATGATTCCTCTAAATGGACTAAAATTTCACCAAACGGATTTAGAATATAAAAATCTTTTTTTGCTTTTTGGGTAAAATCATCTATGTCATCGTAGATTAGTGGTATGAAGACCTTGCCTTTGTAGTCGATGAAACCCCATTTGCCGTTAGCTGCTACGGCAATTGTACTGTTATATGGGGGGCACATTTGGGAATACATAGGTTCAACGATAATATTTCCCTTGACATCCGTCAAACCCCATTTGTTATCCTTTAGGATGCAGATAGGGGTATTCTTGTCAATGAAATAGATATCGTCATATATAGCAGGGAGTATGGTGCGATTCTTTGGATCTTTTAGTCCGAATTTATCGTTCTCTTCAAAGAAATAATATTTTTTTTTCATTTTTTTATTTTGAGTGCAAATGTATATATTTTTCGTGTAACCGACAAATATTCACTTTATTTTCTCCGTATTTGTAAACTGAAATGAAAAAAACTCTCGCAGAAATAATAAACAATAAGGCTGTTTATAGCGAAATGATCAATAAATTAGCTCTGACCCGCATCCCTGCGAGCCAGAGCTTAGTATTTTGGTATGAATTTATGTAAGGACAATTTTTGGGGAAACGTTATTTCTTTATGTCCTTGAGATCGAGAATCATTCCACCGCCAGAGCCAGTAACTGTTGGCAAATGACCATCCCATTTCTCAATCCAGTCTTCCTGTACGATGTGTTGTGATAAACTAGCAGCTATTTTTGTATTGTAGTATGCCTCAGCATCTGCCTTAATCTGCATAGCCTCAGCAGCACCTTTTGCCTCAGCAATCTTGATTTTTGCTTCAGCCTCAGCTTCTGCAACCTTGTTCTTGGCCTTGAGAGCCGACTGAACAGCAGCATTCTTCTCGTTAATCATCTGAGCAAGAGATTGTGGAGGGGTGATCTGTGAGGTGAACTCCTCAACTATGAAGCCTTCCTTCTGGAGGGAAGACTCAAGACGATGGCGGACATCGCTCTCGAAGTTTGCACGACTTGACATCAGAGAATCGCTCGTATAGCGGTTTGCGCAAGTGCGGTAAGCCTCGTAGATACAAGTGCGGATATAGCCGTTCTCCAGTTCATGAACACCCTCACGATACTTTACGAAGATATCACAAGCCTTTGCAGGATCTATGCGGTAGGCAATAGTAGGATCCATCTGGAAGGTAGAAGCATCCTTTGCATTCACGTTGAATGGCTCGTAGTTCTTACGCTGGAGATAGGTAGGGTAGGTGAAAACCTTTGTCGTTATAGGGTTGTAGAACACCCATCCCTTACAAGTTCCTTCCACCCCACCATATTTCTCCTTGGAAGAATCCCACTTGTGGAACTTGATACCTATCTCACCAGAATCAACTACCGTACATGATTTTGATAACAGGATAGTGAAAACAAGGGCAACAGCTACAGATATAAATGTCCATTTCACTTGCGGAACTGATATATTGAATCCAGAATTACTGAACTTTGTGTTATTAAAGTTTGCCATTTTTTATGAGTTTAGAGTTTTGGGTTATGGTTTAAGGTTTATGGTTTAGAATTCAGGGGTAAGCTTTTCGCCTTCCAGCTCCCTTCCCCGTTACGGGGGAAGGGTTGGGGTTAGGGGTCGTAGGGTCTCTTTATATCCTCACAGCTGTACCGCTACAGCTAACCATCAGCATACTGCCTGACTGGCCTATTGTCTCATAGTCGAGGTCGATACCTACAATAGCATTAGCACCCATGTTTTCTGCACGCTGGCGCATCTCCTGAAGAGCCTTTTCCTTAGCCTCGCAGAGCGTATTCTCATAGCTTGAAGCGCGTCCGCCAAAGATGTCGTGAAGAGAAGCTGTGAAATCCTTGAAGAAGTTAGCACCTATGATTACTTCGCCTGATACTATTCCGAAATACTGCTGGATTGGGCGACCTTCGATTGTTGGAGTTGTTGAGAGTAACATAATAATTTTCCTTTCTTTTAATTTATGTGATTAATAATGTTATTTGTTTGTTTTGATGTTGCAAAGGTACGATAATAGCATAAAAACATGAAATTATCGCAATGAATTGGGTAAAATATTGGAAAAGTAAGGAAAAACTCGTATCTTTGTTGCGAAAAAAAGAGAGGCCTCTCCCCCCGCCCTCCCCCGTAGGGAGGGAGCCGGAAGGCGAAAGGCAGTTCAATTATTAATTATTCACTATTAATTAGCCTCTATAAGTTCTCCGGCTCCCTCCCTACGGGGGAGGGCGGGGGGAGAGGCCACCACCTTAATTATGAGAGATCTCGCACGACAGGGAATATACCGCATTATATATGACATCATCAAGGCTGACAGCATTATTGTGCGCCGAGAGATAGATGCCGTAAAACAACTTTGTGACAAATACGGAATAACGCCCAAGCACAGAATGGCGTCTATGAATCTTTCGCTTGCAGAAGCCGTGAAAGAGGTGCAAAGTCTGACAATAGGTCAGGTTGAGGAATTGCGCAAGGACATTAGCCAACTTATTCTTGCTGATGAAACCACCCAACGTGAGGAGGCTCTTCTTCTGTTTGCCATAATGAAGGCTATTGACGGAAAATGCGAGGTGGTAAGCGTTCCATGGGGTGAGATAATGATGGATAACTCCCAACTCCTATTTATAGAAGAGGGTTTTGACGAGGATGTAAACGATTATATAGAGGCACACTATAACACAATTGTGAATACCTGTAAGGTTGGAGGTTTCGACTTTGTGTATATTCCAAAGCTTGCAAAGGTATTTGCCTCACAGTCAATGACAAGTGACCTTTTCTTCTATTTCTCGCCTACAAGCACAATAGAGGAGGCACAATACATTGCCGATAATCTATGTAATGTCACAACCTCTATGGTATATCGTGAATTGCTTGTCGGGAAAATGGGATTCCGTATGGATGTAACTAATCCTTCCTTATTGTTCAGAGTATCATTCTCGGTAGTCAACGGACAGAGAATGGCAAACTATGCTCTTATCAATACTGATAGCGATATGCTTGTGCAGCTTGAGGGAATTGTGTCTGAACTTCAGAGGTTGCAAAATGGCAATACGCTTGCCATCAACAATATACACGTAAAGCAAGATACATTTATCTATAGTGGTTTCTATCGCACATTGTTCGACCTTCTAACATATCGAAAGGGAGCAAAATGCGAGCTTGTGGTAAGTCCTTATAGCCATAGTAACGTACTTTCCATTCGCACCACGACATCAGAATCAGAAACAGAACAACCTTTGGATCTTGGCCCGAAAGAATCGGCCTTTTATGTCTTTCTAATAAAAGAGACACAAGAGTATGGAGGGTTCAGAACTGATATGCAGACAAAGGAGGATTTAGCCTATCTTTCTGAGGCTCAGAAACGCTTTGAGCAAACATATTTCTCTCTCTGCAACAGAGATACGGCACCTGATATTACAGATGCTGGAATACGTCGCCCTATGCTATCAAAAATACGCAAGGCAATAGAGAATAATGATATAATCGTCCAACGTATGATGTTTATGCCTGAGGTAAGTAAAGACAAGAGTATAAAAGTGTACTATGGGAAAGTGTAAAGTAGAAAGAGTAAAGTATAAGGTGTAAAGATTCACCTTACATATTTCCTTGTGGTTTTTCCATCAGAAATGATATAAATGCCATGATGCTTAATATCATTAATCTTCATTCCATTGATATCATAAATAGTTTTCTTACTATTATTTGTCACATTTTCCTCTATGCCTGTATAAACACGATTGATATATTCTATTCCCGCAAGGGCATCAATTTCACCCCAACCATAGTAGTTGTTTGGATAGTCAAGTGACTCGTCATAATGGGTACAAGTATGGGCAAATACATCCTTTATCTGCTCTGGTGTCAAAGTTGGGCAGATCTGAAGCCAGAGAGCTATAACGCCTGATACCATCGGACATGACATAGACGTACCCTTTGCCAAAGCCCAATAATGCTTTCTTCCTTCATATTCAAATACGCGTGAACCGTATTTATCCTCCAGATGAAGGTCTTGCTTGTAACTGTTCATAGATGAAACGACATTCACCCCAGGAGCCATAACATCAGGTTTTATGCGGTTGTCGATGGTTGGTCCCACACCACTAAAGGATGCCCTTACGCCACCTGTTCCATAGTTATCGCCACTGACTCCCCCATAATGAAGCGGCACCTCCCAGACGTGTGCTGTTGCGCCTACTCCTATTACCCTTTCGGCACAACCGGGGAACATTATGCTATGCGATGATTCGAAATCACATAGATTATTGTCGATATCGCTGCTTTTGAAACCTCCTCCAGCACAGAAAACCTCTATGTCGTTGTCGTCTCCAAAAACCGTAGATGATATATCGGTATTCTTTCCGAAACTAACATTGTCAATATCGGAAATCATAAACTCCGAAGCATACAAAGTCTTATCATAACATTCAGGATATACGCACAGACTTATTGGAAAACGCTCATCTCCAACATATAACGTATCTTGCATAACACTATCAGGAAATGCAGAAAGCTCCGTCATATCGTATTCCCACTTTACCCTTTCCACTTTATTCTCACTTTCATCATTCTGATAGAAAGAAAGTTGCATCTTCACAGGCTTTGTTGAGCGCATAATATAGGCTGCATCATTTGAACTGCTGAACAGGAAAGCCCCTTTCTTGCTCTCTCCCTTAGCCTTATGTATGTAGGTGCCTATACTACCGTCATTACCAACTGAAGCGCATATTATACGTCCAGAGCCAACCATTTTGTTCAGTATCTCGTGATATAGTTTACCGTCATGCAGATCTGCATACTCACCCTCAGAGAAATTTATCACACAAGGCTTGCCAACGCTTTCCGCATAGTCGAAGATATACTTAAAGCCAAGCAGATCAGTTGCCATAGTGTATTTGTATTGATCGTCTTCTGGTACAATATCCTTATTGTTAATGACATAATTTGCCACCACACATATTTCTGCATCAGGAGCCATGCCAACGTATTGGCAGAAAGCACCATTGCCCTCTCCTCCTGAACCTGTTGCTGTTCCCATAGTATGAGTACCATGATATTGTGTAAGACCATCAGCCGAATACCTCTTGTTGAGAATGGCATCTTCACCTATGTATTGCCGTCCCACATATATTGTATCCTTACCCACTACAGGCTCACCTTCTCCTGAATAGTCAAGCATATCCCACACCTGCTTGATGCGATATTCCTTCATATCCATTGAATACCAGTTAGGATGTGTGAAGTCAAAGCCGATATCCATCATACCAATGATTACTCCCTTGCCAGTTGCCGATAATGGGGCAGGACTATTCCATACGTCTTTCGCACGTACTATCGTACTGGAGTTATCATTTGTAATAGAGCAGCTTCTCCCAGCCTCTATCCTTTGAATTGAAGGATATGAACTAAGTTTTGAAATATTTTCAAGAGGAATACTTGCAATATAGATATCATCCCAATTAGCGTATATCCTACATCCGTTCTTCTTTAGCAATTGAACATCGGAGGTCTTAACCAAAGCTGTTATAGCAATGGCCTCTCCCCCCGCCCTCCCCCGTAGGGAGGGAGCCGATTCGATAACGGAAACCTCTTTTGTGTTAATAGAATGTTTTTCCCCATTGAGCATTCCGGCTCCCTCCCTACGTGGAAGGGCGGGGGGAGAGGCGGTGTCTTTCACCTTTTGACTGGATTGATACTCTGCCACAGCCTTTCTCACATACGCTGACATCTTGCCCTGACTTTGCGACCAAGACACATTTTGAATTGCGAATAACAAAGTAGCAAGTACCAGGATATATTTTGTATTAAATATGGTTCTCATTCTTTTCTTTTCTATTTATCTGGTTGCAAATATAACGATATTTTCCATATTTTGCAAATATGCATACAAGAAAAGCACATTAAATTTCGTAATTCGGGAATTTCTTATTACCTTTGCGCTCTAAAACAAAATTATATTGGGTGATAAAGGTTAAGAACAATAAATACAACAGCATATTAAAGGCTACAAGTCTCTTGGGTGGTGTTCAGATGATTAACATTCTGCTCAACCTACTTCGCACGAAAGCCATTGCCATATTGCTTGGCCCTTCGGGTGTAGGTCTGAATGGTATCTACAACGAGACTCGTGAGCTTATACATACCACTACGAACCTTGGTCTTGACATAAGCGGAGTACGTGGTATCTCTCAGGCTTTTGAGCAAAACGATGCTGCGGAGATTGACCGACAGGTTACTTTGCTCCGTACTTGGGTATTGCTGTTCGCATTGTTCGGCACTCTCGTTTGTGCCCTTATCGCCCTACCGCTTTCCAAATTTACTTTCGGCGACTATTCTCACACGTGGGATTTTGTATTCCTCTCACCTGCTGTGGCTTTCAGTACTATCACCTGTGGTGAGATGGCTGTTCTCAAGGGCTTGCGACAGTTGAAATCGCTAGCCTCCTTGTCAGTAGTCAATGTGGTTATCGCTATTGTCGTATCTCTTCCAATCTACTATGTATGGGGCTTGAGCGGAGTTCTCCCGGCATTGGTTCTTTGTACTCTGCTATGGGCTGTTACTGCCCTCGCATACGGCATAAAGGCTCATTCCCTTAATCTCTTCACGAAATCCAACCAGATGAAGGGTAGCAATATCTTGCTCGGTATCGGCATCACCTTCGTTGTGTGTGAGATAATCGACCATATCGCCAAACTCTCCGTTCAGAGCTATCTCAATAACATTGCCTCTCTTGAAATGGTGGGACTTTACAACGCTTGTCGTACCATGACCTTGACATACGCAGGAATGGTTTTCTCGGCAATGGATCAAGACTATTTCCCACGTCTTTCAGGTGTTGTGAAGAATATGATTGATAGAACCGTCATTCTTACCAAGCAGTTGGATGTAACCCTGATGATCATCACCCCTATGCTCGTAGCATTCATTGTCGTGATGCCTATCATTGTACCGTTACTTCTAAGTGGAGAATTCAGCTCTATTATCCCTATGGCTCAGATTATTGCGGCAAGTCTCATCTTCCGTGCCATATACCTTCCAAATGCCTATCTCCCACTTGCAGCCGGCGACTCAAAGATATATTTCTTCCTAAATGTGATAGGAGCCTTAAATACATTCTGGATAATTCTCGGCTATAAGCTCGGAGGCTTGATAGGTATGGGTGTTGCTATGTTTGGCGAGAATCTTATTGATGTGCTGATGGTAATGTTTATTTCCAAGTGGAAATACAAGATTTCATTACCAGCCAAGACAAAGATAATGATACTCTTTGGCTGTTTCATCATGCTTACCACCTACTCACTTTCCTGTCTCCTTGAAGGCTGGAGCTATTGGGTTGCAGGCATTATCCTTGTCGTTATCTGCATCTTATATTCGCTCAAGAATTATAAAGAAGCATAAGTCACATACATAAACATTTGTTCGCAGATTTATGAGTGATAAGCCAAAGAATTTCAGGTTATTTCTGATAGCATTGTCTGCATTGACAATCATCGAGCTATTAATACTTAAATATGCATTAGCCGATGATAGTATTCTACTTTTGGTATCCTGTGCTTATCTTATCATTCCTTTCATTATTTTATGGATATATGCTATCTATTTTGTCCTCAAACATAATATCCGAAACCGTTTACTCATAGCATGGGTAGTATTTTTATTGCTATTGATACCAGTATCATTAATAATCAAGAAATGGTATTTGGACTATAATTATTCCTCTGCTATTATTGAGCTACCTGACGGTGAAACCTTGACCGTGACAGGTGATAAAGTAATCTTTGGCAAATGCGATGATTCGAAGAATCCTCAGAAAGACTATATAGACTTACGTTGTGAATGTCATCATTATTCTATTACTTTGACACAGAATGACTCTCTATATATCTGGACACAGAATGATTCACTACCGGCAACTGCGCACAAGTTAAGATACCCTATAGGTAAAATATATGCTGGTTATAACAGAAGGAATGAATATTCTGTTGCTGTTGACAAGAAAATAAAATGGATGTTTGAGTATGACTTCATTTATGATGATCCATTCACAAGAGGTTCTCAGACATTGAAAACGAGAAAAGGTGACAGCTTATGTGTGAAAACATGGGTTAACTATTCACCTATACATATAGGCAAACGGGAATATTTGGATTGCACAACAATCGCGGATGATTAGCGCGAAAACTTACGATAATAACCTAAGTATTTATATCATAATCCTTTGTCTATAGGGGGCTCGATAATAACGACCACCCTAAATAACATCTACTTCGCCTTTATTCCTCAAGTTCAACAGAAGCATCCTTATCTCTGTGGTTTGGATAGCTTATACCATACCCAAGCGATATACGCAAGCACGAATGGTATAGCGATACTCACATAGCTCATCACACGGAGCGTGAACTCTGACGAAGAGCTGTTGTAGATAGTGAGAGATGAGGTTATATCGGTAGAAGAGGGATAATACGTCGTTTTGAAATAGCCTGCCAGCCAGAAGAGTACAAGGACAACAAATACGGTGCCTATACCGCCAAACCAAATGCCATGCCTTGTCTTCCTATACAACGCGAGACGAATAGAATAGAGCACAAAGGCTGTGCCGAGAAGGAAGAAAAGAAGGCATATCATGTTCCCGAAAAGGTTGTGGAGATATTTGTATTCTACCACAAGAAACTCATGCTCGCCTATTGCCTCGTAACCGCTTGAAGTCAGTATTACACCGACCACAATAAGGTAGAATGCTAAAAAGATAATGGCATTAATACGAAGCTGTTTTCTGTTCCATTCTGTGGTCTGTTCATCTTCTATCTGATTGATGAACCACAGATTGGCAAGCACGCGCACAAGGAAGAGCACCATAAGTCCGAATGCCACTACACGCCAATCGCCGAGTGCTTCAAGACCGTGGAGAGACCCCCATTGCGATATGATAGGCGATGCCGTATCGGTGAGATTGGTCTTGGTTATGGTGAAGTCGCTTCCGAAGAAGAATGTGCCTACGGCTCCCCCGATAAGCACAGGGGCGAAGATGCCATTGAGGAAGAGAAAGATGTCGTAGGTCTTGCGCCCGAGGATATTTCCCTCTGCCTTACGATACTTATAGCTCACAGCCTGCACAACGAAGCCTAAAAGGATGAGCATCCACAGCCAGTAGGCTCCGCCAAAACTGGTAGAATAGAAGAGTGGGAAGGATGCAAAGAATGCACCTCCAAACACTACAAGTGTGGTGAAAGTCAGTTCCCACCTATGCGCAATGGCATAAACCATCTTTTCACGTTGTTCATCAGCCATATCCTGCAATAGCATAGACTGACCGCCCTGAACAAAGAGCATGAAAACGAGGAGTGCTCCTAATATACTGATAAGGAGCCACCAGTATTCTTGAAGAAATGTGTAGTCCATAGAAAAAAGAATTATGCCCCCTTCTTTATCTGTTTTACCATAATGCCGACCTCTGCACAGAGTAGAACGGTGAATAGCATAGCGAAGATACAGAAAGTGGTTATTACTTGTGATGCCGACAGACTTGATATGGCAGCCTGAACAGGCAGGATGTCCTGAATAGTCCACGGCTGACGGCCCATCTCTGCCACAATCCAACCACATTGATGACAGATATAAACCAATGGCAGGGCGATTAGGGCAATGACAGGGAAGATAGCTATGTTCTTCCAACGAAAACAAAGCCATTCCTCACGCTTGTAGGCCATGAACATGGTGGCAATGAGATATACGAGTAGGAATCCGCCTATCATTACCATAAAGTGGAATGCGTAGAAGATAACCGGCACGTTTGGAATTGCCTCTTTCACATCATTGAAGTATCCATAGCCGAAGAAAGGATAGTATTCCTTTAAGGCCTCTTCTGCTTCTACCATAGTAGCCTCATCACCATTCGCCTTTGCATCGTTGAAGCAGGCAAGAGCCTCGTGAGCCTTCTTTCCACGCTTGATACGCTCTGTGTAAGGTACGGTATTGATAGTTTTTCCATCTATTATATCCTTTCCGTCAATGATATCCTTGATACCAGGAATAAAGGCATCTGCTTCGTGACGGCCGAGAATTGACAGGCCTTTAGGTATGCTGATGTCGAAAAGCATCGGGGCTTCATCGTTATCATACTGCTTGTCTGGGTTTATAATGCCGAAACCAACGAGCGGAGTGCCTTGCTGTCCTTCATAGAGACCTTCCATGGCGGCGAGTTTCATAGGCTGGGTACGTGTTACCTCAACGGCACTTCCATCGCCCGTGAGCATAGCCATAATAATGCCTACAAGACCCACAGCACCACCGACTTTGATAGATTTTACGGCAAAGTCTATATCACGTCCCTTGAGAATATACCATGCGCTTACGGCTACAACAAAGACACCACCAAGACACCACGAAGCCAGTACGGTGTGAAAGAATTTATTGACAGCTACAGGCGATAGTGCCACTTCGCTGAAGCTCACCATCACGTTACGCATCTGTTCGGCACTAAATTCCATTCCCACAGGATATTGCATCCAACTATTGGCTACAAGAATCCACCAAGCCGATACCGTAGCACCGAAGGCTGTGAGCCATGTGGCTGCGAGATGCTGTCCGGGTGAGAACTTCTTCCAACCGAAGAACATCACGGCAAAGAATGTGGATTCCATGAAGAAGGCGAAGATACCCTCAACGGCAAGCGGTGCTCCGAATATATCGCCCACGAACCACGAATAGTTGGACCAGTTAGTACCAAACTCAAATTCGAGCACGATTCCAGTTGCTACTCCGATGGCAAAATTGATACCGAAGAGCATCATCCAAAACTTGCATATTCTCAGCCATTCCTCGATCTTTGTCCGGTAGTATATCGTCTCAAGGATAGCAACGACTATACCAAGTCCGAGAGTGAGGGGAACGAACATCCAATGGTAACAGGCGGTGAGGGCAAACTGTGCTCTCGACCATTCCACAACATTGATTAGGTCCATAGAAATTATTAAGATATAAAATAACAACCCTTAACCCCGACCCTTATCTCGGACGGGGGAAGGGGCGAGGTTAGGGGCTGCTACTCTTTATTATCATATTATGCCTCACCTGCTCTGCTTTTTCTTCGTCAGTACCCGTTAGTGTAGGTTGGAAAAAGAAGACACGGAGGATGGCGAACATTATGAATAACTTGATTAAGATGACCGCCCATAAAACGCGACCGACGGTCATACTACGAAAACCTTCATAGTAAAACCGCCAGATACGCCATAATATATTTCCTTGGGAAGCATTGTCCCTAACCTCTGTCCCTTCACTCGCTCGGGGCAAGGGAATAGTTGCCTTATTATCTATATGGCTTTGATGTTTCATTGGTATCATGCTCCCTTTCCCCAAGCGGGGTTAGGGTTAGGGTCTAATTATAATAAATCCTTATGCCTCAGAAAACTCATCTTTTCCGACACCGCATACTGGACATACAAAATCTTCTGGCAGATCCTCGAATGCTGTACCTGGCTCTATGCCATTATCTGGATCTCCTACTGCTGGATCATACTCCCAACCACATGTGTCGCATACATACTTTTTCATAATGTTTTTGTTTTTTAGTTATTAATAAAATTATTACTTATGTAGATTATTTGTCAAGTGCAACGTGCAGAGCATCCTCACACGAAAGCAAAAGTGCGTGTCAGCCATAAGGGCTGGCGCACGGTCTTTATATTTGCTGAGTGCAACGTGCAGAGCATCCTCGCACGAAAGCAAAAGTGCGTGTCAGCCATAAGGGCTGGCGCACCGTCTTTATATTTGCTGAGTGCAAATATATGTATTAATCTTTATATCACCAAATATTTCTGTGTTTTTCTTACAATTAACCTTAAAAAAACAGATTTCAGGTCTATGTGCAGATTAACGATGATGAAAAATATAATAATAGGTGTCCAATAAAAAAAGTATGCCCTTCACTTATCCTTATAAAAAGAAAAGGAAGAACATACAAAAAAGATATGTAATTTTCAAGTAAAGAGAGATATTCTCTTTAGGCGTTATCACAACGCCGCCATCGGTGTATTAATCGAATATTGAATTATCCCAAATCATGCCTCCTTTGGCAAAGCCACCAGAACCAATATCACTACCTCCCCCACCATCTCCATTGTCTACAGGAATTGTAGGGTCAACATAAGGAGGAATATAACCACCTGGGTCTCCTGATACGATTTCTGCTGATGACAATAACAATCTTTCTTCCTCGTCTGTGAGGAAAGCCTCACAGACGGGAGATATATAAATTTTCTTCATGTATGTATCCTAATACTATTTTACTACAAACTTTTTACCATTGACGATGTAAACGCCCTTTGAAAGATTTGAAAGATTCTGTGCGTCACGACGAATAACAGTACCATCGATGCTGTAAACGTCAGATGACTCCATCAGAATTCCGTTCTGGAAGATGATGTCATCGATTCCTGTTGTTTCATCATCATTCTGCCAGTTTACTGATGTATAGAGAGGCTTTGCATTATTAGCGTCAGAGCCCTGATACTTCAGATATGCACGGAAAGGCTTAGCTATGGTTGCTTTCTTCAACTTTGTCAGAGTACCGTTATTGCTCATTACGTATGAACCTGCAGGAAGTTCCTCATTCTTGAAGTTTCCTTCAAATACGTATGGATAGTCAGCCCTATAGTGGCTACCATTGTATGTTCCCTGCCAATCAAAGGTGTTTCCATTTGAACCTACAGAGAACAGAGGTTTGTCTTTCTGAATCTCATTGTTGAAATAGGTATCAACAGAAATCTTTGTGATTGTTGAGTTTGCAACATTATTATGCTTTACTGCACCCTTAGGAAGAATGAAGTAAGGATAACCGGCAATGATGTCCTGATTAACGTGCCAGATCAACTCTATCTTACCATCATCGTGGATGCTCTTTAGAAGCACTACTGCTGTCTCTTCACCGAACTGTTCACGCATCTGTCTGTTGTTCAAGCTGAATGGAAGACAGATTGAAGACCACTTACCCTGAGCGAAGTTACGCTCGTAGGTTACATGTGTGATATCCTTACCCTTTCCATTTGTTGGAATCTCAGGCTGAGCCTGATTGAGAACGTCTGTGAATTCAATAGGTGTGCTTTCTACAACATCACGAACAGGAGCTGTCTCATAATTCTGAGTCTTTGTATCGAGCAAACGACCCTCCTCAAAGTTGAAGCCAGAGATTGCGACCTGTGACTGATTTGAGAACAGATAGTAAGTCTTACCTGGATATACGTTAAATGTGTAGCGGACGATAGCCTCTGACATTACCATATAACCACCATCACCTGTAGGAATCACCTTCTGTCTCCAGCCTGCATTGTTCCAGTTGTCAATGAGGGTATGGAACTTATTTATGTCTTTTTCTCTGAGATCAAGGAGATCCTGTCTCAGCGTAGGGTCTTCATTGTATGTAGCTGCAATACTCTCAATGAATTGAGCACGACGCTTGTCACCAACAAAGAAGTTGTCTTCGTATGTGATACGACCGTTTGTCGCAGTCTGTACGAAATCAACGATCTGACCTTTCTCGTCTGTTATATAAACAGGACGCCAGTAAACGTGTGTTGAGTGACCGTCATTCATCGGTCTAATTGTATGGTCTCTATCGTCAAGATTACCTGCCTGAAGGAGATACATTGTAACGATACCAGGCTTCAAAGGCTCAAACTTGACGTATGCACCACGACAAGGGAGAGTCCAAGGTGTGATATTGTTTGCAAATTCCTCTCCTGGATGGAATTCTCCATCGTCATATCCAAGACTCTCACTCTTTGCTACATTTCTGCCACGAGAGTACTGGTTGAAATCATCAAGAATTTCCTCATTAGTCTTTATTGGGCCCTGGAAAGTTTTTGCACGAGTCCACATATCCATTTCTGGTTCTTCAACCCCAGGAATTGTATATGATTCTGTATGATCCCATCCACCGATAGTCAAGGTGATATTATCGAGTTTCTTATTACTATTTACACCAGGGAATTTCTGATTAACCAAGACTCTATCTCTGTTAGCAAGTCTTAGCGTATTCTCTTCCTTTAGGATTCGAATCTCGAAAGAGTCAATAACCTCAGAACCAACGAATTGGTTATCACTGATAAGCTCTGCAATGATAGTTGTATTACCTGCAATACCTGTCATTGTAATCTCACCCTTCTTGTTGATATGGGCTACGTGAGGAGCTGTACTGGTGTACTTGATATAAGGATATTTATTTAAGTCTTCTCTATAGTTGTTGATGTCCTCATATGCTGGCTTACCATCATTATACCTACCATCTTTTACCAAAGAAACTTCAGGTAGTACAGGAATCTCATCAACATATTTACCTTCAGCATTTTTATATAAGTTCCTACCATTGATGCGCTGAACATCAAACTTAACATACTTCTTGTTAACGTTAAGTACGGTGAATACAGATTTGTCTGCATTCCAGTTTCCATACTTCAGCTTTGCATATTCATAAGGAGTGATGATGATAGACCTGATGAGTACATCAGCACCGATGTTCAATGTGTAAGTGCCTGACTCCTCTGCCTGATATGTCCTTACATAGTAAGTTTGTCCATCAAAAGTCTTCTTCAATTTTGAATTGTTTTCAGAAACACGGCTTCCTATCCATGTGAGTTTACCAACAGTACCAGGGAAGACACCGCCATCACCTTTATTGGCATAAGCATATTCTATACGAACATAATATCCCTTTGGAACATTTGGAATAGTGAGTGTTGTACCACCATTTACTTTAAGGTAATGCGTTGTATTATCAAATGAAGCATTACTTAAATTAAGACCAGAGATATTGTTCTCCTGCTCATGGCCACCCTTTATCTGATTGTATTCTGTAAAGCTGTCACCATAGTGCCACTCTGCAGGGGTGTAGTTCTTCTGCTCAATGATAGAGCGAATCTCGTCCTGGGTAAGAGCTCTTCCATACATAGCGATATCATCGTATGCAAGAGCTGCATCTGAATAATACTGCTGGTCATAGAATAGTCCATGAGGAGTTAAGCCACCAAGGACAATGTTACGGAGATAAAGAGTACGACCTATATAGTCATTATTGCCATTGAACTCACATTCTGAGTGTTCTGTATTAGGAAGTTCTTTGACATTGTCAACTTTACCAGTAAGAACACCATCGAGATAAATCTTGACACGTGTCAGATTATTATCCATAACATATGTCACATAGTGCCACTTCTTGTCATCATAGAACTTATGCTGACTCTGATCAAGAGTGTGAGTGTAGTTTTCCTTGCCGAAAAGACTTCCCAACGGATCATCTACTCCTGAGTTTGCTATTTTCTCACCCCAGAAGAAATAGTTCATACCTATATCGTTACCATTAGCATCAGTATTTGGCATATAAGAATATACCCAACCATTGCAGGAGAGGTCGAACATGAAACGAGGTCTGTCTTTTGGGCGTACATTTCCAGCATCAGCCTTTGCGAAACAGTCATTACTGAAGATACAGAACATAGAACCACGCTCCAAAGGAAGCTCATAATCAACAGCTACCTGACCATTTACCCAGAAACCAATAGTTGCAGCTCCTGTTTTCTTTATTGCATTAACATTTGCATTTCTCTCATCATCAGTGAATATATAACGAAGGAAGTTCTGAGAAAGGCTCTTGGTATATTCATCTGCATCAGCAAGGTTCTGATAATAGTTGTTGAAAGTAGGATCCTTGAGAATCTTACCTCTTCCACCATAGAGATAATATTTACCTACCTGTGCATCGGTAGGACGAGTATTTGCAGCTGGCGCTTTTGACTCATCAAGTAATGAGGCTTGGGTTAGATCCTCAAAGTCCTCAAAGTAAAGACGATCCTGTGCAACATTGAAGTGAACCTTCTTCTTTGTGAAAGTAACAGAGTTGAATGTAATGTTTACATTATCATTACCTGCACAAATCATGAATCTACCTAAATTGATATTTTTCTCTTGTGCATCATTAAGATTATACCTACTTATTAAAGATTCTCCCCAATCAACTCTTTCTTTTCTTTCCTTATCTTGAAAGCACTGATATGTTCCAGAACCTGAGATATTCACAGTCACAGACTCAATATCTGTTGTAGCAAGACCATCACTATCAAAATCAAGTGATATATCTGCATACTGCGTTGAGAAAGTGAAATTATTGCTAGGATTACCTGCGGTTACATTAGTTCCAAGGTTAAAGTCTGGGGCGTAGAATGTGATTTGACCCTGAGCATCCCACTCCAATGGCTTATGGAAAGTGATTGACTTGATGGTAATATCACCTTTCTTACTATTAAGACCACCACCAATCTTTATTGACTCAACTTCTGCAAAAGCATTAGGTTTAATAGCTTCTGGAGTCTTATTGTTATTATCTTTAAAATCATTCTTGACATCGATTGTATTATCTCCTTTTCCGCTCCATGTATATTCAGCACCATCTATAGTAATAACAACACGATATTCGGTATTCCTGCTCGCAGAAGCTACGTCAATTACCATCTTGTCATATTGTGACAGATTAGAATGATTCCAACCATTAATAGAACACAGGTTGCCAGATCCGTTCCATGATATTTTTGTCCTATCCTATGAGGGACTAATCTGACAATCATTTTCTGCTTTAAAATCTAAAGCAACAGTTTTGTTAATGCCCAAACCCCAAGCGTCTGCTACTCCGAGGAACAGCAGTGCTATAAGAGCAATCGCATTTAGTTTTAAAAATCTCTTCATACTTGACTTTACTTTACTTAATATTACATATAATAAATACCATCTTGATTTTGTTATCCGTATAATATAATCCGCCTTTAATTAACCCCCGTCGGTTTAGTCCCGCTTTCCAATGTTAATTATTACCGTCTTTATTATCCGTGATTTTTATTTTGTCATGCTTTGATGCACGTTTTTACATCTGTTATTACCGAAGTAAAATGTGTGCGCAAACAAACGCTGTGTCAACATAGTACGATTTTTGGTTCGATTTTCGGTTTTGTGGATTTATTTTCCTGCTGCAAAGGTATAAACTTTGCGCGTTTTTTAAAAATTATATTACAAATATTTTTACAAGATGGTATTATTACGCAATTTTTTGGAACAAAAGAAAAACTTAATTGTAAAAAAACACTCAAAAAAACGTACGATATTTGCAAATCACTTTCACAAAGATAGAAACTTGATCGCATTTGTACGTTTTCTACCTTTTTTTCGATGAAATCGCAAAATATATGCGTTTTATAACAAAACATTATATATTTATAACATTTTTCTAATAAAAAGTGGCTTATCCTTGCGTAATCGGGGAAAAAATATTATCTTTGTCGAGTACTTGAGGTAACAAGATCAATTATTCAAATAACAATAGCCTAAAAATGACAAAAAAAGCATTTATTGGAGCACTACTTCTCTCTTCATGCCTTGGCTTGAGTGCGAAGTCAGTAAAGGCACCTTCTGGTGGCAAGGTGATTAGTGACAATCTTATCGGTATCTTCTTTGAGGATATCAGTTTCTCTGCCGATGGCGGCCTCTATGCCGACCTAGTTCAGAATGGCAGTTTCGAATACAGTCCTGCACAGCGTGACGGATGGGGACCTGGTACTAACTGGAAGTTTATCCGCCCTGGACATTCTGCCGGTTTCATCGAGCCTCGCATGGATAATACCATCCACCCAAACAACCCAACCTACATGCGAATCTATGCTGAGCGCATCGGTCATTACTATGACTTTGATGGCTGGACAGGTGTTGGTATGCTGAACGAAGGTTACTTCGGAATGAACATCAAGTCTGGTGCTAAGTACAACTTCTCTGTTTTCTTCCGTAGCGTTGAAGGCAATGCCAAGAAGGTAAGAATCGTTCTCGCAACCAAGCAGAATAAGATTCTCGCAGAGACAGAGATTAGCACAAATGGTTCTGGCTGGCAGAAATATACTGCTGAGCTTACAGCCAATGACAATTGCAAGGAGGCAAATCTCCAGATTCTCCTTCTCGACAAGGGTAATCTCGATGTAGATATGGTTTCTCTCATGCCACAGGATACTTACCACGGTCATGGTCTTCGCAAGGATCTTGCAGAGGCTCTTGAGGCTCTTCACCCACAGTTTATGCGCTTCCCTGGCGGTTGTGTAGTTCATGGTGGTGGTGACGGCTTCTGGGACACATATCATTGGAAGAACTCAGTAGGTCCAAAGGAGCAGCGTAAGGCTATCAAGAACACATGGGGTTATCTTCAGTCAATGGGCTTGGGTTACTTCGAGTACTTCCAGCTCTGTGAGGATATGAAGATGGAGCCTGTGCCAATCCTTCCTTGTGGTGTTAGCTGTCAGGGTGTTAACGGCGGTTGGAGCATGAAGACTCAGGCTCAGGAGCCTTGGCCAATGGATGATATCGACCGTTGGGCACAGGATGCTCTCGACCTTATTGAGTGGGCAAACGGCGATGCTACTACAAAGTGGGGTAAGGTTCGTGCAGATGCAGGACACCCAGAACCATTCAACCTCAAGTATATCGGTATAGGTAATGAGGAAAAGATCACTCCTGAGTTCAAGGAGCGTTTCAAGTATATCTACGACAAGATTCGCAAGGCTTATCCTAACATCATCATCATAGGTACTGCTGGTCCTGGTTCACATAAGGGCAACCCTGACTATGAGAATTCTTGGAAGTTCGCTGAGGAGATTGGTCTTGACATTATCGACGAGCACTACTATGATTCTCGTCAGATGTTCCTCCAGAGCCGTCAGTATGATTCTTACCCACGCAACCGCAAGACTAAGGTATATCTTGGTGAGTACTCTGTACAGGAAAGATCACATGGCAATCAGCTTGGCGACGCTCTTGCTGAAGCTCTCTATCTTCTCCACGTTGAGAGAAATGGTGATATTGTCTGCATGACATCTTACGCTCCTCTCTTCGCTTACAAGAACAACACCAACTGGAATCCAGACCTTATCTACTTCGACAACGAGAAGCCATTCTTCACTTGCAGCTACTACGTTCAGAAGATGTTCGGTGAGTCAGCAGGTAAGTATTTCTATGGCAACTGCGTTAAGTTCGACAAGGGTGACAATAGTCTCATTGGTCAGTCAGTTATCCTCAACGCTGATAAGGGCGAGGTTTATGTAAAGGTATGTAACTGTGGCATTTTCCCTCGTAAGGCTACTATCGACCTTAGCCGTTTCGGAAACTTCGACGCTACAGCTGAGCGTACTGTCCTCTCTGGCAATCCAGATTTCGAGAACAACTACGACAGACAGTTTGTAAAGCCTAAGACAGACAATATGAGCGTTCAGAAGAAGATGACTATCGAAGTTCCTGCTAATAGCTTTACAATGATTAAGGTAACTCTGAAGTAAGAATCTCTTCTATACATAAACGATAAAATCCCATTTGCTCACTTCGGGCAAATGGGATTTTTCTTTGTAGGAGGGAAATTTCTTAGAGTTCCTTTGCAAAGCAGATTCAGGTCCGTTACAGGTCCGTTTCAAATCCGCTATAAATCCGTTCTGACTCCTAACCAAACTCGATGAAGCTCTTATCCAGAATGGGACTTGTATAGGACCTTCATCGAGTTTGGTTCCTTATAATAGCGGAGGATGTTGGTATTTACTTTTCCTTTATTGCTGCAATAACCCTGTCCATATCCGAAAGGTCGTATCTCTGATCTACGGTTATAGTCAGTATTCTGTCTTCTTCTTCCCATATCAATCGGGCATAAATGGACTTCTGAGCCAGTTTCTTTTGCATTGCTGATATATCATCTACACGGAATGGGAAGAATAGGGGGGCGGTGGTCAAACGGCTGATATCGGCGATTAATTCTATATTCTCAGCATCTTTCAGGCCTTCGTAAAGACGCTTGTAATTCTCTATCCTTATTTTCTGCTGAATCTCTACATCTTCAAAGGCAAGGAGATCCTTTGAAACAGAAGCCATAGTATGTGGAGTTATAGGTCTTGTCATAAGGCGCTCCACCTCATGTGAAAGGCGTATTGATTCGTCTTTAATTTTAGTATCACCCGTTTGGAAATACTCTCCTCTAAGTCTCATCGCCTTTGTCTGAAGAGATACAATCTCGTCATTTCCAATACCAGAAATCTCCATTTCATCGGCAGTTTCAAGGAAAGCACCATCAGGAATGGCGAACCATTTTCTAATACTTCCTACATAATATTTTATGAATGGCAGACGCATAGTAGAGAAAAGGCATTGTGTAAGGTCGAGGATTATCTCACACCCACCATCATGCATTTCCTCAAGCATATCCTGCTCTTGCTTTGTGAGATCCATGCCAAAATATGGATGAACGACAATAAGGTTAGAATGATGCGCAGAAAAAATCTCCTTTGCCTTTGGAATATCTATTGTCAAATCTTTACAAACTGGATAGAATTGATAATCGTATCCTAGTTCCTGAAATGGCGCAATAACCGTATCACAAGTATATTTAGGAAGCATCGCCTTTTTACCGTTTGCCATTTCCTTCTTGGCAATAAGATATATAGCCTCTCGGCAGAAAGAGAATAACTTTCTGCCACTCAACACGTTATTGTGAGTACCACTTCCTTGACATTTGTCGTAAAGTGGAAAGATACTTCCTATTTCTTTCATACCTTATTCTGTTATTACCCGAAGATGCTCCGACATATTTTCTATAGTCTCAAGCATCTCCTGTTTGTTATCGAACTTCGCAAACACCACAGCAACGGTATCATTACCATTATGCGTTAGTTGGATTTCATCTCCAATATTCATCAGATGAGTGATATTGATAACTTTGTTACGGAAATAATCCGACATCCATAACTCCTTATAACGTCCGTTTTCGTTAGCGTATGGACGATAATACATAACGTATTTAGTATTGTCACAAAGCACTTTATCGCGTTTTGGAAGTTCATCGCCTATCGCTGCACGAACCGTATAGAGATTCTCCTTAAAGCCTATTGCCTCCTGTTCTAGATACGGAATATTACAACCTCCATTTCGAGGTCCGAGATCAAGGAAATATATCTCTCCATCCTTGCCTACAACAAACTCAACGTTACAAGGACCAGTTTTCATACCTAACAAAGAGAAAATCCTTTGCAGTTCATCAACAGCCTTTCGCTTCAACTCCCAACTAAGTTCAGAAGGGAAGCTCAGCGATACTGGTACGAGAGAAGATTTTCCCGCAACGTGATGCTGATCACAGAAGCCTGCAAAGATAATCTTACCATTGTCAAGGAACACATCACCATCCAACTGATGCCCTACTTTCTCTATAAACTGTTCAATAATGACTCTTCCGCAGATAGAATATGATAGTGATTCCTCCCAATGCTCTTTAAGATCTTCCTCATTTGCTATTGCAAAAACACCTCTGCTACCTGCTGAATCCACAGGTTTCATTATTGCCTTGCAACCTTCTTTTCCTTGCTCTCGGAAATATATAATAGCCTCATCAAGATTCGTGAAACTATCCGACCAAGGGGCATTAAAACCGTTGTCTTTAAGGAACTTACGGAATAAATCCTTATGTGTAAGCGTGCATACTGCCTTGTAAGGATTTCCAGGCAAACCCATTTCCTCTGCCACGTATGCGGCAATAGGTGCGAGGGTATCTGAACTATAAGGCACTATACCATCAATCCCTAGTCGTTTTGCCTCACGAAGCACAGCCTCCTTATCCACAATATCTACCTTGCAATATTCATCAGCCATCTTATGTCCAGGATTATTTTCGTGTAAATCGGCACTAATGACATAATAGCCCTGACGCTTTGCCTCAAGGGTAGCCTCCATCTGCACGATATTGCCACCGAGAACCATAAGTCTACGAGCCCTACGGCCTCTCCCCCCGCCCTCCCCCGTAGGGAGGGAGCTGTAAGGCGACGACCCTATCAAAATGTATTTTTTTTCATTTTCCATTTCGCACGTTGATTTATTCCATCTACGAATCGGCTCCCTCCCTACGGGGGAGGGCGGGGGGAGAGGCCAATATCTCCTTATATATCTCCTCATATTGCCTTGCCACCTTCACGCATTCGTGATTGCGTCTCACATACTCGCGACTTTTCTCCTTCAATGCCTGAAGTTCATCCTTCGGCATGAGAATAAGCCGTTCCAGTTCGGTATAAACGCTTTCGTATGAAGGAGTTACATTGATTATTGCACGACAGTCGTATTCGCCCATCATCTCGTAATTAACGGCCTCACCACCACTTATGCACACAATTCCTTTCGATAAAGCCAAGAGGGCATTCATACCAGGACCGTATGAATAAACCTGATCAAGCATCACGTCAGAGTTGTCCATCATGTGCTGATATTCCGCAAAAGGAATGTTAGATGCAAGCTTTAGCTCCATTTTATCGGGATATTTCTTCAGAAGGTCATTCGCAACCTCCATCATAATATCTGTCCCCTTATATGCCCCGAACTCCTTCTTATAGCCAAGGAAAACGCGAAGCTTGTCAGATGGCGGAGGACACACCGGTTCTGGCATCTTTATCGGGAGAGGGATGAAATGATTCTTCTCACGAATAGGAATTCCGTTCTTGTCCTTGTCGGTTACAAGGTCGTAAGGTGCCCAGTATTCATAGATTACCGAAACAACGGCATCACACCAATACGCTACTTCCCTCGACAGCTTCTCCTTTGCCGTCCCAACACACTCGTTGTACGCACGTTCTCCAAACTCAGTTGAGCGAGGCTTTTCGCCAAGATTATAGTCAGAATATGCAAGAGGCTTAAAGTGCTTGTGGTTATAGCAATAGTAATAGTCATCGCCCATAGCGCAAAGCACGATGCCTTTATTGTGCTTTCTAAGGAAATTAAAGATAGGGATAACCCTCTCAGCCTTGAGATGCAGGAAATGAGGGTTTACTAATTGGACGATATCATATCCGCAAAGTTTAGGCAGAGCCTTCAGCAAACGGAACAAATATGAAATACCACCCCACACGCCGAATGACCTACCAAGGTCAATATCACGATTGTAGTTGCTCCAGCCATGTCCACCATTAGCCGTAGTCACCTCATGGCCGAGAGCTCTCAAGCCCTCAGCCAGATTATTGTGAACATTACTGAATTCTCCTAAGAGTAGTATTTTCATTTTATGTTAGAACTTATATCTAATACCGGCACATACGATACCTTGCTCGCCTATGCCCAGTTCGGTGAAACCGCGCAAATATGGACCTCCAACTTCAACACCAATGAACGACAAATGCCAATTGACGTGAAATTCCTTTTCATCGTAATCCTTAGAGCCGTCATCATAGTCTATATACTCTGTTCGATAAGTAACACCAAGGGCAGCCTTTGAGTACAAGCCTACATTCTTCTTACGCAAAAAGTTGAATTTTACGGCAGGCATCAGCGTATAGTAGCCGTTTGAGCTTTTACCTATTCTGTCCCACGATGATGACCAACGATAATATACATCCTGTTTTGTATTTCCATAAACGAAGATGCCACCTAAGCCCAGCACCTTGTTGATATGGTAGAAATACTCGGCAGATATTGGCTCCACATATTTTATGTTCTCGTATGAGTAGTCACTAAATACATCTTCGAAGGCATCAATCCATTGTGAGTTAGATGCCAAACCAAAGCTGAGACCCACCTCATGCTTGGTATCTTCATACCCCTCTTGTGCGTTTACATTTGTAGCCAATATCAAAGCTGTTACCATCAAAATGAGTTTTCTCATTGTGTCTTTTTTAATAATTTCTTAAATGTAAGAACGTGCATAGCGTCCCCGCATGCAAAGTTACATATTTTTTAGGAAATACAATAAAATGCGCAAGTTTATTTTTTGCTCTCCTTGGAAGAAAGAAAAAATGAGCCTATGAAACAAGGCTGTAAGTCCGAAGTTGCTCCATCACTGGTCCATCGCTGCTCCATCGCTGCTCCATCGCTGGTCCATCGTTTCGATGGAGTATCGATGGAGTATCGATGGAGTATCTACGGAGGAAGAGAGGCGGCAAAGTCCTTTCACTCCGAATATTCTCATGAGTAGGATTTTTATCCATTCCTTCTTGTTTCTCGCATAACTAAGAGGTATGTGATTTTTCCTCAAAACAGGCTCAGTAGGGGTGGTCTTGGCAAATCTGTATGCGTCTATCTGGAAGTTGAGCATGGTGAGGTACAGATATCGGGATGCCTTAGCATAGATGTCAATACCTAATTGCTCTACGGCATAGATATGCGATGAAAGCAGTTCGTCGGCATATTTCAAAGACCCAGAGATGCTTTCTCCGTTGAAATAATACAGATACATTCCTGCATTTATGGTGGCATAATTACGTGCTTTCTTCAACAACTGGGAAATCAGTCGGATATCCTCACCTAAAGTAACTGATTCTGAGTATCTTAATCCATCAAATAAAGAACGGCGGAAAACCTTGTTGCAGCTATAGCAATGAGCATATAGCTTGTTGTCGAGCCATAGGTTTTGCTTTCCACTTATGTCGTGAATATCAAAAATAGCATTCTCAAAGGTTAGTTTCCTTTCCTTTGGACTTCCGATATACAGATGTGCAGGATATTCGAGAATGTCAATTTCCTGATGCTCTGTAAGATAATTTATGATAGGAAGGAAAGTATTCTCGGCAATAGCATCATCACTATCTATGAAGGTAACGTATGTGCCTTGAGCTATATCGAGAGCCATGTTACGGGCACTTCCCGGACCTCCATTCTGCTTATGAATCACACGAATATGATTATCCCTCAATGCCCATTTGTCACACATTTCGCCACTCTTGTCGGGCGAACCGTCATCAACGAGAATAATCTCGATATCATCAACCTTCTGCATTAGGATGCTCTCTATGCAGCGGTCAAGGTATTTCTCGGTCTTATAAACTGGTATGATAATAGATAACATCATCGATTCCTGATTTCGTCAAAAAATTCTATCCACTTATTCATTATCTCCTCCGGCTTATAGCGCTGTGACGCTTCCAGAGCTGCTATACCCATCTGTTGTCTCTTGTCAGGATTGTCAATCAGCCAGATAATGGCATCTGCCATAGCATTATCGTCGTTGTATGGTATGAGTTTGCCCGTCACACCATCTTCTATGATATGGCGAGGACCATAGTCACAATCAAGACTTACAATAGGCAATCCACAAGTTTGTGCTTCAATAAGCACTATACCCAATCCCTCAAAACGGGAGGTCATCAGGTATATCGAACTATTGATATAGTAGGGAAGGACATCGCTCGTAGCCTCGTGAAGGGTTACGTTTGATGTAAGGTTGAGGTTTTCTATCTTCTGTTTAAGTGCTTCTCTTTCAGGACCTTCACCTACTATATCCAGATGCCATTCAGAACGCTTACTTACCACCATCTTCCAAATATCGAGAAGACGGGAGAAATCCTTCACATCAATAAGTCGTCCTACGCTTAAACAATGTTTTGACGAGCAATCAGAAGGCTTTTCAACATTAAGAGACGTGAAATTTGGTATTAGAACAACGTTCTTGGCGTGGGGATAACCATTGGCATCCTGCTGTGTAAGTGCGACGACAACATCCACACGTCTTTCCATAAGAGAGACAATCCATTGGTGCTTCATCGTAGGACGAGCCCTGTGAGCCTCGTATATGCTTCTGCCTTTCCATCCGCTGAAAGCAGCAAGGAAAGCACCCATAACCCATGTATATATGGTTATGTCAGGATTTATCTGGCGAATGGTTTTGCGAAAAGAGAAAAGAGCACGGATCTTGTGTTGGAATGGAATATCCATTCTTACAACCCTCACTCTTTCGTCCAACGGATATGCAAAAGGCTTCTCGTCATGCCATAGCAGCAGTAGAACAACCTCATGGGCAGTATGCCTGACAAGGTAGTTCATCTTGTCGGTAATGATACGTTCCATACCACCTGTTCCCGACATTTTCTCTATGACATAGACAATACGCATAATTAGCCCCCCACCATCTCCGCCGAGGGGGAGAGATTTTTATATAGATTTTATCGCTATAAGGATTTTTAATTATTAATTAGAATATCTCCCCTGCCTGAGCCTTACGGATGATAAGTTTCATAAGGTCGCGAGGATATCTGATGATATAATAGAGTAGTGTATGGATGCTGTAACCGCAGTTGCGCATTTCCTTCCAGCATTTATAAGCCGAGCGTAATCGTAAATGACACAGAGATGCCATCATAGGACGAAGCATACGGCTGTGATAACGTTTTATCCCATACTGAGCAAGTAACAGATTAGACTTTGCCGTCTCACGGGTATAGTCGAGCAATCTATCTTCAGCCTTTTTGCTCTTGGCTGTACTGTCAGAGTGATTACAAACACAATAGCACTTATCTGTATATACCTTTATGCTCTTAGCAAAGATGCCTACCTGAGTGGAAAAATAAATATCGTTAAGGATTTTAGATTCATTGAATCTGATAGCGTGTTCCCTAATAAGCGACATTCTTACTGCTTTGCACCAAGGCTCGGTGAAATGAAAACGTAGATGTCTCTCCTGCCACACAGAATCAGAAGAACGCATAATCCTGTTTAGGTGATTGGCACGCCAGGAAGGTTTGCCACTTTCCATTGCTATTGAGTCGGCATTAAAATAGATGACATCAGCTGTTTCTTCCTTTATGGAATCAAGAAAAGCATTAAAACAAGGATGGAAGTAATCATCGCTATCGGCAAAAATGACATAACTACCCTCTGCCTTGGAAAATCCCTGATTGCGTGCCCATCCAGCTCCACGGCCTTCTTCGTCATGAATGACAATAATCTGGAGATCGTCACGCTGCGGAACAGATGCCACACATCTGTCCAACTGCCATTGCGGACCTTTATGGGGGATTATGATGGAGAAACGGCCCCCTTCCGTCTCCCCCAAGGGGGATGGATTTATATAGCTAGCGGACATATTAATTATTAATTGTTTGGGGCTTACCTAACTACACTTATCTTCGTGACAATACCACTTTCTCCTCCGGCAGTTGCCACATTAACCATATATACGCCAGAGGCCACCTTCTTGCCATTCAAATCACAGCCATTCCAACGATATGAACCGCCAGTACTTGTGCCTTCGTTCACCAACTGACCTGATGTTGCAAGTATCTTGACCTGTGCACCTATTGTCAACCCTGTAATGGTGATGTCGCCGGTAAAATCGGGTGTTACAGGATTTGGATATGCATATACGTTATCATCCGTAAGATTACCATACGACTGTGTGACGTCACTCTTATATGAGCACAATCCCTTGAGCGTTGCAAAATACACCATACCTGTATTCTCGTCAATGGTAATGCTCTTTACCTCATTGTCAGGAAGCGGAGAATTGTCCATTGTGAAATGGGCAAGTTCTGTTTCGTTATCGCTACTGATAAGATATACACCATTGTTTGTGGCAAACCATTTGCGGTTGGCATTGTCAATCTTTATGTCGCAGACGAAGACATTACCAAGCAGATAGTCGATGAAACTTGTTCCGTCATTTCTTCTAACCTCAGCTTGCTTGATATTGATATTGCCCATATCTGTGGAGTTGCACATTTCCGTTACATCGTCAGGAGTGATGTAGAAGGCTCCAACCTCACTTCCAACCCAGATGTTATGCTCCTTGTCTTCGGTTATCGTAAAGAGATTCTTTGCCTCAAGCATACGTGTACCACGTTGATTGATGAAGTTCGTAATTTGGCGCATCTGGTTGGTATTGATATCATAGAAACCGAACATGGATTTTTTCCAGTTATCATTAGCAAACCACATTAGGCCTCGTGAATCAAAAAATGCCTTTTTTATCCTACAATCGTCATTAGTGCTCAATCCACTTTGCTGAAAAGAGTTCCATTCGCCTGATGGAGAGAGGCATAGTATGTTGTCATTACCCATGTTGAAAATCCACAGATTGCCAGATTTATCATAAACAGTTGATGTGACAACGGAATAATTGACTTTATTGATAACCGAGAGAATAGGGTCGTCGGTATTCATGTCATAATATGCCACCATTTTCCTGTCCCTATATTCATAAAGACCAGACTTTGCAGCAACCATAACGTGATTAATGTCTTTAGGGTCAACGCTTATCTCTGTCTGTGCAATACAATTCTTGCCTCTTTCCATTGCAAAAGAGTTGTCATAGCTCGTCCATTTGTCGCTTGCTATGTTATATTCTTGCACAATTCCTGGGGTATTGGTATCAGAAGATACATATTCATATCTGCCACGTACGGAAAGAATCCTGCCATTGTCATAGACAATATAGTTATGCTCATTGTACTGGGGACCGTCAGGTTTTACTCCTGTAGATACCGCCTGATATGAATCTCCCTCTTTCTGATATTTTGTAAGTTGGCTGTCCGCATCCGAAGACCAATAGCACTTATTGGTAGAGTCATATATATATTTCTCCTTTGTCTGCTTCTTATATCCACCAGCCGAAGTCCATTCGTTCCTGTTCAGAAGATTTTCCGTAAGCTGACATTTCATCAACCCCTTGCTTTCCGATGCAGCATAGAGATAGTTTCCTGATATATAGCAATAGTTCACCTTGTATCCAAGATTATAAGTGTCTGCAATTGTAGCATCCTTTGCATTCACCTTGACAATGCCGAACCCCGTAGCGAGATATGCATACTGACCATCGACATAGATAGAGTTAATGGTTTTGTCATCGGTGGTTTGCTTATCGGCAAGCGAACTTATATTCTCCACATCACCATTAAGCGAGAGGAGGTCTATCGTATAGTCAGAATATGTGATTACGAGTTTCTTGACGGCATTCACCCAGGCAATATTCTGGATATTGCATCCGTTGAGCACATCATTATTGGAATATGTCCGTAGTGAACCGTCGTTCACATTATACGAATAAAGACTTTGTGAAGCAAGTACGAAAACACTCTTTCCCGTAGGAACGATATCCGAAACATCGCTGTATGAAGGATATACCTTCCATGTGCCTATGGCATCAGCCCAGACATAAGGAATAGAGAATGTGTAGAATAATATAATAAGAAGATATTGCTTCAATTTATCTGCTTTTTATTTTCAGTTTGGTAAACAAAGGCTTCAACGTCGCCTTCTTGACCGCAAACGGATTAGATTCGCTTATTCCACCTTCAGCAATCTGTTCTTCAACACGCATGTTTGCCTCTTTTCTGAAACTATCCTTCCACCATCCCCACTTGTTGAAGTACATTATGATGTTGGTAACGTGAATCCAGAAAAGACGGAAACTGCTATGTGAACCCCTGCTGAACTTATGATACACAGGAATAAGAGGATAGTAGAGTGTCTTGTATTTCTCGTGCAGTCTTCGCGTAACGTCTATGTCCTCCGCATACATGAAGAGATTCTCGTCAAACAAATTGACTGACTGCAAGGCACTCAACCTGAAGAACATGAAGCATCCGGAGAGGTAAGGAACGTTGAGCACCATCTCAAAGTTTGAATAGAAGAGCTCATAGCGAGCATTCCTTCTTGCTATCATAAAGTGAGGCAGGCAGAATCTTCCGAAAATGTCTAGAGGAGTAGGCAGAAGTTTTGCAAGACGCTGAATCTGACCATTTGGATAAAGCACCTTTGGCATCATCTGTGCTACATCATCATGCAAATCCATATATCGCTTAAGCTCTGGTATGACACGAGGACCGAACCAGATATCAGGATTCACCACAAGATGATACTTACTGCCAAGCGTTATTGCCTTGCGGATGGCAAAGTTATGTCCTCCACCATATCCGTTGTTCTCATGACGGAAATAAAGCAGGTGGAAACCCATCTCTACCTTCCTGCGAAGCTGTGGCTCACCTGTCAGCACTCGGTTACTGAACTCCATCAGCTCTCGCTCAAGATCAGGCATTATGTCTGCCGAATGGTCTATGATATATACAACATCCACCGGTGATGCAAAGAGACTTCGCAACACTGGCTCTATGTCAAGCAGATGGTGATTGTATGTTACTACCGATGCTGTTATCATGTATAAATTTGGATATAATGTGGCTATTTTATATACTATATAACGATATGCCTTGGCGATTATTGCTTTTCTACCCCATAAGAATGGTCTTTTTATACTAAAATATCGTAATATTTCAAGTATGTTTGGAGGTTTCAGATATTTTTACTACCTTTGCCCATAATTTGAGTTTAGTATTAAACTCTATACCCTAAACCCTAAACTCTAAACAAAACAATAGAAACATGAAATATGCAATCATACTCGCTGGAGGTAAAGGACGAAGACTATGGCCTGTGAGCCGCAAAAACCTTCCGAAGCAGTTCATCGACTTCTTCGGCTGTGGCAAAACTCTTCTCCAGCAGACTTACGAAAGAATGCAGAAGATAATGCCAAAGGAAAATATCCTTGTGGTTACACATACCGCTTTCGAGGACATCCTACGCGAACAGCTTCCCGAACTTCTTCACGATAACCTCATTCTTGAGCCTATCAACAGAAATACGGCACCTGCCACACTCATGGCTCTGCGTTCGGGCATTATCCCTGATGATGGTGATGTTATCATAGTTCCTGCCGACCAGGTTGTCATGAATGAAGATAAGTTCAAAGATGCCATACAGAATGCGACAGACTATATCGACTGCTATGACCATGTTCTCACTATGGGTGTAAAGCCTACAAGACCTGAACCCGGATACGGATACCTTCAGATGGGCGAACTTGTTTCTCCTACACCTGAACATCCAAATCCTACCACACATCACGTGAAGTCTTTCACCGAGAAACCTGAACGTGACTTTGCCCGTATGTTTATGGATAGTGGTGAATTCCTATGGAATACCGGCATCTATATGGCAAAGGCAAATTATATCACCAAACAGCTCACTACCATCATGGGAGTTGATGAGGATATGGACTATTCCATGAGCCCTAACCTGTCCATCGATATGGCTATCCTTGAGAAGATGCCAGAGAAGGTAGTTATGGAATGCTCTTTCGGTTGGGCTGACATTGGTGCATGGCATGGTATATATGAGGCCTTCTGCAATGCTGACGTTGATAATGTACTTGTCAATAAGAAGTCACGTCTGAGAACTGATAATTCCACTCATAACGTCATATCCCTACCTGATGGAAAGCTTGCTGTCATCAGCGGACTCAGCGGATATATCATCGCTGAAAAGGACAATGTATTGCTCATCTGCCAAAAAGAGGATTCTTCTGCTATGGTAAGGAGACTTCTTGGAAAGATAGAAAATGAGGAAGGAATGGAGGATTATGTCTAATTGAAACGATAATAACTCAAAACTATTTCTTATGAAGAAAACTATTTTCTACTGCGCTGCGGCTTTACTAAGCGCTTGCATGTTTGTATCATGCAGTTCTGACAAAACCGAGTTTGAAACCAAAAAAGATGGTAAAGCTTTGCTGACATCAAAAGGCGTTGATTATGAGATGATTCTCGTTGAAGCAGGCACCTTTAAGATTGGTGCTACTGCTGAGATGCAGATGGTTACTCCTTCCGAGGAACAGCCTTCACACGATGTGACTATCACAAAAGACTACTATCTCGGCCAGACAGAGGTTACCCAGGAACTCTGGGAAGCTGTTATGGGCAGTAATCCTTCTGCTATCAAGGAGGGAAAGCACCTTCCTGTGATAAACGTCAGCTGGGATGACTGTCAGGCATTCATCAAGAAACTCAACGGACTGACCGGCAAGCAGTTCCGTCTGCCAACAGAGGCAGAATGGGAGTATGCTGCTCGTGGTGCCAAGAAACCAAAGAGCTTGCAGTTCTGTGGTAGTAAATATGTTGATCACGTATCTTGGTATAAGAGCAATTCACGTGGTACTCTTAATCCTGTTGGTGCAATGGATAAGAATGAGATGGGTTTCTATGATATGGGTGGAAACGTTTGGGAATGGTGTCAGGATGGACACTTCACATATCCAAAAGAGGCTCAGAAGGATCCATGTCCAGAGGCTGACTCTACCCGTACATACGTAATCCGTGGTGGTGGATGGAACTCTGGGCAGAGCGATTGTCGTTACACTTCACGTTCTTCATTTAGTGCAACAAGCAATAATGCAGACCTCGGTTTCCGTCTAGCTATAACTAAGTGAAACCCACAATAGAATATATTGAGAATAAGTTTAGGGAGTTTAATCATCTTCTTTTTGATGATAAACTCCCTATTCTTCCCATCCAACTAAGCAATGCCAAGACCTTTCTTGGCATGCTTGTGTATAAGAAAAAGAGGAAACTGTTTGGTAAGATGGAACTCTACGACTTCCGTCTCCGTATCAGCATCCGCCTTGATCTGCCTGAACGAGAAGTGGAGGATACCATCATCCATGAGATGATACATTACTATATTCATTTCAACGGCATTAAGGACACGAGCGCTCATGGTAAGGTTTTTCGTCAGATGATGAACGACATCAACCTGCGTTTCGGACGACATATAACGATTACCCATAAGAGCACTCCCGAACAGAAACAGCAACTCGCAGGTACTCGCAAACGCTGGCACGTTGTGGCAGTAGTGAAGTTTCACGATGGGCGTACAGGCATCAAGGTCATTCCACGTATTCGCCAGCGCATAGTGGGTTATCGTAATGGCGTACTTATGAACAGGGAAATAAAGAGTGTTGATCTTTTCATCACCAACGACCCTTACTTCAACGCCTTTCCGAGTTCCTCTGCCCTTAAGGTTCATATCCTTGATGCCTCGGAATACGAACCGCATTTACAAAGACAACTTTCAGAAAAAGTTTTATCAATTAATAATTAATTCAAGTTTCGCTTGTTCGTTATTGCCTGGAAGGCAACACCATGAGTAACCGAGGTGCATACTCGACGAAGGAGAGGATGCCCTCGGATATAGAATCTCCATCAACTGATCAGCCTGGAAGGCTGTACCTGATTGACGATGTACTGCCCTCCAGGCAGTTAAAGGAGTAGAGGTTTTCATCCCCGCACATCCTCGTTTCACTCGTATGTACGGGGTTACGAATAGTACTGTCTTCCAGACAGTTTCGAACAAGCGAAACTTAAATAATTAACATTTAACAATTAACATGCCTATCGACTTCCGGCTCCCTCCCTACGGGAAAGGGACGGGGGGAGAGGCCGCAACAATTAATAATTAACATGCCCACAAGCGATAAAAGCTATATAAATACCTCCTCCCCTCGGGGAGGTCGGGAGGGGGCTTACTCCTTCCAACAAAAAGGTGACCACCTCACCATTTTCAAGAACAAGAAGAAGATGCACACCCCGAAGGGTAACATCATCTATACTTATGACGAGGCCCTTGCCAATCGTATCATCGAACAGCTTGAGGCTGAGGCTGACTATACATCATGCTCATCACTTCTCTGCTATCATTACACCTATTGCGACCTTACGGCGGAATACGACCAGAAGACCGTTGCAGAGGATTTGCTAACCTGTCTGGAGCATAATGTGGAGTATGACCCTTTCATCGCATTCCGCGAGGAAAAGGCTATTGAGGCTATGAGCGATGAGGAGGCTGACCAGATGGTAAAGGCTTTCAAACAGCAGATGATGGCTTTTATCGCTGGGTGCTCAATGTATCAGCTTGTAGCCATAACGGTACTCTATTGCGCCTTTGACTCCCTCGCCCTTCCTTATTATATAATAAAGGAAACAATGGGTGAAACCGCCTATTCTATAGAAGATTTCGTGGCAAAACTTTCTGCTTACTGCAAAAGAGAGGGAATAGACCTCCCTGCCGATATGCCAGCCACAATATCCGCTTTCTGCGAGTATTGGAAGTTGTAAAAGGAAAGGGAAAAGATGTCCTAAAGGATAAAAATCTCCTTCTCTTAGCAATAAAACTAATTTGTTCTGAATTTCAGAGTTCCATGTTACAATTCTACCGCCAGAAATGCATGTGTGATGTTATGGAATGGGGTATTCGGGGCAAGATAATGCAACCAGCCTATAATACAAGTTAGGCTGGTTGCATTATAAAAGAATTTGAGATATGATTCAAAAATAGAAGAAGTTCAAATAACGACACTAAACAGTTACATTTTTGTTAGTGAATATTAATGTCACAAATCAAAAAGTGATAATTCTCCGATTTCTTCCATTTCTTCTTTCACTTCTATAGCCGTCTTGGTAACAATACAATTAGCTGTAAAAAACAAAATTTTATCGTTATTAGGACTAATTCGTGCTGTAAGTACGAGTGCATCTCTTACTACGGTTCCTCTTGCGACTAATTTCCAGTTATTATCTGTTTTCTTATAAACGGAAATTAGCCACCAAGGTATTCCCGAACCAATAGGAACAAAGACGCAATAGAAAGTTTCGTCACCAACTGTTAATAACTTTTTATTATAATAATGCGAATTAATTTTACATACTTGCTGTATTTTTGAAACAATTTCACAAGTATCTGAACATGTAATAGTTTCTACATGTTCCTCCCACTTTATTTTTTCCGTATACATATTTTGTCCATAAGAATACAATACTACGAAAAAATATAAAATGAAACATATTACTTTCTTACCCATAATAATATACCTCCATCGTTATAATTTACATTTCCATAATTGCGATTCGCTTTGGCAGGATTCTTAATCAGATGATTAGACGCATCTACATTTATGGTGTGTTATAGGCTAAAGTTTGCTAATTGTGTACAAAGGTAAGCGATTTTTCTCATACCACCAAAACATATTCTGATTTTCTTGTATTATCACAAACAACAGCCATATTCTTCCTCCCTTCTTCCTCCGTTGATCCTTCGCTCTTCCTCCTAACCAAACTCGATGATTCTTCGCTCTCTCACCGACTTTGCACCGACTTTGCACCGACTTTGGTACGGAGGAAGAGCGAAGGTACAAGGGAGGATCATAGGAAGAAGAACAGCCTTGAAATAACTAATCCATAGTCACATATTTGGCTTAGGTGTTCTTCCCGATAGTCAGAGTGGCTGAGAAAAGAAAATCCCACACTACCAAAAATTCACGAGGCAGTGTGAGAAATAGCTATTTTGCATTACGGGTTATCGGAAAATCTTCTTCACTATCAAGAGAAACTCGTTCAGGCAAATATTTGTCATCTTCAAATGTTAAGCGTGAAATTCTCTGCAAAGAATTCATATTATCGTCGTATATAACGGAAAGAACAAATTTTACTCCGTTTTTCCAGTTTTGAATATCATCAAATATTCCATTAGTTGAAATTTCATTATAGTCAAATAGATACGTGTAGTAATACTTTTCATCTTTCTCATACCCAATAATGACTTCATCAATGCGTCGTTTCTCTTTGATGTCATTTATAGTTTCACGAATATCATCATCAAGTTCTTTAATCCTTATCAAAGGATCCATCACGAATTTAGAAGGCTTAAAATAGTCTGTCACAATTACATATGAAAAAGGAAAAACCTTGGTTTCTTTTGATAATAGTCGTAGATAAAGTTCTTTCGTATCTGTTCGAATGTTTTTTTTGTCAATTTTATAAATAATCAAAGTGTCATTATGAAGAATATGAATGGTGTCATTTGCTAAATGCCATTTAAATTCTACCGTCTCTTCTCGTGCAGGATTTAAAAAAACACCAGTGTCATTTTCATAGAAATAAAAATGGCTACATGCGATAGGGATAATACCATATGCACGACGAGTTGAGTCGTTCAAAATGCTATTATCAGGTAATGACACGTATGTACATGACGTCCATTTGCCATATAGTTCAACATCATCAGAAGCATACACTTTGTGTTGGAACAAAAATATTGTTAAGAATACTACTGATAAATGTTTAATTTCCTGGAGAAATCGTATTATGTGCATTTTTTGCTTCTAATTTTCTTCCTTTTTTACCAATTCTTTCACGCGCAACATTTTCAAGGCTGTGGCATCAGCGTACGGGGCACCGAACGATGTGATATTATCGTTGAAGCTGTTCATCTTCCTTTGATTTGTCAGAATGCAAAGATATACATTTTTCATTATACTTCCAAACTTCTATGCTGTTTTTTCGATTTCAGGTTCAGAAAAAGAGTTTTCAAAAAACTCGTCACTCATCACCCGTAGCGCTGTAAGTTGTTGTTGCATTGGTGTTTACAGCGTCAATTCACCCTATACCACTCGTCACCACACTCATCACCCAAATCGTTGTATCTTGTTGAGAATGTGGATATTATACGCGCAATTTACCCTCTCCGCACTCGTCACCATGAAAAAGGTGACGAGTGAATCAACTTTGCAACTTATTGTGTATCAGATTGATATACCACATAAGGGTGATGAGTGGGTGACGAGTAGAATGAAATGAATCACCGCTGTAATTCTTTGATGCACACTTTGTTACAGCGCTACGGGTGACGAGTTGACGAGTAGTGTAAAAATTCTGTTTTTCTATCTGTGAAAAATAAGCAATACAACTCAAAAGCAGTTATACTTCCGTTGATCCTTCGCTATGCCTTCGTTCTGCCTTCGCTGTAGGTTCGCTTCTCCTTCGCTTCAAGTTCGCTTCAAGTCCGCTTCAAGTCCGTTCCTATAAAATGGGACTTACATGGGAGTCACAAGGGAGGAAGAAGGGAGTTACAAGGGATCTAACAACGAATATATCGAATTAAAAGGAAAAAATAGAGAAAGTCGTTACAACCTTTATTTAAAAAGGTAAATTGTACATATAAATAATTGGCGTTTTTATGGTTTTTGCTAGCGAAAGTTTGGTTATATGAAAAATAAAAGTGGATATAGTTCAGAAATAAGGATAAAAGACAAGCACCCAACTGTTGAACAATCGCTATTGAAACAGTGGGTGCAAATACTAACTAACTACTAAATCATTTCTGGTTTAATTACTACTAACCTAACATTTATGAATTTGATGCAAAGGTACTCCATTTAATTTATATATGCAATTTATCTCGTTCCATATATATTCTTTTCTGTGTCAAGGAGAAGAGTCTCTGAATATTTGATACACAAAGAAAACTTTTGTTTACAAGGTTTGGCGTCAACAAGTCAATAATCGTAGGAAAACAGGCAAATCATCCATAGTTAACGCGAATTCAACGAACTTAGCTTGTCGAGTTTGCGAAAAGTCATTGTCAGTTAAAACCATTTGCTGCTAATGTCCATCAATTTTTGCTGACGCCCACCAAACTGAAGCAAGCTGTCGAACTCTCGTTGTTTTGATGGTAGTTTTAGCAAAAAAGGTTTTATAGAGTGTCAGGAATACATTTGTGTTACACAGAGAAAACTTTTTGTTACAAATTACAAGGGGTTATTTCTGGAATTAGTTTAACTTTGCACCCAGAAATTAGAATCGGGTACCACTCTGCGAGTGACAAACCCTATTAAATTTAGGATCAGGCATCGCTCTGTAAGCAAATAACCATAAAACAATTCACTAACGCAAATCAGAGTCGAAACCTCTCTTTAGGAATTAACATACACTACTTTTTGCCTCGCGCGAATAACCACGCACGTTGCAGTTAGGAATCAACACGTACAGCCATAAACTGATACGCACTCCCCTATGCGAGCCAAAAGCTTGCAGAAGATAATGTATATTAACCTAACACGGATTAGGAATTATATTTAAATAACCATAAACATAAACTAAAACCAACGAGGTATGAAATTTAAAAATCTACTTAGTTTAAGTGTAATGCTGTCTTGCGGTTTGGTGACTCAGGCACAGCAAGTCTTTCAAGAGCCTTTTGATGCAGAACAGACAAAAGCAGCATCAGATGTAGCTTTCTATGAGTTTATTAATCAGGAAGAAGGTGATGACTGGAAAATCAGCGATGGCGGATTCAAGGGTAAGGCTCTTTTCCTGAATAATGACGCTGGTACTCCAAATGACAATGCTACATGGCGTCGTGCCGTTAAGTTCCGTAACCTCCCACTTCAGGAGGGCAAGAGCTATCGTCTTACTTACTATCTCAAGGGTAGCGTGTCAAGTGCGAAGGCAAGAGTTTCTTTGATGCAGGGCGTTGAGAATGCTGATATCCCAGTAGGTTCACAGGCTGATATCACAAACATTGGCAGCGAATTCACCAAGTACTCACACGTTTACTACTTCAAGAGCAAGGCTGAGCAGGATGCAGAATACGACAAGCAATGTGCAAGCAAGGAGGCATACAATGCAGCTAACAAGGACAAGTACTTCGCTTCTTTCAATATCTATAACCCAGGTGAGTTCTTCCTTGATGAGGTAACTCTCGAAGAGGCTGCTATAGCAGGAGCTTCATATAACGATGATGTTATATGTGTAGATCTCGGTCATCCAACAAATGCCGCATCTCTTGCATCACAGAAGGCATCAGGCAACTATCTGCTTGACAATAGCACAGCTACAGTAACTGTAAACGGCAAGGCTGTAGATATCCTGACTGTGGAGCTTCGCAAGGATGGTAAGCTCTATATATTCCTTGTTGATCCTGTTAAAAACGGTGAGGTTAAGGTTACATTCAAGAATCCTGACGGTCTTATCAAGTGTAACGACGGCTTTGAACTTACAGAGTTCACAGAGACCGCAGATATCAATTCTAATTTAACCGAAATTTATTCTGACATTTATACAGAGCCAGCACTCGAGTCTGTAACTCCACTTGACGGTTCATTCGCACTTGAGTCTAAGGATCTCAAGACTATCACTCTTACTTTCGACAAGAAAGTGTTTGCTAAAGGCGAATATGTTCCAAAGGCTACTTTGTCAACAGGTGCAGAGCTTACTCTGAAGACCACAGAAGAGACATCAAATACTCTCACATTCGAGTACAATGGTCCTGAGCTTGCAAAGGGTACATACTCAATCAAGGTTGAGAATATTGTAAGTGATCAGTCAACTCCAGCCAATGACATCGTTCTCACATATGAGATTGGCAAAATTAATCTTGCAAAGACTGAATATACTGAAATTGTAGATAAGACAGTTGCTGACTGTGAGAACGTAGTTCCTCTTGGATGGAAACTATATAACGGTGCAGAAGATATTCGTGAGAATGGAACGGAGTATAGTAGTGGTCCTCGTGGTTTCAACTTCACAGGCTCAACAGTTCCTGCTGCAATGTACTTCCGTAGTGGTTTGGGCAACTCAGAAATTGGTTCTGCCGAGATTACTGAACCTGTAACAATTCCTGCAGGTGAAGTAGAATTCCGTGCATACTATGCTGCTTGGAAGAATCCTGGCTTCAAGCTCAAGATTACATTGACAGATGAGGCTGGTAATGAGGTTATCGCCAAGGAAGTTGAGGCATTGGCAAATGCTAATGGTAACAGAACACTCAAATTTGACGAATATATTTACCGCTTCAAGTCAAATGGTGGTAAGTATAACTACAAGATTGAGACTGTAGATGCTGGTGTGGATCACGAGGCGCTCTGCGGTGGATTCAAGGTCTTCACATATAAGGAGTCTGCAGGCGATAAGGTAGAGAGCGAGGTTGTCCTCACTGAGACATTTGCTTCTTGTGGTGGCAATATGCCAGCTGAAGGCTCTGGTTGGATTGTTTACGAGAACAACAACCCACTCGCTGCTGGTAGCGGCCGTAGCGGTACTTCTGGTATCCTAAATCTTGGTACTGGTGGTATGGCAGCTGCATTCTTCGCTCGTGAGTGTGGTGCTAACGAGAATGGAAATATGCGTATCACATATGGTGAGCAGGAAGGTGGTCCTAAGCTCGAATTGAAAGCGGGTACATACGAGATCTCATACAAGACTGCAACATGGAATGATGAGGGTGGTAATGCCAACGGTACAAGTAAAGTATTCCTCCAGATCATTGATGCAGCCACTGGCGAACCAGTTCTAACCAAGGAACATGTAAACAGCACTGCTGCTAACTACAAGAATGGTGCTAACGCAAATCCAAATGTAGAGGCAGATAAGGTATCATTCAGCTTCACAACCGACGGCGGTACATACATCCTGAAGGCTTGGGGTACACAGAACACCGTATGGGGTGACGTGAAGATTGAGAAACCAGGTTCAAAGGCTGCTAAGTACTATCAGAACCTTGCAGAGGCTGTTGAGCTAGCTAAGCAGGAAGCAGCATTGGCTGCTGAAGAGAAGTACAATGGTAAGACAAAGGATGCTCTCAATGGAGCTATTGCAAAGTATGATGTAGCTGATCCAAAGATGCACACCGATAAGGAATTCGATGCTGCTGTTAAGGAACTTGAGGCTCTTGTAAAGCAGTCTAAAGGTCGTCGTGCTAATATCGATAAGTATCCAACAAGCCTTGAGTCATTGCAGAAGGCTGTTGAGGAGGCTAAGGAAAGCAAGTATGCTAATATCCCTGAGGTTGCTGATGCTGAAAAGTATTACAACGAAAACAAGGATGTTGACTACGTTAAGCTTGACGATGCAGCTCTTGCAAAGGCAGTTGAAGTTCTCGACAACAAGGCAAATCTTACATCTAACATGGTTAAGACTTGCTTGCCGCTCGTTACAAAGCAGATTACGGACCTTGCTGCTGCTATCGTAGCACTTGACGAGGCTTCTGCAAATGATGAGGCTATACTTGCTGCCGGTAATGTTACTACTGACGATCAGAGTTTGGTTGCAAAGCTGAAGTATATCTACACTTCTAAGCTCTACAAGAAGATAGCTACAGAAAATCCATTCAAGACAAAGGATGCTGATACTGGCGATGAGGTTGATGTAACAATCCCAGCTTCATTCCTTATCCAGAATGCTAACTTCTATAGCACAGGTACTGTTAATAACGGTGATGTAGCTGCTAAGGAAACTGACTTCCCAGGTTGGACTATCGAGAAGACAACAGGTAACATCTCTGCTGTTTGGGGAACCGCTCAGTGGTGTGGTGAGCCTGCTTCTGCTACTAAGCCAGTTGTTGATGCTGCTGTTAAGTCACCTTGGGGTACAAGTGAGTATGATGCTAAGCAGCTTATCGAGGATATTCCTGTAGCTAAGTATAATGTATCTATCATCGTTGGTGAAGATGGCGGTGGTGAGCCACGTAAGGAGTCTTATGCTTATATCGGTGAAGGTGAAGCTCAGATCAAGAATGTCTATGAGGGTGAAGAGCCAGATGCAGAAGGTAAGGTTTCTTACTCTCGTGATACACAAAGAACTCGCGAGTTTAATGACATAGTAACTAAGGCTGATGGCAATGGCGGAAACTTCGGCTCTATCCTTCTCGGTGCTCACGTAAATGTAAACGGTGGTTTCGGTAGAATCGATAACGCTACTCTTACAATCACAGGTAAGGCAGACAACTTCGACTATGCTAAGGCTGCTGCAGCTATCGACCAGCTTCTTGCTACAAGCATCGAGTCTGTAGAGGCAGCTCCTGCTGGAGAGCCAACAAGCGTTAAGTACTATACCGTTGACGGTAAGCAGACTCTCAACCCACAGGGTATTACCATCAAGGTAGAATCTTGGGCAAATGGCTATATGAAGGTTAGCAAGGTTGTTAAGTAATAAAATAGATAAAATTAGTACTTGTATTAAGACGACCGCCTCTGGCATATGCTGGAGGCGGTTTTCTTATCGAACATGTAATTCTATGAAAAGTTTTTGAAATAATTAATCATATAAAAACGACAAATATATTGTATCTTTGCACGGAATTTAAAAAATTAACCATAAAACTCGGGACTAAAACTATCAATTAATGAACAGACCAAAACGCGTTTTAATTGTCATAGCGATATTGCTATTGAACATAGTACACGTATTAGCAGCTGACAACTTTATTTCATTCACACAGGGTGACATGAAACTATGTCAAACGGGTGAATCATTTTCCATTTGTATTAGCGACAATGACAATGTAGCTGTAAAGCTTGCTGCAAAGAATCTTGCATCCGACTTTCAGAAAGTATGCGATGCAAACATCACAATCTCCTCTTCTTTTTCAGAAGCACGCATCGTTGCTGGTACCATAGGCAATAGTGCAGCTATCGATGAACTCGTGAAGAATGGAAAGATTGACGGAAAATCACTTAATGGCAAAATTGAAAAGTATATATTAAGTATTATTGACGGGAAACTAATCATAGCAGGCAGTGACCGACGTGGCACTGTTTACGGTATCTATGAGCTCTCTCGTCAGATAGGTGTGTCTCCATGGTATTACTGGATGGATGTTCCTGTGAAGAAACAGAAAGAGGTGTACGTAAAGAATGGAACCTATACTGACGGTGAGCCTGCCGTAAGGTATCGTGGTCTCTTCCTTAACGACGAGGCTCCGTGTCTTACATCTTGGGTAAAGAATACCTTCGGCACAAACTACGGCGATCACCGTTTCTATGAAAAGGTTTTTGAACTTGTACTTCGATTAAAAGGCAATTATATGTGGCCTGCCATGTGGAGTTGGGCTTTCTATGCTGACGACCCTCTCAACATGAAAACTGCCGATGAAATGGGCATAATGATGGGTACTTCTCACCATGAGCCTATGTGTCGTGCCCAGAAGGAATGGCATAACCATAGCGATGATCCAAATGCTGATTCACAGGATTTGGCTACACGTAAGAAGGAAGGCAAGGATGAAGGTAATCATGAATGGAACTATGCTACCAACAAGAATAATCTTGACAAATTCTGGTATGGTGGCGTAGAGCGTAATAAGCATACAGAGGATATTATCACTATCGGTATGCGTGGTGATGGCGACATGGCTATGAGCGAGGACCGAAATCTGAAACTCATGGAAAGTATTGTTGCCAACCAGCGCAAGCTCATCAGCAAGGCTCGTAGTAAGGCTGCAAAGGATGTGCCACAGGTATGGGCTCTCTATAAGGAGGTGCTCGACTACTATGACGATGGTATGCGTGTGCCAGATGATGTAACCATTCTTCTTTGTGACGATAACTGGGGTAACGTGCGCCGTGTACCTACCCAGAAGGAGCGTCAGCGTAAGGGCGGTTGGGGACTCTACTACCACGTTGACTATGTAGGTGCTCCTCGTAACACCAAGACTCTCAATGTGACACCTATCCAGAATATGTGGGAACAACTCTCTCTCGCATACGAGAACGGCATCCAGAAACTCTGGATTCTCAATGTAGGCGACCTCAAGCCAATGGAATATCCTATCCAGCTTTTCATGGATATGGCTTGGAACTATGGAAAGAGCAAGGAAGGTGTAAAGAGTAATGTAGATAATATCTCTACTCTTCTTGACCATACCAAGGACTTCTGTTCTACCTTCGTTGGCGAGAGTGAGGCTGAGGAGGCAACACGAATCCTTAACATGTATTGCAAACTTGCCGGAAGATGTACTCCAGAAATGCTTGACGCAAGAACATACAACCTTGAGACAGGCGAATGGGCGAAAGTGGTTGACGAGCATAAGACTCTCGAAGTAGAGGCTCTCCGTCAGTATGCCAACCTTCCTGCAGAGGCAAGGGATGCCTATTTCCAGAGCATCCTCTTCCCTATACAGCTATTGGCTAACCTCCATCAGATGTACTATGCTCAGGCAATGAACAATGCCCTTCACCAGAAGGGTGATGCAGCTATGAATGACTGGGCAGACAAGTGCGAGATGTACTTCAAGCGTGATGCAAAACTCATGGCACAGTATAACAAGGAAATTGCCGGTGGTAAGTGGGATGGCATGATGGTTCAGAAGCATATCGGCTACAGAACATGGAATGATGATTTCAAGGCTGATAAGTTGCCAAGGCTTTTCCGCACAGAAGGCAAAATCGAGAATATCTTCGAGGAAGACGGTAAAGGCTATATCTCAATGGAGGCAGAGCATTTCAATGCCTCAACAGATGCAGAGTCAGCCAAGTGGACCGTACTACCATACGTTGGACGCACATTGAGTGGCGTTACCCTCCTTCCTGTCACAGCCGATGTAAAGGGCGCTTCTCTCACCTATAAGTTCCGCTATGAGCAGAAAGAGGGAGTTACCCCAACCGTTTATATAGTAACAAAATCAACTCTCGACTATCTCAACAAAGGAGGCATGACATATTCTGTTGCCTTTGACGGTGGTAAGGCAGAGGTTGTGAACTTCAACGAGAATCTAAATGAAGATCCAAAGAATATCTATACCGTTTACTATCCAACCGTTGCACGTCGTGTGATAGAGAAGACGGTAAGTCTGCCTTTGGGATCTTCAACAAATGGCACACATACCCTCACCTTCACTCCAAATGACCCAGGTATCGTGCTTGAAAAGATCGTCATCGACTTTGGCGGTTACAAGAGACAGTATCTGTATGGTGAGGAGAGTTTGAGAAAATAAACAACCCCTAACCTCGCCCCTTCATAAGTGAATAGTGAAAAGCGAATAGTGAATAATTTAAGTTACCACTAAACGCTAATCTCTAAACACTAAACTAAAAAAACTAATCATAAAACAATAAAACACATGTCTTTACTATCTAAACTACTATCAAAAAAACTCCCCCTTGGGGGGCTGGAGGGTCTTTTGCTCCTCTTGCTTTTTTTAGGGCTTGGGGGCTCTTCCCTTGCTCAGCAGCGTCGTCCTATTGATTCAAAACACCCTGCATGGCTTGTGCACGTCGATGTATGGAATCAGGCAGATCCACAGAAGATTATCAATCTTATTCCTGATGACATCAAGCCATACGTTATCCTGAATCTCTCGCTGTCATGTGCCTATGACACAAAACTTAACATCCACCAGCGTCCTCAGAACGCTATCCGTACTTATAAGTCATGGGCAACTATCTGTCAGCAGAACAATATGTGGTTCACGCTTCAGCCAGCCAGTGGTGGTCATACTCACATTCACGAGAATGACCTCGAAACCTTCGAGTATTTCTTCAAGAAATTCCCTAACTTCCTTGGCTGGAACTATGCCGAGCAGTTCTGGGGCTTCGATGCGCCAGGCGACTTGTTCTCAAGTTCACAGTCAGCTCGAATAGCTCTCTTCGCAAAGCTCATACCTATGCACCATAAGTATGGCGGTTTCCTGACTGTCAGTTTCTGTGGAAACATCTGGTCACATCCTCTCAATCCTGTTGGTATGCTCAAGCGAAACGCTGACCTCCTTCAGGCTTCAAAGGACTATCCAGAGGCTATCCTCTGGCTCTATAAATATACCACCTCTTCTTGTTTCTACAACAATGAGAGTGTATGTTTCGGACCTTTCGTTTCCGGCCTTACAAAGAACTATGGCGTTCGCTATGACAACTGTGGCTGGAATGGTGCTCTTGAGGCTATCCTTGGTGAGAATCATGGTAAGAAATACCCTGTAGCCGCAGGTATAGGAACTGTCATGGAACAGACCTGTCAGAATGGTGGTGCCGTGTGGGACGGTCCTGAGCTTATCTGGACAGAGGATTTCAAGAACCTCAACAATACAACCGTAAACGGCTATACACAACGTAACTGGGGTACATTCCCAGGATTCCGCAATATCTGGCTTGACATGTTCCGTAAGATTATCGACGGAACTCTCTATATCCCTACACAGCAGGAAGTTATCGACAAGACGAAGATCATTCTCGTTAATGACATCAAGGAGGGTAGCGACGAGGACAAATATGCTACATGGGGCAATCTCTACGATGGTCTCTACAAGCAGACAGACCCATTCAATCGTGGTAATGGCCAATGGATGGATAACTTCTGGTATCTGAAGAAGACAGGCCGTTATGGCACTATTCCTATGACACCAGAAATAACAGAGATAGCTTCTGGCATCCCTACACAGGTGAATAAGTCAAAGCGCACAAGCGTATGGCCAACACTTGCAAAGAAGACAGAGGCCTTCGATGCGGCATATCCAGAGGTTAGCACAGGCGATCTCTTCGTATCACGCTACAAGAACCAGCTTGTTACATACACCCCTTACACTTACCTCAACCAGAAAGTAACTGCTTCTGCAAATATTCCTCTTCAGTACAACACCTGTAAGAGCCTTGACCTTACATACGGAAAGCTCAGTAGCGGACTCATCAGGGAATATGCAGATTCTATCACCCTTTATCTGAACAACTATCGTGCAGATACCATAAAGAATGTTGAGGATATCATCGTTGTTAATGGTGCAGCAAGTGAGCCTTCTTTCGAGTTCACTAAGCGTGCAGAGGCAAAGGTTACAGCCGAGGCTTCATGGGATGCTGAGACAAATGCTTATACCTTGAAAGTCAGCCATAACGGTCCTGTTGATATCAAGATTGTGTGTGCCGGCAACGAGACCGACCGCCGTACCGATATGGTGAACCGTGAGCGTCTTGAGATTCCAAAGCAGCCAGAACCATACGCAGGTGAGATTATCATCGAGGCTGAGGATATGAACTACCGTAGCGTTGGAAGTTGTGAGGTTACTCCTTACTATTCTTCTTATCAATGGGTTAGAGGTCAGGCAGGTAACGGCTTCATCGTTACAGGAACTAACACATCTGCTGCTCTGACTTGCAAGGTACGTGTTCCAAAGGCAGGACAATATACTGCTATGGTGCGTTATAACAATACCTCTCGCGATTGTGACGTGCGTCTTAGAATCAATTCTAATGTAGCCCTTAAAGCTTCTTTCAATAAGACTGAGAGAAACGAGTGGAAGAAGGCAGGCGTTACATTCGATTTGAACGAGGGCGAGAACACCTTCTATCTCTTCAACACATCAGGTACCAATATGTTCATCGATCAGGTTATCTTCACACCTGTTGAACAGGAGGCAGAGAAGTTTGATATCAACATCCACGAAACTGCCGATGGTACTGCCATCCCTAACGTAGCAGCTGCTGCCGAAGGCGAGACAGTAACCCTCACGCCACAGGCAAACGAGGGCTGCTCTATTATCGGCTGGAATATCATCCATGGTAATATCACACTCACAGAGAACGAGGATGGCACATTCTCATTCACTATGCCTGATGATATCGTTACTCTTGAGCCAGTCTTTAAAGATACTGCTGTTGAGTATGCACTCAGTTTTGATAATGTAGCCAATGGAGGTATGCCTGAAGGCTGGCGTGCTGATGATGGTACCATACATCAATATCCTAACACTTATAGTTCAGGCCCTCGTACCTTCAAGGGCTTCACAGGCGCATATAATGCAGCTCTGTATTGGCGCACCAACTTCGCCGATTATGGTAAGATGAGCGGCTATCCTCTCACCCTTGCCCCAGGCAACTATCGTCTTAGCTATGTTATGGCAGCATGGTTGGGTGCACCTGAGTATAAGGCTCAGATTCTCACATCTGCTGGAAAGGTGGTTGCAGAAACCGGTTATACTCTTGCTCAGCCAAATATAGAACGCAATCAAGGAGCAGACATGTCATCTGCTGAAGAACATACCCTTGAGTTTACCATTACTACCGAGGGCAACTATGTCATCAAGTTCCAAAACAACGGCACAGGATTCTCAGAGTTCCTGCTTCTCGCTTGCAAGATCAAGAACCTTAACCCTGCTCCAACCAGTATTGATGATCTCTTCCTTAAAGATGTTGACAAGAAAGGTCTTGAAATCTTCACCCTTGATGGCAAGAAGATTCCTACTCTTCAGCATGGTATCAATATCATTCGCAGGAATGGATTTGACGTGAAGAAGGTCTATGTGAAATAGCTTTATGTGATTATTAGTTGTTATTAAATATTTGCTCCCCTCGTCTGTAGGTAGTGATACCAGCATTCGAGGGGTTTCTATGTAGGTTTATGAGCCTTTGCGAATAATTTAAAAGGAACAAATGAACTTTGGTGTTGTAATGCTTTTAAACTCACTAAAAAAGCCGCTTAAATCAACTTTAAGCGGCTTTTTCATTTTACATTAACGTGAGTTCGACGAATTTATTCAGTTGTATATTGTTGACTATCATGTGGTTGAAAGAGCTCTGAAGGAGCGATACCTAATAGGGCAGTCCG
>OMXX01000204.1 GCA_900315105.1 uncultured Prevotellaceae bacterium | reverse complement strand
GGAACTCACAATAGCCATATGGAAAGACTGCAAACGCTTGTTAACTGATAATCAACCGATTACTTGCAGGCGTTTGCAACCGTTTGCCGACATTAAAGTCCATGTGGAATAAGTGCGCAACTGTCAATAGAACCTTCGAGCGAAGAAACAACCACGTCACCTGTATGTACAATGCGACGTGCCCTTGATGGGAGTTCTGCTCCAGGCATAGTGCTACAGCCAGTTATGTTGCCTGAATTCCCAACATTGGCGAGTTCTATATACCGATATTCTTTATTTGCTTCGGGATTGAAATTGCTGTCTTTTACCTCGCATATATTGCCAATGATGTCTGCACCACCGCCATATTGGCGAATAAGATTTACATAATCCTCATACTTCGGCAGATAATACTCAGCATCGAAACGCCCTGATGCAAGGAATGAATCTTTGAAAGACTTTACATTTGTAGCTTCAGGGTTTACAGCAAAATCAGTCAAACCTAAACTTTCAAGAAGGTCATTTTCTGCTGTTGTAAACAACGATTCTGATTTTTCGAGTTTTTCAAATGCAGAGTAGGTTAGATTATCTATATTGTCATTAACAGATTTGGGAAGAATGGGTATATTTATTTCCCTAAACTTAGCTGGACTAAAGTTAGCTTGATTACTAACCATAGAATAGCGTTCTATTTCAACTCTTCCATACTTTGAATTAAGGTAAGCAACTAATGTTGCAGGAGAAATCAGAGACAAATTTGGTCTAACTCGGAATAAGTATGAAGCAAAGGCGTAGTCATAGTCTTTAGCTACTAATGCACTCTTTCCCACATATTTAGGATTTCCATTTGTTCTGCATATAAGCACATCGCCTTTTTTTAGTCTTAAATCTTGATATGTTGACTCATCGATTAAATTACAATACTTAGCTGGTGCTGAAATAAAAGAATAGTTAAATTCATTAAGACGTAACACAGGAAAGCCCAAAGATACCTCATTCAAATCTTTAGATGTTCCGTATTGAGAGAATACGATAACATCTTCACCTTTTTTGCAATTAGAATAATGCATTCTTGAAGAATTATAGAATTCTGGCTCAATACGCATTATACTTGATTGCAGGACCTCAGATAAACTTACTATCGAAATCTCCAGCCCCTCTAACAAAGATTTATACTTTACTTTGTCAAAGGGGCATCCGCGAAAAAAGATAGCCCTTCCTTTTTCGCAAATTCAGCAAAAGCTTCTGCGATGCCGTCCTCCGTCAAGCCATCATGGTTGAAAAGGTCATGTTGTACAATAAGGTGACCATGACTGTCAAGTAATGGACGATACTCTACAGTAGGCGATTTCAAATTTACATATTTCTTCTTTTCGCTTTGAGTAAGTTCTTCATATTCATTACCATTGATGACACCACGAAGATTAAGCATGAACCCATCTTCATTTACTGAAATCTGACTTTCATATTGCTTATATATATCAAGCGGAAGATAATATGTTGCATTTAAAAGAGTACCGTATTTCGACAAGAAGTCATTTTCAGTATATTCAACCATTTTGTGGTTCTCATAATAGCGTATGATGGTTTGTTTCCTGTAAATCTTATCTCCGCTATTGTCCTTGCTTGGCATTTGCATGGTAGCGAAAAAGATATTATAATCGTCCAATTTGGGACAGAGTTCATCATCCCACTTTTGCACGAATAGTACGCTCGTTTTTGTACCTGTATGTGGCTTGAACACATTGCCGTGCAACCCCACTACGGCGAGAATACGACAGCGAGAGGATATATATTCTCGCAGGTCCTTGTCACTACTATTATTGAATCTACCTTGTGGCAATACAATAGCCATACGGCCTCCCGGCTTCAAGAAGTCAAGATTACGTTCAACGAAAAGGATGTCACGGCTTACAGTTGTTGACTGTTTAATCTTCGTTTTACGGTATGTACCATCTGCTACACGATAAATAGTTTCTGCACTTGCAGACAATGCCTGTGGGAATGTTGGCAAACCATCAACAACACTTGCCCCATTCGGTGCTGATTTTATTTTGTCATAGCCGACACTACGCCCAAGGTCGTACTTGGCAATCACACGGCTTTCCTTAATGTCACCAGCGAATGGTGGATTGGCCATAACAATATCAAACTTAAAGTCGCGGTTTTCATTCTTTTCTGCCCTTAGTTTCTTTAGTTTCTTCCATCCTTCAAAATAGGTGTCTTTCCAGTCCGTTTTTCCGTCCACATAGTCTTGTTCCCAACGCTCATAATCAAGCGTGTTTAGATACAACACATTTGTTTGACCATCACCAGCAATAAGGTTCAGTGTTCGTGCAACACGGACACACTTTTCGTCAAAGTCGATAGCAAAGACATTGTTCTGTACATAGTCTGTACATTCAGCCGGTTTCTCTTCAAGTGTAAACAGATGGCTACGTTTCAATCCTTTTGATTCGAGAATTTTCTGCCAAACATGGAATATCGTATGTACGGGAAATCCGCAACTGCCAGCTGCCGTATCAATCATTTTCTCTTCTACAGAAGGATTGAGCATCCTCACGCACATATCAATGACATAGCGGGGAGTAAAGTATTGGCCCTTTTCACCTTTTTGGCTTTTACTCATTAAGTATTCAAAGGCTTCGTCAACAACTTCAAGGTTTGAATTGAAGAGTTTTACATCTTGGAGGGATGAAACGCACACCGAGAGGTGCGAAGGGGCAAGTTGTATAATATCATCGTCGGTGAATACCCCCGGCCACTTATCTTTTGCCTTGTCAAAAAGGGATTGCAAGCGTGCTTTCAACTCTGATTCTGTATCACCATAATTGCGGAATTCGAGATTTCGATCTTTTTTTCGTCCGCCCTCATATTCATCATACAATTTAATGAATATCAGTTTAAAAATTTCCTCAAACACATCATAACCAGAGTTTGCCATAACCTCATCTTCCATTTCAAGAATGAGGTCTTTCAAGGATTTACGCTCATTAACGAGCTTATCTTTCTTGATAAGGTCATCAATAGTCCAACGCTCAGAAAGAATGTCTGAAAGCTTCTGGTCTGCACGTGGAATATTGCTTATGTCCTCAAAATAATTAGGGTCTTTTCGGTGATAGTAGGAGATACTTTTGCCATTGCTCCAAACTCCGATGGGTGCTCCAGTTGCGTTACAATAGCTTTTTAACTGTTCCTTACCATCTTTGAGCTTAGGCTTTTTCAGTTCAACAATGATAAATGGTGTCTCTGTGTGAACTTTATCAAATATTACAATGTCAGCACGTTTTTTTTCACGACCAAAGGTAACTTCATATTCCAGTACCATGCGAGAAACTGGATAACCGTAATCTTCTATCAAAGAAAGAACATATAGTTGACGAACAACCTCCTCAGGAGTGAGCTTGATTTCTTTCTTTCGAACTTGACAAGTAAGAAAATACTGTGTCCCTGACTATGTTTCCTTTGTTTGGATTGCTGTTTCCAACTTGTTGATTTGTTCTTCCGTGAACAAACTAAGGTCATATTCAGAACCTTTGATTATTTCATTAAACTGTGCCATACTCTTTGAAAAGAATCCCCAAGCAGTGTCTCGACAGGCGACCAAACCTTTGCATACACCGCGAGGGGATTCCTTATATTGTTTGCCTATTGGCTCTCTGGGTCATTTGTCGAATGCGAGCACGATTGTTTGTCATGCGCACATTGCATGGGCGCAAAGTTACAATTTTTTAATGAGATAACGGCCTTTCTCTTCCGTTTTTATTGTTATTTAAGCTTGATTACTGACATTTTGCCATCTGAGACGCTCAAAAATGATAAGTCAACCTGCTATTTCCGATAAAATTTGGCTTTTAAAGGGATTCGTGTGCTCAAATCGGGAACACAGAACCCTCTTACTCGCTGATTTATCCTTATTATCAATGACTTGCGTCGCTTATGTTTCATGCAAGGTCGATGAACAACCCCTTGGAACACGTTTTCAAGCCCATCTTTCTTCTTTCCCTTTCTTCAATCATGGAACTTACCCCATGAAGGA
>OMXX01000253.1 GCA_900315105.1 uncultured Prevotellaceae bacterium | reverse complement strand
AAAGGTAAGCAAAAAAAATAGTTTTAGCACGCTATCATATCAAGTTCTTTGGTTAGGCAGCGGCATCCGCCTGCCACGGACAATCCCCCTTGGGCCAAAGTTCACAACGATTCCACATAACTCACAGATGAATCTTAGTATAATATATCCGTTTAATCTGTACCATCCGTGAGAAATAAAAAAAACTCCGCGTGAGCCAATAAGCAACCAGACATTATCCTACGAGCAATCACTACTCCGTGAGAGATCACGGCACTACTTACTGTGCTACAACGCTACCTGCACCCGCAAGGACAACTGCCTCCATTGGCTTGTTGGTCAGTGGGCATCCGATGATACGCTCTTCGCCACTGTCGTCAACCCATTTCGCAAGGATGTCGTCGCTGGTGCCTGCACCGACTTCTGTTCCAATGCTAAGGTCAAAATGGCTCGCGGTATGCTCAACTTCTATGAGAACATCCCTGAGGGCAAGGCCAAGGCCATCCGCAAGGCTCTGATACAACACTTCACCAAGACCAAGTACTTCAAGTTCCGCAATGGCACCTACCCCATCACTCCTCAGGACCGCAATGAGATAGCCGCCATCTGCCGATCCTGCGGTTGGAATGAGCCACCCGTCTTCGACAGCTATTACGAGGAATACGACTTCTAATTTGCAAACCACGAATCTTCCTTTGCGAAACCATTAGTTCCCAACCGGGAAACCGATGGTTTTCCATCGGGAAACAAAGAGTTTCCCATTGAGAAACCAACAGCTTCTTATCGAGATACCAAATGGTTCAATGCGTAATATTATAGGGCAAGGGAAGTCTATGCCGATTTAGAACTTAACTACAAAGTTATACAGAACGCTTTTATTTTAGACTTTCGTGCCTTGGTGGAAGATGCAGATGCGCGTAACTCTACTTTCTTGAAAATATTAAAGAGCGACTTTAAGAAACCATGAACATTCTTTTCGATATATATAATTTCATTATAGGATTAATTGCAGTCATAATGTATATAAGCTGCGCGGTAGGCATATGGGGTGCCGATGATGAAAAGAGATACCCGTTCATTGGAATACCTGCTCAGATTGCTGCATATATGCTGTATATTTTTATAAACGACGGGAAAGAATGGAGTTTTGGGTGGATAGTATGGGCTTCATTAAGCATAATAACTGTTGTTTTAGTAATAATCTCATTTTTCTCCAGAAAAGAGTCATCAAGAGTAGCAGATATTACAAGCCTAATTGTAGTTGCTTTACTGGCTGTACCACCATTCTTAAGCACAACATCTATAAACTTCAGCCTTCAATATTCAAGAATTATTACAATAGACGAAGGTCTGGTTATCTATGGAGCTGGCTTCTTGCTGTTATCTGTCATTGGTATCTCTATTCTCTTTTATTTAGTGCCTCAAAAAAAACTATTAGAAAGAATTAGTGCTAAAGAGGATATTAATAAAGAAGAAGTAGTTAATCAGATTAAGCGTAATCGAGTATTTCGCGATCCCATGATAAGCTTTGTCCGTCAGGAAATCCTGGATCAGGTCAATTCGCTTATAGATGTAATCAGACAAGAAACAGCATCAGTAAAGTTAAGTAAGAAGAACAGGGGTAATCAGAAGAACGTAGATTCTGCTTTTTTGAATGATATTCGCGATATAAGAAGGATGTTGCAGAAATTAACCAAAGGAGAATATGAAATGTTCTCAATTAGAGATTTCGTTAGTGATGTAAAGCATTCAATAACTACTCCCTTATCGAGAATATCTGTAAACGCAGATCTTCTTAAGAAAGAAGTAACGACCGAAAAGGGAATAGAGAGACTTGATCACATTTATCAATCTGCACAAATATGTCAGAGCGTAATAAACTCTTATTCGGAACTTGTAAATAAAAACTTGGGAGATAACATCATATCTATTAAAAAGGCTGCTGAGTCATTTTTTGAGGATTCAAAGGATAAAGATAACAAAAGCGTAACCTTATCTGATGGAACATTGCCAGACAACATATCTGGGTATTCAAATAGTGTTGTCATATCCGCTTTAGTTCCATTAATTCACAATGCTGTTTCTGCCAGCCCTATAGGAGGAGTTGTAAAAATGGAATATGAGGAAACAGCAGATTCTTCCTACATAAGGATAAGAAATCTTTGTGAACAAGGAACTCCTAATGTAGAAAAACTGTCAGAGCAAGGTTTTTCTACTAAACATAATCACAAAGGAATTGGTCTCCAGACGGTAAGAAATATCGTAAGGTTGACAAAAAACTCTATTACTCTTGACTTCACAATAGAGGAAGAAAAGAAAGAGATAGAAGCTATTCTAAAACTAAAAAAGAAAATACAGAATAATGAAACCAGATAACTATAATTACGAAGTCTTAATTGTAGACGATGACCTGAATGCTGCACAAGATTATGTGGAGTTAGTTAATACCTTAATTCCGCAACTAAGTGCATAGTTTGTTGTTAATCTTTTTTATAAGTCTCTGAGGAGCAATAAGTTCCTCAGAGTTTTGTCATGTGCAGAATTT
>OMXX01000089.1 GCA_900315105.1 uncultured Prevotellaceae bacterium | reverse complement strand
CTCTGTGCAGCTAAGTTGTATATCTCCGTAGGTTTAACAGCACCCACGAGAGCCACGAGAGCCATAGAGTCGCTCATGTCGGCGTAGTGCAAGTGGAAGCCTTTCTGTCCTTCCAAATGTGCAATTCTCGGACGGAAGTCCACCGACGAGCGGCGGATAATGCCATGCACATCATAACCTTTGCTCAGAAGCAGTTCCGACAGGTAACTACCGTCCTGACCAGTAATGCCCGTTATAAGGGCCACTTTTCTCTTTTCCATACTATGTATTTTGATAAACTGTTTTTATAATTTTCAGTAACAATTAAATATCCGTGCCATACAGGGTAATTCGTTGATACCGCTTGGTGGCACAAAGATACAACAGCAAATTTGATTTGCCAAATTTCATTAAGCCTAACTTCGTGAGACCATTATTTATTTGATTTAGTCAAATAATAATTTGTGTAAACGCTCCACCTGGCAGGGTGCGATCCCTTGTGGCCGTCCGCAAGCTATGACGGTGTGTCTTGCCTTCCACATGTCCACGGATAGCGGCAGAAGTTTCACATACCACTGATGAAACAGATTCTCCACGCGGATACGGCTGATTATCGCTGTATTTTGGAATAAATTCCCACACACCGTGGAATCATACTCAGTTTATGCCTTTGCGGTTCCCAACTTAGCCGAGACAAACTGTGGTATCTTCCACATCATTTTCATAATCTTCGTTGGCAGGGCAGCGAATCCGTGCGAGGAGTAGATGTCGATATCCTCCTTCCACATAGCCTTACGCTTGGCTGAGTCCGTACTCAGACCGCCCATCCTCATCCTCACGATGTATTCCTTGAGGTAAGCCACCTTAGGCGAATGCTCGTAGAGAGCACGAACAAGGAAATCCGTGTCAGCTGCAATCTTGTATTTCTCGTTGTATGGTCCCACTTCTTTGTAGAACGAGGACTTGAGATAACAGGTAGGATGCAGAGGCAGCCAACCGCAGTGTACCTTCCCCTTGGAGTATCTGCCGCCTTTCCAGTTGCGCACCGCCTTCTTGGTGTCATTGGCATCCACGAAGAGACCATCGCCATACACGAAGTCAGCCCCAGTAGCCTCAAACTCCCTCACGATATCCGTCAGCGTATGCTCGGTGAAGAGGAAATCGTCAGAATGCACCAATCCGATGATATCACCCGTAGCCATCCGCAATCCCTTGTTGATACCCTCGTACATACCGTGGTCGGGCTCTGATATAAACCGGAAGGTGAAGTGCGGGTGCTCCTTTGCAAACTCATCGCTGTGAGCCATACTGTCGTATCTGCGCAGCACATCGAGAGTGCCGTCCTTGGAAGCCCCGTCCACAATAATATATTCTATGTCGGGATAGTCCTGGCTCATCACGCTCTCTATGGCGTCGCCTATTGTCGTAGCCCTGTTGAAACAAGAAGTTATGATAGTTACTTTCATTATTGTACGACTATATGCCTGTATGTTTTTTTATTGTGATATTTGTATGTTTCCATATTATCCCGGGCACCTCTGATGGAATCAGTGGAGAAAGAGTTAGAATATGGCGGAAAGCATGACGGGCAGTTTCAGCGCTGCGTGAAAGACTTGCGGTCTTAGTCTTGTATGCGCTTCTGCCGAAATTGCCGCTTTCCATAATAAAGTTAAAAATCCTTCGACCCCACTTATGCCCATTGTCGGTAATGGCTGCATAATATGAGGCGTACGGTAAACCCAGATAATCGCCCAGCATCGTAACCGTAGCGCTGAATGCCTTGAGGTAGCCAATCCTTGACATTCGTTCCTTTAGCACGGATATATCCACTACATGCCGATAGTCGTTTAGTAGTACGGCTACATCCACAACTTGTCTTAGACCTACACCTTCTACAAGCAGATGGTTGAACATGTGCTTGAACACCGTTATGATGTCTTCCTCCGGCGGCAGCATCCGAGCACTACCACCATCTACCTTATAAGTATCAGTATGCCTGACGCCTTCGCTTATCAGATTGTCAAATCGAAGCTGATGTTTGGCAGAGCCGAAGGTCTCTACCCGATGATGCAACTCAAAGGGAATGGACTTGTAAGTGAATGACAGGTGCTTTTCGCTTTCCCCATCTTCCACCTTTACTTTCCACGTTTCTTCCAGAATATCAATAGCTCTCTTGATGTCTTGTGGCGAAACATAAAAGTCAACGTCACCCATCGTCCGTCGGTAGGGCTTCGGATAATGTGAGGCCACAGCAGTCCCTTTGAACACGAAATAAGGAATATTATTACGTGTCATCAGAGACTCCAATTCAGCAACCACGCCACTGTACCTGACATACGCCCGTTTATGCAAGGTGTCCTTTGAGACAAGAGCCATTAGCATGTCCTCCTTCTCCAGACTGTCTTCAACCAGGACTTTATTGTCCATGAACACGCCGGCAACAAGTCCGTCAACGGTGTGAGCCTGGGAAAGTTTCATCACATCTCGCAGTACATCCACAGATATAGCGTCACACGGCTTGTCCCATAATGCACACTGCAGAAGTTTCAAAAGCTCTTGTTGAGTTTTATCCATTCTTTTATTTTCTTATCGTCAAAGCCAAACGACTGTTGCAGTTCCAGCGTTTTAGCATCCACTAGGAAGCGGTACCAGAAGCCTTGAAGCACATACCACACAAAGCCCCAACGCCCATCGAGGAATCCGAGTTTCAGGAAGTAGCGCACAAAGAAATAGATAAATGGCCTTACAAACAGCGGCATCCTGGCATAGCGCAGTTTCAGCCAGCGCTTGCGCTCAGCATCGTTGCCGAAGAGTCGTGGCTCCACCTCTTCGCCCTCATCCATTCCGTAGCGCATTCTCAGCATATTCACCGCCTCTCGCGATGCATAGCCATTATGCTTCTGTGTCCACCATCCTAGGTCGTTAAGGTTCTCGTCTGTCTGGTCGCCGTCGATGCTTATCGTTCTTCCCGAAGAGATGACGAGATGCTCGTCCATCACTTTGTTCTCCGACCGGCCGAAGCCTTTGCGTATCACCTTTATCTGCGGAGCGGGGTACCAGCCTCCATGCTTCAGTTTGTGTCCGTGGAAGACAATCGCCTTGTTTACGTATATCCCATTTATGTCGTCAGCGCATGTGTTGATAGCCTCATTTACCTTCTCTCCTAAGTCTTGGGAAATATATTCGTCGGCATCGACTCGCCATATCCACCCGCCGACTATCTCGAGATTGTCTATCGCCCAGTTGAACTGCTGAGCCTGGTTTTCAAACTCATGCTTTACAACCTTGGCGCCCATCCCCGCTGCTTTCTCACAAGTGCTGTCGGAAGAAAATGAGTCTACGACATATATCTCACCGCAATATGGCAATAGCGATTTCAGGCATCTCTCTATATGTTTCTCCTCATTCTTTGTCAGAATGATGGCTGTTATGGTTTGTTTCTTCATCTAATATATGTTTCAGCAATATCTATTTATTTGCCACGGACGTTCATGGACGGCCACGGACAGACAGTTGGTTTTGGTAGTCTGTGAAAGTCTGTGCCTGTCAGTGGCTATTGATTACTCGTCAGTGGCTATTGCTTGATTATCCGTTGTTTGATGACGCGTGCAGGATTGCCACCAACGACAGTCCATGGTTCAACATTTTTATATGCACATCCGCGTGCACCCACCACGGCACCCTCGCCAATGGTAACGCCCGGCCCTACAAAGGCCTCGGCACAGACCCATGCGCGATCTTTTATATCGATAGGCCGCTGTATCTGCCTATGATGCGGGTCACTGATATCGTGGCTCGCCGTGCAGAGATAAGCTCTCTGGCTGACCGTTGCATTCACTCCGATATGTATGGGAGCAGCATTATAACAATCCACACCATCAGCCAAACATGCATGATCGTCCATCACCAGATTCCAGGGCTCGAATACCTTAGCTGTGGCATACACTATGGCGGTGGGTGCAATCTTAGCGCCGAACAGCCTGAGCAACATTCTTTTCCATCCCGCCATCAAACTCTTAGGGAATGGTCTTGCCAGGACTGCCCACGTCATCATCCACAACAGCCTCTTAGCCTTATTCCAGCGGCTATAGGGCGTCTGAAAGTTCATATAGTCCATTACCAATAGTTGTTAATTGATAAATCGTTTATATTGTAGAGCAAGTCAAGTTAATTGAAGACAATCAAATACTGTCCGTGTAAAGCCGTGTAAGTCTGTGGCAATATAGCTCTGTAGACCCTATTTCAGCAGCTTCTCATACATCCTCAGCATACCCTCCGCCTCAGCCTGAGTAGAGTACTTCTCCTCTATGAGCTTACGGCCATTGCGCCCCATCCTCTCCAGTTCTTCCGTGGAGCATTCAGTGCAGGCGCGCAATGCCCCGAGTGTAGGCTCCGTGCCCACTTCCGTCCACCAGCCACAGTGGTGATCATCTAAGTCCTGCCACGGCGTTCCCTTCGTAGTAATCACAGGCGTTCCGCAGGCAAGCGCCTCACCCACCACGATACCGAAGTTCTCGCTATGAGTGGGCAGTACAAAGACATCAGCCTCACGAAACAGCTCCCATTTCCTATCACCGTAGACACCGCCCAGAAACTCCACTCTGTCAGCCACGCCAAGCCTCTCAGCCAGACTTTTCAACTCTTCCACGTAAGCCTTCTCGCCCTCACCGGCTATCAGACAGCGATAATCGCCACCCAGCTTGGCCACAGCCTCTATCAGGAAATTGATGCCCTTCTTAGGATGCATTCTCGAGAGGAACAGTATCTTCCCTGTCCGCTGCCATGATGTTTTCATACTGATAGAATCCACATCGATACCATTCGGCACAATCGTTATTCTGTCGTTCCATCCCAGTTGCAGCAAGTGCTCCTTCTCGCTATCCGCCGTAGCATGAATCATGTCAGCTCTCTCCACCGCCCTGCGCTGATAAAGCATCAGAGCTGGCAACTTCTTCGAGTAGTAGTGCCGGTGCATTATCCATGGCTCCAGCATGCCATGAGGAGTCAGCACAACTCTGTATCCGGCATTCTGAGCCCAGCGCTGCGTCATTGCCGACGCCGGCATCCAGCAGCAGTTGCAGTGCACCACATCCGGTTTCACCTCATCCAGCAGTCTCGTCCACTCCCGGTGCATCCCCCGAGCGTGTTTCCATGTCGGCAAGAAGTGCACCTTGCAGTTCTCCAGCTCCAGCATATTATCCGATTGGTGAGTTGCCACGTGCAGATCCACTAGCTTCCCAAGCTCCTTGCTCAGCAGCTGCATGTATCCGCCCACGCCCCCAGACGTCCTGTCTATAGAAGGTATATAGTGTAATATTCTCATCTGTGAATTATCTATTTATGATTAAGCTTCTTGTAAACGTCCTTGTAAATGTCCAGATACTTTTCTGCAATTTTTTTTGCTTCAAATCGTTTGCAGTTTTTCTGTCCCTTGTCTATTATCTCTTGGCGTTCTTGTTCTGTCATTCCCAGGATTTTCAAGTAGCCTTCTCTGATACTATCCACGCTAAACGGATCCACTAGAACAGCACCATCAGCAGCCACATCTTTCATAGGAGATATATTTGACGTCAATACGATTCTTCCTACTTTTTGCCCTTCAATGATAGGCATACCGAAGCCCTCGAAAGTAGACGGGAAGTCTACAATATCACAATTCTCATATTCTTTCACAACCTGCTCGTTGTTTATGTCCACGGCATTAGAATATTCTATATTGTTTTCTTCCAGCAGTTTCTTGTTCTTCTCCGATATTTTTCCGATAATTCTCAGATGGCACTTGATGCCTTTTAGTGCTACGATGGTGCGGGAAAGATTTTTCCTGTCAGCAGTACCTATATGCATGATGACAGGTTTTTCGTGATTGAATGATTTAGGGCAATATATAAAATCTTCAAGCAGAGGGTTTTCTATTATGCAATAATCCTTTAGCTTAACTTCTTTCAGAGTTTGATTTTTTGCAAATTCTGATATAAATACAACCTTTGCAGCTCTCTTTAGCGGATATATGTAGAGCAGCTTCCAGATAAACTTTTTTACTCCATGCAAATCGAAATAATGCATTATATCATGCACTGTCACAACTGTTCTTTTCCCATCCAGAAACAATAGGAGAAAATGGTTAGCACCGGTAATATGGTTGATGAAGCCTTTGTGCTGCATACGGCGGGCATTCATTCCATTCTGAATAATATCTTTTATCCCTGCAAACTGTGAAGGTACTTGATTTTCAAGAATATAGTATTTCTTGTTTACCTCTTTTATGATCGGGATAAAGACATTTATAATCGAAATGCTGCCGTTGGGGGTATAGTACTGTATCTTCATGTCGTCGTTTGTATCAAAGTACATACCCCCCCCTCTGCTAAAATATTTCGCACTCTTTTCTATCACCTTTTTTGGCTTGGCAGGAACGCCGGCATAAATCGTCCATTCTTCATTATAAGGTTTTGTTAGAACAGCACCAGCTGCCAAAACTGAAAAAGATGGGAGAGTGGAGCCTCCAAGAATAATAACGCCAGTTGATACAAAGCTGTAATCACCAATAGTTATCGGGTGGCTGTCTTGTCTTGACTCATAAATGTCAATGGAATGGGTTAAGAATTGAGAGCGATAGCCAGCTATGGTTACGAAGTCACCGATATGTATGGCATTAGTACAGTCAATATGATGTTGCTTAGTGATAGCTGATTCCCGACCAATAATCAGCTCTGATTTCCTTGTCAGATCATGTGAAAAAGGAATAGCATCTGTTTTTGTTGGGAATCCTGTTATCCAGTTGTGACGGCCTATGCTGCTGTTCTTGCCTAATACTAATTTATCCAAGTGGATTGCGACGTTCAGATGATCGATAGTAGCACCTTCTCCCATCTCCAAATATCGCGGATAAATATATGAAAAGCCTATATGAGCAGTAGGGTGGATTTTATACCCATAAAACAGCTCCAATAACTTACGCCTAATTTTCCAAGGCATAAAGATTAGCAATATATTTAATATCTTTCTCATAATCTTAAATTGTTATTTATCAATGCATTATTTCATAGACGCTCACTTTGCATCACTGTGCTAATGAATTCATGATATTGTGCTATGAAAGACTTCAGCAGAGGAGACCCGCATGTCTCGCCCGTACGTTTAAAAACGTTCAGTAGTATGGAATAAGAGCGGTACTCTATCCTCACGGTAGAAACCCGAGTCCCTCTGCTGTAGCTGTGCTTCCACCTAGACATTAGTAATATAATCCCAGCCTGCTAAGCAAGAGGAAGATATCCACACCGAAGCCCGCATTCAGTTTTAAGTAGCTGTATACAGAATTGCCAATTTCTATTGGCAGATGATGGAAAACAACCATGAGCATGGCTATTCCCATAAGATGGGATCGGAACTTAGAAATATCAGTAAGGTTCATTATGTGTTATTCTATTACTGTACATGATTAAAACAATTTATCTCTTTGTAAATCTGCTGGTTTTCACAGCTGCCAGTGCAAGCCCACCGGCCAAAATGGCGAATCCTAGGTTTGTAGGAATAGACCACTGACCTTGCGGAACAGTCAATACTACGTCGGCGCATATCATCCACGGCAGAAGGTCATTATTGTGAATCATTGCCTTGTATCCTTTTACGAATATATTTGCAGAGAAGAACAATCGTATGAAGATGATAGACCATCCGATAAGATATCCACATTCACCTACCATTCGCTGCCATTCGTTCTCTGCATTGAAGCCGAAAGAGTACATATCTCCACCCATGATCTTTGCGCCAACGTTAGTACCCAGTCCTAGACCATAGCCAAAGAAAGGCATGTCGAGATTGGTGAAAGCAGATAGTAAGCCACCGGCGTATCTGTCACCTACCACACCTTTCACACCTCCTTCAGCCTCGTTGGCAGTATCGATTCGCTCAGAGAATGCAGCTATAGCCTCATTTCCTATTCCCAGAGCCCGCAATACAATAATGGCTATCACGCCCAAAATGATGAATTTTATGAACTTGCCCTTTAGCTTATTCCTTCTCATTGCCGCAATAAACAAGAATGCAAAGAAGATGATTGTCTGGAAAAGGTTGGTGCGCGATATAGATGTCGGGATGGCAACGATATAACATGCCAGCATGATAAACAATGTGCGACGTGGTATCTGGAGATCTTTCGCAAGAGAATTGTTTTCCACAAGATAATATAGCAGGAAGCAACCTACGATACCCTGGTAGCAAACATATCCTGCTGTGAAAGAGAAGGTGCCAGGTGGACGCATATATCCCATTGCACCCTGGAAGCCGGCAGTACCTTCACCACCCACACCCATGTTTACCCATGCAGACTGAGGAGCATAGAATTGCATGACAATCAGTATAGTCATTGGGATTGACATGTACAGAAGGAACTCTCCCATCTTCAGTATATCCCTTCTGCTGAGCAGCTTTGCCATGATAAACATCATAGGGAAATGGAAGAAGTAGATACGCCATCCGAAAAGGCCTACGATCAGATTTTGATGGCCCGCTATCAGAGTGATGATAAGCGAAACAGAGCTTACAAAGCATATCAGCTGGACGTAGGTGTTTCTGAGCCACCCCTTTTGTAAAGCTACAAAATAGAGCCATATCACTATAGGGTCACGAACCAGCAGTAGCGGCGTTGCCAATTGAGGTAAAACCCACTTGCGCAAGGCACCTTCAAATATCAGCAGGAAGAGATATACCCATATAGCCTTCCTGTACAAAGCGTAGGGCTCGCCTTCTGTCAGTCTCCTTAGATTAAGAAAGTTCTCCATTCAGATATTTGTTTACAGAATTTGCTAATTCCTTCTCATAGCTGCTCCAAGGACGCTTCGCAGCAGTTGCCTTTGCAGCCATACCTGCAGAAATCAGTTGGGATGGATTGCTAATAAGATCTTTGAGTATAGTCCTGATAGGCTCAGAGGTGCCGGCTTCTACGATCCAGCCGTCTTTTCCATTATGCATAATATCAGGGCCGCAGGTACGGTCGGTGGTAATCACAGGAGTGCCCTGCGACATGGCTTCGGTAATTACAAGTCCAAAGCCTTCGAACAATGATGGGAATACAAACACATCGTTGGCTGCCATTACCTTCAGTACTTCGTCATGAGGCAATGAAGGAATGTAGTTGACATGCCCAAGGGCTTCCTTCAATGCCTTGCAGCCCTCGATGTTTCCTCTGCCTATGACAGTAAGCTCTATCTTATCCTCCAATCCTTTCACAGCCTCGAAAAGATACGAGATGCCCTTGCGTTGTGACAGGCCGCCTACATATAGCACTTTCAGCTTCCTGCCCTCAAGAGGTGTATATTCCCTATGATCGTTGACTGGCGGAAATCCGTATGGTATGACTTCTATATCGGCCAAGCTGCCAGGATAATCTTTTAGAGTGGCTTTAGTGAAAGAGCTTGCTACATATATCTTGTCAGCCTTTCTTAGTTCCTCATCCTTACGACGGAGCTTAGCTTGTGAGTCATTAAGACCTCCAAGGGTGACAGCCCACTCTGGATTTCGCTTTCCTTCCTCGTCCAGAAGCCTGTGCATGGTTCTCCAATAGCCTATAGGAAGGTCGTAGATGTATTTCAGGTTATGCTTTTTAGCTTCTTCCACTATTTCTGTTGCACAATCTTCATACAGATATACTGCACTGACCTCATCATAATGTTTCTGCAGGTATCTTGACACTTTATGGTCCAGATCCTGATAGACTTTGTCTACGCAGTATTTTCCGGTTTCGTGAGCGGTCCATCCTGTCTTGTGTAGCTTTCCTGCCACTATGCGCATAAGCTCCTTGTAAGGATAGGTATAAGTGAGCTTCTCTATCGACTTGTCGAAAAGCCTGCGTCGGAACTCCCGGAAAGGACCTAACGCACCAAGCCGGTACAGTACATCGCCCTCGAAACATGCCACGCAGGTATGAAAGCTCTGCAGTATGCTAAGTTTCCGGAAACCTGCCAAAGCTCCGCGAGTGTTAGCATTGCCAGTAGGGTGGGCTACTAATATTCTATTTTTCATGTTTAATATGTGTACGAAACTATTCTTGCTACAAGATTCTTACAATAGCGGAGGATGATAATTTTATAAGAAATTTATTGTTGGTTGCAAAAATTATACCCATTCCAAATAAAAATTTATTTCATTGCTTCTTCTGTTTACGCACTTTCATGTACGTTTCAAAATCACCACCGAGAAGCGATTCTACCACTAGTTTGGAGTGCACGCACTTACGCTTCTTGAACTCCTTAGCCGGATTACCACTGACGACAGACATAGGTTCAATATCTTTCACTACCACACTGCCACTGCCCACGACTGCCCCATAGCCTATATGCCGGCAACTTGGCAGCACAAGAACTTTTGTCGGTATCCACGCATAGTCGTCGATGGTGATACCATAATACTTGTGCTCCCATTCGGGAGAGTCGATATAGTGACTGGTCGTAATGATTTCGGTACCATAGCCGATGATAACATGGCTGCCGATATGCACCGGGGAGCGGAAATCTATGGCATCTGTTTGTATAGAAGTACAGTCGCCGATGGTGACATTCTTGTTCATTTTCTTAGCAAGAGAAACGGGCATGATGACATTCTTGCCAATTTTTGCCCCCCCCAGCCTTGCTATTCTCCTGGCTCGGGCATATTTGAAGTGTTGCTTCCATCTTGCTAGAAGACCTATGAGGTAATGCGCATAGCTTCTGTCTTGTATAGCTTTCTCGTATAATGTTCTGTTGTCTTCTTCCATCATTTATTGATTATATCCATGTATTTGCGATATGTTTCTTCCCAGGTCAGTTTCATGCCGATCGTCTTGGAGCCTTGGGCCACTTTCTTTGCGAGAGTCTTGTCTCTCATCAGCGATAAAATGGCATCATAATAGCTATCAGCTGAACTGGAGTCAACAAAAAGTAAGTTCTCTTTATCCTTAAGGCTGTCGTCGGTCATGATTCCTCTGGATGTTACAACAGGTAATCCGAATCCAAGGGCAGCGGCAAGAGAGCCACTCTTGAATGAGCATCCAGACTTGTTGTCCTGAGGCATTATCATGCAATCGGCTACTGAAACATATTTTGATAGTTCGTCGATATCGAGTATACCTGTATGATAGCAGTATTGGTTTTTTATGCCAATGATCTCGTTGGTCTTGCCGATGAGCAGGATTTTAATGGGGTAGCCTCCCTGTATAAGCCTTTGTAAAGCCATGCTTACCGTTGCCATCTCTCTCTTGCCGATAAAAGCCACAATAAATTCATTGTGGGGAGCTATTTCCGACCGCAGCCTCCTTGCTGTATCCTCATCAGGGTCGGTGATGGGGATATTGCTTGCTATCGGAATGAGAGAGGCTTCCTTTCTGCAAAGGCCGACAATCATTTCAGCATAGTGAGAAATGCTTGTTGCCACAAGAGTACTCACCTTTAGAATCTCTTTCGATATAAGAGCCATCAGCAGGGATTCTGCAAGATATTTTATATTGGTACCTCTGTATTTCCAATATATCTCGTGGCAGAAAGTGAAAATAGGAGTTCCGGTTCCCCTTATTTTCTTTATGAAGCCAATTAGGCTGAATGGCAGGCCATGTGGCTCAAATCCATGGGGCACATATTGCAGGGAAACGATATCTATCTTCTCTTTTTCAATCAATTGGATTACTTGCTCTGCGTTTTGTTTGTCCCATTTCATTACAATAGGAAAAATATGGATCCCCTCGTCTTCTGCTCTTTCTAGGTCATCATGCTTGCATACAATGCTCACATTATGGCCGTGAGCCACAAACTCCTTGGCGAGGTTAAGCGTATAGTCGCCGACACCATCTACTACTGGAGGAAGGGTATTTGTAATAAAAAGAATGTTCATACTATGTATTGTGGAAATTCCGTTGATAGCAAGCAAAGCTCATCGTGGCTGACTGCCTGTGCAGACGTAAAATGCACTGATAGACATCATGACCTTGATTTCAGTGCTGCTGCCTTTCTGAATGCGTACTGAAGGTATATGTATGGGAAGAATAACAGCTTGGAAAGGAAAATGCTGAACGGACTTACGCCTCTATAGGTCTTGAAATAATACGTTATGCTCTTATAAGTAATTTTGCTGCCTCTTATGAGGTTGATGTACTTGGAGGTTGTCTGTCCATGAGCGTGTATCACGGATACCGATGGCAAATAATATGCCTTCTTGCCTATCCTCTTCATTCTCTCCGACAGTATCACTTCTTCTCCATAGAGGAAAGTGTTTTCGTCCATTTCGCCACACTTCAGGTAGTCTGCACAGCTGGTAAGGAAGAAAGACCCCATAACTCTGTAGTAGAAGCCTTCGGGAGCTGAATTTCTGTTAAAGGTCTTGCGGCTCTTGATATGAAGAAAGCGTCCCCATGTCATCCAGAGAATCTCATCCCAGAAAGGAACGTAATTCTCTGGCGACTGGCAATTGCCGTCCAGGCCTACTACCTTCGGTCCTATGATACCTATCTCGTTGTTGCTTTTTATCTTGGCAATAAGCCGTGTGGTAACGTCTTTGTCTACTAACTCAATATCATTATTTGAGAAAAGCAGGTAGCCAACCTCAAAGTGATCTACAAGGAAGTTGACGCCCATGTTGTTGCCTTTTGCAAAGCCGGAATTTTCTATGTTATGGATAACAAAGCGAGTAGAGCTATAATCCTCTGCGGCTTCAGTATCGGTTATCAGAGTACCGCCAATGGCTTCTGCTATTGTCCTTGAACTATCCATCGTGGCACCATTATTGACTACAACCAGCAAGTAGTCTTCCGGGACCTTTACCAGCTGCTCTCGTATCATTTTTATTGTAAGTTCATCAGAATGATAGGATACAATAATAATGCCCAATTCGTATTTTTTCTTATCCATTTTTGCTCTGCCTCTTCTTATATGCTATTATGACCTTGCGTACAACGGTTTGTCGTCTGTTCTGTCAAGCCATTTGCCGCTTGACAGTATTTTTAATTCATGCTCGTTGCCGATCACCGATTTTTCTGGTACATCAATCCTTCCTGTCAATACCGAGTAAGCTGCAACTACACAATAGCCGGGTAGGGAGGTGTTCTTCATAATCCGGCATCCATTTGCTATCCACGTATTCCTGCCAATGGTGACAGGACCGAAGCCTTTTACCGGCTTGCCATCTTCCCGGGTAAGTCTGTGGAAATCGGTGTCAATAAACATACAATCCCAACCTACAATGACATCATCTTCGAATGTAATATGATCGTAGCAGGCTAAACGAAGTGTTGTTGTTGCGCTAAAGTTGTTGCCAAACTCGAGGAGTGATCCTTTGCTTGTGGAGATGAAGGAGTTATTGCCTATACTGCAACTGCCGTGGAAGATTATTTTTCCACGAATGTCGAGCATTATGCCGTTGTTAGGGTAGAGGTCTACTTGGTAGGTTCCTAAGATAATCATTCCTGTACGAATACCCCCCCCCTTGAATCTCAATACTTCCGCCTAATTTTTTGAAATGCGGCTTATAGACCATTATAGGCAGACGAATGGCCTGACGGAAAGGCAGGTAGTGAAAGTTGATATATATAGACCATGGAAGGCTATGAAGCATCCACAGCTTATATTTGATGTTTTCTAACAGCGTGTATGACATTATATTCTCATCTCAAAGTTTCAATAAAGCCTGCAAGACTTGCCGTCGAAATTATATCGCAACACGCGAGGCCTCTCGTTAACTTTCTTTGCTGGTATTCCGGCAATAACTGCATAAGGTTCCACATCCTTTGTTACTACACATCCTGCACAACAGACTGCTCCTTCACCTATATGCACACCGGGTAGTACTATAACATTACAACCTATCCATGCCCTATCATCGATAGTAACCTTAGCATTAAGCTTGGTACATTTGAAATCAGGATCTCTGTGATCGTGCTGAACAGTGTAAATGCTTACATTGCATGAGAGATTCACACTCTTTCCAAGCTCTAAACCGCCACGTGCATCTAGTATCGCATTATCACCAATGATTGTACCCTCCCCTACAGTGAGATTCTCTGGGGTGCGAACTTCAGTCTTGAAATGGAAGACAGATTTATTTCCAATTCGTGCACCTAAACATTTGTAGATCCATTTTCTAATATGTAATGATGGAATGACTCCAACCTGGAAGAGCACATACCTTTCCCAACCACCTCTCATAAGTCTTTCCCAAATGACATAAGGTGCTGCAAGGACATACAGTATAATATTCTTATGTCCTGTCAGTTTCTTAACTTTTGCTCTCTTTTTCTCAGCAACCTGAAATGGAAATAATAATGCCATTAGTATCCATTTTATCTCAACTATGCATACTGCAAGAAAAGCTGAAAGAATTATCTCGTAGAAATTCATATTCTATTCTTTAAAAATTTATTAAAAAAATGTGGGTACATTATAGAATCAAAGACTAAACAATAACCAGAACCTTTAGACGCATATAATGACCATAAACCACTATTTTTAGGATCCTTGCTCAATGAGAAAACTCCACTATTCTGTGCACGATTGAAAAGGTCTTTTGCTGATTCAAGAACTTTATTGAAGTTTGAACTGGAACCTGATATATTTTTCTTCAATTTCTCATATGTCTTCAATTCTTCAAACAGTGGTTCAGTATTATACGTGAACTCGTTCTCGTCATTAATGTCTTCTTTAGTAGATGCCCAAAAATAGTTTTCACGATATAGAGCAAGATCTCTGTCCAAATTTTCTAATGTTCTGTACTTATATAGTTTCATGATTTATTTCCTATTTAATCATCATTGAGCCTAAGGCGTTCTTATATTAATGTAACCAAACTCTCCTTGACAGGCTCCCATCGTACAGGCTCGTCAGCAACTTCCATTTTAAGATTTGTATATATTTTCTCTATTGCTAGAGCAAAGTACTTTATGTTTACTCCTGTTGCTTCAAACTTCTTAAAATAATGCTTTAGTTTGGTCATTCATCAGATGATGAAAGTAAGAGGCATATAAGAAATAATATGCAAGAGAAATGTCATCTTCTTTTCCTGTTAAAATGCCATCCATCTCTGATAACATTTCCATCGCTTTGTCTTGATAAACATTCCAACTCTTCTCATAATTACTATATCCAAACTGATCTATCACATCAGTTAATAGAGTATTGTTATCTTCTATCTGTCGATGACATGTAAGGATATCATCAATATAAACAGTTAGAAAATGCAGACACTCTGATGTTATCTCCGTTGTCAACAATCATGTTCTGCATTTTGTTCGTGCATTTGGATACAGCCCTACCTACATGGATAGGAGTGTACACGTTATCTCTATACACCTCTGCTGGTTTGTGGCATGCAACTAATATCTTTACTTTGTCCATTTTATTTTTACTTTAACGCTTCCACCTTCTCCGTGTTCGGAACTATCAGAAAATCGAAAATAATGGTGGAGATGTAGATAGGAATAATGATTGTTAAAATTTTCTCCTAAATTGTTATATTTTAAAATGATTCTTCTGCTAGGTTAATACTACTTAAACCTAAAATTGTTATATTTTAAAATGATTCTTCTGCTAGGTTAATACTACTTAAACCTAATCTTGAAGCGTGTGAAGAGAATTTTTGAAGAATATCAGCAAAAAGTGGCTGTGTTAATTTAAATGCCAATTTGTATTTCTCTTCATCTTTTAATTCTTCATCTTTTGGTGTCCATAGATACCTATACTCTAAAATTAACACCTTAACTTTTTCTTCTAACATTATAGGATAAAGCACATACCTTTTGTCCGATGACTTTTCTTGGAATAAGAGTTTTTCTTTCTTTCCATTTGGATTAATACCCAAAGGCATGTCGAAAATATATCCACCTATAAGTCTAGAATAAATCTTCTTATGTGAAGCATCACATGGCGGTGTAAGTTCAACTGCAATATATTCGCAGGAATAATCGTTAGAATCTGCCCAGGTTCCACTTTCTTTTTGTACTTTTATCTTCATTCTGTCCTCATCTCTTATTATTAGAGGACTATCCTTCTTAATTAAATATACATTTCCTGGAAGAATTTCTTCTTGGTTTAGGTTTTGATCATCAATGAACATCTTACTATTTAATTTAGAAGAAATTCTTTGTAGATTATCTTTGTTAGCTCCAAAAGGCTTATCTACGAAATTAGAAAAGTCCGGATAATCAATGTCCCTTACAATGCTGTATAATTCAGAGTTTAACAGAGCATCAAAGGCTTTATATGAAGCCATCGTAAGATTATGATCTTTGAGCTTAGAACCTGTTTCATTATGAGCCAAGTTCATCAGTAAGTACTTTATTTGAGCATCTCTTTCTCTATAATCATGCGATATATTAAAGATATTCAAAATAGAAGCAAGAGTTGCCTTTTGTACAGACGAATACCATGTAAAGAAGAAAGATGCAGCGGTACTATTTTCAAGTTCTTGATTTAGATTATTCAAGACGCCTGTAAAATCCCAGGAACCATCTGGCATCTTATATTTAGCTTTAGACAAACAAGTAACAAAAAGAGGAGGATTTAGAATAGGTACTGTTGTTGGGACAACCTCTTCATCTTCATTAGCATTAAGTGTATTGTTTCCATCATCTTCATCAGTTTTATACACGGCTCTGTTCAGCCGGTCTAATAATTCATATATTCGTTCATCGTGCTTCGTCCAAACAACTAAACCATATGGTCCAAAGTTCTCTCCCTGGATTCGGGATATTATTCCAATGAGGCGTGAGATGTTGGTTATAAGATTGGATATGTCCTCATCTAAAAGTAAATCGGCGAATATTAGTTGACGGTTATGATTATACTTTGGTATATTTTCCAAGTTGACAATGTCAACTGAAATATCAAGAGGTTCTAATGCGTTTTTGATACCATTAGCCTCTTCTTCAATATTGTCTATAACAACAACCCGTTGTAAAAAATCCTGTATTCGCATTTTATGAATTTTAATTCTTTCTTCTCTTTTATTATGCTTTTGGGAACGACAGAGTAACAATCGCTTTATCGATTCCATTATTTTTTGCAGATATTGGTAAATTAATTTCATTGGCATTTACAATTAAAAGTTTCCCTTTCATTTCATTCATTGTTTCCATAGCAATATAAAGTCCTAAGCCCATGCCAGCATTTAAGGGCTTTCCTGTCACAAAAGGTCTTGATGCAAGATCTGGATTGATTTTAAAGCCAGGACCATTATCAGAAACAGCTACAGTAACATACCCTTCTAGAAAATCATCAGTGATGTAGATATACATCATTCTTCCTTCTGAATGAGCTCTGCTAACCCAGTAAATAGAATTATCAACTAAGTTTGTTATCGCTGCTATTGATTCAGTACGACTCAGCACTGCATTAAAATCAACCTTTGAATAGTTAGAGAATAACCTGATTTTATGATCGTGAAACCTAAATCTATTATTATCAATAACAGCTGAAACAACCTTTGAAATATTAGTTTTGATTGGTATCGTCTTTAGCATCAATGAAGAATAATTTGCCACTATCTTTTCTAATATTTCGGCAACCTTCTTAACACCTTCTACATCACCAACCTTAGCAAGTCCCGTCAATGCATTTATTTGTTTCTCCATTTCATGTACAGCAGAACCTAAGTTTATGCCTATATTTGCACTATGCATTAAAATATCTTTGACATCGTTGTATTGGTCTCTCATTCGATAAAGGATATTTAAGATATCCTTTTGATCCTCTTCATTTGGAACTTTTTCCTTAATAAGTTGAACAGCTTCTGATAATTCACCGACAACAGGTTCAGTAACATTTTTCCCTTGTCTATAGATGGATATAAGATTCGCCCTGTCTTTATTTCTTTCAACTACGAATAGATCAAGAGCATAGTTAACTGCATCAACAAAAGCAAAATACGCTTCGTCTTCTATGAATCCTTCTCGATTAGTTTTTTCTCTAAGATCTGAACTTTCACGCCTATTCAAAGATATTGAGCCGATTATTATATTATTACTAATTGAGCCTCCAAGTCTGCTAATTCTTCTTTTATCTATTCCAAGCCAGTCGTTACCTTTATCTCCGTAATCAAATACTCTAATTCCATCTCGATAAACTCTGATTCCAGAATTTTCTTTTAGGTAATCATTCAAACTTTTTCTGGCAATATCCATCAAGCCGAATACGGCATTATCTTTTTCATAAATGATAATGTCAAATTCAATCTTCCCTATCTTATATTTAGATAAATCTAAAATTCCTGTAACTTTTTTATTTGTTTTTCCTATAGTATCTGCATCTACACTATGAACTAATAATGTTTCATAGGGTTCTAGTTTTTCAACATGTCTTGAACTAATCTTGTCTAAAGTTTTCCATGGCTTGAACTTATAATCAAATGATGTTATTCTATTACCTTCCATAGTACAATGACCATAATATAAGCCTGCATCCATTATAGCCTTCATATCTGGTAAACCACGAAATACATGATTATTCGATGTCACTGTAACATTAAAAGAATCACTCTTATTGTCAAAGGGACTGTTTAATGTAGTCAGATCACGAAATACGGAACGGAGTTTTCTGTTATTCCATTCTCCTTTCAGTTGACGTATATAAATCTTGGTACCCTTTTCGCCAACTTTAAATTCATTTGTTGTTTTAGTACCATAATCTATTTTGAAATCATCAAATCCTTTATCAGTATCTAGTTTTGACCAATCGATATTTACATATACTTCATCGTCCTTAGCTGTTTTGGAATATAAATTTATTTCCTTTCCTAATTTATGAACTCCAAGACGACCTATTCCTTTTTCTCCTAAAGGAACACGTCCATTAATTGGATTCTGTATTTGGTTAACCTTATTATCGGTACCTATTACTAGCCATACAGTCTCTATGGTATTAATATTCATACCACACCCATCGTCACAAATAGATATTTCCTGAAGAGCACCAAATATATCAAAGTCAAAATTGACATTACAACATGAAGCACCTGCATCATAAGAGTTTTTAACTAACTCTAATAATGCGATGCTTTCATCTTTGATTAGATCTTCACCTAAATGAGCTAAGACTCTTGATGTTATAGTAAAAGGCTTTTGCATAATAAGTTGTAGTATGTAAAGATTTAAAGATTAAAAATATTCATGACTTTCTCTATGATGGGAGCCATATCGTAGTACTTATATTCCGCCAAACGACCTCCGAAGATAACGTCCTTTTCTTCTGCTGCGAGGGCGCGGTATTTATCAGCTAAGGCATTGTTCTCAGCATCATTCACCGGATAGTATGGCTCCATGCCCGGTTTGTACTCGGTGGAATACTCCTCGCTGATCACGGTCTTAGGATTGTCGTAGACAGCCTGACCGAAACACTCGAAATGCTTGTGCTCGATGACACGCGTGTAAGGAACGTCATGGGAAGTGTAATTAACCACAGCATTGCCCTGATAGTTCGGGGTATCTTCAACGCGGGACTTAAAACTGACCGTACGCCAGTTCAGTTCGCCGAACCTGCTGCCGAAGTACTCGTCAATACGACCGGTATAGACCAATTTGTCAGCAAACTTGCGCCAATCGTGATACTCGCTTGTAAAGAAGTCTACACCTGTCTCCGTGTCAACACCCTCAAGCAGACCATTGATGAGCTTATTGTATCCACCAATAGGAATACCTTGAAAACTGTCGTTGAAGTAGTTGTTGTCAAAGACCAGACGTACGGGCAATCTCTTGATGATGAATGCAGGGAGATCCGTACATTTTCTGCCCCATTGCTTCTCCGTGTAATCCTTGATGAGGCGTTCATAAACATCTTTACCTATGAGCGTGAGTGCCTGCTCCTCTAAATTACGCGGCTCGGTCACCCCAGCTGCCTTCATTTTAGCTACCGCTTCGACCCGCTGTTCATCAATTTTCTTCTGAGCTTCTGCCGGCGTATTCACACCCCACATTTCACTGAAAGTGTTCATGTTGAACGGCAGATTGTAGAGCTTGCCATGGTAGTTTGCCACGGGAGAGTTGGTATAGCGGTTGAAAGGCACAATTGAGTTGACGAAATTCCAAACCTTCTTATTGGATGTATGGAAGATATGCGCTCCGTACTTATGCACATTAATGCCCTCGATATTCTCACAATAGACATTGCCACCGAGCTGTGGCCGCTTGTCTATCACTAGGCACGTCTTCCCTTGCTTGTGTGCGAAATATGCGAATGTGGCTCCAAAAAGGCCAGAACCAACAATTAAATAGTCGTATTTCTTATTCATAATGAAGATTGAATTTGCTTATCTGTTCTTCACGTAATATCATTGCATAATAGAAAACTACCCAAAAATGTTATCTATTTCCCGATAGAAATTCTCTTGTTCATGGTGTATGCACTCCCGTATGTAAGCGAAGTCATTAATACGAACATCATAGTTGCTTAATATGTCGTCGATACAAGACTTTATCTTGCTGTAGTTGGCATGTAGCATGTCAAATTTGTATCTACCATTAATTGGAATATCCTCGAAAAATCCAGATGCTCCAAAGCGCCCTGTAATGATGCAGCAGTTATGTACGGCAGCTTCACGGGGTAGGCGATCTTTTCCTGGGAATGGGCCAAAATCAATGTATAGCTTTGCCTGATCGAAGAGATGATTGAGCTGATTACGCGTATAGCCTTTCAATGGGATAAATTTATATTCAGGCATATACTTCATAAGTTTCTTTGTATACCTGAAACCCTTCGCAGGATTAAAAAGAATGATATTCTCCTTTTTGACGGATGTATCAACATTCTTCTGTATATCAGGATTTATATAATCCGTCAGGCGGAAAATTCTGTCAAGATGCTGTGAGTAGAGGAATTGCTGAATATATGTAGCCTGGTAGAAGTGATAAAGACGTATATCTTCCTTCCTTACCTTTTCCATAGAATAGTTATTAGGATATGGATACTTTGCTCTAATAAAATTCTTGTGTTTTAACTTGTAAATTACGGGTCCTAATGGTGTTTTCTTAACCATCCATTTCAGTATGTTGATTAACATACTCATCTTCTGTTCAAAGCATTGAGTATGATTCCAGAGGTCAGTAAAGTTTCCATTACCCACAAAAGCGTTATCAACAGACATCCACCAAATACAAATTTGTACATTCTTAAAAAAAGGAATCGTCATGACAAAAGATTCCGGAATAACGACTATATTTTCTGGACTATCATCTATTGAATTGGCAACGGCAATATTGTATTTTCGATACGCCTCTGTCACCTGATTGTCATCGTTGACGATCTTGCATGTGACGAGATCTGAAATGTAGAAGATGTATGCTTCTTTGCCATTTTCTCGTAGATAATCTACCAACTGATGCGAAAGCTCCACACCTCCTGTCGCGTATTTATACGGTGCCATGACGTACACCTTCTTGTATTTTAACAGAGCCATAATAATTATTTTAAAAATTTAAATGTTATTCTTGATATATTATTAGAATGCTTGTTTATAGTGAATTGTAATTCATAAGCATTTCCAACATAATTGATTTATGTTTTGACACCATTCTACCCCGTATATTGACTATTTTTAATTAGATTATGTATTTTGATAAGAATACCAAACAAATGCCTTTTAGTATTCTTTCTAACATTGGATGGATCATTACTAGCAAAGCAATTCGAACAGGGACTCACGAGATTTGGCTGATTGGTAGAGTTTTCAAATCATTCATTTTTTCATTTTATTTTTTGCAATATTAATGACTTCCATTGCAAATGCATCTCGTTTCAACAAAAGCATACCTATGTAAATTATGGTTCCAACTATAAACATGCTTAAAAGCTGAATGAAATCTTCCATATGGATAAAGGTCATTAAATAGAGACCTATACCCATCAAAATAGCGCTAACAGAATAAAGCAGTACATCTTTATTAAAATATGATACAGGTATCATCTTATGTGCAATAAGGAACATTGATAAACTCGTAGCTATCTCGGCTCCAAGATACGATATCGCGGCTGCATTATAAGAATAGCTTGGCATTAGAAGTATATTCAAGATTAAATCTGTGACTGCTCCAATGAAAGTGCATACAATAATGATTTTTACTTTTCCCATGGGATATAGTGTCTGCGTACCCAGGAAGCCAGAAAAACTAACAACAAAAATGATAGGAGCAACTATTCTTGCTGCAGTGATAGCAGGTTCAAACTCTGTTCCACATAATAATCTAACAGCATATGGGCTGACAAAAAACAGTCCTACACTGAGAGGCAATGTAAGGGCATAGGAGAAATTATAAGATTTCTGGATAATTCGCTTGAATTCTTCGGTCTTGTGTTCAGCGATAAGATTGGTAACACGCGGCATAATTACAGGGCCTAGAGAATTTGAAATTGAGAGCACAACCGCCAAAAGCTTCGTAGCTGCAGTATATAACCCCACAGCCTCATTGCCATTGTAGAATCCAAGCATCACAGTATTCAGTTGCAGATAAATGCTTGTGATTATATTCAATGCAAATATTTCCAAAGAAGCACGCAAATGCCTAAACGGGCGAAGTGTATGAAATATGATGTTTTCTCGATGTATGTATTTGCGGAGGCGAATAAAATTAAATAAATTACTACCAACGCTTCCAATAACACAATAAACACCATACCAAAGGAGATCAGATTTGTCGCGTACAAAAACAAACAAGAAGATTATACTTACAATCTTGAATGCTATACCTCTAACCGTAATGTAAAGAAAATCTTCCACGCCTGAATAAAACCAGTTACATCCTATGGCCGAGAAAAGCAATGTAAGACTAAGAATTAGAAACAAGGGAATATCAGCCTTTATTTCCGGTACAAACAAGCATATGATAGCTACAGCGACATATCCCAATAATGTAAGAAATGAAGATAGCAGGAAAATCTCCATCACTGTCCGATTCATCTTGACTATATCATCTCTTACCTTAGCTACTTCCCGCACAGCATACATAGGTATGCCCAAACTGGTAAAGAGCACAATATATCCTATAATAGAATTGTAGAAGTTTACCTGACCAATACCTGTCGGACCCATAATCCTACTAGCGTACGGAAAAGTAATCAGAGGAAAAAATACCTGAGAAACAGTATTTATTGTGTTAAGCAAAAGATTTGCTTTGATGGATTTTCCCATTTTTTTCTCAACTTGATTATTTATATTACAATTCTGTATTTTTATGTAAACGTGTAATTGAATTCGCAAGTGTCCAATTATTTAAAGAGACACTGCACTCGTCAATTCGTTGATCTCACTTAAAATTATTTTGGAAGGAGATTGATTTCATAGAATATGCTATTACCATCCACTTTATTCACCTGCATACGGTCGATTACGAGGCTCTCAGTGAGATAAGCCATGTCCGACCAGCTATTTGGTAACTGCGGGCTATTTCGTCGAATATGGGCTTCTTGAACAGCAGGCTTTACTGGCTGTATCTTGACGGTTTGCTGATTGCCTGATGTGCCGGCTATTTGGATGGGAGCGGTGTCAGGCTGCTTCACCTCTACGGTCTTCCCAAGCTTCTCATCCCATAGCTGATGGCGCTGCCAGTTCATAAACTTGTCATAGTTGACACCATACTCGGAGCAGAATTCCTTCAGATCTTTAGTCTCACTGCACAGCTGATACAGATCGTAGACTTCCTGATAATTGACTTTCTCTTTCGGCATAACTTTTCTGTTTTAATGTTGATGCCGCAAAGGTAATATTTTTATGTGCCGGTGTCAAGGCGGAAAATAAGACGTTTACTTTTGGAGGATATCATTCATAATAATATCCATAACATAATAAATTTTAGTTTACCATTCAAGCAACAGACTGGTATTTTCTCCAAAGCATATTTTGGAACGAAAGCGGTGGCTATCATACACACGTTTTCTATGGTGACTACAACACGATTGTTACGGTCGATACGAGCAACTTTTCCAACTATGCCCTTGAATTTCCCATCTGTGATACGCACCATCTCATCACTCTTAAAGACCACATGTTTATTGGTGAGTACCTCCACATGCTCGTCTTCAATACATGTAAGACGTATGAAATTAGACATTCTTTCAAACGTTACCGTTAGAGGTGGGTTATGACCCGTTTGGGATACCTTAAAATGATCGTAGTAAAATGTCAAGTAGTTTAATTCTGGAACTTCGTTGACAAACTTGTAAGCTTCTTCTTTGCTTGAATAGAGGAATACGAGCTGTTGGACGAAAGGTTTGAGAATCTTTTTTATTTTACCATCCCGCTCTTCTTTGGTTCGGTAGAGCGGAACGTAGGCAACGCCCCCCAAAGAGCGTATGGTTTCCAAAGCCTTGATCTCACGACCGTATGTTGCACGTAATACATACCATTCGCACCCTTCTTTAGGGGCATACTCCACCGACCTTCTTTAGGGGCATACTCCACCGACACCCCCAAAAGTAAATCCTTGACCTTAAAGGCCACATCATCACTCTCAGGAATTGAACCAATTCTTTCATTGGTCTCTTTGGAATCAGCCTTCCCATCCCGAACTTCAGTATTCTTCAACACATCCATATCGGTATTTCTCTATGGCAACTATGACGCGAAAAGCTCGGAATCGTTCTGTTGTCCATCCCACCTACCAGACTTTAGCAAATGCCTATTGTGATAGAACAGATACAGCATCGACAAACGCTTTCCCACATGTCTGACTAAAGTTCCAACGAAATGCCATTAACGGCACTTACTTGCGCCTCAAGGTGATGTCGTTTAAGACTTGCCTATTTCAGCACAACATGGTATGCTATCTGTTAGATCGATAGGAGAACGAATCTCCAACCGTGCGTACAAACAGCCATTCTGCCGGTGCAAAGGTAGCTTAAATAAATGAGATAGGCAAAGTTTATGAATCCAAAATCGCGCTGTTGATTTTTTTTTGCCATTTTGTTCATATTTGATTGATTATGCTCACTCGCAACATGGACAAGTGGCTCCTCCGGGTTAATAGTTCCCACTGCGTACTTGTCACAGTAGCACGATGTAAGACAGGAAACAGACACAGCCATCAAGGCAGCAATAAAATACTTTTTCATAAGCTTTAAATAAAATAGGTTGAAATCTGCCGCAAAGATAATACCCATCTGTTCCCCCTATGCGGACACGTTCAATTATTTTTGATAAATACAAAATATTATGGACGCGTCCGCATAGAGGGAACAGATTATTCGTATATTTGCATCCATTAATAGAATAATATTATGGACAAGAAGCTGAAAGTTTTTCTCAATTACGATGCCGAGACCAAGGAGTACTCCATTATTCCACCAGAATTGGAGGCCCATCAGATCTATGCCTTTGGTGCTGATGTGACAGACACAATAGAAGAACTAATAATCCTCATAGACGACGTTCAGTTTTTCGAATATAATGATGATGCCGTAGAAGTCGATCCACAGGACATCATTGGTCTGCTTTTGGAGATTATCCCTCAGTGCAAGGTCTCGGATGAAGACAAGCGCTATATTGATACCGTCAACCTTATGATGCGCCAGCACTACGGTCAGAAAGACAAAGCCGGGAAAGACTATTACTTCCACCCATTAAGAGTCAGTGAACGACTGGATCTTATCGAAGATAAAATAGTTGCCTTGCTGCATGACACAATCGAAGATACCGGTATGACACCAGAGAAGCTGTTGCAATTAGGCTACACTCAAGATACTGTCGACGCCATCCTCTCTGTCACGCGGAAGGAAGGTGAGAGTTATGCCGACTTTATTGCAAGAGCCAATACCAATCAAACCGGAAGGCTCGTGAAAATAGCTGATTTGGAAGATAACATGGATATCCGTCGTCTGCCTGACCTCACAGAGAAGGACTGGCACCGCCTCAATAAGTATCTCCATGCCTACCACTATCTCAACCATGAAGAAAACGATACATCACTCTGCTCTTAGACCATACCACAAACTGCTCTTAGACCATACCACAAAAGAGAATATCTTTTGGGCTACGCATAATTATGAAGACTTGGGGGCGGCTTATGGTTATCATCAGCGCATCACACGGGATCTTATCACCGGTGAGCATGGCCGTGTGATTATGCCCCGTGTCTTGAAGGCAAAGTCTGTACAGGATGCGCGCGTCAAGGATATGGCGGAGGTTTTCCTGTTTTCGTCATTGGGACACCCAAATTCGCAAATTTTCAGAAGCTTATTTGCTGATTTCTAAGCAATTAACTTTTTGCCCCCAAAAAAGTGACGAAAACAGGGCAGAGAATATTCTATGAATTCTCTGTCGAAACTTTGTTTTGCCACTACGGAAGGAGTGTCTCTGCTGGGTATCAATGATGCCGCAAATACACTGTATCTTTTTCATGTTTGTTGGGTTATTGTGTTATTGCAAAGATACGCTTTTTCTTATTATAATAGGCTTTCTTCTTGCGTGTTTGCTTTTTTTCCTTTACTTTTGTATCATTGAAACACTAAATTGATATTTCTGCGATGAAACCGTTCTATACTGTCG
>OMXX01000012.1 GCA_900315105.1 uncultured Prevotellaceae bacterium | reverse complement strand
CATTCCTTACTATAACTACGCCTACTGAGCATACTGAGGATCGCTCGTTGTTGGCTGTCTCAAAATCTATTGCTGCAAAGTCTCGCATTTGTTGTATTTATTATGTAAATGTTCTATGATGTTTGCTATATCTTCACGAAGTGACTGCGGTTCAAGTACTTCCATATCGGCTGCATGCCATAGCAACTCCTGAATGAAGTCGTAGGATGGTCGTAACTGATAGGCAAAGATGCTGTATTCCTCGTTGCGTTCTATCTCGTCTTGCGAATCATGGAGCCTCAGGTCACGAATATAGTTTGCCTGACCAGCGTTGACCTTCAGTTTGATGATCTGAACATCCGTTCGATGGTCGGCTATGATACCAAAGCATCCGTCGAAATACTCCTTTGCGCTCCAGTCCTTCGGCATCTCGAAGGTCTCATTGGTGGTATGAAGGGCGTGTATTCGGTCGAGGGCATAGATGCGCGGTCCTTTCTCATAATAATAGGAATACGTGCTCCGGGCTACCAGATACCAACGTTGACGGAATAGTTTTACGCAGAAAGGCTGCACATCGAAGTTGTTCTCCTCGTTCTTCCAATAGCTGTGATAGGTGATGTTGAGCACACGGTTCTCCTTCATTGCCTCGATGATGGGTTGGAGATAGTTCTGGCCGGAAGGAACGTATTCAAGAATGATACGGTCTTTGATGCTTTGGCTATTCGCCAAGGCATTGCTCACACAGATAGTGTTGTAAAGCCATGAGCGGAGTCCGTTCTGGCTTATGTCCTTTTCATTCGCAATATAGTAGCGGTACTCGCCACGATTCTCATTGACGATATTGATACCGAACATATCCCAGATTGCATAGCGCCAGTTGTCGAACGTGCGCTTTGGTATCTCCACGCCTCTACTGATGTCATCACGGAGCCATTTCTCATTCAATTCTTTGAATGATATCTTTTGTCTGCGATATATGGTTTCTATCACCCAGACGTATTTCGTTATGAGGCTTTGTCCTCTGTCGTTGTTGGCCATATATTACTCAATTTTAATGATCCAATTGTCTTCTGCTATATTCTCCAGAAGTGTATCAAGAAGATACTTCTGAGCAGCGGAGTCATGCAGAATCTCTTTATCATGATTCAAGAAGAGACGCTCATGATAGTAATTGAGGGCTTCACCCTCACTGTTCAAGTAATCTGTATAATTCTTAATCAATGGATGTAACTCTAATATCGACTCTAAAACAGATTCCATCATGCAATCAGTAACCAAATCATATTGATTCTGGCTAACAGCCTGTTCTTCTATTGTGGTTACATAGCCCGTTTTATAATATATATAGCGGTAGCAGTTCGGATAGAACCATTTATATCGGTCAAGTTGTTCAGGACGAACCATATTCGATTCTTTGTCGACGAACAGAAGAAGAATATCATGCCTCTCATCAGTTCCATTGAAATAGAATGAAAGTACAGCTTCTGTGTTATTACCTTGGCGGTTGATTGATATCTGAGATACCGACTTCCCCTTGTCTTCTCTTTTTAACAAGAGATTGTCGAAAAGGGACTGTTTATACAGACTGTACTTGCTGTCAGAATCAAGATAATTAATGAGCCATACAAGAAACGCTTCCGAAGAAATAGACTTCGGAATGAAAGAAAAGATGTTTGTTCTATTTGCAGCGTTTGTAGCCATAATCATTGTTTTTTCTGCAAAGGCAGAGGTTAGAGATTTCGGCTATAAAAGTACTGTTTTTCTTTCATATTACAATATTTTTTCAGATGAAATTTGTTTTTCTTGGCAAAAAATGTAATTTCTTGGCATTTGGATGGTATTCTCATGAAATCTTGCTTGATGTTTCCATATTGTGAAACGTTATCATGTTTATCCATGATGATAATCAAATTATACGAAATCATAGCCCATTCGATTACTTTTTGTGGTTTTCAAAAGTTAAAAACGTTAAATCTCAGTCTTTTTGTACACATAGAGAATCATCGTCATCACTTTTCTATCATTTAAAACAAAATTACCTGAAACCCAGCGAGTTGCAAAAACTCTGGTTGCTCCAGCCTTCAAACTGTCACTATCCCTAACAGCGTTACAAAAATTGGGTATAAAACCTTTCATAGTTGTGAAAAACTTAAATCTATCACAATCCCTGAAAGCGTGACGAACATTGATGATGAAGCCTTTTGTAGGTGTAGAAACCTTCAATCTGTCACAATCCCTGAAAGCGTGACGAGTATTGGAATTGGAGCCTTTGCAGAGTGTTCCAGCCTTCAAACTGTCACTATCCCTAACAGCGTGACGAACATAGGGTACGAAGCCTTTTGGGGATGTAGGAGTCTTCAATCTGTCACTATCAATGGCAATCCGAAGATTGGAACTGACGCCTTTTGGGAAACCCCAGCTACTGTGACAATGAACCTGACGGCAAACCCAATAGACGGAGATTATTGGACTACCTTCTATAACAACGGCTATAACTTCCAAGCAGATGAGAATACAACGGTGTATAAAGGAACGGTGAATGAATCATCGCTCATGCTGACGGAAGTGGAAGACAAGATTGTAAATAGAGGCACAGCGGTAATACTGAAATCATCAGGCAATCCAGTTTTGACTCTCACAAAAACAGGCAGCAGCGATACTAACGGCAACGACCTGCGCGGTATAAGTGACAGGGATTTGCGCACAAGTGTTATATCCAATTTCAGCGCTAACGAGATTTATACAATGGGCAATACATCGGCAGGCTTCGGTTTCCACAGATACACTGGCGAGTTTGTTCCGGCAGGCAAGGCATTCATTCCACTCTACATCGAGAACGAGGCTAAGGCTCAGAGCCTTTCTATTATCTATGCCATCGGGACAACAGGCATAAAGTCTGTGTCTCCAGACGATAACGCCGTGCAGAATGACTGGTTCTCTCTCGACGGCACTCGTCTTAACGGCAAGCCTTCACTGCCAGGAATTTATATTAACGGAAGCAAGAAAGTGGTATTAAAGTAGATTAGGTTAGGGGGTACAACCATTACCCTTTGACTTTTGCCTTTAGTTCTTAGTTTTTAGATATTGACAAGTTATATAAAAAGGGCAGATTACCTTTGAAGTAGTCTGCCCTTTTTCTATATAGAATCATATCATGGTTATCGTCCGAAATGATAATGAGTTTCTTCCTGAATATCTGATTTGGGAGGTAGCTTGGCTGCATCCACAGTCTTGGTATTGTCAACTACAACATGTGTCGCATAGTCTTTATCTTCCTCGGAGCGCACCTCGAAATATCCAGCTTGTGAGAACTGGACTTCTATGGTCTTGGTTGCAAGATATGGTGATTCGCCTCTGTTGGTAAGTGCATTCTCATTTCTCTCCCCAAAGGCTGGATAGGTGTTGAATTCCTTTTCCGTCCCTTCCTTAACTTCGGGAATGAAGCCGTCAGGGAAATTCTCATCAAGGAATTTGTCAACGATTTCCTTCTCATTGTCAGTAAGACCTCCGGCATCACCATTTAATATATATGGCAATGACCATTCAGGAATCTCAAAAGTAACCGATCGCTCCATCCCTGCATTCTCCACACTATTTCCTATCTCCTTGTCATTGTCGATCTTGATCTGAACAGCGTCGATATGCTGATTGATCATGTGGGATGCTTTCTTGACATCCGTGAGAACTGTCTTGATGAACTGTGGTTCTTCTCTCAGGGATTCAAGCCAGCATCTGATATAGGCAGCAGAATCCTCTTTGATATTCTTGGACATACCGTAACGCTGAGAGACAAGAGCTGCGCTTAGTTCTGCCACAAGTTCCTCACGCGCATATTCCTTGCTTCCGAATGACGTTGGCTTCAGTCTGCCAAGATGGTTATCTGCTCCTGTGCTATGTGCCATTTCATGGGCAAGATTGCTGTAAAACGACTCTCCATCCTTGAACTGTCGTTTCTCAGGGATTACAATCTCAGCCTTGGATATTGAGTAATATGCTTCATCACCGTAGGTTGGCTTGATAGGACATATCCACTCGTTATCCTTGATCATCTTGTCAATGGCTGGAAATGTAAAGTCATTGCCATCCTGCTGCTTTGTGCGTGACTGGGAGTTGGCAGTTTCGAGTTTCTTGTATAGGTCAGGACGTGCCTCCTGAAGGTTTGTCTGAGCTACATTGAAGACATTATACACCTGAAGCTTGGGATAGACGTTGTACTTTGCTCGCTCTTCCTCTGGCATTTGCTTGTAGTCATCGTACTTGATTTTCTCCTTTGTCTCCTTGTCTACAACAGAAAATGTTGTTATAAACACAGGGAAGCTCTTCTCGCCCTTGTTGACTCCTACATGAGGTAAGGGTTCACCGTTGCCATCCTTGACCTGTTGCCGGGCACCTTGCTTGTCCTTGGAGTAATTCAATCCCGTGACACGGTCAAAAGTACAGAAGACAGGAAGCTTATAGCCTTGCTTCTCACAGTGCATCATGAGCATTAGGGCGTTCATGCCGTTATACTCTCGACCAGAGAGATTCTTCGGCCATGACAATCCCCCTTCTGTAAACCAAGGCTTTTTCCAGTCCTGCTGAATAGATGAGATTCGCTCAATCATCATCTCGGCAAACTTATCCAAGGCTTTGTCCTCTGCACTTCGACCGTCTGAATTGTATTTTTTTGTATCTGCCATATAGGATTTCTTAGTGTTCTACATTTGGAGTATAAGGCTTCTTCTCATATTCCTTTATCTCACTGACACGGCAGGTGATGTCTATATGATCATTGAAGACTCCTAGCTGAAGTTCTCCTTTTGCCTCGATACCTGCCTTGGGAATCATCCAGGCTTTCTGTCTCTCTCCGAAAAACACGAAGTGAACCCACGTAAAGTCAAACTCCTCCCCGTTCTTCTCTGTGCTGAACGCAGAGAATGTCAGGAATGGGTTGCCTTTCTTATCGTCCCTGCACTCAATCTTGTTACCAAGAGATCCACGGAATTCCATATCTCCCTTTACGCTGTCTTCACCAGATACGTCAAAGTTATTGATTCCTGTAGCCGACATGTTGAAGAAAAGTGCATCACCCTTCTTGTGGAATGTCAGGACACCGACAATCTCTATACGACTACCTACGGTATACTGTGAGAGTTCACTTTCAGAGCCGCCATCCTTTGCTACGCTGACTTCGACAGTTTTGTTGATTCCTGACTTGGCAGGTATGACGATACTGACTCCGAGCGTCATAAAGGGCTTGCCTTCCTTGTTGGTACGCATCTGTGCTGCACGAGATACAGTACCACAAATTGTTACATTACATTTGATCATAGATTAATAATTGATTATTTTACAGATTGGGTAATTATTTCAGTTGAATTGATTCCTGATTTCTCAGGGAAGAATCGATTCCCTGACGGTAGTTCTGTGAAGCCTGTTGGGAAGCGATGATACCGTTCACTAAGGAACCTATGCTTCTTCGCTTCTCATCGTCACACATGGCTGTATTGCCAAGTGTCTGCTGTAGCTTTGACAGTTCTGCATTACTTAGTTCATGGGAAAAACTGACATTGCCGTTATTCACCTGTAGGCATGGCTTTCCTCCTTGCAGGACAATGCTGCATTCCTTGAGAGAAGGGAGTAGTGATGTCAGGCTTATACTTTTGCTAATAGCGGCATCTGTAGCAGCTTGCATCTTCTCCTCCTCATTCTTGCCGTCAATGCTCACTGCCAGAGCCATAAGGCTGGTGAACATAGTAATAGCCATTTCTATGACTGGATCACCGCAATGGATGCTGGCGCCACTGTCTTCAGAACTCAGGATCTTCTTCATCCAGTCATCTGGTGACAGATTTGAATTAATGCCGTTATCATCTTTCTTCCCATTGGAAATCCCTTCGACCTTGTACTGTGCGATGATGTCCTTGCCATTGTGTAGTGCCTGAAGCTCTATGTTTCCTCTCTGAGCTATGTCTGCAAGATAGGCAGCAGGATCCAAATCCCTCGATGTGCCATCCCCGGAAAATACTTTAACTCCAAAATGAAGGTGCTCTCCCGTGGTTCGGGTTCCTGTATTTCCGCTGATACCCAGTTTCTGACCTGCACTGACGGTGTCGCCGACCTTTACTGCAATACTGTCAAGATGCATGTACGTACACTGATACTTGCTTCCGTCGTTACGATTGTACTCAATGGTTACGGTTCTTCCACCTCCTGTATTGATGTTCTGGCTTGCCTTGATGACACGTCCGTTATCCTCTGTTGCAAGGACAGCTTCATGTCTGGTCTGTATGTCAATGCCTTTATGCATCTGCTGCTTGCTGTGATCCATAGGGTCACGGCGAATACCAAAAGGGGATGTAACGAGCATGAACTCACTTCTATTCAATGGAAAACTGAATTTCCTGCCTTCTGAATCCATGTCAGGTTCTGTACGTTTCCCATTGGAATTCTTTAGGCTTGTCGATATCTCCAAGGGATTGCTTTCAATACCGAAACTCTTTCCCTGAGACTTCATCTCCTGCATAACCATCTGGTCATACTTCTGGAGATTGGCACCTTCAATGACACCGACAATGGTCTTGACATAATTACCGTCGGTGGCATATCCACCTTTCTTGATGGCTGCCGCCCATCCTCTATAGTCATCTGGAGCTAGGTTCTTTGTCAGCTTACGGTAACGATCATTCATAAGTACCTTGGAATGATCCTCGTAACTCTGTCCTACATTGTCGTATTTCTTGAAATGTTCATTGGGCTTGTCATCGTCGGCAAGGACATAGTTGCCATGGAAATCACCTTTGATTCCGAAATGATTGTTGGCAACATTGGAGAGAGTGCTTTTGCCGTTGGCAGATTCAATGATTGCCTGGGCAAGGGTAACGGATGCTGGTATTCCATATCGTCGCATCTGTACCTTTGCCAGCTCTGAATAGGCCTCGATGTATTCCTGTCTTGAAGAACTCATTATCTGTGCATAGAATGAGACTCACCCTGTGACATGCCTTTCTCGAAGTTCATCTGAAGTTGGGTAGTCAGGGCTATATTGCTTACCATGGATGTCAGCTTGTCCAGTTTCTGGTCATCAGTGAGATTCTGGTTATTGAGAACTTCTGACATTATGTTACGTTCCTTCGGAGTCATGGCATGATGTACCAGATTGCCGTCCTGTGTCATCGAAAGGACAAGCTTTCCGTTTTCCATCATGTTGAGCTTGGTAGTTGTCATGCCTCTTACGTATGAAGAAAGGTCTATGACCCTGTCCTTGATACCTTTGTCAATGGCATTGTAGTCCTTGTCTCCATTGAACTTCTGATGGCCAAGTGCAAGATCTGCCACCTGTCTGAACATCTCATTGTTTGAACGTGAAATCTCTGCCGCGCTTGGTGATGAAGGTTCCAGAGATGTGTTTGCAGATTTCTCTGCATTATTTGTATATCCTGTAATCATAATAATAATTGGTATTAACTTGAACATGTTTGTATGATTATCGGTGGAATCCCATTTGTTGGGAGTCCTGCTTTATCTGTTTTTGTTGCTGTTCCGTCCTTGCCCCGTCATTGGCATTCTCATTCTGGTTGCCTGATCGCCTGGGTGCTTCTATCTGGTCACAGATGGCTACACGCTCCCCAGCCCTGATGAGTTTTGGCAGATAGCTGTCAAGGGCATGATAAGGGAATCCGGCCATTGTCAGAGGCTTGCCTTCTTTGTCCTTTGTCTTTGTACTCTTGGTGAGAGTTATGCCAAGAATCCTCGATGACTTTTCCGCATCTTGACCGTATGTCTCATAGAAATCGCCTGTACGGAAAAGAAGAAGTGCATCAGGATGTTTCGACTTCAGGTCATAGAACTGCCTGAGAAGGGGACTATCAACAGCATTGGATGCTGGTTCCGTTTCTTGCCTGGTAGCATCTGCTCTGCTTTTCTCTTCATGCTGACGGTTATCGTCACTAGCCTGTTCTTCATTCCGTTCATGCTTCTCATTGTCTTCATGGAGATCCGTGTGTTGCGTTTCCTTGGTCTCTGTCTGTGCCTCCTGTTCAGACATTGACGTACCTACAGCAACGGAATTGCTCTGATCCTTGCGCAGGACATCCGCAAAGAGACTTGCTGCAAGATGAGTCTTGTAGTCTTTCATGTCATCGGCAAGCCATAGACGAAACCACTGCTGAGGGCTTACCTCACGTGGCTTCTGCTTCACTCCATTTATGGTGGGAAGGCACAGGATGACGCTTGGATTCTTTTCCGTTGCCTTGGTCTTGAAGATGTTGACACGTTCTATTCTGGCAATTTCCCCTGCTGATGCATTGCTCTTGAAGAGGTCAACCTTTATTTCTGGTTTGTCAGCTGCCAGAGCATAGTACTTCTGTGCCAGCTCGCCACGGATCTGGTCTGACTGTTCCTCGTTGCCTTGCTTCAGGGTAGTGAAGAAATGATTCACGTCTGCCTTGTCCGGATAGACGCTGAATGCCTTTTCATTCTCAGGCTTCAGGTATAACGCCCATTTCCCTTCGTCATCCTTCAGCATAAGAATCCTGTCAAAGTCTATGGCATTTGAACGACGGACGGCATCTGTTACATCAAGCTTGGTGAGGTCTTCAAGATTCCACTTGTTCATTCGTGCTACGGAAACTTCCTTTCCGTCAAAGAAATGATCGTCTGGACGATAGCCGAATGAGCCATTGACATTATAGAAAGTAACAGTCTCATAGCCTTCTTTCTGGAGGGCGTGCTCTATTCGATTCTTGTTCATACCAGGAATCTCATTGTCTACAGAGTGGGATGCACCTGCTGGCAGGACAACGTCTGCCATCAATGACACTGGATCACGTACAACGACAAACTCCTTGGTGTCCTTGTTGGGAAGTCCCTTTATCTCGTCTGCCACATAATAGTGCTTGGGGAGGATATTGGAGCCTTCCTTTCCTGACTGAACGGATTTGAGTTCAACCTTCTCGCCATTCTCAGCATTCTTGATCATGGCAAGAGCCTGGTTTACATCACGTTCTACAGCGTCAAAGAGGCATGGATTCTCCTTCATCTCCCTTATCCAGTAGTCTGTCATTTCCATTGAAGAGGAAGACAGCTTGGCAGGAATACCAAGTTCCTGTGCTTTGATCGCTGATGCAATCTCTACTACAAGACGATTCTGTTTCTGGGCATCTTCTGACGGCTTTCTTGCATTTTCCATTAGCATTCCATCACGTGCAAGACGCTGCGGATGACCTGTTGCTTCTACGATGTTGGCTACGACATCACGGACATAGTCGTGATAATCCGCATAGTCACCTATGCCAGGTAACCTGACAATGTCATTCCTTGAATCGTAGAAAGCCATGCCGAAACTGTCATCCTTTCGGATCTCAACCATGTTTTCGCTGACTTTATTAATGAGTTCGTCGACAGACGTTCGAAGATTCTTGTCTGACTCATCGACATCTCTGTTACTCAGACCGCCATATTCGTGTACAGCGTTCTCATACGATGCCTTGTCTGCCATCGGAAGGGTAGTCTGGTCGATATTGAAAAGGAAACGTACTTCACGTGTACGGATGCCCTTATAGTCATTCTGCTTATCAGCCGGCAATGACTGATAGTCGTTACGACTGATCTTGTCTTCGGGGTTATGCCTGTTCTGGTACTCACTCCAGTTATACCAGAAGAATGGTATTCCCTTCTCCTTTGTCTGAACGGACTCACCTCTCTTCTTGGCTTCAGAGAAAAGGGTGTAGAGATTGGTCTTGTAGTTGTTCTGGTCGCTATGCAAGCCTAGGATGACGGCATTGAAAGGGGAAATCTGTACTCCCTTCTGATAGAAGGCCGGGGATTTCTTTCCTTCTTGGTTAAGCCAGATGCCTCCGTTCCTGCTAGCTCTCTCGAATGCCTGTTCAAACAGACTTGTCAGCCTGTCTATTGCAGCCTTCTCCTGTGGTGTCTTTTCTGTCATTGCTATTCTGAATTTGTGGTTTATGCCTTGTAGTTTAGGACTGCGAGGACTTTTGTCTCTGCTATCGACTTGATCTCCCAGTCAGTATTGCTGTCTGCCATACGGTCTGTCAGTATATTGGCTGCATTATTGATGTCTGAGGCATTGACATACATTGTCTGTGGCGATGATTTCCTGGTTCCAGACTCTTCATCCATACTGAAGAGGGCAACGACGGCTTTGTACCACTGATTGTCTTCGTCCTCATCATCCCGGAGAATTTCCGTGATGGGTTCACGGGATATGGCCGTTATGTCAAAATCCCGCGTCCCGATAAGTTCTGTTGCAGCCTTGTTTGCCCGTTTCTCCGTTTCCGTGAAGCTTTCTGCATCGACAAGGTATTCCTCGCTGACCTTTTTCTTATTTCCTGTGCCTAGTTCCTTTCCGTACTTGACACGGAACTTGTACCAGTATCTTTTCATGATGTTGATGATTTATACATTATCATGAATATGTAAGTGATTATCGCTGGGCATGTGGCGCATAGACTGACTGCTGCCTGTTCTGCTCATAGTTCTGCTGCGCGATCTGTCTCATCTGGTCATTCTTTGCCAGAACGGCATTAGCCAGTGTGTTCATTGGTAATGCACCCTGATTGTAGGCTTCAACGACGGTGTCCGGCAATGCTATCGTACATAGAACCCTGTCTATGTTTGCAACGAGGCAGTTGCCCTTGATCTGGGGATTGCTGATCCTTTCATTGAGCGGTTCGTCAGGATAGATGCGGTAATTGCTTTTTCCTACATGGGCATAGGTCATGTTCTTATCCCTCTGGATGTCTATTGCCTCATGACCTGCCTTGTTCAAGAGATTCAAGCCGCCTGTGCCCATGAGAACCATCTTCAATATCGGATTCTTTACGAACATTCCTGCAACGATACTCGCCAGGGGAAGCATGTTGTCCTCTATTTTCAGGTTCTTTGTCTTGCCTGTGAACACCCCTACGAGCATGTCAGGTAGCATTGCCAGTACATAGCCAAGGTTATGTGTGATGTCTCCAAGTCCGTTAAGGCCAAATGACGTTAGCAATCCAGTCCATCCATTAGAATTTGTCTTTTCTGGATTCTGCTGTTGAGGGGCTTCTGAATGTGGAGTAGGGGAGTCCTTCGTTTCCTGAACACGTCCGTAATCCTTTGTCTCTTGCTTTTTCCCTGCTTTTTCCTTTTGACAGTCTGACTTGTTTTGTGCCTGTAGCTTGCGGTACTCATCCTCATACCCTGGGGCTATGACAGACGGAATACCAGTTCTGTCAATGACCTTGCTGGCTAGCAAGTCTCCTCCGACCCATGTTGCTGCGGTCTTGAATCCTCCGCCAATGCCTCCCATAGAGAGCAGGTCTGCTGTTGAACCAAGGACAATGCCAGCATTCTTTTCAAAGGCAGAAGGCTTGTACAGTTTCTCTGCTTCTGCATTTATGTGTTTGTCAACAGGAGAGTTGCCTACTTCCTTTGAGATATAGAAGATACTGCTTTGGGCTGCTTTCCTGATGATGTATTCGGCTGATGATTTCGGGACAACATCCTTAACCATCTTGTCGATCATCTTTTTCTCCATGGAGGCGTCAACAGTGATATGCTGTTTCCTGAGTTCGTCCTTCACCATGGCGATATAGTCTTCCGTGGTCTTGGAGTTCCATTTTCCTGTAATCTTGAGGCTGTCTTGATAGGAATCCATAGCAGCCATTCCACCATCAGGACCAGCAGAACCTATAAGTAAACCAGGAAAAGAGGTGCTGTGTTTCCTGAGTTCATCAGCTCTCTTGTTATTCAGGTCATCCCGAACTTTGTCCATAATTGGTATCACCTTATCATTGAATATCTTATCTCTGTCGGTTACACTCATGCTTTAAGTAGTAATTTATATTTGTAAATAATGTTTTAGAGATAGATTTATCAACTTGACTAGATGTTAAGCTGGCTTAGAATCTGTTCTCTTGTCTGTTCTATTGCATTATGATAGACTTCCATCTGCTTGGGAAAGTATTCTTCAAGCCAGTCATCCTTTTCTATGTTATCGTTGATGAATTTGATGGCCAGTTGCCTGTCTATCTCTATTGCCGCTTCTCCTTTCTCTGAATTATTGAACCATGCCTTCGTCCACCATCTGATGCCGGAACGGTCTGGATAGACGCTGACTATCCTCGATATGTCGAAGCTTTGAATGTCGAAGTCCAGTTCCGCAAGAGGATCTATGAGTCCGCTACTGGCTATAGCCCTGTCATGTGCTTTTTTTTTTCGATGGCACTCATGGATGAAAGGAATATCTGATGACGTAAAGCCAGATAGTTGAGGAAGTCACCAATGAGGAGGTTCTGTACCTTCTCAGCCAATGGTAGGCTTCTGGATGTCATACCCAGGGGATTTGCCATGCTTGGCAATGTCTCGTAGAAGTAATTCTTCATGGCTGACATAGTGAAGATATTCCTCAATGCCTGTTCCGTATGCTCTGGAACAAGGTACAGACCTTCCTGCATATCTGAGAGGTATGTTGGAAGGAACCGCATCATAAGGTCTTCTATTTCATCCTGGTCTTTGTCATAGATGGTATGTACGTCCATGTCAATGGTTACGAACTCAGGCATACCGACCTTTCCCTGCTTCTCTACTGCTTTGAGATTACCATATAGCATCGTAAGGAACTCCAGAGGATTAAGTTCCTGTCCCTTGTATCTGACTTCAATATGAAGAAGGTTGGCGGTTACAGCTACTATCTGGCCAGCCTTTACCGACTGTCCGTAATTTACGAAGACATTACTGAGGTGTCCGTAGTTCACCTCGTAATCTCCATATCGGATAATCTGGTAGATACCATGAACGGAATCGTTTCCCATGCCAGTGACCTTTCCCGTAGATATGGCTGAAAGCATATAGTGCGGTGCCTTGAAGTCTGTTCCGTGATGGAAAAAAGTCTCATTTGTCTTTGGATGCCTCTGCTTTCCATAGCCCAAGGTCATCTCAACGTCTTTGTCTCGCTCCTCGAACGGCATACAGTAGCCGCTGTCTGAATGAAGCATCATCTCTTGCGTGAACTGCATATTACTATATGATTGATGTTTAATATTTTATCGTCGCATACCTCCACCGTTGCTTTGACCCTGTTCTGGTGCTGCCTGTGCCAGTTGTGACTGTGTGTCCTTTCTGCTTCCCTGTACTTGGTTCATGTTGGCATTGTTGCCTATCATCATCATTCCGAGTACTGCTCCGGCTATCTTGCCGAGCCAGCCGAAGCGTCCGAAGACGAGTAGGGCACTGACGACAAGTCCGACAAGGCTGAGTCCTGAGACATTGCCATGTCCAAGGTTGCTGAAGAAGTTGCCGAACATATCCCCACCGTTGCCTGAGAAGATCCCTTTGAGGAAATTACCCATACCGCTCCATTTGCTGTCTGCATTGCTGAAGGCATTGCTTACATTGTCTGAGAGGTGTCCTACTGAATCCTTCAGATCATTGACTCCGTCGGCAACTCCCCCAATGGTTTCACTGACCTTCTCCGTCGCCTTCTCGCCAATGACTGCGTCGCTGACGATGCCTACGACGCTCTGATCCGTAGTGAGTTTCTGCCATCCTACGTATGCTGCACCACCTCCTACGACAGCAGCCTTTGTCGCTGTACCGAGGTTGCGTATTGTGGTTGCTGGATGTATGATTGCCTTACCTGCCGAACCTATGGTAGCCTGTGTGGCACTGCCACCCAGCCTTAGTGATGATTTCAAAAATGAAGCCCAACCCATTCCTTTGACTTTTAGTGTTGATATTCTGTTTGCTATTCGTTATCTCCTGCCGTTACGTTTCCATCGTTCCATGCATTTACGTGTTACGGACATTTTGTCTGCTCCTTCACGTGCATTGTAGTCTATCTCTGCCCATACGTCTGCAAGTGAGGTGTATTTGACGGCTATGGTCAATCGCCTGAGTTCCTGGTTCATCAGCCTGAGCTTCGGCCTGATGCCAAGGATGACCTCGATGCGTTCCTTCTCCGTCATCTTGCTGTCGGAGAGGCACACTTGCCTGACATCATTGACAATGTCCAGACTGTTCATGATGATATCCCGGTATATCTTGTTCCTGTTGGAGGAGAGTGCCACTGCCAAGGCATTGCCTGGATGGGCACTAAGCTGATCTGAGAACGAACCAAGGTTGTCTGTCATCTTGTCTATCTCATGATAGAAGCCATAAACCTGTGCAGCATAGGCTATGATGCTATGGAACTGGTCCAGATAGCTATTGAACTCCTTCTGAAGGCTGGTAGTACCCTCTACCTCATCCTTGATCCATATATGACCTGTGGTTTCCATAAGCATCATGGCTTCCTGCTGCTTCAGTTCCTTCTTTGCCTTGTCTGTGTACGCCATTATCATTCCTGCAAGCACAGGATCCTGCCCCTGGGCATGAAGGAATCCTTGTTTACAGAAGGGAAATAAGAGAAAAAGGGTTAATGTGAGGAGAATATGCTTCATGTTATTTCTGGTTTATGGGGCTACAGCACTTGCACATCGCCGCCATCTGCCCATAGCCTGATGCGCTATCTCGCCATTACTGCGGTCAAGCATTCCTGCGGTGACATTATGCCACATATCGGACATTGTATAGTATCTGATACTGAGGCTGAGCCTGGTGAGCTTCTTGTTGAACGATTCCAACCTGTCATTGAGTGCCCAGAGGGTCTTGCTCCGTTCTGCCCCTGTGAGCATATTCTCACTTCCGCCCTTGGCTATGGCATCCCTTAACGTCGTATAGACGGTGAGGAGTTCTGTGGCTGTCTCGATATACAGGTTGTTCAGACTGGCTGTCGCGACTATGCCTTGCGGGTTCTTTTCAATGGCTTTCCTGAGATTGCAGAGGCTGAGGAAGATCCTTACACCATCGTCATAGAGGGAGGTACTTGCCTTCAGCGTTGAAGCATAGCCTTCTGCCGTCTTCAGATAGGAGTTGTACTTGCGCTCCCACTCGTGTATCTTGGTGAACTCTGCCGCGATGGTGTTCTGGAAAAGTGCCGTCTTCTGCTGGTCTTCTATCTGGCTCGTGATCTGTCCGTTGATAAGCTCGTTGCCTTCTGCCAGTGCCACATACTCCAGGGGATTGCTTGACGCTATCTGTGCTTTCACGTTTCCTGCAAAGAGGAAAAGGGAAAGGGTTGTGGCAATGATCTTCGTCCAACGGCTACCTTGGCATCCCAAGCCGTTGAAGTATTGTACCTGACTGTTAGCGGTTGGTGATTTCATAGACTCCTTTGCTTCGTTTGTTGTATTCTACACGTTCACGGATCATGGAAACCACATCTGTACGTTCCCTGATACCATAGATGTCCAGCCTCGGATTAGTCCTGTCACCACTATAGATGCTGACGGTCTTGATTCCAAACATCTGTTCGAGGATGTTCCTGCTTTCACAGAAATCGACGATACGGTACAGTTCTATATAGTCGCTTGTCCTGTTGAGTACACCATGCTGGACTATAAGTTGCTCGCCTGTAATGATGAATCTTAGCATACTCAGATACAGACACCTGTACAGGACAAGTGAGCCTGTGAAACCGCCGAGTATCAGGAAAGGTGCCTTGTACGTTATTGTGTCATGACCTGCTACAATCAACAGTATAAGGGTGGCAAGGATCATGAAGCCTTGTGATATTACATACTGTCCCCAGTGCGGACGCAGAGTAATGGTATTGAAACGTCTGATTTGTGGTTGCATAGCGTTATCTCCTGAATCCGTGATGTGTCTCGTTCTCGTTTTCCTCAACCTCGTGTGTCTTCCTGACGGTCTGACCTACAAGGGGATGACCATTCCTGCCAAGCAGTTCATCATTGAAGTCTTTATATCCTTCTGACGGTTCCTCTCTGACAATCCTGACTCCTCCCAGATATTGTCCTTCCCTGACATTCAGCTTATCCAAGAGGGCCGTCCTGAAGTTCACAAAGGCATCGTGCATCTTATCCAATGCTTCTTCCTTGTCTTCTTTACAAAGAAATGGGGATCGCTTGGCTTCCAAGGCTTCTTCTCTTGCTGTGTCATACCTGACATACAGGGTTTTGAGGTCTTTTGGAAGTGCATCATAACGCTCATCGTTGATCTGACAGAGCATGTCTGTGGATTCGATGATTCCCTTGAATGTCTCAATGAACGGTCTCATCTCCGCCGAAACGTTATCGGGATGAACGGGACTGGACTTATAGGCTATGTCCCTGAAATTCATTACAAACTGCCTTCCTGCTATGTCATTGTCAAATCCCAGATGGAAAGTGGCGTTTGGTGCGCTCTTGATGAGTCCGCTCATCTGACCATAGGAGGGACTGCCTCCTGTAGAGACATAGACAGCCGACTTAAGATCCTCCTTGACGGTATTATCGTGCTGGCTGTCCTTGCCTGTATGTAACTGGAAAAATGCCATGGCATCATAGCCGCTCTCGAATACAAAGACATGTTTGGTATCACTGAGCCTGGTGTTATTGGGACTTGATATCCACATGCCTTCACTGGCATTACTGCCTCGTGCCATGCCTTTGTATGATGTGCCGTCATTCATCTTCAAGCCTCTCTGTTCCAGTCCGACGATTCCTTCCTTATCGGGTATTCGCATAGGGAAGGAGAGGTTGGAATAGGTCTTCCCATTGTTTCCATGAATGGAGGCTATGACAAAACCATTCCTGAAGGCTGTCTGGGTCGGAAGGTCAATGCCCCGTTGGGCAAAGTAGGGATAGAACATGCGGAAATTGCCGTCAGTTCCTCCCCTGAACTGCGTCAGCGTGTAATCACCTATGTCAAACGTCTGTTTGTCCTGCTTCATATTTATGATCTTGGATTCCCTTACATCAACAGGCTCGTTGAGGAGACGGTTGCAGACAAGGTTGACAAGTCTGTCTTTGTCCATCCCAGGAGTGTAGTCGGAAAACAGGTCAGGATGCTCCTTGATAAAGCTGATGACATTGTAATTCCTGATAACTGGAGGCTTGAAGCAACAGAGCCCATTAGCCGTAACAAGGAACTTGTCCCCCGGAATTTTATGACCGTTGCTGTCCAGTCGTACATACGAGGGATAGCGCAAGCCGTCACGCCTGTAATGCGTATAGCCTGCATCTATCAAGACCTCCTGTATGCTGAGTCGGTTCTTGAAGTCGTCGTAGGATAGGTCGCTCATAAGTCTGTGGTAACTCTGTATTGGTGTTTATCTGCTATGTCCAAGACCTACACCGTGTTCTCCTGCGTTGAGACCAGCATCGAAGGCACGTGCTGCAAGTTCCTGCGGGGAGTCGACACCGTCCTTGAAATAGACATGAGGGCGTGGCTCGTGACCATGGTGATGTTCAACGAAGACGGAAGGACCGCTATGGCCTCGTCCCAGCTCACCCATGACTGCTAATCCAGCAAGTAATGCTCCTCCTATCTTGGCTCCTATATTAGGTGCGCCTGGTATGTTCTTCATATCTACCTCATGGAAGATATGGGAGAATAGCTTCATGCGATGGTAGTCATCGATAGCCATGAACTTGTCATACTGCTTCTGGGTTATCTCGTGGCTGATGCTTTCACCGTTGATGACGGCTGTCATCCGATAGAGGCTATTGCCCTTGGCATCCTTCTGCAGTTCTCCCTTTTCGTTCCTGACTGGCTCTACCCTGATGTCGTCAACACTGACTTCACGGCCGTGTCTCCCTTCACGGAACCATCCCTTGTTCTCGTTTATCTCATAGAGTGACTGTCCGTCAACATGTGCGACACTGCGGTCTTCGCCTTCCTTGGTGACCTGCTGACTGTCTGATACGATAGGAACAGAAGCCTGTTCCATGGCTTGCTGACGCTGGTTCATCTCCTGATCGACGGATGGATGGAGCTTGATACCTATCTGTTCCCTCGTATTGAGCATTTCCATGGTAATCCTGTCCGCAAAGTCATTCTTTATGACATTGTTGATAATATCCAGACGTGACTGTACCGGAACGTCCTTGATGGAGTTGTTTGTGAGTTTTCTGACCTCTTCATCTGTCAGGTCATAGACGAAGTCCTGGCTTGCTGCAGATGACTGGATGGTCAGCGTCTTCTTATCTGTATCAATGACGATGCCGTGGCTTGACAGGCATTCCTGCCATTTCTCGTTGCTGAAATAGACATTGGATGTGATGAGTTCTTTGTATGGCTTTGCTGGTTCCTGTGGCCGTGGACGTGTTTCTACTGGTGTGATGACTGCTTTGAGGTCCTGTAGGACATCCTGCTGTGGCTGTGCTACATCCTGCCGTCCCTTATAGTAGAAGCCATAACCGCCATTCTGCAGTTCACCTGGCTTCATGCGTCTGTCAGGACGCTCTGGAACGATTGGTGCTCCCTGCATGAACATTGCACCGCCCACTCGTCGCATGTGGAATCCCTCCTGCTGACGCGGTGTCCAGCCAAGGAAACGACCGTGATAGGGGTCTATAACAGGATGGATGCCTCGTCTGTCCCATGGCATTCTGCCATACTCACCAACGCCTATACGATAACCGTGAAGTCCCATAGCTACACGTCCGTTGGCATTTCGTGCATGTACAAAGTCCCTTGGCATGTAGAAATCCTTGCCGACAAGAGCAGCAAAGGTGTTATATGCCGTCTTGTTGGCATGGTTGGTACCCCAGTCCGTCAGGGCTTTTACCTGATGTGGCGAGACAGGGTAGGTGAGAAGAGGCGAGTCGTGCCCTTGTACTGCCAGCAGGAGACCATCCCCCTGACGAATGATGTGCGCCTGCATACCATTGCGTCGGAGGATGCCCTGTAATTCTGGAGCCAGGTCACCTCTCTGTGGTAATGAGTTTGATCTGATTGACATTGTGTGTTTTATTGATTGGTGTTTCCTACTCGCCAGACTCCATCTGATCACCTTTCCATTCAACGAACTGCTCTGCACTCTCCTCGTTGACGGTGAGACCGCGTTCCTTGCAGAATTCTGTGTATTCCTCCTGCCACTCAGGTGAATGGTGGTTCACATAGTCTAGCCAACCATATTCTCCGCTCTGGAACTTTTCCACAAGCTCATCTTCTGGATAATACTTTGATGTTGCCATTTCCTTTTTTTGTTGTTTGTTAAGTGTTAACGCTGATACATGCGTGCGCCGAGCTTCTTCTGCTCGTTCCACATCTCATCGGTGTAGTTCTCCTCTGGTACATAGTCAAGATTGCCGTCGTCATCCATAATCCAACAGCCGAACACACCGAAGTTGTACTTATCCCACTCACGCTTTGACTCTCTTTTCCATACGGCTTCATTGCCTGCAGCAAAGCGGATGCCTGTATGTGAGTTGAGGTCGATGCCTATTGATACCTCATCGTCGTCATCAATGATAGTGAGAACGTCACCGTTCTGTATCTTCTGCATCTCTGCACCTGTGAGGTGGTAGCGGTCTGCCACATACTGGATGTTACGACCGATGACAGGAGTAGGGACGCTGAAGACCTGCCGTGTACAGGGATCGAGTTGGAAGAAGCACTTGGCTCCTCGCTCATTGCCTTCCTCGTTGCTCTCCATGTGGCCGATGATTGCTTTCCCTGTGATTAGATTCTGTTTCTGCTGGTCGTTGAAGAGTTGAAGGTCATACTCTTCTAATTGTGGGTAGAAGAGAACGTCAACACCTCCTTCCTGGGTACGTATAAGTCCGAACTGCGTTCTCGCCTTTACCTCTTCATCGCCTTCAGAGATGATACTGACAGGCAATGTCGGGGAACGATGTCCATTGTATATGTTATGGAGAACATCGGTCGGGAGGTCGTCAATCATTGCCTGTGTGAGTCCGAAGCGTTCGAGCGTGCTGTAAGGCATCTCGCTTTCTGCAAAATTATAATTCATTAGAGTATAGAAATTTGTTATCCTGAATAAAATCGAAGGCAAAATTACATCATACTTTTCTTATATGCATAAAAAGGCATGTAAGCGAGGCTGTGTTTTAGTATAATTAGCATAATAGTATGTTATTTTGCAAATTATCATACTATAACTATAAATAAAGTTAGGAATTGGAGTGTTGTGAAGCGGTTTTTCTGTCAGTATGGTTAATTAATCGTAGTTTTGCATCATGAAACTAAAAAACATACTAATAAATAGTCTCTTGGTTGGCTTGTATGCTATACCGTCATCCGCTCAGTTCAATACGATTGGAAGTCCTGTAATAAGGAAGGATGTGTCAAGCAATACTCTAGATGAAATGCGTTGTGACAGTATTCTTGCCAATAAGCGTAAGCCTCTTGATTCAAATAAGACTCATGGTATTCTGGAGTATAATAAATATGTTGCATATCCCCTGAAGTCGGTACATATATCTTCAGGCTTTGGAATGAGGAGACATCCGATTTCCCACAAGTACGTATTGCATAATGGTATTGACCTTCTGGCAAGATACGAGAAGGTGTATTCTATGTTTCCTGGTACTGTTGTAAGGGTAGGGGAGGATAATAGGTCTGGAAAGTTCCTAGTCATTAGGACTGGTGGATATACAATCAGTTACTGCCACCTTTCATTACATCTTGTTGGCGAGAATGACTATGTCGATGCTGGTACAGTCATAGCCATTTCTGGTAATACAGGAGCGTCAACAGGTCCGCATCTCCATATAACAGCGAAAAAGGATGGCAAGGCATTCAATGCCGCCATCCTTCTGGAGTATATCAAGAAATCTGAAATGTAGTCTGAGGGAATCTAGCAGGCATAGTGATTGCCTTTAGACTTTTACCTTAAAGGCTATTCCTCCCATGTAATCAGATCCCTGTCAAGAGGTATGGAATACTGTAATCCTCGCTCACCTGTTATGATATAGTTGTTTGCAAGGTGCTCATCGAATTTCTCCACAAATGCCTTTCGTATACGTGCAAGACAGAAAAAGTAAAGACATAATAATTGGCGTGATTTTTGTATGTTGAAATTTGATCGCGAATTTAGACCAATTCTTAAATAGTCTATAATTTATAACAGGAATAATCATGGCTAAGGGATAGTATATTTTAAGTTCCACATGTATTATCTGTTATACCCTTGCGTTTCTCCGTTCTAAAATGCATCAGCAGTCTCTTTTGATATTTCCCAAAAACATTCGACAGGATTCACGAACTGAGTTTCGTTCTTCTTTAGAAGGTCATTAAGAGAGTGATAGGCAATCCCGTCAATTTTGTCACATAAGGCCTCATGACCTTTATCATCAGCTGTCCAACTCTGAAGAGAGCAATCATTCTTATACCACAGCTGATATAACTCTTCAAACTCCTCGTCTGAGAGGTCTATCGTAAACCAGTAGCGATGAATGACACTTTCTCCTCCTGCTTCCAGCGCATAGTCCACGTAGAATTTCGCTTGATGTATATTCTTTTCTTCCATACGATTTTGTTTAATTTAATTGTATTATGGTATAATAGGGCATTTTAACCACTTGATTGCCCATTTTTTTATATGTCATAATAGAGCAATGATATTAACGTATAAAGTAATGAAGTCCGTTATTGTTTTAGCTATTTCAAATGAACTCAACATTATATCATCGTCATGGGCATTCTTGTTTTGCTTGTTATGTAAGTCTCTCACTCGCAATCTTGTAATACGCATACTTCTTCGAAGTATTTGATATCTTCTCGGATACTCCATCAATTTCTTATGCAAATTTACATATACAAATTGGAATATGCAAAAAAAAAAATGCATTTTTTTCAAAAAAAAGGGATGCCTTGTTCTGACATTACCTAGTATTGTTCAATAGGGAACGATGTAATAGAACTGTCGTTCTTCCATTTTTTGTAATAAAAAGACAATAGTTCGTTAACTCTTGAGTAACTACGCATTTACGATGCTATAATAAAAGATTTATTTGAAATCTTTGGTATTTAATATTTTTTTCGGCGCAACCGAGGATTTGGAATATAGGAAAGAAAAATTATACAAGCAACGTTGTTTTTTGTTTTTTCTTTGCAATGAATACATAAATGCTTAATTTTGCAGCAGAAACAAAAAGTCTAACTTGAAATTTAATATAGTTATGGATATTACAACATTTAAAGAAGTAATGGCAAACAAAATAAGTTTAGCCCAGAAATATCTCTATAATAATCCTCATGAGGAGAGAGTTACACAGGCACTTGGCCACATCGACGATGTTAGCAGTGCTTAGGTTGAAAAGAGCAGGTGTTCTCATGTAAAAAAAGTTAAAATGTATGAGATAAATTTTCTGTGCAGAAAGATTGCGCAAAAAATATGTATCTTTGCAGATGTATTTGTTTGTTTAACTCTATGATATGACAGATATATGATAGCGAACTGTCACAAAATCATACTATCTGTATATCACTAAAATCTTTTGAATATGAAAAATAATATTATCGTACCCAGTTCTCAATTTGTTGATGAGAAATTTAAAGAATATATATTCCGCCTGCCATTTCTGTATGAACATCGTGATGATATATATTCCAATGCAGAATATTTTTATGCAAGGTTACCATTTACCGTTTGGCATTTGGAAAAACATCAGGTTTGTATCGGTGCCATCCTAAAAGCGTTCGATAAAGGTGAGCCTTTCCGTACTATCAATAAAATGAATAATACAGTAGAGTATATTGCTGCTTTTGCGGGAAACCCTATGAGTGGTACAACTACAGGTCTGAAGGCTATTGTCAATTCGAATGATACCATACGTGTAGAAAGATTCCGTTATACCGGTTTTGGGGGGCTAGTGCATAGAATTGCCGTATGTTACGAAGAATGCCAATTTCCCTATCGAGAATCTCCGTTAACGCTACATGATGTCATCTGTCAACTGGATGAACAAGAACATAATGGCCGTTCTGTATGCAGATAAGGCCATTGGTTATATCCTTGTATATACCAATGAGAGATTCATATAATTAATGAGGAATGCGTATTTTATTTGTAAGTATTTGAGATCCATAAAAGAAATCATTACATAAGCAACGTTGCTTTTGTGAATTTTCTTGGCAATGAATACAAAAATCCTTAATTTTGCAGCAGAAATATAAAGTTTAACAAAAATATAACAGTTATGGATATTACAACATTTAAAGAACTAATGGCAGATAAAATGAGATTAGCTCAAGAATATGTCAACAATAATCCTCGTGAGGAGAGTTACCCTGTCACACTTGGCTCCATAGACGATGATAGCCATGGTATATATTGTCACAAGTTGTCAGATGATGAGAAAGCTCTGATAATGGCTTGGCAGACGATGACAGAGAATGATGAGCTCTATGGAGCTGATCTTGATGAATTCCTTGCTGAAAAAAACGTAGAACTCCGTGATAGGCTTTTGGCTAATGACTCGGTCTATACCCTAAACCATCTTGATTCATGTGACCTGAATGATCCCCAGAAATTCACGAAATGCACTATTCGTGAGTTTTATGAGAAAGATGGTACCTTCTCTTCACCTTGCAATGTCGATGTTCCTCTTACTGACGAGGAGTATGTCCTTATCCTTGCTGCATTTATCTCAGATCCTAATTTCACAATGAACAAGTTGATATACAAGTTCCCGGAGATAGGATGTAATATAATGGACCATATAGTAAATGTATCATATGGTGATCTGTGCGAGAATCCTAATCCTTTCATTGTAATCTTTAAAGAAATTGAAGAAGTTGCCAAGAAGATCAAGGAATACAATGCTGACATATAAAAATATGTTCAGATATTGTATGTTATTGTTAAATATCAATACGAATTAAATAATTGTTGTCGCTTATGATACTAAAAGAAGATATAAACCCTCCACTGACAGAGAACGAAGTTACCGTAGATCTGATAGACATGTTTAATATGGAAGCTCCTAACTCTCCAATAATATTGGCGATACTTCTTTTTGCATGGGACGGCGACATAAAGTTCTTTAAGGAAACTGCATTACACAAAGAAATCGAGTATCCTGAATTATTGCTTTATAGTTATGAGGGCGAAGAAGCGGTGAAGTATCTTGATGAGCACCCATACCCATTCTTCCCATTTCCATGGGAGAAACCTGAAGATAACTCAAAATACACAAGAGTTGGATTCTGTCTAACACTAAATGTAAATCCATATCTCGTGGATGCATTAATATACATGAGAAAGGTTTACGATGATGTAGATACGGATACTGGCATGTCAATCTGTAGAACACTTACGCTGTTTGATTTTGGAATCTTTGATAATAGGAAATTTGATTATACATTCTTTGGTGAAAGGTATAAAAGTGGAGATTTTGTTACGAATTTCCCTTGGATATATACCAATGCCTATGAGAGGTTATGTAGGAATAATCAGCAGACTGCGGATTTTTCAGGTTTCTTCGGGATTCTTGTGGATATTCCAGATTGTAGTGATGTCTATATTCCATATGCCAACAGTATTCTTTTGTCATGTTGTGAAAATCATGAATTTGTTTCGTATACAAAGGATTTCACATCTATGCGTGAATACATTATGGATATTCTTCATCCGAGATATTACAGACTTACTCCGTGGGAGAGTATGGGGCCTCCAAGTATGTTTGTGGGTAGCTGTAATGAGTTTTTTTCTCAATCCTATTATGAATATATTATCTGCGATGTACCAGATAATGAATATATGACAAAAAAAATCTTCGATAAGATGTTCGAACTTGATTATAAGGAAGGATATTTGTTCGTTCAACCTCATGTGTTGGGTGATTATAAATATAGTCAATACCGAAGATTTCTATTGGAATCAGGCAGATTGGCATGGGTTATGTCACTACCTGAACTCAAAGGTACACAAAGGGCCTTACTCTGCTTCAAGACAGAGGAGAAGTATGACGCTCCTATAATGATTGATGCGTTCTCTTTCCATAACTTGAATGCAGACACGGAATTGCCAGAGGAACGCGCAGTGGTTGAAACTGCAAAATTCTTTCGTGAGGTCATGAATGGGCTTAATGAGACCGAAATGTACAAACCTTTATGCAGGGATGACATACCTGATGACTATGTGCTGAATCCTAAGTATTATATATGTCCGAAACCTACTATTGAAGGACAATATGAATATGTAAAACTAAGCGAGTTAATCACAAGAAAAGACATTGACAAGATTGCAGTTGATGTTCCTTATAGAAGGTACCAATTCTCGACAGCACCCAAGAATGCTTTTGAGATAACATCTGGATCTTTTTATTGGGATGAAGCTTGTGAAATGGCTCCTGTTGTCTCTGCAAATGTATTAGTAGACTATATGGATTCTGTAAGTGAGAAACACAGGTACATATATTGGACTGATGCCGATGAGGATTTGGATTCAACCAATGCGATTCTTTGGGACGTGAATACTCAACTCATAAATCCCGAATATCTCGTTTGGCAGTTATATCGCAAAGAACTGTTCCTTCAGATTGCATCTAAGGAAAGTTTCTCTTGTGATTCTGCACTCTATGACCAAACAACAGGTATGGTGTTAGACCTTCTGATTCCTGTACCTAAAGGCTCCATAGAAATACAGAAGCAGTTATATGAAGAGGCTCGTAAACAGCATATAGCCAGATATGAGGATTTTAGAATTAATTTAGAGAAACATAATAATGATAACAGATCATCTGTGGTAAGTTCCATTTTCCTCACTGATGAAGGTATTATCACCTTCCCAGAATATGAATGCAGAATACCTATAAGGAGTATGTTCACATCCGTATATCTTTTTCTTCTTAAAAAGGTAGAGGGTGGACTTGAGATAAGAGACAAGGATATCCACGATTATTCTTACGAAATAACGAGGATATATCATGCGATTTCGCAAAAGTTAAATAGATATACTGATGTTATTCGTGGGGAGGAATATAAGGAAATAAAGGAATTCTTGCTCAGCGAGGACTTTCGTTCAAAGCGTTCCGGTTTTAATAGGACAATAGAAAAGGTTCTGAAGCCACTCACTACGCAATACAAGACTTATATGATTCCTAAGGGTAATGGGAAAAAACGCAACATAGAGATTCCTGCCAAATTGATTTGTGAATCTGGCAATAAGCGCTGGGATGATCTGTTTTCTACTCCAAGCCATCCAAACTCCTATTATCCACAGGTCGAAGAGCTGGAACGCTGGATACGTGAAACCGACAAAGCGAAGAAAAGTGGCAGGGAACTACCTGACGATGTAAAACGTCATATTTCATTATTTTAATGATATAAGTTATGAGAACAAGAATAGCAAACAGATTGGCTCCGAGAACGAAGCGTGACAGTGAATTAAAGGAGTTGATAATGTCTTTTGAGGCCATTGATACAGAAAAGGCAAGGGCGATGTGCTATCTTGAATTGATTGAAGAGATAGCCAATAGGGCAGAGGACAGTGAACTTCACCAGATGTTCTTTGAGTGGAACAAGGTATTGGTGAATGAACTGGCACAAAGACTGAATGTGACGCCGATTCAGGCCATTCTTTTTGCCGTGTGCCTTGAGAGGGATGATAGCGTTACGATCAAGGAAATTGGCAACTATCTTTCCTGCTCAAACATCAAGATGATGATGTATGCCAAAGAACTCGATGACCTGAAGGATAAGCATCTGCTAAAAGAAGGTGTTGACAGGCTAGAGAGGAAAGCGTATTCCGTACGTAAAGAGGTAGTTGATGCGTTCGAAAAGGGACTTAAGTATGAATATACGCCTAAGACCAATTTAACAGCTCAGATTTTAATAGAAGAATTGGATGAAGTGTTTGATGGCATTCAGGAAGATGAGCTTAGTTGGGAAGAGGCTGCTTCCGATATTATGGAACTGATGTCTGCCAATCGTCACCTCTCATTTGCCAATGGGGTGGTTACATATAGCAAGGATCATACGCTGGATGATGATGAGCAACTTCTGCTTTGCTTCCTGTGCGTTGCTCTTGTTAACTTTGGACGTGCTTGTTATAGTATAACGGTCATAGAGAAGTTATTCCATAGTAGCCGTAGGATGGTGAATGCTGTTAAAAAGAGTCTCGTAAGTGGTGATAACGGACTGATACAATGTGGATTGATTGAATCTGCATGCAACAATGGTATTGCCGACGGATCAAGTATAAGCCTGACAGATGAGGCAAAGAAAATGCTTCTGTGTGACTATAACATTCGGAATGCCGTGGCCATGCGATTAGAATCAAAGCTGATGTCATGCTCAAATATAAAGAAGAAGGAATTGTTCTACAATGAGCATGAAGGCAAGCTGATCAGTCAGCTTGCATCGCTTCTGGATAACGAAAACTTCAGAAGTGTACAGAAGAGGCTTAACGAGAAAGGGCTGCGAAAGGGCTTTGCATGTCTGCTATACGGTGATCCGGGAACAGGTAAGACGGAGAGCGTATATCAGTTGGCACGAATGACAGGTCGTGACATCTTTGAGGTCAATGTCGAAGAGATAAAGTCCAAATGGGTTGGCGAAACAGAAAGCAACATCCGACATATGTTCCGACAATACTATGAACTCTGCAAGAGTCAACCGGTTGCTCCTATACTGCTGTTCAATGAGGCGGATGCTATCCTTGGTAAGCGTAAGGAAGGTGCAGAGGCTGGCGTTGACAAGATGGAGAACTCATTGCAGAACATCATACTTCAGGAAATGGAGAGACTGGAGGGCATTATGATAGCCACAACCAACCTCACCGAGAATCTGGACAAGGCATTTGAACGCAGGTTTATATACAAAGTGCAGTTCAAGAAGCCTGAAACGGATGTCAAGGCAAAGATCTGGAAATCAATGTTGCCTGACTTGACTGATGAGGAAGCAGCTGTACTTGCACGAAGATATGACATGTCTGGCGGTATGATTGAGAATATAACGCGCAAGAAGAGCGTGACGGAGATCATCACGGGAAATTATGTCGGCTTTGACATGATCAGGGAAATGTGCGATGATGAGACCATAGTGTCATCACGCAAAGTTGTTGGATTTTAAAAACATCAAGAACTATGTTAAAGTTTTTCAATTTTATCGGAAGTATCGCACTTGCAGTATATGTAGTAGTTTACACAATTTACGCTTGGACAATCATGTTCCCTGTAGAGTTGGTAAAAGTTGTGTTTGGCTATGAGTGTGACTTGCAGGAAGAACAAGAAAAACAATAGAATGGGAAAATATAGAAACATATCTGTTATTACGTTGACAATAGTCTTGGCTCAGATATTGTCAGGATGCAGCTGTGCGGCATCAATGGGAATGGAACTGCCTTCCAGTACTCGTGATGTAGACAGGGCCTGGCATTACACGATTATATCAGCATTAGAATCACCATATGGTGGTGCTGTGTTTCTTGTATGGATTTATGCTTTTTTGTCAGCCTTTGCCTATATGTTTGGCAGAACTAATGATGTTGTAGGCAAATATCATTATATCTGGAGTCATGACAAAAGCAGATGGTATTCATGGACTGATTATTCTGACGGTCCTATCATACCCAATGGTAGTAAGGAGCGTGGCAACAAATATGTGGCATGGGTTGGATTCGCAATAGTATTCTGTTTCCTGATGTATTACATCGTAAATGCCTTCAATCTGACGAACGCATTACAATGGGTGATAGCAGCTATTGTGTTGATATTAGGTTTTTATTTCATCCGTCCCTTGCTACAACCGTTCTTCAAGTTATTGGCTATGATATGCTGGGGTGCGGTAGCCATTGATTTTGCCATCGGATTGGTAATGGGGCTTTCATGTATAAAACTTCCGTGAATATTTTACTGCATTTATTTGCTGGTTCAAAAAACAATTTGTATTTTTGCAAGCAAATAACTAAAACAGAAACATAAATTTATTAACCAATTATGATCAATATCTATTTTACCCCCGAATTTTCAGGGGAGCCATATATCAATCCCCGATTACGTAAAGGCATCATGATGGATTCGTATGTAGTAAACCTTGAATCCTTGGTAAGGCTTCTTGAATCCAGATGCGGATTGGTCTATAACGGTTCTTCTGCCAACAGACTGACCGTCTATCGAAGGATCATGAAGGATTATATCTCACGTAATCCGGGGTGTCTGTTGGAGGGTTCATTCAAAGTTTCTGAATTGTCAACGGCGAAGACTTGCCTGATGTGGAGAGACATGCTCATTGATTCGGGATGGAATGCTGATATGGCTGTTACAAGCAAGAGAATAGCCTTCCTTGCAGAAATGGAGAAAAGCATCAACGAAGCTGACCGTAAGGTTCTCGTCACTCTTTCGGATAGAATAAATGCGGTAATCAGTAGGTTGCCACAAATCAAGGATTGGTTAAAGGATGGAAGCATAACAATTCCCTTTGAATTGGATATAATGCCTCCATTGATTCTGAGGCTGATTCAAGAACTGGAAAAATACTTATCTGTTAATATACAGAAAAATGTGGATGCCAAGAACAATAATCTTGGCTTGATACGCAAGGCCCTGACTTCAGAAGGCAATGAGACATTCTCTCTTGCTGAATGTGATGATAGTTTCGAGATATGGAAGTTCAGAACCGAGCAGGAGGAGATGGAGTATATCACATCGCTTGAGACTGATGTGTTTGATCTTTGCATTAACGCTGATGCCAGGGTGATGGATTCATGGCTTAAGATGGAAGGCAAGCCTACCGTTGGGTCGGTGATGGCTGACTCCAATCCGCAGATTGCGCAGTTGCTTACCCTCGGTATTGGATTGTTTGAATATCCGCTCAATATTCGCACTATGCTGCAATGGCTTTCAGCACCGAAGCATCCGTTAAGCTTTGAGCTTCGTAGCAGTCTTGCCAGAAAGATAAGAAAATCAGGTGGATATTACAACGATGAGTGCCAAAAAGTGATTGATGAATATCTTGCGAGCATAGTTGACAAGAAGCAAAAAGACAAGGAGCAGGAGATTATCAAGCAGATGCTGCCAAAATCAGAATCCAAGGGTGTCAACATTAAGACGTTCCGTGAATTCGTGAGCCATATTACCCAATGGGCAAACAAGTCGTGCATCGGTGCTTTGACAGATGAGAAATATGCCATGGACGAACTCTCGCTTCAGCAGATGGAAAATCTGTATGAACAGGGTGTGATGCTTTTGGATATTCTACAGACAGAGAAATCTGAATATGTGAACTACAATGTGGTGGAGTCGTGGATAAAGGATATCTATGAACCAGCCACATATCATCAATATAAGGCTATGGCTGGTTGCCGAACAACAATCAGTTCACCTGCTTGTATCATTGATTCTCCATCCAAGACACTTTGGACTAACTTCATTCAGAATGAGAAGACGCATTTGTCAACAGAGTTTCTGCATGAGCAGGAGTTGGATGAGTTGCGTAGGCAAGGTTGTTCTTTCTGGGATGCAGCAAAGGAGCGCAGATACAATATGGAGGTTATGCTTATGCCTTTCCAGAAGACCAGTAACAGGCTCGTATTATCATACGTAGAAATCGAGGATGGCAAGCCTGCGGAGAAACATCCTCTCCTTATCATTCTTGAAAAGAGAATAGCCAATCTAAAATGTACTACTCCAAATTGCCTGACTGAGATGGTATCGAAGGTGGACAACAGTAAGTGCAAGACTGCTGATGTGGTAAGGTTCAATAACACCGACAAACTCTTTTGGAAAGACAAGGAAAGCTATTCTTCGTTACAGAGCCTGATTGAGCATCCAATGGATTATACATTCAGTCATCTCCTTGAAATAAACGACGGAGGTAAGCAGGATTTTGAGAATGTGGAACGCACCAAGGGTGAGGTGGCACATAAGGTGATAGAGCTTTTGTTTGCTCCGAAGTCTGACGATGAGGTAATGAATATAGCAGATATACGTACGAATATCAGTTCAAACTACGACGTAGTATTCAACAAGAGCATAGAAGGATATGGTGCAATACTTCAGCTTCTGGAGAATGAAACTGAAATGAAACTGTTCAGGAATCAGCTTTTTAAGATTGTTGGGCAGTTGGCTGATATTCTGGAAGCTAACAGTTTCCGTGTAAAGGCATGTGAAAAAGAAATCACTACCAGTTTTCTTGACGTAGAAAAAGTTAATGCACATGGATTTGTTGATATGATAGTGGTGGATAAGCATGACAATCCGTCTGTTATCGACTTCAAGTGGTCAACGAGTGGTATGTACAAGAAGTATATTGAAGAAAACCGATCTCTTCAGTTGGCTTTGTACAAATATATGGTTTCAGTAGATGGAGGGAAAGACGTACACTATACGGGATATTTCCAGATGCCAGAAGGCAAGCTCTACACCCATGACAAACTGAATGGGAAAGGCGTGGTGCAAATCGACCTGACAGACGAGAATAAAGCTCGAAGTGTGATAAACGAGATCATAAACTCGTATAGATATCGCAGAGAGCAGATAGGACAAGGTCGTGTAGAGCTTGCTGATAATATGCCAGAAGATGATATTCAATATCTTAAAGACAAGGAGAGCAGGAAACTTCTGCCTCTGAGTATCTATGACGGCAAGAAAAGCGACAACAGATTTTCCCAAATCAAGACTTTAACAAAGAACGCAAAATGAAAAATATATCATATACAAGTGCTGGGGCAGGAAGTGGAAAGACCTACAAACTGACCCATCTGTTGGCTGACCTTATAATCAAGGACGGCGTGGAACCAGAGCAGATTATTCTGACGACCTTCACCAATGATGCTGCTGCTGAATTGCGTGAAAGGGCAAAAGCCGTGCTTGTGGAAAATGCTAAATACGAGAAAGCCATGCGACTTGATCAGGCTATTATTGGTACGATCCACTCTATGGCGCAACAGTTTGTACAGAAGTACTGGTATCTGCTTGGTATCAGTTCAGAGTTGAACGTTATTTCAGAAGACGATACCGAGTTCTTTATCAGTCAGTCATTGGCTAAGCTTCCTACAGACGACGATATCAAATTCTTTAACGAATTTGTCGATTACTTCAATATCAGTAAGAAAAAAGAAGGAGGGCGTGGAAACGAGAAGAATTATAATTTTTGGAAGGATGAATTGAAGAGTATTATTGAGAAGAGTCGTTCTTATGACATCACAGATTATGATTTGAGTCGTGATGAGAGTAAGAAATGGCTTAGTCAATTCGTTGTGTCTGGCAGCAAAGTAAATATGACAGACGCAGATTGGGATGATGTGATTAAGGAAATGCGTTCATATAATGGTTTTTCGAATACAGATAAGCCCAAAATAGAGTCTTTGCTCAGAAATGCAAAAAGTCGTACATTCAACTGGCTTGTTGATTTTTATTTTCTTTTCATAGGAATAGCAGAGAAGCATAAGAAAGCATGCCCTTTATGTATGAATGCTTGCGATGAGGTTGCAAAAATATTTGGTTCGAAAGAAATATTCGATCGTCAGGCTCAGTATATTGACATCATCTTCCGTTTGGCAGAGAAATGGCAAGGTGTATATGTGGAATATAAGAAAGCACACCAGTTGATTGATTTCAACGATATGGAGATGTATCTTATCCGCTTACTGACAGAACACGAGGACGTACTTGCGGAGATTGGCCATAGCTATCGGTACCTGTTTGTTGATGAGTTTCAGGATTCATCTCTTTCACAGGTTAAGATTTTCTCAATTCTCTCAGACGTGATGGAGAAAACCTATTTCGTAGGTGATGAGAAACAGGCTATTTATTCTTTCAGAGGTGGCAATCCAGCGCTGATAAAAGCCGTAACCGACTATATTGCAAGTGGGATAAATAATTGTAAGAAAGAACTTCCGCTTGATACCTCACGCCGCTCAACACCTGAGATTGTGCAGGTAGTGAACCATGTGTTTATTCCATTATTCTGTAGATATGGAATGACCAAGGAGGATATAGAACTGAAGCCATGGCGTAAAACCGTATTTGGTCCTGATACATTAAGATATTGGACTTATCCGGGAAGTAAGGGCGATGATTTCTACATGGCTATTGGGGGCAAGATTCATGAAATGAAGATTAATGGCGAGATAGAAAACTATGCAGATGTGGCTATTCTTGGATATAGCAAGGAGGAACTTAACAGTATTGCCAATGCCATCAAGTCACTGGGAATACCAGTTAATAGAGGTAGTGGTAATATTAAAGAATATGATGAAACAGAACTGCTATTTGCTGTACTCAGCATTCTACAGAACAAGAAGGACACGCTGTCAAAGATCAAGATTGCGTATCTTACAGAGCCTGGGTGGACATTGAATCATATTATTGATGACAGACTCGACTATAACGAAAGAGTTAGACTGGCAGGAGAGGAAGGAAGAGAAACTTGTGTCTCTGCTCTTGATAATGTAGAGCTTGTGAAGCAGACACTAGCCCTTGATGCTTCAATTAAGAGAATGTCCGTGGCTTCGATTGTGGAAAGTGTAATCATACAGTTGAGGCTGGCAGATGTAGTGAAGAGAATGAATATGCCGGAACAACGCATAGCCAATCTCTATGCCCTGAGCAGATATGCCCAGATGTATGAGGATCATTGCGTGACAATGGCACAGGCTGCTACAATCGATGGGTTTATGGATTATATACAGCTCGGTGATTTGAAAGCGGATGGTGATCCAAAAGGTGTGAATATCAAGACATATCATAGTTCCAAAGGATTACAATGGAAAGTTGTCATTCTGACTTCACTTAATAAGTCGTTCGCTTCTGATAATGATATCATCTCGAAGCAGATATATGGTGTTCAGGTTCAATATCAACAAACACCTACAAAAGATAACTTCTTCCCAGATTGTTTCATTACCGTGAAGCCTTGGATTATGGGAACAAAAGAATCTCTTCCTACAAATTACACAAATATAGTTCTTAACAGTCAGTTATTCAGAGACAGGATGTCAGCAACCATACAAGAGAATACGAGGCTGATGTATGTAGGAATGACGAGGGCAAGGGATATGATGGTGTTGGTAGGTCAAGGGAAAAATGCAAAACTCAAATGGTTTGAGCAGCTTGGTGTAAATACAGATTCTGATTCGCCAAATTGCCTTGGAACTGGTGATGTCTTTTCTAAGACTGATATTGCAAAGCCAGAATACGATGTACTTGTAAAAGAACAGGAACAACATATGGCTAAATTTGAATGTCTGGAAAAAGATTATTCTCCTCGCAATATTCAGCCGAGTGCTGATCATAGCGACTTAGGTGATGTTACGGAGCTGACAGGCAGTTCTAAGATTAATAGAATCGCTGGTAAGGTAGAAGAAGGAAATGAGGCTGAAGTCGGTAACTGCATTCACCAGATTTATTGTGACATAGATTGTGAGAATCCTTCTGAAATGGCACGCGACATTATACTTCAGCGAATGCTTACCACTCAGCTTCTTGATCCTGATGCCTTGATTGATTCATACAGACATCTGGAAGTTCTCTTGACTGAGAATTTCGGAGAAGCAATAAAGAAGGAAAGAGAACTGCAGTTCAAGCAGTTTGTTGATGTGCATATTATTAATGGCTCAATTGACCTTGTATGGTATACTAAGGACGGAGCAGTCATTGTGGATTACAAGACTTTCCAAGGTAAGCCTGAGTATGTATTGGACAAGGAGCATCCTTCCGTATATGCCGGTAGATATAAGAAGCAACTCAACTATTACGCTGATGCCCTCAAGGCTAATGGCAAAAATGTAATTGCAAAGTTAATATATTATCCCGTTACGGGAGTGCTGGTTAAAGTTGATTGATAATTAAAAATTACATATGTTTTAATGAATAGCGTTTTACTCTATACAGAAGGTATATCCTTTATATTTCTCGCTCTGTTGGTCCATGCTTTCGGATATTATCTGATAGGCAGTGTCTTTGGAGTAAGGATGAAGAGAATCGATGTGTTTGCCAGTTGGGGCTTCCATGTCTTCAGCAGTCATGACAGATGGTTTGTCTGCCTCTTTCCGAAGATGAGAGATAGAATTGAATTCAGAATAGGATGGTTGCCTGTTACTGCTGATGTGAGGTTTACAGAGCCTTTGGATGAACAGGACAAGTCCGAGAATCTTAAGGAAAACCTGTCTGACGGAAAGGATATGTTACTTGACTTTGCAGGTGTGCTGGCTAACATGCTTGTGGGTCTAATGCTATTAGGCTTTCTTCCTGCAACCACCAACATCGACATATACTCATTCCCATATATAGGGAATGTGTACGGATTGCATTTCTTTGCTGTGGTGAATCTTCTTCTTGCAGTTGCTGTAGGAGTTATGATTATAGTAGCTCATTGTATTTATGGCTTTGTTGAATAGCCTAAAAACAAATAAAGTGCCTGTCTTGCTATTTAGTCGCCACTAAAAAAACTACAAATATATGTAATATCACTAGTGTCTCGTTAAAAAGCAGAACAATGGTTGTAAAGCTTTAAATATTAAGACGTTGTAATAATTTTTAATATAAGCCGATTTGAATTCGTAATTCTCTTGAATTGCTCTTCATAAAAAAAGCGACCACTGATAATCAGCATTTTACGAATACGTGATCAATCCAAATCGTGTAACACTACAGCTTTTTTTAAATATTTCCTTCATTATTTTATATTTTTAAAAAAAGACAAAATGACTACAAAAAATGATTCATTTTTACAGGTATTCAATGACGTCATTCTTCTAGAGTATATCAAGAAATATGAAATGTAGTCTGATGGAATCTACCAGGCATAGTGATTGCCTTTAGACTTTTACCTTAAAGGCTATTCCTCCCATGTAATCAGATTCCTATCAAGAGGTATGGAATACTGTAATCCTCGCTCACCTGTTATGATATAGTTGTTTGCAAGGTGCTCATCGAATTTCTCTACGAATGCCTTCCTAATACGTGCAATATTCTCATTGAGCGCATTTCCTAAAGGATTGACTACTTTCGTTATTGTAAGATTGAGTCTGGCTTCATCTGTATTGGGACGTAACTGTTTGTAGATATTAAGCAACTCGCTGTAATAGTCTTGCATGTGCTTGTAGATAATACCTTCTGGATAGCGCAAGTACAGGAAATATACGGCTTTAGGCAAGGCTCCCATCTCGATTTCCATGTCATTGTAGTCGGGAAGATATATACGATAGTCTGGAGTGATTATCATGCGCGATAATGGTTCCTGCTTGTCGATGAACTCATGAATCGCCATCAACGAAACACCTTCAAGCCTGAGTTTCTGAACTGTCATACGAAGCTCACGAAGAACATTTGCTGTCTCGATAAGGCTCTTCTCTTCAGCTAATTCTTCTTCTGTCTTCTCAGGGACAATATCGCTATCACTCGCGTCTTCGCTTGGTTCTTCATACACACTGAGGTACTTTAGGATCCTCCCGAACATTCCAGATTTATTACTGGATGCCTTCGGCTTACTACCAATTGTTTCCTCTTCTTCTGACCGTTCATAACGAATACAAGGGTTCTCAGATGAAGGAGACATTTTCTTTTCACAGCGTATAGCCTCTTCTTCCATTCTAAAAGAAGAACTTATCGATTCTAAGCGTTCTGCATGACTAAATACCAATTCTTGGTAGTAGGCTTCACGCCTTTTTATGACCAAACGCTTCAGGTCTTCAAGAGACTTAGGTTGCGTAAAATCTATTTCTGACAGCAGCACTTGCAAAAAACGGATATCACCACCATGTCTTTGCATTCCCCCAAAAACAAACGATGGTTTCAGGTTCTTCCGTGTGTCATCATCTGTGATATATGGAACTAATGCATCACTCCGAACTTCCGTAACAAGAAGATTGGAAGAAAGGTAAGGAGCATAGTACCTGACCTTCGCCTCAATATCATGCTCCCTTAGCAAGTATGGCATGTAATAGAAATCCATGCCTATATCGGCAAACATGGATTTCAATTCATAATAGTTACTGCGGATGATGTTATTCGCATCCGAATCATAGCCATTCTCAATGTAGAACACCTGATTGTGATCCGGTCGGAATGGTAATTCCTTGAATAGTATTTCGTTTACTGCCATAACTTTATTGTTTGTACGCTGGCAAGACGGTCCCTACCAGCGTAATTGTTTATTATGCTATTTCTTTCCAAACAGTTTGGTCAGGACTCCACATTTCTTTGCTTCTGGTTCGTGCTGTCTTGAAATAAGCTCATCATCATCTGCAAAATAGTCGTTAGTTTCGACCATAGACGCAAATGGGGATGCTATCTCGCAACACACCTTGCTGTAGAACTTGCTACGGCTACGACGTTCCTTCTCAAACATGGCATCTGTCTCTTCCGCATTTGCAGAGAAGCGGAGTGAGTTCTGTACGCCTATCTCTCCAGCTACTTTCTCCACATCTTGGTCAGCACCAATATAAGTGAATGTCCATCCCATCTGACGGAGTTCTTGAACAAGTGACTTTATCTGATGGCCGCTCCAAGTGCGTGATGCATTCTCGTAGCCATCGGTGATGATAGTGACAAGTACACGGTCACCATGAGTAACTTTCTGCTGGAGTTCACTGATACATGTACCCATTGCATCGTAGAGGGCTGTACATCCGAGTAGGGGATAGTCTTCTCGTGTAATGTTTTGGGCTTCAGCTATTGGCTTCGCTGAATAGATGCGGTTGAGGAAATGAGCTCCAGCACTGAACGATGCCAGTGTGACATACTGTTGGAGTTCTGGATGTTCCTCCTGTGCCATACGGATGGTGGCAAGTGTTTCGTTCACACCAGTGAGAGCCTGAGTGTAGATAGTTTCCATTGAACCTGATGCGTCAAGGATAACGAGGTTGTAAATTTTCTGAGTGTTCATAATTGCAAGATTTTAATTGATTTCACATTTTGTTAATTGTGATGCAAAGATAGTCAACATCCATCACTTCACAAAGAAAAATCAATTTGCAAGACTTGCAAAGTACTTTCACCAGTTGATGGCAATTTAGACAAAAAGTATTTAAGTGAATAGACCTATAAGTGCTAGAATTGCCAGAATAATTATTGCTATAATATAGCCTGTGTTGTTTGGCTTATGGCTTTCGAGTTCTGTTATTCGTTGTTTTGACGCCATCAGTTCATTGGTAGTTTGGGTGATTGAAGCCTGTAAGGTTTTATTGGCTTCCTGCATCTGTCCAAGACTCTTATTGAACTCTTCTTGTTGCTTCTTCTGCTGTTCTTGAAGGTCAGTCAAGGTTTTACCTTGTTTTTTTAATTGTTCCTGCAATAGAGTATTTGCCTTCTGTAAAGTTTCATTCTGAGTCTTATGGAGTTTATTAGCTTCCTCTGTAGCTTTCTTGTGCTGTTCTGTCATTTCCTTAATGACCTTTTCATGCTCCTTTTGCGCCTTGGTCAATTCCTCGATTTTTTTGTTGGAGGCTTCGGTCTGTTCTTTGTTCTGCTTCTGTAATGATTCCAGTTGCTTGGTGAGTTCTTGATTTTTTTTATTAGAATCCTCAATCTGTTTCTTGAACTGTCCCTCTACTTCCTTAACCAAAGCAGCACGAGAGTTATTGCGTTTTTGGATAACACCATCGGTTATGTCGCGGAAATATGTTCCCAAAGCATGAGGGATTGCAATGGCCTTGTCGGCTATGTTCAAAATGAACAACTTCTCACCCTCATGACCTGCACCATACATCCAAGCCGTATTCATATTCACCAAGGTTTCAAGCAATTCCACCTCATCCAAGGCTTCAAGTCCGGCTCCGCCACCACGGATAATAGCTATGACATCATAATTCATAGTGTCCAGTTGCTTTAACGTCAGACAAAATGATTTTGTCTTCGCAAAAGACACCCTATATTCCTTGAAGTCAATATGTGTCCGTGCTGCCTGAACACCTTTCTCAAAGTCATCATTGGTAATGCTGGTTTCTGCATAGACCAAAGCAATCTGAGGGCGTTTATCTTGATATAGAAGGGATTCGAGTAGGCTATCAACATTCTTGAAGCCTTTCTCAGACTTGATACGTCTAAGTTCCGTACGTTTGATTTCATCCTCTGAAACTGCCAATTCTTTTATTTTCTCGACTCCGCTTACTTTCAGAACTATCTGAATCAGCCCCTTGTTTGTTATAGAACGGTCAAGAATGCCATGAACAGTAATGACATTGCCATTTTCAATGTCATTACGAAGATTCAAAGGCATAGAAAGCGACAGCTCATCACTTGTACTTTCATCAACAAGTCTATCTGTTGCGGTATGGAAATACTGATTGACGTAGCTACCTTTGAAATATATACCTCGTAGGCACACGACTCTATGGTTCACCTGGCCTGTAGCCAAATGATTACGGAGAATGCCGATAATCTCTGATGGTCTGAAGAGATTGGCTGGAGCAGGTGTATTTGTATTATCTACATTGCTCATTTCTTTGAATATCAATGACTACGACCGATATAATTATCTATTGATTCTATATATTTATTCTAATTGTTTAACTTAGAAATATTAAATACGGATATTGCATTGTATTGACCGGGTAATGACCCAATCAGCTTATTTTTTTTTACTGTAATATATCAGATAAAGAAACCTTATTGATATAACCGTTAGAATAACATTGTAAAAAGTATGAGTCTCCTTTCGAAAGTACAGTAATATTTTTGTCCGTGTTATAACAGGACATGCTATTAAGCACATATGTACCATCAGTGTTTTGGCAAAACACTGTACCATCTTCTATATGTATTTTTTCGAAACAATCACTCATAACTTTTGATATAATATTTTCAATTATTCAATTTATGCGGTCATCGATATAACCTTATGTATTTGGTTGACAAAATCTTTCAATTTCACAAAGTTCTTACCGAATATCGGACGCCAATTCAAAGCCTTCAGTGGGTACTCCATGAAATTTTTGTTCTCAATGTCACCATTGACACTTACATAATCCAGGATGTTCTTCAGATAGAGTTCCTGCTCCGAGGTCAGATTGTTATCTTCAATGAAGTTCTGGTATATCTGTAGTGCCTTCTTGCGGTCAATACCATTAATAACACGAATGAAAGCAGCTACATTATTCTTATACGGATGACCTTCTGCCAGTTCGTTATATTCCTCACGGGTGCCAAGTTCTTCAAAGAACACACGCTCCAGTTCGGCAAAATCACCAGATGTAAGTTGTTCGAAGTCTTGAATCTTACGAAGAGTTGGATTGTCCGTGTGTTGAGCAAGATAATCTATAACGCGCTGCTTGTATGTGGTTTGAATAATAATGTCCTCACCACCTTCTACAGTTTCATATGGATCTTCAATGTCTATAATAAACTTTTTGGTCTTACGTGTCTCTTCAAGGAGCTTGATAAGGTCTCGTAATTCAGTACGTACACTTTCCAAACTATCCAGAGATTCATTCTCCCAGAACTGAGTTTTTTGAACTTTACGAATAGTATCAATACGCGCCATTACAGCAGGAACTGTTCCTTTCTTTTCCAAGTGAGCCGCTATCTTCACTACAACTTGTCGGAATTGACCTACTCGTACTGTTGAATCTATGTGAGCCAATTGTAGATGAAGCATGATGACATCAAACTTCTTCGCTGATTCATCATCGTCATCCTGGGGAATGAGCTTACCTATCTCTTTTAGACGCAAAACATCTACATCAGAGAGATAAGTCCATTTCTCCTTATCACGGAATGGCTCGATGATATTCCAGTAAGGACGGGCATCTTTACGTTCTTTTACTATACCATTTACCTGTTGATGTAAGAGCACCTTCAGGTCATCGTGCAATTTCTTGTCGAATTCTTTTTCCTGATGTTCGGCACTTTGCAACTCCTTGGCAATATCAAGTCTCAAAGAGAATAGCCTTTCAGTGAGTGACTTGCTATTAGATGGGTCAATACCATCAGGATTCTTCGAGAAATAGTCGAAGTTTCCACACCAGTCAAAGATGTAGAACAATTCTTTGTCTTTACCATCTCCAAAGATGTTTGGACAGAGACGGGTGCCACGACCAATCATTTGCTCGAACTTAATCTTGGACTTCACAATCTTAAAGAAGACCAGATTCAGAACTTCTGGCACATCGATGCCGGTATCAAGCATGTCAACGCTGACAGCAATCTGAGGCAGCTTCTCTGGAGTCTTGAACTCACGGATGATCTTATCATGGTGCTTTACTTGGTTGTCAATCAGCTGACAGTAATCGGCACCTCGATTTGGATATAAGGCATGGAAACGCTCCACAATTCTCTCAGCATGTTTGTGGTTATAGGCAAAGATAATCGTTTTTCCTATATCTTCGCCACTCTTAATCTTCAAACCACTTTCCATCAACTCCGATAAAACGTTATCGATAGTATCATCATTGATAAGATAACGGAAAATCTCGTTACCTTCTATATCACGGTGGTATTCTTTGTTTGGATCGATACCCTTCAGCATCTTCTCATAATCCCATACTTTTTCAAGTTCGTCACGCTGTTCCTTTGTCAACTCGTCATACTTGATGCCGTTGTTTATCATCTTTGAGTTATGACGTTTTGCCTTATAAGGAACAAGATAACCATCTTTAACAGCTTCATCAAAGGTGTATTCAAAGTTCGGTTCATCTTCCAATTCCAGAAGTTTGAACGTATTCTTGTCTATCTCATCTCGTGGTGTGGCAGTCAAACCTATCAACAGTGAATCGAAATACTGGAATATGGCTCCATACTTACCGAACACTGAACGGTGCACTAAACTTTGCATCAATATCATTGATATAGTTTATCATCGTCTGGTAAGTAGAAAAGACGAAGCGAGCCTCCAAATCTGGTTCGTCATCATCCGATAACGAAGTCATAGACTCGCTAGGAAGCAGATTCTCGTAATTGCTACGTGCCTGACCTACCAGTTCGGTACGGTCTGCCAGGAATAACACATTCTTTATCCAGTTGTTGTTGGCAAGCAACTTACAGAGAGAAATGCTGACACGGGTTTTTCCTGTACCTGTTGCAAGTACAAGCAAACCACGTCGGTGCTTCAAGTTTAGCCATTCCACGAGACTCTTGATAGCAGTCTTTTGATATGGACGGTTAGTAATGGCTTCATCAATAGTCAGATCTGTGATGTTAGCACGTCCACGCTTCTGAATCAAGTATTCTAAATCGTCGTGACTGTGGAATGAAATAACGTCACGGTCTGGATAACCCATACCGTCGATGACCTTAGTTACATAGCCGTTAGTATAATAGATGACAGGGCGAACACCGTACTTGGCTTCCAAGCAATCCGCATACATAATTGCTTGTTTTCTTCCTTTTCCGGCATTCTGGATGGTACTCTTTGCCTCGATAACAGCCAAAGGCTTTCCTCCTTTACTGAATAGCACATAGTCACAATAACCTATACCACTTGGTGTTGGCATTCCTTCAACCTTGATTTCAATACCAGCCTTTCCTCCTTGGATGTCACCTTTGACTGTAAGAATGTCCCATTTGGCTTCATTGAGCATATAGTCAATGAGGCACTTTCTGGTGATGGCCTCACTTGCAAGTGACTCCTTTGGTTTCTCACCTGGTTTGGTCGGATTCTGAATAGCAGCTTGTGGTACGCTGTTCACAACATCAATAGCAACCTGTGGTTCGCCAGTTGATACAACATGTACTCCTGGGAACACCTGTGGCACAAGAGTCGCATCAAAAGCTGTAATGTTTTTAAGTGCTTTCCAGCGATAAAGGAAGCCACTAACGACGTAATACAGAGAACGAAGACAGATGAAAGCATCATTCTTCTTTATCTCTTGTGCGCCAGTATGAGAGGCATAGTTACCAATCTTCTTGACCGTGCGTATGTCTCTTTCAAATTCCCAGTCATAGTCAATGAACGCATCTATCTCTGGACGTTTCAGCATGTCGTTAAGCGTCTCATGCTTTTCGAGCGTAACTGATGCCATTGCCAGATGGTTCTTAACCAACCATTCCAATGCCTTGCGAGCATTGGTGGCCGATTCCTCTGGGAAGGAACTTTGAAATATTTCTGCCTTATCGCAGTATGCGTGCAATTGGCTGAAGCTCGGTATATGCTGAGCCAAAAGCTGGATAAAGTCGAAATTCTTCATATGCGTTAATTATTATCGTTCTTTATTCAAACCAATGTTGCATTCTGGATGCTAACAAGGTTTCGAGATCTTTAAGAGTGGTATTCAAATGATTTTTTTGTTTCTCTATAGCCTCAATTCTGTTCGCAAATTCCTGCTGAAGTGAAAGAGGAGGAAGACCGAAAGACATTTTTTTAATTATCTTCACAGAACCTATATTTTGCAATCCTGTACCTCTAACAGTAAAGTCTTTTTTTATGTACTCCATTAAATACAGGAAGTACTGATAATGTATATCTTCACTTAGTGTGAATTTTAAAAGAGCTTGATTCATGAGACCTTTTTCAGCTGTACTTGGTATTCTATATAATTCACCGATAGTACCTGAACAACTCATAATTATATCATTGGGTTTAACTTCAAAGCGTGATAATTCTTTGAATTTATCTTCTGTAACATAATATGAGCCTATAGTTGCATCTTTTTGTATAGCATGTTTTTGTTCGTATATTTTGTATGTCGTAGTATCTGGCTTTACAAAAAAATCCTTTTTCAAAGCACTACCAAATGGACCTCGAACAATGGAACTGCATATTTCTTCGATACTCTTCACTATCCATCCTTTTTCGTTTTCCACTGGATTACCAAACATATTATAAAATATGCTTTGTGTAAGACGATCGAGATCACTCAACTGAGCCTTCTTCAGGCTTATCAGCTCATTAATTTTATCCAACTCTGCAACAATAGATTGCTGCTCAGAAAGAGAAGGGATAGGAATAGGAAGCCTATTATATCCTTTAAAATCCAAATTATGAATACCTGTAGTTTTAGATTGTAATTTGAAGGTTTCTCCCCTTAAATAGGCACTATACAATGCACAATGAAGAAATTGTGGTATAATTTCATCTGCATTGTTAATTCTCAGTGTTGATGTAAAATTGCTAAACGAGTACTCTCCTTCTGAAATATCAAAAAGGACAGGTCGTCCCACAGGCTGTTTGTCACTTCCCCCAGACTTCTCAATAATAATATCTCCAGGGAGCAATTTCCTTGAATTATATTGCTTTTGTTCAACGTCAAGATAAGCAACATTAGTCATATCCAACTTACAGTCCTTCGTAAAGTTAGTATTTCTAATTACTGCTACATTTATAAACGGAGGTTTCTTGCCTGTCCACAAACCGTTTATGGTTGTAGTAACCTCTCCTAATTTCTTATATGTCCAACCTTGTTTCATCCTTCTTCAAGCATTTTACACAATTCACTATATCCCTTCAAATATAATCCTTCAGTGTCTTCGAGACGATGGAGGATGTCTTTGACGGGTTCGTATTCAACCTTTTCACGTTCAACCTCTTTGTATTTATTTATGGAAAGATCATAATCGTTCTGACGAATATCATCAACATTAACAAAGAAACTTTGTTCTTTGCGAGTACGAGATTCCTCTGCTTTGAGATTATGGAAACGTGACACAATATCAGGAATGTCGTTTTCTGAGACAACACTACGCTTATCGTCAAGAGAGAAGCCATCGGCTTTCATATCGTAGAACCAAACCTTGTCTGTTCCGCCACTATTGGTTTTGGTGAAGATAAGAACAGCAGTACTTACTCCTGCATAGGGCTTGAATACGCCACTTGGCATTGAAATGACAGCTCTGAGTTGTTGGTTATCCACAATCTCCTTGCGTATGGCAACATGCGCTTTACTTGTTCCAAACAATACACCATCAGGAACAATGCTGGCACAGCGACCGCCAATTTCCAATGAGCGTACAAACTGGGCAAGGAATAGTAGTTCTGTCTTGCTTGTATTAGCATATGCAAGGATCTTCTTGTTAACATTACCTTTATCTAGGCTTCCAGCAAAAGGAGGATTAGCCATAATGAGCGAATAACAGTTCTGGTCTTCGTTCTGCTCAGACAGAGAATCACGCCAAGCCAGGTTTGGACTGCTGATGTCATGAAGCAAAAGGTTCATAGCACCAATACGTAGCATAGTTTGGTCAGTATCATAGCCATTTATCAAACTTGTTTTGATGTGCTGGACACCGCCACTATCGTACATGGCCATCTTGTGCTTTGCCTTGATGTACTTAACAGCTTCGACAAGGAATCCAGCACTACCCATGGCAGGGTCACAGATGTAGTCCTGTGGAGTTGGCTCCATCATCTCTACAATCATACGGATGATGTGGCGAGGTGTACGGAACTGTCCATTTGTGCCAGAAGCGGCCATCTTACCAAGGATATATTCATAGACATCACCCATCGCATCTCGATTGTTCATGTCAAGGGCATCTACACCATCAACAACTTTTGAAAGAGTACGAGCATTGGGAATCAGGAAGATAGCAGACTTCATATAGCGGCTATATGCACTCTCTTCACCTGTACCGATGTGCTTGATGAACTCAAACACACTCTGACGTACAATCTTGAACATGTTATCAGAACCAAAGTTCTTAAATACATGCCAACGCAGATTTTCGTATGGAACGCCAGCTTTTTCCTCATCACTGACAGCTTCTGGATTAACCCATAGCTGACCTGCAGGGAAAGTTGGATTCTCAACTTCTGCCCCCCAATCACGAGCGTTCTCTTCCTCTTGAAGCTGCTTATCATCAAGCATCTTCATGAAGAAGATGTACGTCATCTGTTCAAGAACTGTAATGGGATTAGTAATACCAGCCACAAAGAATGTGTCCCAAATCTGGTCAATCTTGTTTTTTATCTCACCTGTTATCATATCTTTATATATTTTTTTGCAAAGTAATTTTTATATTGTGCAGTCTATCTTCACAGACTGTAGATTTTTACAATTTCTTTATATTTTTCTACAATTTGGTTACGAAACCACTCTGGAGAAAGCACTTCAACCTGTTGTCCAAACGAGAAGATGTTTTGTTCCAACTCTCGGTTAATTCGCACATCAATGGATAGTATGCCATCATCCGCATTCACAACCTGTTGACTATGATGAATTGGCTTCGAAACGACATAAGGGAATCGCTCCTTTGCGAATTTCAGTACGACATGTTCCACATCAGGATGTTTGCGTTCATGAGTTACATTTCTAAGCTTGGCTGAGAGATTTTTTTGTCACACAATTCGAAACAATAACAGGATTCTTGCCTAACTTTTCTGCAAGTTCTTTGTTAGACACCATACGCTCTGCCAGCATTACCTTTATCTGGTTTAGGGGTTTTGCATTGTCCATGATTATACATGATTTAGGTTGCACATACTGCAAAATTACTATTTTTTTTTGAAAAACAACGATGAATACGTCAAAAAAGATAAATATTTTGAAAAAAAAAGATGATTACATCAATATCTATGTGTTTTTTGTGCGTTTTCTAGTGTCGAATGCTTTATAAACGGCGTTGAATGGTGTTCTTAAAGAGAAGAAACCATTTTTTTTACGAATATATATAATAAGTCCCATAAATAATTTGATTTTCAGATTTTATTTGTATCTTTGTCGCGTAATTAATATTCAATTTATGTGTTCATAGACCTAAGTCTAGTGAAATCCTGCAAGATGAGTAGAGTTATTCTTGATTACATGTAATTTATGTAAATCTATTTAAATCTCCGCTTATTGGAACATATACGATATATAACATAAACAATAATAAATAATCATTTCGCAAAGTATGATGAAGAATCTATTGATGAGTGCAGCTGTTGGTGATTATGCTGGCAGTGCCTACGAAGGTAGGAGTCATAGAACCAAGGATTATAATGCAATAAAAATGTTCTCGTCACGTGCTCGTTTCACTGATGATACGGTTCTGACTTTTGCATGTGCAGAAGCCTTCTTGCATGACATAGACATGTCGCATAATATATGGATGTGCGCCAATCAACATCCTCACGCAGGTTATGGGCATCGCTTCAAGGAATGGATGAAAGACCATTACCACCTGCCATACAACAGTATAGGGAACGGTTCTGCCATGCGCTGTTCCTCTGCCGGATGGCTTGCCTCTTCAGAGGATGAATGCATAGAACTTGCAACAAAGACTGCAGTTCCTACTCACAATCACGAAGAGGGCATCAAGGGGGCTGTTGTCACTGCATTGACAATCTTTCACCTGAAGAATGGCAAAGACAAGGATTTCGTTCAAAATGAAATATTGGAAAAATACTACCCTTATTGGGCTGACAAGACATACAAAGATATTCATGATGGGTTTCAATTTAATTCTACAAGTCCAGGAACCGTAGGTCCTGCAATCCTCAGTTTCCTTGCATCCGAGAACTATATCGACTGCGTAAAACTCGCAATATCCCTAGGAGGTGATGCTGATACCCTTGCAGCCATAGCAGGACCCATGGCATACGCATTCTATAAGGAAATGCCTGAGCCTTTAGTCTATCAGGTATTGAAACATCTGCCAGATTGGATGCAAAATGTGAACGAAGAGTTCGACAAACGATGCATTGGCACGTGGTAGAATATTGAAATCTCAATATCTTATCTCACTAAAGTGCACTCTTAATCTGTATTTTAATATATTTATTTTACATATAATCATTCATGTTTTGACATAAAGAACTTTTATTCTACTCCCAAAACAATAAAAGTTATCAACAATTCAGAATTTTTTCTGTAACTTTGCCCTCAGTAATTCATTAATTTATAAAGGATATAGCAATGACATCACAAGAACTACCATTTTGGGAAGGACCAGAACCCGATCTAGACTTTGGCAAAACATTCACACACTATTCTGAATCCGCAGAAATGGGTTCTCCTGAGGAATTTCTTAATTTAGGAGTTAGCTATATGAACGGACAAGGAGTAGAGGAGAATAAGGAAAAGGCCTTTCAATACTTTTGTAAAGCTGCAGAACTCGGAAATGCTGATGGCATGTATAATGCTGCCTTGTTAATGCGCAAAAGAATCGTACCAAACGACGAAACAAAGTCATTTGAATGGATGTTGTTGGCAGCAGAAAAGAACAATGCTTATGCCTTGAACTATTTAGGTGACTATTATTATAATAAAAAAGACGACAAGACAAAGGCATATGATTACTATTCACGGGCTTCTAGGTTAGGACTTCCAATAGCCACGATAAATACTATAGCTTGTTTCCTGGATTGTACAGATCGGGAAACGGCTTTGGCTGCTCTTAATAAGGCAATAGAACAAAATACTAATGGGGATTTTTCAGGTGATATTGCAGATGAAAAAATATCACAAACTACTCGTGTTTTTTTCAATGAAACGAAGCTGAAGCATACAATATGTTCTGTAGAGGATATTATATCAAAAACAAAAAATGAATTAGAAGATAAAATAGTGAGTTGGTATTCAGAAAGATATCCTTTAATAAATTTTTCTATAGTAAATTTCAGAGAAGAAATACCTGATTTTACAGCAAACGACATATACGAAAGAGGTAGTTCCTCTTTTGTCATGCCTTATAATAACGTACTTAAATTCGACTTGTTTGATAATTTTCCATACAAGAACAATATCAGGGAGTTTGTCATAGATAGATATTTCGATTACGACAATGATACTAGTTCGCATTTCCACAACCTTCCTTATCTGGAGAAATTTACAGTCATTCAACCTAGTCCGTTCTCTGTTGAAGATGGGGTTCTTTACATAGACAACTGTGATGAATTGGAAGAATGTGAGATGTTGTTTGATTTTACGGAAAAACCACAAGGACGCATACTTGTTGCATTTCCGCCGAATCATCCTGCCAAGAAATTTGTCATTCCATCAGACGTAGTAGCTATATGCAATTCTGCATTTGCATATTCCAAACTGGAGGAATTAACGATTCCTGATTCTGTTGAACAAATTAACTTTTGCGCATTTGCAAATATGGAAAATCTCAAGATAATGAGAGTTCCCAACAAGATGATAAAGATGCGTTTAGACCACTATGACATTAAACCAACAGATTTTGAACTTCATTCAAACAAAGAAGGGATTTCTCTCGATGATGAAATCGTTCGATTCTGGAATGAAGTTAGAAATCGTGAGCCTCATTTTGACTGGTCACATTATTGTTTTAAGTTCATAAGCGTCCACTTGAATTATGGTGTTTTGTATGTGACTCGTTAAATATCTACGATTAACAATTAGATATTGATTGCGACGATTTAAAATGCTCAGATTATTGGACATCAGTAGTTTGCTTATAATTAGCAGATTTCTTCCGAACTTTTATTCAATAATTCAATATATTTTTCTTCGTTCAGGATTTTTAGTGGACACTAATGTTTTAAGTTCCCGAGTATAGACAATGCCAAACAAGATAGTGCATTTTAGTATCGCTAGAATAGAACAAATATTAATGAAGAGGATTCGTAATCATTGTCCTTTTTGTTTCTATACACCTCAATTTATACGATTATTTGTTATAAAATACTGTAAAAATTAAATGAAAGAAACCATAATATAAGGTTGTATCCTCAAAGGAGACACTTTTCTTCTTTTTTTTCACATAGATAAAGTATCTTTGCACCATGAATAATAAAGAAACACATAAAAATATAGGTCTTCTTATCAAAGAAGAGGTTGAGCGTCAAGGACTTTCGGCAAAGAAATTTGGCGAAATGATTTCTTGTGAACGTGCTAATGTCTATAGGATTTTTAATCGTACCAATATAGACACTGCACTACTAGGATTGATTTCCAAGGTGTTAAAACATGATTTCTTCCTTGATATAGTCAAAGATCCTTCACTGTCTGGAGTTGAAGATGAAAGTGCTTTAAAAGAAATTGCAGATCGTATGGCTGTTTCTCAATTTGTCGAGGTTATTCCAAAGGTTCTGGCTAAGCTTGGCATCGAACCATTGATATCCTTCGGTCGTCCTCTGGATATACCAGAAGAGATACCCATACCTGAGTATCAAATCAATCCTTACTATCTGACGTTTTCTGTTGGAGAACTGCTTTTTGATAAAGCAAATTGTAATTATTCCCAAGCTGCGAGTGTCAAACGATTTACAGATCAGGATTCTGGATTACAGGTGGATTTATGGGAATTTATTGTTCCTGGACCAAATCTAGTGAATCTCAAGCTTGACTATAAGACAGAAGAGGAGTGGGAGTACGCACTAAGGTACGTTTTTAGTCACTTTTACAGTAATTATAACATTATAAAGCAATAAAATAACATTAGGGAATGAATAGCGATTTCGTCTTTTCATGGGCTGAGAATGCTGTGGGCAAGATGGTACATGTTGATGATGTGCCAAGAGGTCTTCAGTGTAATTGTACATGTCCTAATTGTCACGAGAAACTAATGGCTAGACATGGTGACATAAGAGAACATGGCTTTGCTCATCATAGTGACAATCGTGGAGCGAATCTGAAGATTTGCTATATGGTCATTTTGTATAAGCTGGCAGAACAGATTATTCAAACCCATAAAAAGATTCTTGCTCCATCATACTATGGTATCTTTCCTCAAAAGGTTTTAGAGTTTGTTGACGTGAAAATAGATAGCAGATATGAAAGGGAGGACAAGCAACCTGATGTGATTGCCAACACTTCTGATGGAAAGCAATACCTGATTGAATTTACATTCGACTACAAGGTACAACACAAGAAAGCCATCGACTACAAGAATCTTAACTGTTTGGAAATTAATCTGTCTGGCCAAACTCTGGAATCCGTAGAGAAATTTCTGCTCGAAGACACCTCCGACAGGAAATGGCTAAACAATCAAGATTATTTTGATAATATTGTACATCGTTACAAAACAGCCAACAAGGTCATAGAATTAAAGGAAGAGAAAGACTGTCAGACTTGTGAACTACGTTTGTCTTGCACTGGAGCAAGACAATCAAATTCCTATGCCCTCCTCGTTATAGAGAATAGTGGTAAACGCTATCGTCTATGTAAGACAGATCAATTCTCCCAACAACTTGAAGCCCTTCATCAAAGACAAAAGGAACAGGAGGAAATTCGCAAACGTGAACAAGAGCGTCTAAGACAATACGAGCAAAAATGGGAGCCTGAATATGTTAGCTTAGAGCAAGCAGAAGCTAAAAGAAGGGAAGAATATAGAAAAATTTATGAAGAAGAACAAGAAGAAAAACGTCGGGAAGAACTGACTACTCCTTCTTATGATCTCAACGAAAAGACATGTTTCATGTGTGAGTGCAACCTCAGTTGGATGAACAACAGAAATCCTGGCTATGCAAATTGTGGGTGTTATTCGACAATGGGTGTTTCAAAGAGGACTCCTCCCCAAATGGCTCTGACATGTAGAGGATTCAAACGTAAAAACTAACGCTGGAAGCAATGTCTCATTTCCCGTTCTTCTGTAAGTAAGACATCGCTCATCGCATATGATACTACATTTCCACCGCCAAGGGCTTTAACCGCCGCCTTGGCGGTGGTTCCAGTATCTACGACATTATCCAAGATGTATGGTACGCGATCGGAGGGTAGGGAAGTGATCCTACGAAATCCCATTTGGGATTCTGTTAGTGGTCTTCCATGATGTTTTGCCTCATACTGAGATTCGCGCTCTCTGCCTCTCAGTGCATCGAGAACTGGTAAACGTGTGTATGATGCGATAGCTCTTGCCAGCTTCATTGTGTGATCTGGTTCTCCCTTATGACCTGGCATGGGAATTATTACAGCATTGGACGGGAGAAGTCTGGAGATTGAACGAGCTGCATAGTCGATAACCTCATTATCATCTTCCTTCAGCTTATGAGAGACCCATTTGTTTATACCGTCATAGTATCTTCCGGCAGACAGGAACGTAACTCCGTCTATTTCTTTTCTTATTGGTTCGTTTTCCATTAATGTTCGTATAATAGTAGTAGTTCCGCATACCTGCGGCGTTCGATGGATTCAACCCTCTTGCCTTTCCAATGGCAGAACTTAACATATTCTTGCTTGAAATCCCTAATGCCAGCCTCTATCTTCTTCAGAAGGGTACTCTTTGGGTATATCCCTTTACATCCTAGTATCTTATATTCTCCGATATTGTATGCCAAAGCTGCTAGCAGGAGGGAGTCCTTGCCATAACTCCTGAACACTGTACATAGTTCCTTCAGATCCTTTCGAAGGAGAACTTCTGCTTCAGCAAGCGACATGTCGGAAGAATAGTTCTCGCCTGGCTTCAGCTTATGGCCATAGCCGACGTATGGGTAATCTTTCTTTCTGTGGATGCCCTCGTAGAACTTGATACAGCATATAGCTCGCTCGAAAGGAGGCAAAGCATATATGCTGTATGTTTGGTGTTGGTCTGTTTTCATACTGTCCCCAGACGGCTCACGTGCCTGTGCATTGGCATTGAGGCTAAGCGTAATCAGTATTGCTGTAATTATGTTCCTTAGTGTCATTTTATCTTGAATTTATTGATTTCATCTACCATGTTCTTGATGTCAAGATTTACCTGGCAGAAGAGTTCGTATAACTTGCGTTCCTTAGCATCCCTTGACTTGAAATCATAGAACTTGGGAATCCTATAGTTGGCGTAATCCTTCTCTTCCTTCGCTATCTCATCCATGTTGAAGTCGGTCTTGCAATAGAACTTCGAGGTCTGGAACTCTTCCGATTCCTGTATATTCATTGTACCGCCTCGACCTGTCTTTGTCTTTACGAAGTCACGCGCAGTCTGACCTGCAATCCAGCCTGTTGGCATATCAGAGATCTTTGATGCAGGAACAAGGCTGTCCATGTTCTCATTGAGGTTGATGGAGGTCTTGTCCCTGTCAATGGTAACGCCTTTCTTCAACTGTACAACCTTACCGAAGATGTCATTTGAAAGCCATTCAAGGGTTTCCTTGGCACGAGCAGAGCCGCTTACTACATTTCCCACGGTAGTTATTACCTTCTGCATACCGACCTTTCCATAGTCTGACTCCAGCTGTGGTAGTTCCTGAAAGCCTAATGCCACGCTTACCTTGTTGCTTCGGGCAGTTCCTATAAGACGGTCTATCTTGTGGAAATACAGTGTTGGCAGCTCATCAACAATGATACTGACAGGTATGTTCTTGCCCTGTCCCGTATTTACACGAGTGACAAGACGGTTTAGTATAAGGGCATTCAAAGCTCCGATAATACTCTCCATCTCCGGATCATTGGCGATAAGCAGATAGCTTGGATTGTTCGGATCACTTACCTTCAGGTCGAAGTCATCACCATCCTTGTGGAATATCCAGTATGATTCCTTGGTCGCTAGACGTGAGGTATAGACACGAAGAGTGCCAATCATTCCTTCCAACTGCTCCATAGCCTTGTTCTTCATGGCAGTCTGGAACGGACCAAGGAGCGGTGCTACCTCTGGATCCGTTTCCAAGACCTCGAAGATAGTCTGGTAGTCAAGGTTCAGGAAACTAAGAATGTGTGGCATGTCAGAGTATTTTCCCAGCCAATGGACATCGTCTGGATTCATTTCATTGCCCTGATTGTCGAACACTCGTCCTGTAGGCTTTGGCCTGTGCGTCTTTGGCTCTTCAATCATTTCTGCTCTTAACTGCTTACCGTTCTTGTCGTATGGTATCTTCTTGTAGTTGACAAAGAAATAGATACAGGCTGCAAGGAAGTTAACGGCTGAAGTCTGGAAGAACTGGTCTGAACCGCCACCCCCTTCTTTCTTTCCCTTCTGTAGGGATTCAAGCAGGGTCTCAGCCGTCTCACTTGCGGCAGCAAGGTTGCCGATATACTTCTGCTGGATAGGATTCACCCTTCGACTGTACTCTACGTCCACGAAGTTGATGATGTTGAACTTACATCCCTTCGGCAGCTTTCCTGCCTTCTGGTTTATCTTATAATGGTAATACAACTTCTGGGCTAGGGTAGGGAACTTGTAGTCATATACTACCATAGCAAAGCCTTTGGCGGAATGCTGACGTATGAACGGCTCGATAATAGAGAAGGTCTTACCAGAACCAGGTGTACCGACAACCCATGTGCCACGGAAAGGATTCACGATGTTTACCCATCCCTTACGAAACCTGCCCTTGTAGTAATACCTCATAGGGATATTCACGCTGTATTTGTTCTCCTGTAGCTCCTGACATTGCTCAAAAGACTCGTTCTCGAAGTTGAAGCGGTCTTTCAGGAGTCCTTCCTTCAGGAACTTGCCGATATTGTCAAGGGCGATATGCATGAGGACGGTTCCCAATATCGTAGCTGCCATGTAAAGCCATATATTCAAGGGTATCGTATAGAAAAGTGTGTCCATACGATATGAGAACAACCATAATGAAACGATGGTAAGGAAAGCTCCACCAATGAAAGGATAGAGTACCTGTCTGCGAGGATCGAACTCCAAGAGTTTCTTGTTGCGGGTTCCTATACATGTGATACAGATGAGTACGAATGTAGCTACCTTGCTCCATACCAAGTTACCGTCTAGATAGATGTACAGCCTCTTTAAACGGTCATGCAGATCGCATACGATTCCACCCCAAAAGTCCAGAATCCCTGGGTCTATGGCATACTCAAAAAACTCAATGAGTATTGAGATATAGATGAGATAGCGAAATAGTTTATACAGGGTTTGAAGTTCCTTCGTTTCTTCCATAGCTTGTTAAGGTATTTCTTTAAGACTAATTGTATAACGTTATGATGGGACGTATCTTATGGGGTTGTCCTTTCGGTGTTTCTTGAAGTGCTCCTGACGAAAGTGAATAGAGCCACGCCTTTGCAGATTCCTGGTCTTTGACCTCTGTTGAAGTCCAGTACCAACATTCATCCGGATTATCGGGAATGACATCACCGCCACATTGTTTGATGTAGGTGTTGACTGATGTCCTTGCCAGATATAGTAGTCTCATCTGAGCAACGGAAGGAATATAGGCACTCTGTCCGTAATGCCATATATCAAAGACCTTGTTTGCTGCTGGTGACACTCCAGAACCATACATCGCGAAGGTGTTGGCGTTCCCATCGTAAGCCGTTATGTCTGCTGAGGTGGATTGCTTGACACCTACACTGTCTGAGAACTCGCCTGATGGTATATCCCAGAGATATACGGCATAGCCTGTACCCTCGATATCCTCATTATAGTTGACGTAGAAAACTACAGCAACAGGCTTCTTGCCTTGTGACTGCATATCCTCATAGCGAACAACCTTGCCGTCGGTGCAGAGGATGTCGCATGTCCTCATTGCCGTATCAGGGAAATCACGGTGCTCATCGCATGAAACAAATGCCAGCGTCATCATAGACGCAAATATCGTTAATCGTATCTTCATCTGATTGTGTTTATATTGTAGGAATCTTAAAGCCTATGACGACACCTGTTCTGAACAGGTCTTCACGGTCAGGAAGTATCATGTCACACTTTGCCTGCCAGTAGAGCGTCCATCCCTTCCGCAAGGCGTAGTTATGTTCATATCCTGCATGTATGCCGCATATGAACTTGTCTGTATCACTGCCGACACTGGCTCCTATTCTCAGACTGCCATAGTTGTTCCGTCCGCGCCACACACATGGTTTGTAGGCAGCACCGACTCCCCATGTGCGATAGTTGTTCCAGAAGGATTCCGGACAGACATGACCGCATGACTCACAGTCTTTCCATTTGACATAGCCATTGGCAAAGAACTCCCAGGCATTGTGGTACTTCGTCTCGTGCTCCCATGAAAGGGTGGCATCGAGGCCTCGCTCATAGAGAGCACCGACTCCTATGCTTACCTTGTCTGAGTTACTTTGAGCCAAAGAGGGAAGACTTACGCACAGAGCCGTAATCATTGCCATTAGTGTTTTCTTCATGTACTAGTCCTCCGTCAAAAGTATAGAATTGAATGAATCGGCATACAACACATCCTCATAGTCGATATTCAGGGTGATGGTACGTCCGCTTATCTGTTTCTCGGAAATCTCAATGCTGAGAACCTTGTCATTAGGGAAGGTCATCTTCTTCAGCACTATTACGTTACGATAGCCTTTACAGAATGCTCTTGACGGATCAAGAATCATTGCTGGTGTAAGCTCGACCATCTGCACGTTGGTTGCCTTGGACTGTTTCTTGTCGCAGAGCTTCACGCGCATCTCGTCAATGTCAAAGCGGATATTTGTACGATTCTCAATGCTGAAATCCAGAAAGAAGTATTCTCCGACACTGTATATATTGTTCAGCCGCATTTTCATTCTGTTCTGCTTGGTACACACATTGCGGATCTTGGCAGGTGAGTTCCATATCTTTCGTGCATACATTAGCATGTCCTCGGTACTCATCGAAACGGACGGATTATGGTAGGCTGTCCTTTCTTCCGGCATTATCTGCTTGTCGGTTACTGCCTCGGTGAGTCGGGTAGTGTAGATAAGGGCATACTGGGTGCGGTATCTCTCTGTGACTATGGTGACAATAGCAAGGACATCGCCGTCAGCATGTACGTCTGCTCCCTCCTTTGGCTTTAAGCGGATAGTGTTGCTGATAGGCTGGTCGCCGACAACAGCATCAGTCGATATGTCCACGAAACGGACTGGTTCTGAAGCTGTGATAACGGTGGTCACGTTCTCATTGACTGTCAGCTGCTCCATCTCCTCATAGGTCTTCTGTGCCGTCATAGGCACTGCTGACATAGCGCACATGAGTAGTACGCCGATCTTTTTGAATGTCTTCATATACATTGTATTTCTATGTTTGTTTTCATTTGTTCTTCTTTTCCCTGCCATTGATAAGATAGACATGGGTTCCGTATTTGAGCTTTGCACTCTTTTTCCTGACAGCCTTGCCGATAGCGTTGCTCGTCTTCTGTACGGCATTGGTGATAGCCTGAGTACCCCATTGGGTAAGTGAAGCGCCATTATTTCCGTTATTACTTGTCAGCGTTGAGGTGTTACTCATGGCTCCAGAGGCTACATCCTTTGATGTGTCACGGAAATTGCTGTTTGGTACATACAAGCCTTCAAGACCATCCGTATCATAGAGCGAGAGGTTTACCTTGACAATATCGTCATCTATCATGATGCTCTTTATCGTTCCCTTGACACGCTGACTGCCTAAACCGCTGATGATCGCATAGATATACGTTCCCTTTGAAACCATTACTTCATTGATTTCTATGTCATCAAGCAGACGCAGTCTTACCCGACTTCCGTCAACAACCTTTACGTTTTCGTCGATTATCGCCTTGATGAGACTAGGCTCTGGATCGTTCTCACATAGGGTATTGAAATAGTCAGACTTCGTCTTGACCTTCTTGACGACTTCCTGAGTTTCATCCTTGTCTTTGTCTTCCTTCCTGACATTGTCATTTACACTAGCGTTACCTTCTGCCTTTCCCTGTATTTCCGTCTGGACGGCTGGGGTATTTACAGATGGGAGGCCTGGCATTGTTGCTTGCTGACCTTGCAGTCGAGCCTGTGCAATGGCTTTGTTGAGTTCTTCCATAGCTTCCTGCTCACGCTGTCGGCTACTTGCTATGCGCTCCGATTCATTCAGGCCTTCGTCTTTTGCGACTTCCTGCCCCTTTTGTGCACTTTCCTGTAGCTGTCTCTGCATTTCAGCGAGTTTCGCGGCTTCCTGTGATTCGAGCTGCTTACGCTCGGCATCGGTGTACTTGGAGTTGTACTCTTCCTTTTCTTCTTCATTGTTCCTGTCTATGTTGTCAATGGCAGAGAAATCATCGATCTGACCGTATGACCTTGCCATGCTTTCCATCTTATTACCTATACCGTCACCCTTCATCTTAGCATCCGGCAATTCAGGATTGAGGTATTCTGTCGTTGCAAGACTCTTGTCGGGGATGTCTGCCTTTTCCGTATGGAACAGGTCTATGACAAAATACCCGACGAATAGCAGGGGAAAGTAGATGATAAGAGGAATCATATACTTGGGCTGCTTCCAGTTAATCTTCTTCAGTATGTCCATCGTTGTCCTTGTTTGTTTTTATATTGTTCTCCTGTTTTTCAGCTTTCACATGATTACTGCTGACGGCTTCTCTTACCCGTTTGTGACGGTTTCTTATCATCTCGTCCTGTCGCTCAATGGCACTGACAGCCGTTTGGCGGAAACTCCAAACCTGTCCCATCCTATAGATGTTCAGGCTGAAGCTGAATGCAATGAAGCCAAAGACGATAATCAGGAATGCCTTCTGATGACCGATTGCAAAGTGCTGGACTTTACCTGCCACCTTGTCAATCCTTGTCTTCTGTGCAAACTTCCGCCCTGCATTGACTTCATCCTCGTATCGTTTCCTGTACTGGGGATCGTCCTTGTCGGGCATCTTCTCACCGATTAGCATTTTCTTCCATCCCATGGTCAATAGTTGTTTTTGGTCTTCTGCTCCACATCCTTGTTCAGAAGGGTTCTCCAGTTTGTAATAAGCAAGCCGTGCGGGTTGTTGTCTGTACGAGGTACGCGCTTCAACTGACCTGCCGTTACCAGTTCTCGTGTCAGGATGCTGGTTCTGCGCTCAATACGCTGACGGCCATAATAGGTAAATGCCATATTGTCCTTGTCGAACTTTATACTGTCGCAGAAGATGCTGAAAACAGCACTTGTTCCCATGATATTCGAGTAGAAGCCTTTCTCCTTCAATGTATTATACTGAGCCAAGCCTGTCTCGTCAACCAGGTACATGGCCTTGTCCATTGTGTATTTGATGTATTTGTCGTCAGGTGCAAGGGTAAAGAAAAAGTGGTGGAACATCTCTATGTGTGACTTTGCCTCCACGTCAAGCGTCTCCTCCATCGTACTGCGTTTTACGAGGATAGGGACATTGCCGTCAAGTACATAGACTTTCTGCTGGGCATCCGTTACCATGTTCCTGGCTGTCCATATACTGGAGATGCTGATTATGATGCAGCCAACCAGGAAGAGTGAACAGATAATCATCACCAGCTTGATCTTGTTTTCTAGATTCTTTATAACCATTGTTTGCTATTTGTTCATTTATGTTTACATTATCCTGCTGATCATCCCCTGTGCAGATACCTTTGCCTGTTGCGCTATGCCTTCACCGAAGTTTCGGGTGGAGAATGCCGTATCTCCTTCTGGAATCATCCACGCTGCAAGGTCTGGGACAAGGTTAAGGCATTTCAGTGCTACGATACTTGCTGCCATCAGATAACCTGCCGAGAAGAATGAGTTCTGCAGGTATGATGCCATCGTCTGATCGCTCTGAGTGATTGCTTCAAGGTTTTCCACCTGAATACATAGGACAATGTCAAAGAGCAGGAGTACATAGAACCCGACGAAGTATAGCATGGCTCCGTAGAAATGTACCGTGAGATAGCGTGTAAGCCACTTAGCCCATGCTCCTTCCCATTTTGGCAACAGACTGAATGCCCACTGTATCGGTCCGAAGATAGTCAGCATACCCAGGAGTATCTGCTGACAGTAGATCGTTGCCCACCAGCCTATACGGAACACAATCAAGGCAATGAGCATGATGATCTTGTCGAGTCCGACAACCGCTCCTGCCGTAAGTGAGGTAAACCAGAGCCTAGATGCGTCTGTCTCCATCTTCGTGACTTCTTCTACGCCAGCATGTTCCATCGTTGACTCTATCAGATTGGGATCGGAAGTGCCTTCATGCGCAACGTCTGCCTGTGCCTGTAGTGCTGTGTACATGGTGTCTCTGGTATAGATAAGCTGCTGTACTTCCTCAAACTTGTCTTCTATCTGGGCGGATTCAGCCTCGTACAGGTCATGCGTATATGAACCGATACAGTTTGGGATGTAACTGAGGAAGTCCAGGAAACACCAGCTGTTTCCGCTATTCGTTATGCCAGTATCTGCAGGTGGGTACCACCAACAGAGGATGACACTTATCACAAGAGGCTTGAAAAGCTTCATGATGTCAAGCGGTTCATGCTTCACCATCATCTTGTAGGCCATACTCGATGCCACTATTATGGAGAATAGTGCTGCAAGTGCCATACACATCTGTAAGATCCACCAGAACGGACCTTGTGAACCAGTGAATGTAGCATCGCAAAGGAACTCATTGGTCTGGAAAATCACATCATCAATCTCTTCTTCGAGTATATTGATACCAAAATCTGAAAGTATGCTTGTATCTGCCATTGATAAATGCCTGTTGATTATTGTTCGGTCTCGTTTCCTTCTTCAGAGCCCATACTATTGCTCTTACATAATGCAGAATTGCGCCATCTGCTATATGCAGCCGTCAAGTCCTCTGACTTATGGTTTGTCCAGTTGCTTGTAGCTGACAGCAGTTTCTCCGTCTTCTTGCGGTTGCTCTGCTGAACGAGGAATGCTATAAGCGTCTCATTCTGCTTCGTGATGTCGGCATGGATAGCAAGATACTCCTTCTTGCGCTGTGCATTCGGCATATATGCCTCCTGTGTCTGTCTGATGGCATATCTGAATATCTTGTAGTAGTCCTTCCATCGTTCCATGTCCTTTGGGGAGCCACCGACACTGGCAATTCTGTTGATGTTGTTCTGGAAGTCCGAGAGCTTGCTTTCTATCTTGTTTCCCTCCACTTGCCATGCTATGTCTATCTGTCGGTCTGCTATGTTCAGGGCTTCAACCTCCGCTCTTTTTGTCAGTGACGCTTCAATGGAATCTGCGTATTCTATCTGCTGATAAGCTGAAACACCTGCATGTGTCCTGAAACTGAGTTTGTTCTTTGCAGATGCTGTTTTCTGATAGCTGCTATGGAATACATCATAGTAGTATTCAGGTGTAAGCCCTCCTGATCCTATCTCCTGTACTGTTATCTGATTCATCTTTGCATCGTCGTGATTGTAGGTCACATAGGATTGCGCATTTGCCTTAAAGAAAGGGACAAACAAGAAAAAGCAAATTATTGTCAATAAATTTGTTATATGCATAATATTAAAGTATTTATTCAAATCTATTTAATAACCAAGATAGCCTGATATTCTCCATCTGCCGAAAGCGTCATTGACGATTTCCTGCATAGTCTTGGCTCTATAGACTTGTCGTTTCCAATAGCCGATTCTAACCTGAATATACTTCCACGTTTCAAAGTAGGCCTGATTCAAATGCTTCCTGATATTGTCCAAGGAGTTATTGATATTCGTAAGAATGAGAAGCAGATCTGAGGTAGAACAGGCTGCCGCTCCTGTGGCATAGAGTACAAGGTCACAGACCGACCTGTACAGGTTATCTCCTTCATCAGCGATTTTTGCAATGGCTCTGACATTGATAGCTATAATCTGGGTATCGGTGCTGACGATATCGCCTCGCTCCAGACATTTCCGATTGAAGTCATCAAGCATCTCTTTGTAGTCACCGACCCTGTCACTGATAGTCTCATACGTATTATAGATGTTAATACTGGTTCTCAGAGACTGGTATAGCACGTCGATAACATCAAAAGCCCTGGTATATTGGTCTAATTCCCTGTTTATGTCCTTGTAGTCGATGTTTGCCTTACTGCTATAGTCATGAAGGAGCTTATTGCTTGCCTCCAGAGTAGAACGAACCAACAGGAGGCTTCGCTGCTCCTTATGGTCATTGATGTATGCCTCTACCGATGCCACGTCAAATCCATACTGCGCTTTGCAGAAAGAAGGGAAAAGTGTCATAAGACAGAGTAGTATGAGCGTTATTCTTGACTTCATTATTCGTCCTCCTCATCGTATTTGCCGTTATAGCCATCTGAATGTGCGCTGTTGGCTGCATATCGGAGCCATCTTCTTCTGCTTTGTTCAATAAGTGTCCGTCTTCTTCCCTGTTCCTCATTGATATATGGAGAAGCAGCCCTAAGCATATCTATGATGGAATGCTTGTAGTGCATCATCTTCTCCAGTGATACGAGGTCGGAATATATCTTCGTTAGCCTTGTGTCTATATCGCGGGCTATCTCCAGACGGTCACTTGACCATAGCAGATGATAGGTGTCTTCAGTGTCATCTGCCTCTATCGGTTCACTTCGGGCGTATTCGACGGATGTCTCGCAATCCGGATATGCCCTTGCCGTCTCTGCGAGTCTGGCATTTACCTCGTCAGCTTTCTCCTGAGTACTCTTGCCAGGGTCGAGATTGAGGACTGCAACGACTTGTGAATTACTGTATTCTGTTGTCAGAGACCATGAAATCTGCACGATGGCTCTGTGTACCTTAATGCCAAGGATGTATTTGGGCTTCCTTGCTATGTCAACAGTAGCCTTGAAGGTTATGACACCATTGATGTTTGGCATACTTGCAGTTCTGGTATATGTGTTGCCACTCCATGAGCCTCCATCATTCCAAGTGAGGCTATAGGAATTCTTGCAGTCCTGCATTATGGCTGGTATGCGGTAATAGTCGTCTGTACTTGCAGACTCACCCTCATCGGCTTCCTGTCTGGCTTGCTGAAGCTCTTTGAGCCGTGACTGGCTGGTCGACAGTTCGGATTTCAACTGACTGATTCCGTCTTTATTACTATTATATTGCTGTCTGTAACGAGCTGCGTCCTCTACAGAGGATGACGTAATATCCCTGAGAAGTTTCGTGTTTTCGTTCTCCAGATCAGTGATTTGGTTCTGGATCAATGCGATGCTGGTCTGCATATCATTGATTTGAGTGTCCATATCCGTGGTGTTGATTGGTGTTTCTACAACGGATGTTGCCATGACACACTCCTTGGTATGCTGATTGACAGAGCCACCGCAGGTTGAACATTTATACTGTGTGCTTCCCTCACCGAGCTTCGCACCGTCATGACATGTTACGCTGATGGTGGCAGTCTCGCATCCTTCAAGCTTCTGGGCGTTCGTGGTCTGGTAGTAACGCTTGTCGTCTGAGCCCAGATAATACGTATAGCCTTCATCGTTATCGTTAATTTCCGAGAGCCTGGCATCGAGACTTGCCTTGAATGTGTTAAAGTCCATGGTATAGGAGTCAAATACATCTTCGAATTTTTCTTCCCTTCTGTTCCAGCTCTTTGATACATGAATCTCATAAGCATATGCCTTGGCATACTGACCCATCCTCGGCTTGCTTAGCATATTAGTTAATAGCGTATAGCTTATGCTATATATACAGCCGTCTTCTGAATTGTTCAACTGCTGAACATGGCTTCGACTCCATCCTGCATGAGTCTCTGAGTTCTGAAGGGCTGCTTCGCGTTGTCCAGAAGTAGGGTAGAAGTCAGGATCCTTTGTCTCAATGCGATGCCATTGGTTGTCATGAAGGATCGAGTGTTCATCGGTAGGAGGGTAGTAGTCGCATACACTGACATTTCCTGCATCAACTCTGTAGATATACCAGCGTTGTGTGTAATACTGCCCCATGCCTTCACGGGCATAGTCGGTCAGCCATGAGGTGGTATTGTAATTGGAGAGGTTAAACAGGTTGGCTATACCATCCTCGCCTCCAATCATTCCCAATAATGTGCGTCCTGTATTGGTTGTGATATTGTCATAGATGTTGTAGATATTCTCTGCAATCTCGATTACTCCGCTGGTCTTATCCATAATGGAGCCGTGGAAGTTGCTGTTGCCAAGAATGGAACTCGTCAGTTTACCAGCACCTGCCGATGCAAGGTTAACTCCCATATGATACAGGTTGTCTATGTCTGCCTTCAGGTTTTCCTTGGTTATATGACTGCTGATACTGGTGAAGTTGTCAAACAACGCCTTCCAGTCGGTATTACCCAGCTCTGAGAGTTTCAGTATGGAGGCGAGTTCCTGATTTATCTCCAGAAACGCAATATCCTTGAATGACAGACTGCTATTGGTTACGATAGACTCGAACTGATAGCACAGATTCTTTGTCTCATCACATACCTTATATAGATAGCTTCCCCAATAAAGTGCATTCTGAGGACTTTTCAGCATCATTCCGGCAACCGTCCATATCTTCGGCATAATCTTGGCTGAGACCATGTTATAGATACGTCGGTAATAGTAGTTCTCGGTAGCACTCGTCCACAGCCCCATGTCGGTGAGTGCCTTGCGATCGAGGTACTTTGATGCAAATATTCCTGCTGCGGCTACTTCTGCGGCCTGATAGTGCTCACGAATCTTCGCTACCTGCTGAGCGTAGTACATTTCTGTTGCAGCCTCCGTGTTGAAGGCTAATGCCATCTCGGCTACAGTGCGCGTGTCATAGTTTACGCTATAGTACTGTGCCTTGACACTCACAGGGAATGCCAAGGTACAGAGTATAATATGCAAGAAATACAGGTAACGATTCATTGTTGCTTAGATGATTATGACAGAATTGCCACGTACTGGATTCAATCTGATGGTTCCGTCTATGTCCCAGGCCATAAGGCAGCGAATCTCATGATAGCTGGTTTTCGGACTCTTTGTCGTATGAACCATTCCAAGATCATTCAATCGTTTTATGATTTTTGAAACAGTCTTTCTTCCGCACTTCAGATCCTTTGACATCTGAAGTTCAGAAAGAGCCACAACACCTGCAGGAATCACCTTCTTCACATTGTGAATAGTTACTTCCTTTGCATCTGGTTCTGTGTGTCCAACCAATTCAAACAGGACATCGTACAATGACGTACTAGAGTTTTTTCTTTTACTTCTTTCAGTATCAAGCTGCATCTCCGGGATACAGAGAATGTAGCGAACGTTATCTTTTTCCATTGGCTAAATAGTGTAATTAATGATTTTTACCTAATATTTGTCTTTGCTTTGAGATTCAAGACATGACCTGCCTGATTCACTTTCTGGGCAAATGGCAATGATTTCTCTATGCCTGACAGGTCCCAGTCACGACAATATGCCTCGATAGCTTGCTGATGATTGCATCTCAACTCTCTCTTGTAGAGTTTCAACGCTTCCTTCTCGGCTCGCTCTGTGGTATATGTCATATAGCACTCGTGTGGTTCCTCGACACCGTAAACGGCTCCCACGGTTCCCCTCCTGATGAAAACCTCACGGAAGAATGAACGTCCTTCCTTGTTTTCCAGACGGTTAATCGTGAAGATCTTCTTGCAGTCCACATCGGTAAGGCCAAGGATAGACTTGATTTCATCAAACCGTTCACGGAACTTGCTCTGGTCGAGCAGCATCACAACGTCTGAGTTGTTGATAATGGCTTCCTTGACGATAGGTGATCCGACAATGTCCTGGATTTCCTGCGTTACAACACCGACTGATGCCCAGAACTTTCTTGCAGTCTTGTAGAGATACTTTATATACTCTGCCATCATCGGAGAAGCAATTGCCTTCCACGCCTCTTCTATGACCAAGACCTTTCGGTTCTTCTTGATTCTCATCTTCTGGATGAAGACATCCATGATTATCAGTGTAACCAAAGGGAAGAGTAGGGGATCATCCTTGATAGAGTCTATCTCGAATACAATGAAGGTCTCATCAAAGAGCTTTGTGTCAAGATTCTCATTCAGGGTAAGCTCATGGCTGCCTCCTTTATAGAAATCCTTCAACAGATAGTTGTAGGCTGCCGTATCTATACCGTTGAGACCATTTTCCCTGATAATATCAGGAATACGCTCTGTACTGTACTCATAGAAGGTGTTGAACGACAGGTTGTCAATGGTTTTCTTGACAAAATAGCAATCAAAGTATTCCGTGATGACCTGTTCGATCAGTCTGTCTTCCGTCTTCGTGACAACTCCCTGCGTACCTTTCCATATAAGCATGATAAGGTTCTTAAGAAAGCCTATCTTCTCGATATTCAGCTCTTCACGCTTGATGGCAAACGGATTCATCGTGATAGGATGCTCGTATGTATAGCTGATATACTTACCGCCGACATACTCACAGAGTCCTTCGTAGGAGTTACCTGTATCGACCATGACAACGTCTGTGTCCTGCTCCCACATCTGACGTATAACACTGTTCATGTGGAATGATTTGCCTGATCCGGAAGGACCGAGACAGAAGAAGTTGGAGTTGTCCGTGATCTTGTTCCTGCCTTCCTTGCCACTGATGTCAATGGCTACAGGGACTCCCTGCCTGTCCGTATAGTAGATTTTCAGAGGTGTGTCCTCGCTATGCTGTATATGCTCCTTGTACATGAGACATGCTGCTGCATCACTGAGAGTCAGGAATCTGTCATAGTCCTCATTCATGCCATAGCAGTTGCCTGGGAATGAGTTGACGAACAACTCCAACTGGTTATAAGCACGCTTGCTTATGTGAATGCCGAGTCTGCCAAAGGCGTTCTCCAGATGGTTGGTGCATTTCTGGATGTCTGAGTCAATAGGTACTCCCACAACAAGGTTGTAGTGGGTATAGACAAGCTGCTTGTTCTCACGGGCGATTACATCCTGCACCTTCTTGATGTCTTCAACGGCTATCAGATTACTTGGGTTTGGCATACTGGCATGACGGTTTTTCTTCTTGTCAAGCATGGACAGCTCACGCTTCTGGTTAGGAATGAAGAGCATCTGGTTGAAAACAACGACCTCGGCAGTCGGTATGCTGTCAACGAATGACAGCAAGTCAACAGGCATTGCAACGTTATTGACCTCGATATTGGTGAAGGGACGGACTACAGAAGGGGTGTTGATGCAGTCAACATCTACAAGACTGTAGATCTTGCAGCGTCTGTCACCCATCGAAATGGATTCCTCGTCAACCTTGAAATTGGTCATCGATACGGTCTTGTCCGTGAAGTTCATGGAGAAGAAACGGTCAACATAGTCCTTAGCTGTATTACCATCAAGGTAGCTGGCTTCAACACCACTGTCCTTCAACAGGTCTTTTACCTTACGTGTCTTCACAAGGAACTCACGCCATTTCCTGCTGTCAAAAGAGAAAAGACGGCTTTTCCTGTTCTCCTGGGTTACTATAAGATAGGTATGGCAGTCTGTGTATGTCCGGCCTGTGAAGTATCTGAAGTATGACTCTGACAGGAACTCGTGATTGTCGTTTGTCTCGTCATGGAATTTCTTCCTTACGAAAACATCCTGCTTATGAATTGCGTAACCTTCACCGAGAGTCTGGGCAAGCGATGTCAGCAAATGGGTAAACTCATAGTAGCTGTCGATATTGGCAGAATATTTTTGCACAGGATTCTCTATCTTCAGTATAGCGGAATACTCACCTGTCTTGGTGTAGAGTATGCCTATACCATCTACATCCTCAACAGAGAAATAGATGTCCTGGAATATCTTCTTGCGCTTACCGCCTGTACCAAAGGCATATACAGAAATTGCCATGCCTATGAGTATAGCCACAAATGCCAGTATTACGTACAGTATCATTTGAAATGCTTTTTACAATAGTCTTCAAGCTGTTCATTCAAATGGCCATACCATGAATCGTGCAGCTTGTCAAGATCGAAGACTGCAATATTTCCGACAGCCGAAGTGAGGGATGCCTGAAAATCGTCTGTAATCTTCTCCAGCATTGAGTGAAGGACAATATTGTAGCATGGGGTTATCCTGATTGACTCTGCCACATCAGTTAACTCTGGTGAAACCGCGATAGTGGAGTAGAAGAGTTCTTCGTCATTCTCGTCGTAGAACATGACTTTCAGGAATGTCATAACTTCAACCTTGATGAATTCAAGCTTAATGCTGAAGTTCTCAGGCAATGTCTCAAAGTCTTTTCTTGAACATGAGAATGTTTCACTAATAATTACTTTCATACAATAGTTTCTTATAAAGATAGGCTCATCCTATAGTGAGGGTGAGCCTACCGATTATTCATTATTCAGATTTCAACACACTTGCTCATTGTTTACATTTGAATTCTGTTGCTTACATCCTATGCGAGCATGAATAGATGAATACCCCATGATCCTCCTTCTTGGTATGAAGTCCCTTCTTCTGCTTCAGGAAGATGAGGACTGCACCAGTAGAGAGGGAAACAGCCAGAACTATCAGACCAGCCAAAAGACCTAGGATGCAGTACACGATGATGAAACCAAGGATTGCTCCACCTACGGCACATGCTGCCCAGGTGATATAGCGTCCCTGTATGCCCATGAACTCCAGAGGCTTCTGTAGCCCCTTGAAGATTGGGTAGCAGACATATTGACTTTCTCTTTGTTCTGTTGTCATAGAGTATATCTATTCATTGTCGTCTAGAGACCGAAGAACAGAGGGAGTGCCTGGGCTGCTGCTACAAGGAAGATACATGCGCCAACGACCATCATGATCTTCTTCTTCACATCCTGCTCCTCGTTGTTCATTGCGATGTAAACAGAGATAGCACCGACTACGGCTACAACGCCAGCGATAGCATAGCACAGCTTGACTACGTATGGGATGTACTTTGCAATCTCCTCTGTAACAGTGGAGAGGGCATTTGTTCCTGCGGTGTAGTCACCGGCAGAACTCTGTGCGAAGGTTGCAAGAGTACAGAAAAGCAGCATCATGGCAAGCAGCTTAGCACGGTTTGCGCTGAAGAGGTTCTTTACGAACGTTTTTAACTTTTTCATTGTTTTGCTTTAATTGTTTTACTTTTTGAGTGTTTATTATTCACGATATTATCTCTCCTGCAGGGTTGAGATTTCTTATGTTATCCTGAAACAGTTCTACTAAATGATATTGTAGCCGAAGAAGGCCGGGAAGAGTATGAAGGCTCCAATCATGAACAGACATGCACCTACAAGAATCATGATACTCTTGGTAACATCTCCTTCACCCGTAGTCATCTTGAAGTATATCTGTAATGCTCCTATGATTGCAACGATGGCAGCAATAGCGTATGCGAGATAAACGATATATAACATCATGGTGACTGTGTAGTCATGAGCATTCGCTAGAGCATCTGCCCCCCAGCTGTAATCCACACCACCGCATTTGGCTGCTGAAGAAATTGGCTGGAGGAGCATGATGCCTAACATGGCAAAAAATATGAGTCTCGTATTTCTACAGATGGTCGATAGCATTCTTTCTCTCGATTTTTCTTTGTTTCTGTTTTTCGTTAAGCTTGTTTATGAACGTGTCGGAAACGATGCTGAGCTGAGCCTTCGGATCTATCTGTTCCATATACAGCTCGTTCTCTTCATTCAGTTCTTCGCTTGTAGTCTTCGGTTCTGGTTCCTGTTCCGATTGAGTATTCTCGTTCTCTTCGTATGAAACGGCAGAATCCATATTACCTGATGGCGTGACTACTCGAAGGCCGTCGTCATCCACTTCTTCAGTGTATGTCAATGCTCCACCCTGCGAATCGTCTGACTCATCTACCACTACTGGAGATTCCTCCGCGAACTCGCTTACATCAATATTTTCTTCCTCCACTTTCCTTTCGTCCTTCTTTCCGTGGAGGTCGAGGGTTATCATTACCGTGAAGTAAATCAAATATCCGAATGTGAGTATTAGTACGAATATTATAAATGGTGTCATTTTTGTCTGATATTATTACGTTATCCTTATTATGAATCATACTCAGAAAAACGAATCTTTATGGATGCGTCATTTCTGAAATCCGATGCAAAGGAACAAATATTTTGTGGAATAGAGGAAAAACGAACTTATCTATGGACACCGCTTAACACAGTTTATAATAAAAGTATGATTATTTCCCAAATATCATACTATAACTATGGTTCATACTCCTATAAACATAAAAAAAGAGGCTCCCATTTTTGGGAACCTCTTAGTTATACATTCAATCATAGTTATGTTGAAAATAATGACTCTTCTTGTTTAATTCTCGAATATTTCTATCTTTACTTGTGGGAAGCATAATTATCCCACCGATATATTATTATGAAAACACATTACTTTTTTACTTTTTCCTTTTTCTTCTTTTTCCCTTATCCATATGTTGAGATAAGCTTGTTGAAACTACTACTAATTCTTTTATTTTATCTACAACTACCTTTATTTCATTTGAATCTATACTACCTCCTTCATGATCACAAGTAGTAAAGAGGTTTACACCTTCAACAAATCCTATGGAATTATAAAAAGCCAGTTTCTTTTTCCATGATGCTTTATAAGACGGATTATCAAGCAGTCCCAAATGTTCCCAAATTATAGTATCACCGCTTGCATCTTCTATAGTAAAATCAGGTATACAACGATGGCCGTTTTCTTCTATTTGCTTTTCATATTCGAATTGTATACCCGCTCTGAAAAGATCGTCAGCAATAATCACTTCTGATTTACTTCGTACTATAACACCAGATAGAGTCTTGTGAATCAAACCTTCTACAAATGGCACAGATATTCTCTCTTCTCGTACAGAATATTCAAACAGGTTTGTATTGCGTCTTGCTAATATCGAATTTTGGGGTTTTGAATATTCCATTAACCATTGCATATTGTCTTCTACAAGCAAAATGAGTTTCTTTCTTGCTCGTGTCAATGCTGTATAAATCAATTCACGAGAAAGAATTAGTCCATTCTTAGGCAAAACGACAAGAACGGTATTAAAATCACTACCTTGGCTCTTGTGTATTGTTATTGCATATGCTAGATCTATGATTTGCTCAGATTCATCACTTCTCTGAGAATTATAATAAAAAGACTCATTACTTATTCCAGAGAAGAAAACTTGTGCAGATTTTCCTTTGTTTATGTAATTTACAAAACCAATTTGTCCATTTGACAACTGTTGATCATTCTTTGAAGGATAAGAAGTCATCTTAGCGTTCTTTAATTGAATAACTTTATCACCAGCATATAATGTATTTGGAAAGATTGTAATGGAAATGCTTGATTTGTTACTTTCCACAAAATCTTGAAAATACGAGTTTAATTGGAATGTTCCCCAAGCTGGATATTTAACAGGAGAAAGAACTTGAAAATTCTCGACTACTCCAGGATCATTTTGTGCAGAATCTATATCATTAATTCCTATTTCTTTTATAATTCGATCCTTAATAGATAAATTCTTATCTTCAAGTTCTTTATCGAGTACACTAGCAATAGTGTCCTTTAAAAGACTTTCTTCTTTCCATGTATATACAGACAAATCGCCCATTAACTTCCCTTGTTGAATCTTGTCGAAAATTTCATCCGCATTCTTGTTGGGCTTTTCACCTGAAAACCAAGATGCTAATGACAGAATATCAGAATCGCCAGTTTGAATAGTTCTCACGACAATTTTCAAACTAGTGATGGCATCTGTTATCTCTTTCTTTAAATAATTACATAGATCAGCAAAAGTTCTGCCATCTCCAATCGGAGGTAGCTGATACGGATCTCCTATTAAAATAATTCTATTAATAACAGAAAGGTCTAATGCATTCAATAGAACATAAAAATCCGTCATAGTAAGCATAGAGCATTCATCTATTATCACATTCTTACTCCTAGAATACTTACGACCGTTTTCATTTAGACAAGGTAGCATTTTATCCCAATCAAAATAACCCTGTCGAGTTAAGAATTGGGCAACTGTTAAAGCTTCTCCATATTTTGATTGTTTGCCAAGTTTTACTCGAGCTTTACCTGTTGGAGCAAGTAATAAAACTCCTTCATTTTTTATCTGCTGACTATTTAGGAAAGCTTCAACGACAGATGTTTTACCTGTTCCTGCAGCTCCTGTAAGCACAGAAAGCCTTTTAGATGCGAACATTTCAAGAGCACGTATCTGTGTTTCTGCTGCTCGCACACTTCTCTCGTCTGTTGCGTCATATCCTGCTACAGATTTCACTTTAAAACTCCAATCTTCATTCAATGGTATTTTTACCGATTTCTTGGCTCTAGCCACAAAAACATTACGAAGATATGACTCCATTTCGTAAAAATCATCAAGTTGAATAGCCGTGTCATTAACTATACACAGTCTTTCACTCATAAAATCTTTATAAGTATTAAAGAAATGTACAGGCAACTTTAAATTATCTTTGGCTAAAATCTCATTCAAGTAGTCATTCAGCTCTTTTATCGATACAAGTGTATCACCTTCGCTACTCTTGAGCTTCAACTTATTAATGACAAACGCTCTTATGCGTCTTTCATCTATTTTGGTTACAATACATGATGGATGCCGGGGTGTAAAATTTCCCTGAATAACAGGGTCTGCAACAACTCCTATATCTACCATTTCTGGAGTCACTTCATCCTCCTGTTCACTTAACAAGTACGGATTCGCTATGAGATCTTCATACCATTCAGGATCATTGTACCATGAATCCATTATTTCAGTATCTATTTCAAATCGGCTGAGAAGCTCAAGTACTTGTTTCGCATCTTCAGGAACACTAATCCATGTCTTTTTATATTTCTGCAACTCAACATTGTAAACAGCATTATCTATTTTGATTAGACCATTAACGAGTTTGTCAAAAGATTCCCAAGGATTATCCTTTACTCTGCAGAAATCATTATTGCGAAGGTCTTGCTCTATTAAGTAAGCATAATTGAACCCTAAAGTTCTCAACCCCTCAGCAAATGAAGGAAATGGGCCGATTAAAGACTTTACTTGAGCAATTTTATCATCAATCCACCTTAGTTGCCTATTCCAATCACCGCCTACAAGTCCATGTTTTCTTACATTTTCTAAACATATACGAGCTGCATTGAGTATTATAAGCATATTATGATCACTTATATACTCACAACCATACGAGAGTTCTTTCAATAACTTGTCATTATCACCAAACTTGTCTAGGGTTAATTTTATCTCATAAATGGCTTCGCTCTTTGAAAGGCCAGTCTTTTCCCTAATAAGAGCTTCATCTAGTTCAAGATACTCATGATATGGCAGAAGGAATCCCTTAGAATCTTTCAAATCGTTACGAATGGAATGGGACATTAATAACTCCCAAAATGGATAAGACTTATTAATTGTACTTTCGTATTCCAAAATGGGACTAACATTACAAATCTCGCCTAGACCTATTATAATACGTCGAGAATCTTCATCCACAGGATTGCCATTTTTGCAATAAAATGTCACAAGAGATTTGCCAACGACAATATTAGACTTAAACCAATTTAAGATATCATATTGTCTTAAACGTCCAAAGACCCATCCTGATGGGAATGGAGCATCTTCATCTTCTGCAAAATAAGGAAATCTATCATCTAAATAGTCACTATTATCTCTTGATAAATAGCGAAAAGGGATTCCCCAAAAAGAATACTCTGGGATTTCTACAATTTTAGGTATAAGATATCTTTGTGGAATATCATTGTTGTTATGATTATAAACATGGGTAAACTTACGCTTATATGGTTTTTCATTCATAAAACCACCATTCTCACCCTTGCATGCAGGCAAATCATCAACGGAAAGTACATTCCATTCTTTTGCTGCAACGCTTTCTTCCTTTTGGCAATTCTTTGCTTCGAAAATGTTCTTGAGCATCATACAGAAAGGGTTGTTTGATGGACTATTACACACATGTCCATTCCATTTCATATCATGCCATGGTACTCTGATTGATATATGCTTCATAATAACAAATTATATTAGTAAAATAATATTATATAGTTTTATTGCTTTTCTGTTATAGTTCGAACCAATGTCTAAATGAAAAAGCCGTTCTGCGAGGAAAAAGTGTTTTTCTCCATTTTTACATGGTCAGAAAACTTGTTATATCTAGGATGTTGCCTCTTGCATTTCTGTACCAGCAAAGCTCATTTTCTATAGGCAAATAGCTTTATCGGATCATAAGAGTATGACAGTGGATCAGAACATGAACTATTCCATCTGGAGGGTAAACTGCCCGAAGTAGAAACTTGAAGGATTTACATCTTCAATATATCTCAGTTTAATGCGACAAAAGTAATAAATTAATTTCACTTTCTCGCTATTTTATGCATTTTTTTTTGAAAAAAAATTGAATTGGTTAGTATATGTTGAATTTTGTATTAAAATCACAATTTTGGATATAGCTTTAATGGTACATTGATAATCGTCTTTCTTGATTTCATCTTATACTTATCAACGAGAACTCAAAATGTCAAAACATGAAGAATCCCATTATTATTTAAATGGTAATTTCGAGTATTACTCATTTGTAATTTTGGGTTCTGAATTTTTAGTTTCTTTCAAGAAGAAAAACCAGACAACTGTTTACACATGTATATTACTTGTGACTGCAACCCAATCACTCCCTCTGTTAATCGGTCTCTATACGAACAACGAATAGAGAAATTCTATGGCTATAAAACAAAAAGAAAATTTATATTTCAGTTTTCAATCCTCAAGGGCTTGATACCAATAAAGGATGGCCGTAAGTGTTCATCTATTCCTGTTCGCATAGAATACAAAGATATAAATAACCGAATTGATATTTATTCTGTTATTTCTGATTCATCATAATACCATTGATGACATCGTTTAAGTCGTTATAGGCTTTATAACGGACGGATTCGTCAACGGCATTATCAGGATATACACTAAGTATCTTCTCTGTTGTCTTGATACCAGCTTCATCATTATCCAGATAGCAGTGTATCTTGTCATAGTCAGCAAGGTAGGGTAGAAGTGATTTCAGATTCCCGACCGAGTTCATGACAAAGTAGTCACAGTCTTCATCAATGCATAATCCGATGTCCATCCACCTTTTCATCGTTACATAAGTAAGCATGTTGAAGAAACCTTCAAAGACACAGCATCGTCTCAAAGGATTGTTATATTGATAAATAGCCGATATTGTTTTCTTTCCTATACTGCGTTTACAGTATTTATTTCTGGCTTCTATTCCTCCTTCTATATTCGTAAAGGCAATCGCATAATACTGTTTTCCGTAGATAGAGTAGTGGACTTCCTTGCAATACTGCCTTGCTATATCAAAATCAATTCTTCTTTCCAGAATATAGTCTCGGAGATAGGGATGCGAGAGTTCGTATATTCCTGTAATGATTGTCTCTGACTCCCCATTCTTCCGTTTTTCCTGAAGACTACTTTCTTGATTCTGTTGTTCCTTTATACGTGATTCATAGTCCTCACTATATTGAAGATTGAACTTTTGTATAATCTCTTGTAGTTCCTTCAGGACATGATGGTTATCGAGATTGGGATTCAACTTACTATGAAGATTTATAATGTTACCTCCTTCTCTTGTTGCATAGTCATACCAAAGGTTCTCGTCCGGATTAACAGCAAAGGATGGATTATTCTCTGCCCGATATGGAGAAAGATAGAAGTACTTGCCCCTTCTTATGTATGCTATACTATGTCCCGTAACATCAAGGTATTGCCTAATGCTTACGGATCGAATTTCCATTATTGTCATATTAAATTATATACATGCGCTTACGCAAATGTACGCCATATTATTAGTTTATATATATACACGCCCTTAAACTTAAACTTGTAAACTCAATCATCTGTGCTTAGGATTTCCTGATTGAATTGGTAGATTCCGGAGGCATGAGTGATGATGTTCTTGTTCATCAGAGCCTTCAGTAAATCCTTCACGCCGTTCCTGCCCTTTTTGTAACCTTCAGATGCATAAGCTTTCATCAGCAAATCAACAAGTTCTTCATATTTCACAGAGAGCGATGTCTCGAAGAGTTTTTTTAGAACGGTTAGATGAATGTCGTTTGTTAGTGACGTCAGAGGTTTGTCTTTCGGTTTCAGCACTGTGACATGGCATCCGTCAGAAAGTACAGGCAGCGAATTATCGTCAATCTCAAATGCAAATGAAGTAAACTCCTTGTCCCTCATGTGCATTGGCCTTACCTCACTGATATTGGAGTCTGTCTTGTCCTTGCTGATAACAAGGACAGTCTCTGCCTTATTCTCCAGTTCCGTACCGATATGACCTCTGGTATTATTGTCGTTTTTGTTCAAATGCAGTACGCAATGGATATGGAGCTCATATTTGCTTGTCCATGCCATCAGCATTGTCATAACATCCGTAGATTCCTTGGCGTTGTTGATATCATACATCAGGTCTCGTAGTCCGTCGATGATTACAAGTCCTACACCTTCGCTCTTTCTCAATGAATAATCAATGAGTGCAATACGAAGGGCAGGTGTGAACTCGCGAAGACCATACATCTTGATTCTTTTATCATCTTTCTTCAGACTGAGACCTGCAAGCCGATATATCCTTTCCACTACATTATGACAATGATAGCGGCTTTGCTCTGTATCGAAGTAGATTATCTTACGCTTGCCTTCAGGAAGGCTTGCCCTATAATTGAGGACTGTACCATTGATGATCGATGCAGCTACCATCGCTGACAGATTAAACGTCTTCTTGGACTTTGCCTTACCCGTAGATGCACTGAAATTGCCAAAAGTCGCTAATGTGCAATCACCTACCCACAATATCTGCGGCGGTAATGGAGGCTTCTCCGTTGCCTTTACCTCTCCCTGATTGAGTATTTGTTCCAGTTCTGCATCGGTAAATTCATCCTTACCTAACATACTGATCTCCAGGGAACCTTTGTTTGAATGTATTATGTTGTTGTCAATGTTCTTTTTCTTTGTCATTTTGTAATCTTGTTGATTTTATGTGACTGAGAACAATCTCTGCTTTTTTAAGGACTACAGTCAGATAATCATCTGTATATTCTTTTGCTTCATCAATCATAACGTCATATTTTTTGAACCTGTATCTTATTCTGTATCATTTACTAGAACTTCATTTTTGTGATTTCTCTTAAGCCACTTGACAAGTTCTTTCTTGTCGAAATATACCATCTTTCCACGTGGCTTATAATGCGGTATTTTTTGTTTACTGGTAAGCTTGTATAGCTGGGAAGGTGATATATCAAGAAACTGACATGCTTCTTCAGTCGTAAAGACATCCTTCTGGACATACTGGTCACATTCCACCTTTTCTAGTCGTTTGATCAACAATTTCATGTTTACGTCTTCAAGTTCTTTTATTCGCATCTCTAGAAGGTCTAGTTTCTTTGCCAATACCTTCATATCGATAATCCCTTGGTCCATGTATGTATTTATTTTATGTTAGACAATAGGGGAGCTACCCCCCGAAACGAACCGATTCGGCGGCAAAGGTACTCCCAATAAGTCGTAAACCAAGTGACGCGATGTTGACCTTTACCTTTGGTCAACCATTTTCTCAACCTTTTTTTATTTCACTTGGTTGCCTTACTTTCATTTTACATACTCTTTCAGTTTAATGATTAAACTCTTGAATGGATCCAATTCACTCCCTGACTGACATAAGACATTTCTCTTACGGCTGATGTTTGAAGATATTGCAGACTTGGTGATCGGCTTCCTTGCCTTGTTTGATTTGAGCAATTGGTTCTCTACAATGAGTTTCTGCCACCCCCTTACTAAGAGCTTCTCATGAGCCAGAGCATTTAGCAGGAGAAGGAGCCATGTCGTTTTCCTTGCAACTAAAGATTCCTTCAGCGTACAGCTGAAAAAACCTCTTAACTCAAACTCATCAATGTCATGGTCAAACAATTTCTCTTCGTTGATGTACTTCATCAAAAGAATAATCTGGTCGTCATTGAACCTTGCCATCTGCCTAGAATGATCATAGACCAACTCGACAGTATTGAACTCTCTGAGCATAGCCTGACAGTCCTCATATGTAAAGTTCTCTTTAGTAAAGAACCTCTTTATGAGGTCATGACGTTCGGTCAACAGCTCATAAAGACTGCTGACATTACTGATGTGCATTCTTATACGATGCTCATCCTGACCAAAGTAGGGTAGGTGATAGCTGATAAAGTCATTGACAAAGCGATGGTAAAGCTTTTTGCCATTGACAATTTGTGACTGGTACTGCTCATGTGCAGCACGAAAAAGAACCCAAAGTTCATCGACTTCGGGCTGTTCAATCTCAGTTCTTGTACATTGTACGAGACAACGGTTACACAAAAAGAGAGAGAACGGCAGATTGATTTCTCCGTTTCATAAGATCTTTTTGTGAGTGAGTAAATAAATTAGACAATTTATGTAGTTCTTACAATACTACAATATCTATCTAGTCCCTTTCATTAAAAATATGATTGAATATCGGGTACAAAGGTAAGTATTTTTTGTGCAATCTATCTGCACAAGACTAAAAAACTGCATACTTTTGCCAGAATTACCTTATTCAACCTGGTAATTCCCGTCTGTTTCCTGTTCTTTTCCTGCTATTTTTAACAATCTCAGCATGTAACTCTTCTGGTGTCTGTACTTGTACATTATTATGACTGGACTCAGCCCATCTTATAAGCTCATCCTTGAAGAAAAGGTAGCTTTTACCAGAACGGGTAGCAGGTATTAAACGTTTTTCCAGATAATAGTACATTGTCCCCCTCTTGACCTTTAGAAACTCACATGCTTCTTTTAAGTTCATTGGAATATGCTCTGTTTCCGACTTGCTCTTCTTCAGCTGTTCATTAACGGATAAAAGCAGATTCTCGATTTTTTCAATCTTACTGGCGAGATTCCCGATGATTACTGGGAGGTCATTGAATGTTGTTTCTTGTGCATCCATTTTCGTATATATTTAGAATTAATGGTGCAAAGTAACATAATGATATAATGGAGAAATAGTGTAATTGGCTGTAATTAAGCAGTAAGTCAAAATAAGTATGCATTTAAAATTTCAGAAGCACTCAAAAAAATACAAAAATGCAAAAATCAATGCATAATTAAAGTATATGCTTCCATAACATTGCAACATATTTTTTTTATAAAAGTGAATCCTGTCGCCCTAACAAATGTTAAATACGTTAAATTCATATTTTTTCTAGTTGTTAGAAATTATTCAGAAAGTGAGCTAACAAACGTTTTTATCGCGAAATAGCTAACTTTCTGAATATTAAGACAAGCGAATTACTGCGTGGGACGGGATGATATGCTAAATTCAAAGAATCCCTTCTCAGGTATATCCAATTCTATGATACAATTTCCATTCTGTCTAAGGTTGCGTCTTATGGTCTCAACTTCCAGTTCACGCATTTCAATAGGAAAGACGAGCTTGATGAAAAGAGCTCTCTTTATGCCTTTCCAATTGAATCTTTCACCTATGTTCCATGCTAAATGACGAAGGTCGAGAGTCGTAAGCCTTCCATCAGTTGTCACAGGAATAAGTATGTTATCCTCACTTTCCAACCATAGATTTATATTATTAATAAGCATGTTTACATCAGATTCTTTGAGATATGGACTCATTACTAGCTGAACATAATCAGATACTACATTCAAACGTTTTTCATTTAGTTCATCTGTCTTTTCCCTATATCTTTTACGAATCTCATGATAGGATAAGGAAGTGATGGCAGGAATGTTTTCTTCTTCCATTACAGATCCTGATATATTTTGGCTGTTGTAGTGATATATACCAAAAAGGGTTATCAATAATAGTACATCAAGAATCATCATCCGAGCAACAATAACCACATCCGATGAATAAAATGCGAAAAATAATGTAGCAGAGATTGCTACAAACATAAGAGTCATAAGACTGCTGATTGCTATTAAAAATGAATTATCCCTGAATTTTGATGTCATACTTACTTTTGTTTTATTCTCTGTTTGAGACTGCAAAGTTAGGGATAATTTCCGAAATACTTTGAAGAACTATGAACAAAAGAAAATATCTTAACAAAATTAAAGCTTTAACAATCAACTATTTACACAATAATTTTTGTTTCATTTGTCATTCTTCTTTTCATTTGTTTGGCTGTTGTTTTCATCTTTACATGAGTCGTATGTTCCTTTCCTGCACTTGTTTTCCTCGTTCCTTGTAACACTTTTTAACGTCTTTAAGCTAAGCTTAGTTGCAGCTTCACGTTTTTTTGGCTCAGCATGACGAGCATAAATCTCAGTTGTTGAAACGTTGGCATGTGCAAGAATCTTCTGAACGGTATATATGTCAGTACCAAGTTCTAACTGAAGACTAGCATAAGTATGACGAAAACAGTGAAAGGTGATGTGCTTGTTAATCTTGGCTTTTTCCAGCCAATTCCTCATAGGCTTCTGTGTCATGAAGTACTTCAAACCAATGAAAACATTCCCTTTTCCTGGTCTTCCCATGAGTTTTACAACATCCTTGTTAATAGGTACAATATTTTGAACTTTTGTCTTCACTGAAATAAAATCAAGATACTTTCCTCCGTCAGCATATTCACATACGTTTTTCCACTGCAAAGCCTGTACGTCACTGAAACGAAGACCTGTCAGACAGGAAAAGAGAGCTGCTCTTTTCAAAACATCTATCTCACATTCTGTACAATAGAGACGGTATACTTCATGAAGATTAAGGACTTCCTTCGGAGATTCCACGGTCTTGATCTTATCAAGAAAATCATTGACGTTAATGGAAATCTGCTTATCTCGATAAGCTATATTCAGCATTCCCCTGAATGTTGACCAATAGCCGGCAATAGAATTCTGAGACAACTTGGCTCCTGTCCTTTTGTTTAAAGCTTTTTCCTGTAGATACTCGCTAAAGCCTTGACAGAGTTGAACATCCACCTCTTCAAAGGTACATTTTCCACCTACATAGTCATAGAAATGCAGATAGACATAATCCCACTTGAAATTATGTTTTGTACAGAGTTTCTTGTAATAAGCAAGAAAACTTTCTTTTTTATGTGCTTTGTCATACAAGCCAAATCGTTCGTTGATGATGGACTCGTATCTCATGCAACGTATCGTCTCAGCTTTCTCTGCCATGGCTTTGTTCATACGACGCTGGATATTGTTAATCGGTTTTTCGTAAACGTAGATACCCAAGGATTCATGACGTATACTCTTCATGGTTTCCATATCACGGAAGGCCGGATAATAGTCCAGATAGTATGACAACATTCCATTCTTGCACTTTCGTGTACGTAGCGTTACAGTCTTACATTGTTGCATAATTATTATTGTTTTAAATTTTTTCAACGTGCAAAATACGCTTATGATTTGATGCAGACCTCAGTAAGCGTAATATAATTCAAAATAAGTATGAATAATTAGGAATATCACTTGCTCATCCTCTCGTACATGATTCGGATGACATCCTCTTTAAGGAAAAGAGTATAGCTGCCTACATGCTCTCGCCTTACATCGCTGTATCTCATTATACCATATACCTTGTCACGTGGAAGAGTAAACTTCTCCATAATCTGTTCTACACTAAAGTATTTGTCACCATATTTGGATAATGGGTTCATTGCCTCCTCTATAGCAGAACGAAGGTAGTAGGCAACACCATGCTCCTTCTTGCTTGGAATCCTGTGGCGTGAAACGAAAGATCGTCTTGCCACCACCGTTGAGTTTAGCATAATATCTACCTGCTCGCCTGTAACCCATTCCGCTTTTTCATCAGCCTGGAGTTCAGGACTTGCCTCGTTCTTGCCGAACAATGCCTCTATTGCCTTTAGCTCGTAGAAATTAATATGCTTGACTATTATCTTTGGAATATTGGCAGTTCGTGTTCTGTTATGAACATAGTGTACGGTTACTTTGAACCTTTTGGCTACTTGTTCTGCGGTAATGTAGTCTTCAGGAACATCAAATTTCTCTGGATCTCTATTGAACAAGGCTTCTATGGCTTCCTCATTATAGTAGTTGAAATGCTTTATTACAAGCTTAGGAACATTCCCCTCTCTGGTTTTCGTCGTTACATGCTTTGACGATACCCCGTACTTCTCGGCAATTTGAGCTACAGACAAATAGCCTTCAGGAACTACAGATGTACGTGGCTGTAATTCTCTGCGTTCTTTTTCCTTGGCTAGTGAATTAGTTTTCATTCTATCTTTTATTATGCGGTCAAATGCCTTCCTTTCAACCAAAGTATATCGTCCATGCTTATGATTGGGAATGTCGTAGTTATGGATATAGTAGGCAACCTGATCCTTACTGAAACTGTACTTTTCCATGATTTCATGGTAAGTATAGTAGTTCGGGTCTATCTTTTCTCGCTCGCCCTTGAACATATCTACATGAACCTTGGAATAGAAAACACTTCTTCCCTGAGTTATTCGAGGTATCTTGTTTCTCAGTACAAAAGAGAGAACCGCCTGGTGGCTCATCTGGTATTTCTCCTCCAATTGCTCTATAGTATAGTAGTCTCTTCTGTCGAACTCTGCTATGAGCTCTGCAAAATGCAGATCTACCAAAGCTTTGTCAAAGTAGGTGTTCCTGCCTTGATATATCTTCGGGATGTTATATTTCTCTATTCTGGTTCGTACTGCTTTCTTTGAACATCTGAACTTTTCTTCTATCTGCCTCATTGTATAGTATTCTCTTTTTTTCTTCATGTTTTGATCAACCGAACGAGACTTGTATTCTGGTGGATTATCGAACATACGTTCAATATCTTTTCTTCTGACTATCGTTTTACCTCGCATCTGGACAACTTTTATATTACCATCACACATATTCCGATAGAATGTCGCCCTACTCATACCAAGAAGTTTTGCACCTTCAGTAGGGGTAAGGAATTCCTTAACCTGAGAATTAACATTCTCGGCTTTTAAAGGAAGTAATGGATGCTGAGATTTATATTCAGCAATTTGTTTTTCTCTTATCTTACGTTTGTAGTCTTTATTATTGCACGAAGGCGAGCAATAGATTGTGTTCATCTTGTGCGCAATAAAGGAACCTCCGCAGTACTGACAACGTTTCTGTATTTCCATATCGTTACAAGGATTGGTGCCTTTTATTTCTCCCAAAGTGTATCATACCGTCTCATCACGTCTCATGGCGTCTCACGCTTGTATCCTCAATGTCATTATTTCTCTTCTCATAGCGTCTCACGCTTGTATCCTCAATGTCAAAAGGATGTGATGAAGAACCTACCCAAAAAGGTTCGCGGTAGAAAATCGGTACAAAAATAGTAAGAATTATTAGGAATAACAAAAAACTACTACGAACTGTTAAAAAATAAAAGTACCTCAAAATGAGGTACTTATTAATAGTTATTCCTAAATGTTCGTAGTTATTAATATTTGTTTACTTGCCGACGCAAAATTTACTAAAGATATTTCCGAGGACTTCTTCTGTATCTATTGTGCCGCCTGTGATTTCAGCGAGATGGTGGAGACATTGGCGGAGGTCTTCGGCAATGAGGTCACCGGGGAGATTCTGTTCTAGGGCATCAAGGGTGCGCTGGATGTCGAGGAGGGAAATATCAAGGGCTTGCTTATGGCGGATGTTGGTGATAAGGACTTCATCTTTGTTGGCGGTAGGGATGCTGTTAAGAAGTTGTTGCTCTAACCAATCCATGCCTTTTCCTGTAAGTGCCTGAAATCGATCCGATTTGTTGTGAACCTTGATAACAATCTGGTCATCACGCAAATCAAGGGTAGGGTAGTCCATATCATTATCGCGCATCAGAATTATAATCTGCGCACGTTCTGCAGCCTTACGTGAGCGTTCTATGCCCATTTTCTCAATAGTATCTTCCGTATGACGGATGCCAGCGGTATCTATGATGCGGAAGAGAATGCCTGAGATATTGATACAATCCTCGATTGTATCGCGTGTAGTGCCTTGAATATCTGAGACAATTGCTTTGTCCTCATGGAGAAGGGCATTGAGAAGGGTGGATTTGCCTACGTTTGGCGCACCTATAATAGCGACTGGTATGCCGTTCTTTATTGCATTTCCTGCGGAGAATGAAGATGATAAACGCGTGATTTCATCGCGAACCTCTCGCGCTATGTTGATGAGAGTCTCGCGTGATGCAAACTCTACATCTTCTTCGGAGAAATCGAGTTCAAGTTCGAGAAGGGAGGTGAGTTTTAGCAACTGGGCACGGAGGTCAGAGAGCTTTTGCGAGATACCACCACGCATCTGCTGCATAGCCACACGATGCTGAGAGGCATTCTGAGAGGCGATAAGGTCGGCTACGGCCTCTGCCTGTGTGAGGTCGAGTTTTCCGTTTAAGAAGGCGCGTTGGGTGTATTCCCCAGGTGCTGCCGGCTGACAGCCTTTCTGAATCAAGAGCGAGCAGATAGACTGGAGAATATACGGAGAACCGTGGGCGCTGATCTCCACGCTATCCTCGCCTGTATAGGAATGAGGGGCGCGGAAAAGTGAGAGGAGAACCTGATCAACAATTACATCCGAGTTTACTATCGAGCCGTAATGAATAGAATAGCCTGGGGCATCAATTAGGGAATGACGACCTCTGAAAATGCTATCGACTATTGATATGGAATCAGGACCAGAAACACGGATAATGCCGATTGCACCTCCCTGTGCTGTTGCTATTGCGCAAATGGTGGATTGGTTTATCATATATGAAAATTGAGACTAAGCCTGTTCCTTCTTGCCGAATGACGGATCTATCTTGAGAAGGGAGGTTACGGCGAATGTGACGCTACAGAATGCAATGACGATAAGGAAGAACGTCCTGTAACCTACGGCTTCCTGCAATGCTCCTGCGAAAAGTCCCGGAATCATCATAGAAAGTGCCATGAATGCCGTACAAAGTGCATAGTGGGATGTCTTGTAGTTGCCACGGCTATAGTATATGAGATAAAGCATATACGCGGTGAAGCCGAAGCCATAGCCGAACTGCTCGATGAATACGCCGATATTGACGATAAGGAAGTTTGAGGGCAGCTCATAGGCGAAATATACATATACAAGGTCGGGCAATGTAATGGCGCATACCATTGGCCAGAGCCATTTCCTAAGTCCATCCTTACCAGCACACATTCCTCCGAGAATACCGCCGAGAGTGAGACCTATAACACCCACTGTGCCTTGCACAAGACCATATTCCTGTGGTGAGAGTCCGAGACCTCCATTATGCGCGTTATCTATGAGGAAAAGCGATGAAACCTTTGCAAGAAGTCCCTCAGGCATACGATAGAAGAGCATGAAGAGTATGCCTGCAATTACCTGTTCCTTCTGGAAGAAGGTCTTTATCGTGGATTTGAGGTCGCGTAAAATGCTGTTTGATGATACGGTCTTTACTTCGCCCTCAACATGGGTATTCTTTTCATCCTCCGAAGGATGCGGCAAAACGTATGAATGCCAAAGCCATAGGGCAATAAAAAGTCCTGCAACGCCATAGAACATAAGGCTCCATGAAAATGCGATGGAATTGCGGAAAACCACCTGAAGGTTGCCGGCTATCATCACGAGTACACCTTGTCCAAAGATTGTGGCAAAGCGGTAGAACGTGCTTCTGATGCCCACAAACCATGCTTGATCGTGCTGGTCAAGTCCGAGCATATAGAATCCATCGGCTGCAATATCATGTGTGGCACTTGCGAATGCCATAAGCCAGAAGAAGCACAACGTGCCTTGCAACCAGAAGTCGGATGGAATGGTGAAGGCGATACCTCCGAATGCCGCACCTATAAGCAGTTGCATGGTGGTTATCCACCAGCGTTTTGTCTTAACAATGTCGATAAAAGGACTCCATAGCGGTTTTATAACCCAAGGGAGATAAAGCCATGAGGTATAGAATGTTATATCGGTATTTGAAAGACCGAGATATTTGTAGAGGATGAGCGATATTGTCATCACAGCTACGTATGGTAGCCCCTCTGCAAAATAGAGGGAAGGAATCCAGGACCAAGGAGATTTCATTGTTGTAAAGGGGTAAAATTAATATGCTTTCTTTATCTCTGCATTCTGATAGTAATGCAGGAGAATGTCATTATATTTGAAGCCTTGCTCGCCCATAACTGCTGCACCAATCTGACAGAGGCCTACACCGTGTCCCCAGCCTCGTCCATCAAGGATGAAGCGCGATGGAATGGTCTTGCTGTCGGTGTCGGGAATCTGATTGCCGTCTGCATCAAGGCGCATAAGGGTGAACGCTGAACTATAAAGATGTGACTTTGATAGGGTTTTACGGATTTCAAGTTCCTTACCAATAGTAAAAGTGCGCTCTGTGCCTATAATCTTCAGCAAGGATATTCTACCGCTCGGACCACGTTCTATAGCCTTTAAATTGACGATTTTACCGAAGTCCATCTTAGTCTTATCTGCTATGAGTTCGCTGATTTCTCGTTGTGAGTATTCCACTCTCCATGTGTAGAAATCATGCGTTTCCTGATCATAGTCGTTGAGCACCTGAGAAATGATATGCGCATCTTGTGTGTTGCAATATGGATCCTTAACAGACTTGAGGTAGGGCAGAGGCGTGTCTTCCCAACAATACTGATATTCCTCTGTAATACCTCCACAGCACTTTGAGAAACGTGTATCGCAAATCTCGCCACCGTATGTGAGAATCTGTCCGCGAGTGGCCTTTATTGCCTCAATTACGTGCGGATTAGCCGCATGTGTAATGCCCTGATAGCGTTGGCAATGATCATCGGCACAAACATCGAATATAGTGTGATCTTCACGGTCATACCAACGGATAAGCATATCATCTTTCTTAGTGAATGAGAAGAAAGAGTTGGCTGACTTCTGAAGTCTGTTACGCTTTTCTATCTGGGCAAGAAGCCATGAACGTGAGATAACGGCATGAGCCTTTAGAAGTTCAAGACTTGATGTTGCCGACATCTCGCTTGAAATAACGCTTTCAAGGTATCGCTCAACAGGCAACACGTTGATAGCACATATCTTATCCTCTTCAACAACCAGTCTCAGAGTACCGACGAAAGTCTGTGTCTGCTTGCGCTCCCAATGGAAGTTCACACCGATGATTACGTCGGAAATTGAGAAATTAGGTGTCGGGTGTTGGGTGTTAGGTGTTGGGCGGAAGGTCAGATGCTGATACTGATTGCCATTCCATAGAATGCCACCCTCCGAGAACTCCACTACCTGCGGACCTGTGATTTCCTTGCCCTTTGCTGTATATGGTGTGTTGAGTGTGAATTCTATCTTCGTAGCACTTATAATGCCCACCTTAACCTCAGGCTGCTGGGTGTTGGGTGTTAGGTGTTGGCTATTGTCAGGAGATGCGATTTCATCGGCAAGTTTCTTTGCGAAATCAGCCGTTACACCGACTTCCTGAAGAATGCCATAGGCAGTATCCTGCGTCATACGGTCAAAGTCCTCCTGTCGTGGAGTTATGATGAGACCTGCCATATCCAGGGCTCCAGGAGATACGATGAACTGGGCATTTCCCTCAGCCGTATAGCAATCAGGACGATGCTTTGCACGAGGAATGATAACTGATACATAATCCTTGTCCTCACGCCAAGCCAGAATGTTCATCATCGGTTCTTCACCATCTTGATTCTGAGAAAGATATGCGAATGCCTTATAGAAACGCTTGAATAGCTTCTTATCTCCCTCTACACTCTGGCTTCTAATTACGAATGCCGGACAAACATAGTCCGTCACAAGACTGATGCTCTCTGTTTCGGAGAGTTGCTGCACGGGTGTAAGGTTATGTGATATTCGCTTCCATTGTGTCTGTAGAGGCACTATTCCTGAAGTGCCTGCCTGAAGATGAAGATGGTCGGGAGCAGAAGCACCACACTTAGGACCATTATAGAATACCATTAACTCCGGGTATTTTGTCAATACACGATGTATCTCGCCATATCGTGCGGCTATTGCCTGTGGCTCGTGCTCCGTGCTTGCAAGGGTGAAATGCTGCGGAAGGATAGGGAATGGATTTACGAGAAGCTCAAGCACAGGTGCGCCCTGAGAATTCCTTATTGTATGCACCATCTGTTGCTTTGGACGGTTCTCACGACAAAGGAAGCAAGGGCGTTTCTCAAGTGATGCCTTGTCAATCTTTGCGCCCGTTGAAACCATCCTCGCAGGATTGAACTGCACCTTAACATCGCCTAAAGCCTTAACCTTCACGTTTCTGAGGTCGTTATAGCGTTTCTCTACATCGCTCCATACTATAAGCTGACGTTCGAAGAAGCGGTTCAATGCGCTATCTGCATCCGTCACCTTGCCTTGATTCATAGCCTGACGCGCTATAATCTCCATAGTACGTAATCTGTCCTTGTATAGGTTGTTTGCGTTGATTCTATCGATGGAAAGGGCAGCGTCCGAGTTTCCTCCCCAGCGACGGCAAAGGTACAACTCATCATAGATACGACCTATGCGATATATACGTGAGAAAGCAAGTCCGAGGGCATAGTCCTCGCCATAACTTGTATTAGGGAATCCGATATGGCGGAGTATTGGAGTAAAGAATGCACGAGGCGCACCTAATCCGTTGATACGTAAAGCGTTGTTTGGTCCGTTTTCATCGGTCCATTCCTTGTGATCGATAATGCCTGGAGGGAGGGTGTTAAGGTCGAGATTGCACATTCGATATGCACCTATAACCATTGCTGCCTGTTGCTGATAGAAGGCATCTACAACCTTCTGAAGCGTGTTAGGACTTGAATACAGGTCGTCAGAATCAAGCTGTACGGCAAAGCGTCCGCAACGTGGATCATTCACAGCAAGGTTCCAACAACCGCCTATTCCGAGGTCTGTACGCTCAGGAATGATATGCACAAGCTGATGGTTTGAAGACAATTCACTCAAAATCTCCGTGGTTCCATCGGTAGAATGATTGTCAACAACAATTACATTGTACTTGAACTTTGCAGTCTGAGACAAAGCACTCTTCACAGCATCAGCCACGGTCTTTGCACGATTGAAAACAGGTATAATGACAGACGCCTCTGTCTCGAACTCCTGTTCATCGAAGTCGGGGATTATACGCTTTGAGGTATCCACCTTTGCACCAATAGCCTCAAGGTGCTCGGTAGCAGCACGTTCCATCTCTATCTGCACCTCACGGTTGCGAGGGTTCACATAGTCAAACTGCTTCTCGCCACTCTTGCGGGTGTCAAGTTCTTCCTCACGATACAGAAACTCGTTCAGGTGGAAAATCTCGCCCTTGCGCGACAGAAACAAACGGAGGGCATAGAGAGCCGCGAACTTGTATTCCATCTTGGATGTGGCAACAAACTCATGGAGTAGGGCGGTACGGATGAGAAGAAGCTGTCCGAAGTCGAAGTCATCACGTATAGAACCTATGAAATAGTCGATTGCCGGGTGTTTCTCCGTCTTCCCCTCGGTAACGGTATAATGGTCGGCATACACCATTGCTGCGCCTGTGTTATCGGCAGCGGAAACAAGTCTGCGTAGCGCATCAGGTTCGACGCTTACGGGTGTTTCCTTTTGTGAAAGAAGCACATAGTCGGCTGTGGCGAGTGAAGCGATCTTGGAAATAGTCTCGGAAGATGCCATTCCACCGACCAGGGGCATGACGGCTACGGCATCATCAGAAGAAAAGAATTTGTCTGTTCTATTTTGCATAATTGTCTTTAGATCAAATTTAGGATTATATTTGGGCAAAGGTACGAAATAAATGTTGAATATGCTAATTTTTTACATATTTTAGCACTTAGGGCATGTGTTGTTCAGCAACAAGACTTTTGTGTCTCCGATTGCTGAGAACGGACTTGCACCGACTTTGGTACGGACTTACAACGGACTTGTCTTAGTAGATTATCTTGCTTTTCTATTCAGTTAATAGCATAAATCTGTTCTTTTTATCGTTGTCTATACGTTATTTTATATAAAAAAGCGAAAAAATGTCGTAAAGGCTTGCCAATTTGGCAGAATTTTTGTAACTTTGCACTTGCAAAAATGAAACGTGCGACCCGACATGTTGCATATGCCTAAAAATTATGAAGACTCCATTACTCGGAATGACTCTCGCAGAGCTAAAGGAAGTGGCTCGCTCCCTTGGAATGCCCGCTTTCACCGGCGGACAGATTGCGAAGTGGATATATGGCTCTCATGTGCGTGATATTGCCGAGATGACCAATATCTCTAAGGCTAATCGCGAGAAGCTGGCAGAGCAGTATTGCATCGGCGTAATGGAGTATATTGACGCCCAGTATTCGGTTGACGGTACTATCAAGTATCTGTTCCCTGTGGCTTCAGGAAAGTTCGTGGAGACCGTCTTCATTCCTGATAAGGATCGCGCTACGTTATGCGTATCGTGCCAAGTGGGATGCAAAATGAACTGCCTCTTTTGTCAGACAGGCAAGCAAGGCTTTGAAGGCTCGCTCACGGCGGCCGACATTCTTAACCAGATATACTCCCTCCCCGAGGCAGAACGCCTGACCAACATCGTGTTCATGGGACAGGGTGAACCGATGGATAACCTCGACAATGTGCTTCGTGCAACGGAGGTGTTGACGGCAGATTGGGGATATGCCTGGAGCCCGAAGAGAATAACGGTGAGTAGCGTGGGCGTACGAAACAAGCTTAAGCGATTCCTTGACGAGAGCGAATGTCACGTGGCAATAAGCCTGCATTCTCCAATTCCAGAACAGCGTGCCACGCTGATGCCGGCACAAAAGGGTATGGGCATTGAGGAGATAGTGGAATTGCTAAGACAATATGACTTCTCACATCAGAGAAGACTGTCATTCGAGTACATCGTATTTGACGGTTTGAACGATTCCATGACTCATGCACGTGCAATTGTCAATCTGCTGAAGGGCTTGGATTGCAGAATCAATCTGATAAGGTTCCACCAGATTCCTGATGTGCCTTTGAAGACATCCGACGAGAAGAAAATGGAGGTGCTACGCGACTATCTCACACAGCATGGCATCTTTACAACAATAAGAGCATCCCGAGGACAGGATATATTTGCTGCATGCGGGTTGCTTAGTACCAAGAAGATATATGAACGAACTTAACAAGAAAATTCGCATAGCGATAGTGCTTGACGACAATAGCACCCATGCATACGATCTCATACTTGAGACATTTCTCGAGCCTGAGATTTTGGAGATATTCACTCCTGTGGTGTATGGTTCCCTGCACATGCTCAAGCAGAAAAGCAGTCGCTTGCAGATAAGATATAACGCATTGATCGTAGGCAACGCATCACAGGCTGACCCTGACGCCCTCAATTTTGTCGATCTCAACGGTCGTAATGCTGTAGAGGTGGTAAAGAGAGAGTTTGAGGCAGACCTGCTGGATGCCTTTGTCGTTGTGCCTATATCAAAGGAGATAACGAACCAACTCCGTAATGCTGTGATACCGAATCCTGTCGTAAAACGTCAGGAGAACGATATAAAGGCAATACCTCTGATGTGTACCAATCAGTTGCGTGTGGCATACGTGGTTGCCGGAAACAACGAGACATCAGGCATTACGGCTGACAATATCGAGAACAAGGCTCGTATCTTGCATAGTACATTGAGGCGTGACCTTCGTCAGGACAATCCACGTGTGGCAATTCTGTCGCTTAATCCAGAGATAAAGCCTGACGAGAACTCCATAGAGCTTCAGGTCATCGCTCCTGCCGTAAGCAAACTCGTAAATACCGGCATTCCAGTCTTCGGACCATACTCTTATGCCGATTTCTTCGAGACAGGCAAGCATCTTAGCTTTGATGCCGTTCTTACAATGACACGCGAACAGGCTCAGGCTCCATTCCTTTCCATGTATGAAGGTAATGGAATAGTATTGGCTGCGGGCATAGCACCTCTGGTTGTTTCGCCAGTAAAACTTGACGGCGACAACAATGCCACGGTTGATTCTTTCCGTGAGGCCATCTACACATGTATAGATGTATATCGCAGTCGCTATTTCTTCGACCTGCCATACGTTGATCCTCTGCCAAAGTTGTACCATGAGCGCCGTGAGGACGGTGAAAAGGTACGCTTTGCCGTGAAGAAACATCCTGTGGATGATGAGCAGAAGGATGAAGATGTCTCTCTGTCAGCTAATGAGGAGGTTGCAAACAGCGAAGCCTCTGGTAATAATGAATAAAAGGTTAGAGTTGAGGGGTTAGAGGTTTGAGAAAAGAAACTCAACACTAAACTCTAAACATACCCTCCTAAAACGTCCAAACAAAAAAGACATGAAGACCGTAGAGCTTCAGGACATAAAGCGCAGATATAACATCGTGGGCAACTGCGATGCTCTTAACCGTGCTTTGGATGTTGCCATTCAGGTTGCATCCACAGATCTCTCCGTTCTCATCGAGGGCGAGAGTGGCGTGGGTAAGGAAATCATTCCGCGCGTAATTCATGATTTGTCACCACGACAACACGAGCGTTACTTCGCCGTAAACTGCGGTTCCATACCAGAAGGCACTATCGATTCCGAACTCTTCGGACACGAAAAAGGCGCTTTCACCGGTGCGATTGGCGAGAGCGAAGGCTATTTCGGCATTGCTAACAAGGGAACGATTTTCCTTGATGAGGTAGGCGAACTCCCGATGGCTACTCAGGCAAGACTGCTTCGTGTGCTGGAAACTGGCGAATATATCCGCGTGGGCGGTCAAGCAATAAGAAAAACAGATGTGCGTATAGTGGCAGCTACAAACGTTAATGTACGCAAGGCTATTAGCGAGGGACGTTTCCGTGAGGATTTGTATTACCGTCTTAATACCATTCCTATCCAGATGCCACCATTGCGTGACCGTGGCAACGATATAGTATTGTTGTTCCGCTTGTTTGCCATGCAGATGGCAGAGAAATACCGTCTGCCTCGCATAGAGCTTACAGATGGAGCAAAGCTTATGCTGATGAAGTATAAATGGCCGGGAAACATACGTCAGCTCAAGCATATCACAGAGCAGATGTCGGTGTTGTGCCGTGAGAGGATGGTGGATGAAGAAGAACTGAAGAAGTTCATTCCTGTTGACCCAGAGAGCACGATGCTTGCTCCGCTTTCATCGGGCGACAGCCATTCATACGAGAGTGAGCGCGAACTTCTGTATAAGATACTCTACGACCTGAAGGGTAACGTTAGTGACCTTCGTCGTGAGCTCAACGGACTTCGGGACAAGCTCGACAATCCATCGGCTATGCCACAGCAGATGTCAGGCTATTCGGGTAATACGCAGCAGATTCCACAGGGATATGTTCCGAATATGCAGCAGGGACAGCCATATTCTCCTAGTGCACAGCAAATGGAATATGCCGTTGCGGAGGAAGTGCAGGAGCCGGAAGTTCTTAACATTACCGATGTACGCCGTACCCTTTTGCAGAAGGCATTGGAACGTAATGGCGGTAACAGAAAAAAGGCGGCAGCAGAGTTAGGTATCTCAGACCGTACTCTTTACAGACAAATAAAACAGTATGGACTCAATGAAGATTAAGACTCCTTATTATATATTCTGTCTTGCAGCATGCGCAATCGTAATGTTTGCAACCATAGTATCTTGTAAGGTGTCATACGATTTCAATGGTTCAAGCATTGACTATACAAAGACAAAGACCATACAGATAGCAGACTTCCCAATACGCTCATCATACGTATGGGGAGAAATGGGACCTATATTCAATAATGAATTGAAGGACAAGTTTGCCAACCACACCCGATTGATACAGGTGCGTCGTAACGGCGACCTGAAGATTGAAGGCGAGATAACGCAGTATCAGTTGAGGAACAAAGGAGCTACTCATGAAGGATACTCTGCTATGGCAGAACTTTCAATGACCGTAAATGTTCGCTTTACTAACAAGGTGAACCATTCAGAGGACTTTGAGAAACAGTTTACCGCCTCACGTTCTTACGAAAGTAGTCAATCCCTAAACTCCGTTCAAGCAGAACTTGTAAATGAGATGTGTAAGGATATCTGTGACCAGATATTTAATGCGACGGTAGCGAATTGGTAGAAAGTTGAAAGTATAAAGTATAAAGTTGAAAGTGTAAAGAGTAAAGCATATAGGTAATTAGTAATTAACAATAAGATTGAACATAACAGAACTTATAAAACATCCAGAGCAGCTCAATAAGGAGACCCTTTACGACCTGCGAAGTCTGATAGCACTTTATCCGTACTATCAGACGGCTCGTCTGCTTATGCTCAAGAATCTCTATCTGCTTCACGATCCTACTTTCGATGAGGAACTGCGCCGTGCTGCTGTTTACATCACAGACCGCAGGGTTATATTCAATCTTGTAGAGGCAGCACACTACAAACTCAAGCGCCCACAGATACAGGTACCCGAGGGCAACCGTACTATGTCGCTCATCGACAACTTCCTTTCGTCCATTCCTGCCGATATGGAGGAAAATGACGGCCAGAAGACCGAGGAGAAGGGAAATCTCAGAAAGCCGACTGCAGTTGATGCGACCGTAGATTATATGGCATACCTTCTAGCTGTCGACTTTGAGGAAGAATCAAGTAAGGTAGAGACAAAGAAACCAGAGATGAAAGGACAGGAACTTATTGACACCTTCATCAAAGGCGACGGATTCGAATTGCAAGAGGAACTTGAGTATAAACCCGAGATTTCATCGGAGCCTGAAGATAGTGAAAAACTGCCCGAAGATGAGTATCTGACCGAGACTTTGGCTGGAATTTACATAAAACAGGGCAGATATTTGAAGGCTTTAGAGATTATTAAGCGTTTAAATTTGAATATTCCAAAAAAAAATGCTTACTTTGCAGACCAAATCCGCTTTCTCGAGAAACTTATCGTCAACAGCGGACAGAAAAGATAAAAAGGAAATAACAATAACATTAAATTATAATTTAAATTAAAGATGTACACTTTATTCGTAATTCTGATTGTCCTGGTATCATTCTGTATGATTGGTATCGTACTGATCCAGGAATCAAAGGGCGGCGGTCTCGCCAGCGCTTTCAGTAGCGCAAACTCTTCTTTTGGCGTTCGCCAGACAACAAACTTCATCGAGAAGACCACTTGGACTCTCGCTGCTGCTATGGTTATCATCAGCGTTATCTGTGCATACGTTGCACCTAATGCTGTTTCTGAAAGTAGCGTTATCGAGAAGGCTGCTACTGAGCAGAGCACAACAAACCCTAACAACGTTCAGGGCTTTGGTGCAGCTCCTGCACCTGCAGCTGACGCTCAGCAGGCTACTCCTGCAGCTCCTGCAGAGGAGAAGAAGTAAGAGACCGACTCTCAAAAGAAACATTGGGCGCAATGTTGTGAGGAAATCGCGATTCCTTATGACATTGCGCCTTTTTCTGAAAGAAATTAAGAGATTAAGAAGTTAAACCTTGCCTTTTCGCAATCCAGCTCCCTCCCTAAGGGGGAGGGCGGGGAAGAGGCCACACTATTTTCTATTAAACATGACATCAACAATTATTATCATCGCAGCTGTAGTGATCATCGCTTTGATCCTCATCAGCATGTACAACAACCTTGTAAAACTTCGTAATAACCGCGAGAACGCATTTGCAAATATAGACGTTCAGCTCAAGCAGCGTTATGACCTCGTACCACAGTTGGTTGCTACCGTAAAAGGATATGCAGCCCACGAGCGCGAACTTCTTGAGAAGGTAACAGCCGCTCGTTCTGCTTGCATGAATGCAACATCTATCAACGACCGTGTACAGGCTGACAATGCTCTCGGTGCTGCTCTTTCTGGTCTTCGGGTGGCCGTAGAGGCATATCCTGACCTCAAGGCGAACCAGAATTTCCTTCAATTACAGAACGAACTTTCTGACATCGAGAACAAACTTGCTTCTGTTCGTCGTTTCTTCAACTCTGCAACAAAGGAGTTGAATAATGCTGTTCAGAGTTTCCCAAGCAATATCATCGCCGGTATGTTCGGTTTCAAGAAAGAGCCAATGTTCGAGATTCCTGCAAACGACCGTGCTGCACACGAGAAGGCTCCAGAGATAAACTTCTAAATGAAATACGTAGGACTACAGACACAGATAACGCGCAACAACCAACTTAGCGTCCTGTTGCTCATCGCCTTCCCATGCATACTCCTTGCTATGCTGTGGGTGTTCCTTGCTGCCTTGAACTATTTCGGCAACGGGACATACGACCAGTATGGTGAAGTGCAGCATTTCATGGAGCCTGAAATTGTCAACATGTCGTTCACTCAGGCGGCACCTTGGCTTGTTGGTGGAGTGGGAGTGTGGTTTACCATAGCCTATTTCTGCAATACATCCATGGTGAAGCGTGCAACTGGTGCCCATTCCCTATTGCGAAAAGACAATCCACGTGTATATAATATCGTGGAGAATCTTACCATGGTGTGTGGAATGGATATGCCGAAGATAAATGTCATTGACGATTCGCAACTGAATGCCTTTGCCTCTGGTATTGACAAGAATTCATATACCGTTACCGTTACGACAGGACTTCTGGATCTCCTTGACGATGAGGAATTGGCAGGCGTTATTGGTCATGAGCTTACGCATATCCGAAACCGCGATACCCGACTTCTGATTACGAGTATTGTATTCGTTGGTATTCTCGCCACTCTTTCCTCTCTCGTATGGAATATGTTCCAGAGAAATCTCCTTTGGGGCTCTCTGTCAAACAGAAGCCGAAACGGAAAGAATAACGGTCTTGGCATTGTTGCCATACTCGGAATTGCTGCTGTAGTATGCTTCGTGGGATATTTCTTCACGATGGTTACCCGCTTTGCCATTTCTCGCAAGCGAGAGTATATGGCAGATGCAGGAGGTGCAGAGTTATGCGGCAATCCTCTTGCCCTTGCCTCTGCCTTGCGTAAGATAAGCGGTAATCCCGGTCTTCAAAACGTAAAGCGAGATGATGTGGCACAGCTCTTCATCATTCATCCTCAGTCGTTTGCCGAAGGTTTGTCAAGTTTCTTCTCCGGATTGTTTGCCACGCACCCAGATACGGCAAAGAGAATTGCGATTCTGGAGCAATTCTAATATAAAATCTAAAGTTAAACGCAAAGTCGCTGAGACGCTAAGAGATTAAAACTCTGTGTTTTCGCGCCTTTGCGTTATATTTTTATAAAGACAAAATGAATATTCTATTTGTATTTTTGGGCTCTGGCCTTGGAGGCGTATGCAGATGGGCATTAAGCGGTTGGCTTAATGGTCAGCATCCTTATGGCACTTTGCTTTGCAATATTCTCGGCTGCTTTGTTCTTGGCTTGCTCACACGACTTTCACTCGGAGATGCACAGATGAAACTATTGCTCACAACGGGCTTTTGTGGCGGTTTCACCACATTCTCCACATTCATGAACGAGAGTTTCTTAATGCTGAGGGGTGGACAGCTAATTGTTGCACTTTCATATATGGTTGTAAGTCTTGTACTTGGACTTGCATGTGTGTGGATTGGGTATAATGTTGTTCGATAATCTACGATATGTCTAAAAAACAGATATTCAAGATGTTCATATTCATCTTACTTGCCATTCTCCTTGTCTTGGGAATATATCGATATTGGAACAGATATAAGTTGGTTCATTCTCCGCTTTATCCAAAGATGCAGGGATTATACGAATTGGTGCCGGATTTGTCGTCAATAGATAGATTCTATGAAATTTCTAGATTGTGTGGGTATATGCAAATATATCAAAATAGAATACACCTCCCATCTTTAGGGTCAATAGATTTTCAATATAATACTGATTTGAATTTAATATTTGGTGACGCTTTCCCTGATAAAAATATTTGGAATGTCATTTCTAATAATCCAGATTCTATTTATATTTATGCTCCCTCACACCCTCTACATGGAAAATATCAAGTGACATTTAAGGAATGTCCAAGTGGGACCTTAGGTTATACAACCGCACATTTTATGTGTCTTGACAATGATTCTACCCATTTATGCCTGATGAGAATAAAATAGAGACATTTTTCCTATTTCTCTCATACACTCAAATAAATACCGTTGTAAGTCCGTTGCTAATACGTTGTAAGTCCCATTTCTAATAAGAGCACCACCGAGTTTGGTTAAGAGCTACATAAGAGTAACAAAAGAGTTACATAAGAGTTTCGTAGGAGTATAGGTTCATTTTTAATGTTATTTTAGAAATCTTTTAGGCATTTTCTCTTTGTTTTCCAGATATTTTTTATTATCTTTGCATCGTTTTTTGAAAAGTAACAATAACAATATAACTTAAACAAAAAGGAAAATCGAATGAGTTTGAAAATTGTTGTACTTGCAAAGCAGGTACCTGACACTCACAACGTAGGACCGGATGCGATGACTCCAGAAGGAACCATCAATCGTTCTGCCTTGCCAGCTGTCTTCAACCCAGAGGACCTCAACGCTCTTGAGCAGGCTCTCCGCCTCAAGGAGCAGTTCCCTGGTTCTACTATCTCTGTCGTAACAATGGGACTTCCTAAGTCTGCTGAAGTTATCCGCGAAGCTCTCTATCGTGGCGCAGACAAGGGCTATGTAGTAACTGACCGTCCTCTCGGTGGTGCTGATACACTTGCTACATCATACACCCTCGCACAGGCAATCAAGAAGATTGGTGAGTTTGATATTATCCTCGGTGGTCGTCAAGCTATTGATGGTGATACCGCTCAGGTAGGTCCGCAGATTGCAGAGAAACTCGGTCTTACTCAGGTTACATACGCTGAGGAAATCATTTCTCTCGATGAGACCGCAAGAAAAATAGTCATCAAGCGTCATATCGACGGTGGTGTTGAGACCGTAGAGGCTCCACTTCCACTCGTAGTAACCGTAAATGGTAGTGCTGCTCCTTGCCGTCCTCGCAACGCCAAGCGCGTTATGAAGTACAAGAAGGCAACAGTTGCTGCTGAGCGTAGCGCAGAGGAACAGGAGGCATACGCAGAGCTTATCGCCCGCAAGCCTTACCTCGACATAACCCAGTGGGGTGCTGCTGATATCGACTGCGATCCAAAGCAGATTGGTAAGGCTGGTTCTCCAACCAACGTGAAGGCTGTTAAGAACATCGTGTTCAAGGCTAAAGAGTCACGTACACTTACTGGTTCTGACGAGGATATCAACAACCTTATTGTTGAACTTATTAACGAGAAGATTATTGGTTAATTATGAATAACGTATTTGTATATTGCGAAATTGAAGGCACAACCGTAAAGGATGTTGCTCTTGAACTCCTTACTAAGGGTCGCAAGCTTGCCAATACTCTTGGCGTTCAGTTGGAATGTATTATCGCTGGTTCTGGCCTTAACGGTGTTGAGAATCAGGTTATTAAATATGGTGTAGATAAGGTTCATATCTTTGATGCTGAAGGACTTTTCCCTTACACCTCAAATCCTCACACAGCTCTCGTTGTTAATCTCTTCAAGGAAGAGAAGCCACAGATCTGCCTTATGGGTGCTACCGTTATCGGTCGTGACCTCGGTCCTCGTGTTAGCTCTGCTCTTTTCAGCGGTCTTACTGCCGACTGTACAGAACTTGAGATTGGCGACTTCGACATGAAGGTGAAGAATGAGGCTGGTGAGCTTGTAAACAAGCACTATGAGCAGCAGCTTTACCAAATTCGTCCAGCTTTCGGTGGTAACATCGTTGCTACTATCGTAAACCCAGAGCATCGCCCACAGATGGCAACTGTTCGTGAGGGCGTGATGAAGAAGGAAGTTCTTGATGAAAACTACAAGGCTGAGGTTATCCGTCACGACGTTGCAAAGTACGTGCCAGAGACTGAGTATGTAGTAAAGATTCTTGACCGTCACGTTGAGCAGGCAAAGCATAACCTTAAGGGCGCATCTATCGTTGTAGCAGGAGGTTACGGCGTTGGCTCAAAGGAAGGCTTTAATATGCTTTTCGAACTTGCAAAGGAACTTCACGCAGAGGTTGGTGCTTCTCGTGCAGCTGTTGATGCAGGTTGGATTGACCACGATCGCCAGATTGGTCAGACAGGTGTTACTGTTCGTCCGAAGGTGTATATCGCTTGCGGTATCTCTGGTCAGATTCAGCATATTGCCGGTATGCAGGACGCAGGTATCATCATCTCTGTAAACAGCGATCCTGATGCACCAATCAACACAATCGCTGACTATGTAATCAATGGCACAGTGGAAGAGGTAGTTCCAAAGCTGATTAAGTATTATAAGGAGAATAATAAGTAAAATGGCAAATTTCTATACAGACAATCCAAATATCAAGTTCTACCTCTCTCATCCGCTGATTAAGCATATTGTAGAACTGAAAGAACGTAATTTCGCCGACAAGGATAAGTATGACTATGCTCCTGAGAACTTCGAGGATGCAATGGACAACTACGAGCGCGTGCTCGAACTTGCTGGTGACGTAATGGCTAACGTCGTTGCACCTAACGCAGAGGCTGTTGATGCAGAAGGTCCTCATCTTGAGAACAACCGCATGATCTACGCTTCAAAGACATACGAGAACCTTGACGCAACAATCAAGGCAGGTCTTAACGGTGTTACAATGCCACGTCGTTACGGCGGTCTTAACTTCCCTATGTCAGTATATGGCGCTATCAATGAGATGGTTGCTACTGCTGATACAGGTTTCGAGAACATCTGGTCACTTCAGGATTGTATCGAGACTCTCTATGAGTTCGGCAACGAGGATCAGCGTCAGCGTTTCGTTCCACGTGTCTGCGAGGGACAGACAATGTCAATGGACCTCACAGAGCCAGACGCAGGTTCAGACCTTCAGAGCGTTATGCTTAAGGCTACATACGACGAGAAGGAGGACTGCTGGCGTCTGAATGGCTGTAAGCGATTCATCACCAACGGTGACTCTGACATCCACCTCGTACTAGCACGTTCAGAGGAAGGCACACGCGACGGTCGTGGTCTCTCTATGTTCATCTATGACAAGAATCAGGGTGGTGTAGATGTTCGTCGTCTTGAGAACAAGCTCGGTATTCACGGTTCTCCAACCTGTGAGCTTGTTTATAAGAACGCAAAGGCAGAGCTTTGCGGTGATCGTAAGATGGGACTTATCAAGTACGTTATGGGCTTGATGAACGGTGCTCGTCTTGGTATCGCTGGTCAGAGCACAGGTGTATCTCAGATGGCTTACAACGAGGCTCTTGCATACGCTAAGGAGCGTAAGCAGTTCGGTAAGGCAATCATCGAGTTCCCTGCTGTTTATGACATGCTTGCAATCATGAAGGCAAAACTTGATGCAGGACGTTCATTGCTCTATGCTACAAGCCGTTACGTTGACGTATATAAGATTCTGGAGGACATCGAGCGCGAGCGTAAGGCTGTTGGCGACAAGCTCACTCCAGAGGAGCGCAATGAGTGCAAGACATTCTCTAAGCTTGCTGATGCCTTCACTCCAGTTGCTAAGGGTATGACTTCTGAGTATGCTAACCAGAATACATACGATGGCATTCAGGTACACGGTGGTTCTGGCTTCATGCTCGAGTATGCTTGTCAGCGTCTGTATCGTGATGCTCGTATCCTTTCTATCTATGAGGGTACAACACAGCTTCAGACAGTTGCTGCCGGCCGTTACATTACAAACGGTTTCTACGGTACAGTTATCGCTGATATGCTCCAGAGCGGTCAGGCTCCTGCAAGCATCGGTTCTGATGACTGGTGTGCAGCAGAATATCTTCCACTTAAGGAGAAGTGCGCAAAGATGGCAGAAAAGTACAACGAGGCTGTTGCTTACGTAAATGCTCAGAAGAACGATGAATTCAAGGATTTCGTTATCCGTCACCTCTATGAGATGGCAGCCGATATCATCATGTCACTCCTTCTCATCGGTGATGCAAGCAGAGCTCCAGAGCTCTTCAATGAGTCTGCTAAGGTTTACAACCGCTATGCAGCATCAGAGATTGAACGTCATTACAGCTTTGTAATGAGTGCATCTGCTGATGATCTGGCTGACTATCGCAAGTAAATCCAACCAATTTAAGAAATAGACAATAGTAGAGGCTCGTCATCAGTAGTGATGACGGGCTTTTACATTGTGGATAAATAGATGTTTAGAAGATTAGCCAATACCAATCTATCCGCTTTCCTATGGAGATTATGGGGTGAGTCGTATATAGCTCAGTCTGTAATAAAACTTGGTATTCCTATCATCATAGGGCAGTTAGGCTCCATAGCACAGCAGTTTGCTGATACTATAATGGTAGGGCAGTATGGCACAATGGAACTTGCTGCGGCAGGTTTCGTGAACAATATCTTCAATTTCGTCATCTATTTCATGCTTGGCATCTCGTATGCCTCCACACCTGTAATCGGAGCTTTATACGGAAAGAATGACAATCATGGGGTTGCACAATCACTTATTGACAGCATTGTCGTAAACTTCCTGTTCAGTCTTGTCATCGTGGCTTTGCTGTTGTTGCTCTACCATAACATCAGCATTCTGCAACAGCCAGAGGAGATAATGCCATATGCTCTGCCTTATTTCCTCCTCATCACAGCCTCAATGCCTTTTATGGCTGTATTCAACGCGCTAAAGCAATATTCAGATGCAGTAGGAGAAACGAAAATCCCAATGTGGATAATGCTTGGTGCAAATGCATTCAATATTCTTCTCAACTTGCCATTGATCTTCGGTCTTGAATTATCAATTTTCAATTATCAATTCTCAATTGATGCCTTAGGTCTCTTTGGTGCAGGTATTGCAACACTCGTTTCACGTATTCTTGCCGTTGTCGCACTTCTCATAGCTATTGCAAGGATGAAGAAATACAAAGAATTAAAGCCTTCTGTCAATACACGCCCAGAAATGCACAGGATGAAACACTTGCTGTTGCTCGGATTCCCGATCAGCATACAACTCGGTTTGGAAGCCTCTTCATTTAATATCTGTGCTATATTTATGGGGTGGCTTGGTGCAATACCACTTGCTGCTCATCAAATAATGTGTACGATTTCAACGCTCTGTTTTCAGATTGTTTATGGCATTGGAGCTGCAGCAAGTGTGTTGATAAGCCAATTTCGTGGAGTTGGTGATTGGCATAATGTTCGTAGAACGGCAAATACGGCATTCATTATCGGTATAACGCTAATTCTTATGATGATAGGGATGATACAGATATTCCGTTATCCGCTTGTTTCATGCTTCACGACAAGCGAGGATGTCGTTTCTGTGGTAATATCACTCATACCGTGCTTCTTCATATATCAGTTTGGTGACTGTATGCAGATAACCTTTGCCAATGCTCTCAGAGGTATAGAGGATGTGAAGAAACTGATGCTTTACGCTTTCATCTCGTATGTTATAGTCAGTATTCCACTCAGCTATGTCTTCGCCTTCATATTCGGTTGGGGGGGAGTAGGAGTGTGGATGGGAATGCCATTCGGACTCACTACGGCAGGTTTCCTTTTCTATTTCGAATTCCGTTCAAAAGTTAGCAGATTATAAATGATAAATACTATATTATCAAAGGGCAAAGACCCGATGGGTGCGGCTATTCTCGACTTCCTGACCACAGGTAAGGCAGACACCTTGCGCATACTGTCTTCCATGTTCGAGGAAGATGAAATGCCAGTCTCACATCTTTTCCGCAGCCTGCGTGAGATGCCAAAGCTTGAGAGAAAGGCACTTGATTTGTCAAGAGGAAAGATTCTGGATGTCGGAGCTGGGGCTGGATGTCATGCCCTTGTCTTACAAAAACAGAAAAAGGATGTTACAGCTATCGACATCTCGCCTCTGAGCTGTGAGGCAATGATTAAACGTGGTATAAGTAAAGTACAATGTGTCAATCTCTTTGACGAGAGAATCAAAGGAAAGTTTGATACCATTCTATTGCTGATGAATGGCACAGGAATAGCTGGAAAAATATGTAACCTTCCAAAGCTTTTCAAACGACTAAAAGAACTCCTTGCATCTGATGGACAGATACTTATAGACTCTTCTGATCTCAAATATATCTACGAGAATGAGGATGGCTCTTTCGATATCGACCTTAACGGAAACTATTACGGAGAAGTTGACTATCAGATGATATATAAGGATATTGAAGGAGAACCTTTCGACTGGCTCTATGTTGACTATCCTTTACTTTCTGCAATAGCCGAAGCCAACGGACTTCATGCTGAGTTGATAGCAGAAGGGGAACATTATGATTATTTGGCAAGGCTAACCAATTCCTAAATCAAAACTTATCCCTTCCACCGTCAGGAGGGGGAAGGGATAGCTGATTACGAGAAAGATTGTAGAAAAAAATGTCCAAAGAGTATGAAAAGGTAGCTCTAATGTATTGCTATCTTATAGCTAACCTCAAACTTACCATAGCCATCAAGGTGCTGTATCCAGTCTTTTTCTTCAAAACAACCGTTGAAATAGGCGCGATCTGCACGTCCATACCAAGGTTCAATGCAAACAAATGGTGCATTCTTGCCTGGAGGTGACCAAAGCCCGACTAAAGGAGCATCCCATGAGAGGGTGAGATAAGGCTTCTTGTCATTGTCACAAAGGGTAATCTCATGCACCTGATCATGCTCAAGCACAAGTGCATCGTGATTGAAAGTCTTGGTATTAAGAGGCAGATATCCATCTGATACCTTCAGACTCTGTTTCTTTTCGACATCCACACATCCACCTTCCGTGATGAGAGTACGTACGATTTCCTGCGGTTTCTCAGGAAAATAGAAAAATCCCCTTTTATCGCTCTTTATAAGTTCAGCCTTCATAGCCTCTACGCCATTCTCCACCGTTTCATCGGAAAGAAAGGGCCAATAGAATGCAGGATGAGCACCGATTTGGAAATACATGTCTTTTCCCGATGGATTCTCGACTTTCCATATCACACTAATAGTTTTGTCTTCAATCCTGTATCCAATATGCAAGATAAAAGGGTAGGGGTATTTCCTTAGGGTTTCCTCCGATGAAATCAGCTCATATTCCAGATAATCAGTTTCTTCCCTCACAAGTGCAAAGTCCATATCACGTGCAAGACCATGCTGTCCCATCTGAAACGTCTCCCCATGAGATGTGTACTGACCATTCCATACGCTACCAACAATAGGGAACAAGATAGGAGAGTGGCGTTTCCAGAATTCAGGATATGCTCCCCACAAATACTCTCTTCCATTGCACCTGATACTCGAAAGCTCAGCACCATGCTCTTCTACGGAAATCTCCAATATGCTATTTGAAATTTTCTTCATCTTTTTCTAAAAACAAATAAAAAGCCCGACACCGCAATATATTGCAGATGCCGGGCACGCGGTTTTATAGTTTGTTTTATGATGGTCAAATATTACAAACCAAGGTCCTTCTTAATTTCCTCTACACGGGCATCAGCCTTAGCAGTTGCAGCAACATAGTCGCCATCGAACTTGCCTGGTACTGGTACCTCGCAGTAGAACTTAATCTTAGGCTCTGTACCTGATGGGCGTACGCTCACCTTCAGACCGTCCTCTGTGAACCACTGGAGTACGTTGCTTGTTGTTGGCATCTCGAAGTCTGTCACAACACCGTTGTCTGTACGCTTCAATACCTTGTAGTCCTTGATAGTAACAACCTTACTGCCTGCAATTGTCTGAGGTGGGTTCTGACGGAAATTCTCCATCATAGCCTTGATTTCATCGGCACCAGACTTACCTGGCTTAACAACATTGATTGTTGTTTCCTTCTGGAAACCATACTCCTTATAAATATCGAGAAGAAGGTCAAACAATGTCTTGCCCTGATCCTTTGCCCATGCAGCAATCTCACAAATCAAGCAGATAGAAGCAGGAGCGTCCTTATCACGAACCTTGTCATATGGAAGATAGCCGAATGACTCTTCGCCACCACCGATATACTGACGCTTACCCTCGTTTACACGGATGCGGTATGCAATCCACTTGAAACCTGTGTATTCATCGAAACACTCAACGCCGTTTGCCTTTGCAATCTTAGCAATAAGCTCTGATGTCACGATTGTCTTAACCATGAAGTCGGTTGGCTTGAGCTGTCCGAGAGCCTTCTTGTTCTTGATAGTGTACCAATAGAACATACAAGCAGTCTGGTTACCGTTAAGAATCTGCCACTCGCCCTTTCCATTACGGCATACAATAGCAAGACGGTCAGCATCAGGGTCGGTAGCAACCACGAGATCAGCATTTAGCTTTGTTCCGAGTTTGATACCGAGAGTCATAGCCTCTGGGTTCTCCGGGTTTGGAGAAACTACAGTTGGGAAGTTGCCGTCAACAACCATCTGCTCAGGTACAACGTTTATATTCTGGAAGCCCCAAGAGCGGAGACACAGAGGAACGAGCACACGACCTGTGCCGTGCATAGCTGAATATACGATGTTCAGGTCCTTGTTGCGGAGGATTACATCCTGATCAACCATACCTTCCTTTACAGCCTGCATATAGTCGAAGTCCATCTCACCGCCGATGATATGGAGAAGGTCTGGGTTAAGATCCCACTTCACATCCTCGATCTTCACCTTCTTCACTTCCTCCACGATAGCAGTATCGTGTGGCATGAGCACCTGAGCGCCATCCTCCCAATAAGCTTTATAGCCGTTGTATTCTTTAGGGTTGTGAGAAGCTGTTACATTGACACCACACTGAGCGCCAAGCTGACGGATAGCGAATGAAATCTCTGGAGTAGGGCGGAGGCTCTCGAAGAGATAAGCCTTGATGCCGTTTGCTGTGAAGATAGCGGCAACGGTCTCAGCATAGTCACGTCCGTTATTACGACAGTCATGACCAACTACAGCAGCAAGATCCTTGCGTCCAGGGAATTGCTTCAGCACATAGTTAGCGAAGCCCTGTGTAGCCATTGCCACGATATATTTGTTCATACGGTTTGTACCTACTCCCATAATACCACGGAGGCCACCAGTACCAAACTCAAGATTCTGATAGAATGCATCTACGAGTTCACTTGGGTCTTCATTATCAAGGAGAGCCTGTACTTCTGCGCGTGTCTTCTCATCGAAAGAAGGGGATAACCACTCTTGTGCCTTTGCGCGGCACTGAGCTACGAGTTCTGCGTTATTTGCCATTTTCTGTTTTTTATTGTATGATTATTTAATTACAAAATTACATGACTACAAAAGTAGAAAAAAGATTTTTAAAATGAAAGAAAAGGACACTTTTTTTAATAAATATCAACGAAATTTCTAATTTATATTGGTAATACACAAATTTTTCACTATATTTGCATTTCGAAAAGTTTAGAGCTTGGTGTCTAGAGGATTATACTCCCCCCCCAACACTAATCACTAAACTCTAATCACTCAATTATAAATATGAAGACAGAGCTCATATTAATCGGTAAAACTAACGACAAGCATTTTCAGGCAGGAATAGACGACTACACATCGAGAATCGGCCATTATATGCCATTCTCGATAACTGTTATTCCCGAACTGAAGAACACGAAAGCCCTTTCTGAAGCACAACAGAAGGAACGCGAGGGAGAAATGGTGCTTGCCAAGTTACAGCCTTCCGACCATGTTGTCTTACTTGACGAGCATGGTAAGGAGTTCCGTTCTGTGGAGTTCGCAAGATGGATAGAGCAGAAGAATGCATCTGTACGTCGTCTTGTCTTCGTTATTGGCGGTCCCTACGGTTTCTCTGATACTATGTATCAGAGGGCAAATGAGAAGATAAGCCTGTCAAAAATGACTTTCTCACATCAGATGGTCCGACTCGTGTTCACAGAGCAGATATACAGGGCTTGCACCATTATCAAAGGTGAGCCATATCATCATGAGTAAAACGACACCACTACACCTAAACAATTAAATATAATGTCTATTTTTACAAACTCTATAAAACACCCTTCCTTTAGAGAAGGCTTGGCCTGCTTTTTCGCTTTTCTTCTTTCCTCCTCAGCTTTTGCTCAGGTAACGCCTCCAAACACAGAGACAACAAAACCTGGAGTGAGATGGTGGTGGATGGGTTCGGCTCTCGATAAGGAGAACGTTTCATGGAACATTAAGCAATTGGCTGATTGCGGAATAGGAGCACTTGAGATTACGCCTATATACGGTGTGCTCAACAATGAGCAGAACAACATAGAGTTCCTGTCTCCAAAATGGATGGAAATGCTCCGTTTCGTGCAGTCTGAAGGCAAGAAATACAATATTCAAATCGATATGGCAACAGGAACAGGATGGCCGTTTGGCGGTTCTTGGGTGCCTATGGAAGAGAGTGCCTCAAAGCTCCTCGTATGCGACACAACCATACATTCTTCGCTCATAAGCCGTTATAAGCCTGAACCTCCCAAACCTCTGCCTGTACAGATTGACGACTCCACTTTCGTAGAAATCCCCGACACGCTCGATGACAAGCGCCTTATCGGCATCTATGCCTATCGTAAGTCGGGAAGCAAGGGCGACACTTTTGCACGCTTGACTATTAATAAAAAAGGACGTCTTGTTCCACTTGACAAGAAGAAAAAGATAGCAAAGGGCGATTGGCGAATCATCACCCTATGGAAGCAGATGGGAGTTATGATGGTAAAACGTGCCGCTCCTGGCGGTACTGGCTTTGTCGTTGACCATTTCAACAAACAAGCCGTACTCAACTATCTAAAGCATATCAGCGATGCCTTCGATAAGACAAATACCCCATATCCTCATACCTTCTTCAACGACTCGTATGAGGTAAGTGAGGCTGACTATACCCCAAATCTCTTCCCTGAGTTCGAGAAACGAAGAGGGTACAAACTTGAGGATAACATCGAGAAACTTATCGACGGCGACGTAAAGGTCGTGTCCGACTACCGCGAAACCCTCGGTGAGCTCATTTTCGAGAACTTCACACAAACATGGACAGAATGGGCGCATAATCATGGAGTTATAACCCGGAATCAGGCTCACGGCTCACCTGCAAACCTAATCGACTGCTATTCTGCTGTGGATATACCAGAGATTGAAGGATTCGGGATTACCGACTTCGGTATCAAAGGGTTACGTAAGGACGTTAAGCACACAAGAAAAAACGATTCTGATTTCTCAATGCTCAAGTATGCTCCTTCGGCTGCACATATCAACGGAAAGAAACTCGCATCAAGCGAAACCTTCACTTGGCTTACAGAGCATTTCCGTACATCCCTTTCACAGATGAAGCCTGATCTCGACCTTATGTTCTGTGCCGGCGTAAACAATGTTTATTTCCACGGTACATGCTATTCTCCTAAGGATGATTCCTGGCCTGGATGGAAGTTCTATGCGTCTGTTGACATGAGTCCGACAAACAGCATATGGCGTGATGCCCCAGAGCTCATGAAGTACATTGAACGCTGCCAGTCATACCTGCAATGGGGAAAGCCTGATAATGACTTCCTTGTTCTCCTCCCAGTAAGGGATATGTGGACGAAAGAGACTCATGACAATCGTCTCATGCAGTTCTCCATTCATAAAATGGGAGAACTCGCACCAGAGTTTGCCGATGCAGTAAACAAAATCGACAAGGCAGGCTACGACTGCGACTATATCAGCGAGAAATTACTCCTTTCTACCTCTTACAAAGAGGGAAAACTTGTTACCGCTTCGGGACAGCCATACTCTGGACTCATCATCCCAAGCGACAATACAATTATGACGGAGGATGTAAGGAATCATATCGCCCAACTCAAGGCGCAAGGGGCATGTATCTTGACAGGCGTAAAACGCGAGGATATGGAAAGTTGCTGTAATCCTGAGCCTATGCGCAATCAACTCGGACTTAAGCTCATCCGCAGAAAGAACGAGGCCGGCTACCATTATTTCATAGCCAACCTAACACCTAATGATATTAATGCAAAAGTGCATCTGACCGTAGGATTCACAGAAGCGATGTGGATTGATCCCCTCACAGGCAAACAATATACTGCAGAAATACAGGGTGGGGGAAAGGTACATATCACACTTCGCTCTGGCCAATCAATGATTCTCCAGACGTTCAATGAGCCGCAGGAACTATCCTTACCGTCACTAGAGTTCCATAATCTGAATGAATCTCAAACAGATACAGTAAAATTAGAAGATAACTGGAAACTGTCTTTCATCGAGGAAGCGCCAAAGGTTAACGAAACATTTAATATTGGTAAACTCCGCACTTGGGAGACTCTTGACAACGAATCTGCAAAAGTCACAATGGGAACAGGTGTATATGAGATTTCTTTCGATTCACCGCTCAGAAAAGATGATGCAAGACGAGTTGATCCTAGCAAATGGGCGATAGACCTTGGAGATGTACGTGAATCCGCACGTGTCTATATAAACGATGTATATGTAGGATGCGCTTGGTGTGTACCTTATATCCTGACTTTTGACAACTCAATTCTCAAGCAGAAAGGCAACTCTCTGCGTATTGAGGTAACCAACCTTCCTGCCAACCGAATCGCAGATATGGATAAAAGGGGGGTGAAATGGAGAAAGTTTGATGATATCAACATTGTTGACATCAACTATAAACATCGCAAATACAACCGTTGGAAACCTATGCCATCCGGTCTTAACAGTCCTGTCAGAATCTATCGTATAGATTAGTTATTTACAATCATAAATTCCTTACGATTCCCCATACCAAAAGCGCTATGAGGGCAAGGAAAATATTTTTGTCACGAAAACAAAAACGGACAATACTATTGGTTTTCTGCAGGTTAGTGAAGATTGTACCGACAAGAACTACCAACCAATAAGGAGAGAATAGAAAGAAGCCTGGGTTAAGACTCCAGGCTTCTTTCATATTTCCGTGTAACAATTCATGAATGGCTCTCTGCATTCCGCATAATGGACATTGAAGACCTGTAATTTGATATAACGGACACTTCAAAGGCCACGAAAGGCTATGTGGATTACCCAATGCCAATATGATACATGCTACAACAAGGATGCTTATCGACAATATTACAGTCTTATTGCACTTCATCTTTTTCAAAAGATTCAGGAGCTAAATTCTCTTGAACGAGTTCCTTATATACAACTCCCATGAATACGTATGCCAATGGCTCTGTGAATAAAACACCTACACAACAGAGCAATAAACCGGCTAATACAATAATGCATGCCACGATACCATATCCTAACAACTGCCAGAATCTACCTTTTGTCAGATTCATTGACTTAGAGAATGTCTCGCTAACGCTAAGCTCTGGCTCATTGGCAGCAATATATGACACAAATGTCAGTCTTACCGCAAGATATATTCCAGGCAACACACAGAGCATAAGTCCAAGTCCAACAGCAAGATATAACAGAAGATTTTTTACAAAAAACATGCCATACACCTTTGCTGATGAATTTATCAATTCCTTAAAATCAACATCTTCATCATCAACAATCTTCTTAACATAGCGATATAAAGCAATAGTGACATATATTGTTAGGAGTACACTTATTATTATTAGTGTTATATCAAGAAAAGATAAGTATTTCGCAAGTTCCTGTAAAGCCTCTGCAAATTGCATATCTCCTTCAGCAACTTTTTTCATTATTTTTTCCGAGTTCTGGTCGTTTGGTCTGCTTGTAAGCGAACTACATATTGACAAAACCAACCCGAAAGCAATTAAGAAGCCGCAATTCTTTTTGCCAATCTCCCATGCGTCTTTGTAAACATTCTCTAGTGTCATAGTTTTTTTTAGTTTTAGGTGTTAAAAATTATTTTTTGCATTATGTAAATGCAAAATTACGAAAAAAATGTATTATGCCCAAATATTATTGGATTTTTTTTATCTTAAATGATATTCAAAATGAAGAGAAATCCTTATAGTTGCCCCTCCGTTCTACCTTCGCTGTTCCTTCGTTCTTCCTTCGCTCATCCTATAGTTATTCTTCGGTTCAAGAAGGGAGGATCAGCTTTGTCATAGCGATGGTATAACGGTAGTTCTTTTAAATCATAACATCGACAAACTATTTAGGCTCTATTGAGTTTCTTTATATACATATTCCTTGTATATCCACGTCTTTCAAACACCTTAAGCAAGTTAAAATCTGCTTTTATGATAAGGTGATTGCTGACGTTATCGGGATGGGCGGTAGCAAGAAGGTAGTCAAGGCGGCTACTCTGAATATAGGTTTGAAGAGCATCCAGCAGTTGGTTCATCAATCCGTTTCTACGAAAATCCGGAAGTACCATAGCCTCTCCAATCTCTGCCCCCTTGAAAGTAAGGTATTTGTTTGGCAGAACTTCGTAATAGTCGCGGATGTCATGAAAAAGACCAAGTGTTGCCACGAGTCTATCATCAAGGAAAGCGCCTAACACAACATCCTCACTATCATCACGAAATGTGGCATCTGCTTCTTCCTTTGACATTGGAATAAGGTAATCCTTATTTTCCAACGCCTCTACGACAGTATTTGTGAGTTCAAAGAAAGAATCTCTATCAGAAGGTGTCAATTCTCTTATTGTCATTTTCATGAATAAATACAGTTATGTTATTTTACAGGCTCGATATGCAGCATAATATGTGTTCCAGAGCCAAATTCATCCCTTAGCGCACGCTCGATAGCGGTAGCGTGACGATGGGATTCCTCAAGACTAATATCGCCCGGAAGACGAAGATGCATTTCTATGGCTATTATGCTGCCAATCCTGCGGGTATGAAGATTATGTATGTCGCTGACAAGCGAATCCTGATAAACGATAGCCTCAATCTTGTCCTCCGTTTCCTTTGGAAGACTTTCCTCAAGAAGTTCACCAGAAGCCTGACGAAGAAGTCGGAAGGCTGTGATGAAGATAAGGACGCTCACGATGACTGCGGCGATAGGGTCGAGGACAACCCATTTATTACCTAAGAGTACCGCTCCGCCAATGCCTATGGCCGTTCCTATTGACGAGAACGCATCGCTTCTGTGATGCCAGGCATTTGCTTCAAGAGCCTGTGAATTCACTTCAAGTGCTACTTTCTTCGTAACGCGGAACACCCATTCCTTCAATAAGATACTTACAACAGCCGCGACAAAGGCAATCATACATGGAGATTCTATCTCTCCACCTTTTATAACGAAAACTATTTTCTCAATTCCATTCCAAGCAAGCATGACGGCAACTACTACAAGTGCCATACCGATAATGGACGTAGCAATGGTTTCGTATTTTCCGTGACCATAGTCATGATCTTTGTCGGCAGGCTTGCTACTAAGCTTTACGAGTGCAATGACAACAATATCTGTGAGGAAATCACTAAGTGAATGTACAGCGTCGGCAATCATTGCGGCAGAGTTTCCGAGTATTCCCGCCACAAACTTCATCACAAGCAGTATCATGTTCACAATACTGCCTGTCAATGTCACTCTGTATATTTTCTGGTCACGTGATATCATCTGCAATTTCAATTCTTATTTATTCACCATATCGACTATAGTTCCTGCAAGCAGAATCACGACTATGATGACGAGGATTGCAAGGAGTATGCATATCCATTTGAGCCATTTGAGCAGTCTGTCAACCTTTCCATTGGCATTAACACCAAACTGTTGAAGGCAGTTGAGAGCTGCTGATGAAGTGACGAGCATATCATCAAGCCACCCGACAAATGGGATGTCGGGAATGAAATCTGCCGGAATCACATCATATATTATTGATGCTCCAAGCAATAGTAGCGATGTTATCTGCTTTCGTGTCATACTCTTACTCTATATACGATTCTGAAACTTCCTTCATTATAACTTGTACTCGTTATTTTGAAGGATTCAATCTCCTTTGTGCTCTTTACATGACTTCCGATACAGGCACAGATATCATAGTCACCTATGCGGACAATACGCAAAGTTTCACTTGCATCTTCAGGCAGTTTGTCGAGCACAACACCTTCAGGAATGTTGTCACGAGTAACAAACTCAAAGGTGACAGGTAAATCCTGTTGTATAAGCTCATTCATCCTACGTTCAATCTCTGCCACTTGTTCTGGAGTAGGGCAGGAGTTGAGATTGTAGTTAATCTTCGACTTCTTACGCTCGATATGGGCATTCTTTGAACGCTCACATCCGAACATCCTAATCATCGTCTGATTCAGGAGATGCTCGGCAGTATGTGCAGGTGGGAACTCGTCTTTGTTGTGAGTGTTTAAAAAGAGTTCTTTTTCCATATTATTGGTGGTCGTTTTTATCAAAATGTATTCTACAGTTTGGGAGCAAATTTTGCAAATGCTGCTTATATTCGTCGGAGAAACGTTTTGACGATGGTTGCCAATTATCTATATGCAGTTCCTGTAGTTTGGTGAGGTTTTTTATTTCTTCAGGAAGACAGTCTATGGGATTATCCCCTATATCAAGGTACATTAAATTCTTTAGGTTGCCTATTTCCTTGGGAAGACTGTGAAGATGATTCATATTGATGATGAGCACCCTCAAATTGGTCATTTCTCCGATTTCAGAGCCTATGTACTTCATTTTGTTTGAACAGAGGCTGAGATAGAATACATTCTTCATTTGTGCCAGTATTGGCGGGAAAGTGTCTATCATATTTCCCAATAGATTGACAGACTTCAGTTTTGAAAGTTCTGCCATTTCTGCAGGTAGTGAAGTCCAACCTCGGTTTTCAAAGTCAACACGAAGAACCTTGTCCCTGTGACGGAGGGCATCTTTCAAGTCTGTATATGAAACACAGCTCTCCTTTTTACGGATATAGTCCCAATAACTTTTGCCAAAGACAACAGATGCCTTAAACCTATATTCTTTTTGATTGTTTATATCTGTTCTTGTTCCTTCTATAGTCTTTCCTCCGTCATTTTTTGTGCCTTTCCAAATAAATGATAGATTGCCGTTTCTAAATTCACCCATATCAAAGGTCTTGTCTTGGTTCGCTTTTCCTCCAAGACTATATGTGACACTTGACAACGTATCGAAATAATACGAACCTACCAAAGTAGAATCCAACAAGGTCATTAATGAGATACTGACATTCGAGGATGTTCCATCATGATCAACAAGTTGACCTTCATACAGAAATGTCGGACAATATCCATCATTTTTTGCCAACTTGTTCCGAGAAGCACATCCTGTGAAGAATATTAATGCCGTAAAAATGAGAACACGAAAGACATCCCAATACTTTAAGGGCGTGTTAGTTCCTCTCGTATGCGCAGGTTCATATTCCTGCTTGTTATGTTCGTTTAAGACTGGTTCTTGTTCCATGTGTTTATTACTTGAGAGTACGGATATAGTGGGTTTCTACAAGTTGTTCCTTGATTTTGGGAGAGCCGAATTGCTCCAAACCAAGACGTAGGCTTTTTATCATAAACGCCATATTGAGTCCTAACTGTCGCATTGTCTGCATACCTTCCTCCGTCCTGAACGACCTCTCCTAGGTCTGTACCGTGGGCGATACTCCAATATTGCGACGGAACAACCGGCATATTGGTTTTGAGGAAGTATTTGTTTAGTACGTCCATTGTGGCTGTTGCACCACCGCGACGTGCTATAGCAACAGAAGCCCCGACTTTCATCATCCAGTTCTTGTGAAGAGTGGAGTAGAAGAGGCGGTCGAGAAGCGAGAGAAGTGTGCCTGATGCGGATGCGAAATATACAGGAGAACCTATTAGGAGACCGTCGGCAGCATCCATTTTCTCTGAAATCTCATTAACAATGTCGTGGAAACAACATTCGTTTGTGTCCCAGCATTTATTACACGCAATACAGCCGTGTATCTGCCGATGCCCAACGTGTATCCATTCCGTCTCAATACCCTGTTGGTTAAGGGTACGCTCAACCTCATGTAATGCTGTGGCAGTATTGCCTTCAGCCTTAGGACTTCCATTTAGTATGATGACTTTCATATATCTTTGTTAAGGTTCAGAATAATGATTTACATGTGTATCTACAAATGGGGTAGGGGGTATTATTATAATTTATTCGCAAACTCATCAAGCTATTCAAGTACCAAATTCGTGATTGTAGAAAAACACATTGAACAAGTGAACTTGTGTAGCTTTATGAACTTTGCGAATAAACCGTACTTTATAGAATTGTTGTCTTATTAAGCAGATACGCATCGAGGATAACGGACGCAGCCATAGCCTCTACGATAGGAACAGCACGAGGCAACACACAAGGGTCATGACGCCCACGAGCCTTTAGAACGGTAGCATTACCCTCCATATCAACGGTGTCCTGTTCCATAAGGATTGTAGCCACAGGCTTGAAGGCAACTCGGAAGTAGATGTCCTCACCATTTGACAAGCCACCTTGTATGCCGCCGCTATGATTTGTCTTGGTGCAGATATTGCCGTTAGAATCTGTTGTGAACACATCATTCTGCTGAGAGCCACGCTGATTGACACCGGCAAATCCTTCGCCGTATTCAAAGCCCTTGACAGCATTGATGCTGAGCATAGCATGACCGAGAACTGCATGGAGCTTGTCAAATTCCGGTTCGCCAAGTCCTACGGGGCATCCCTTTATGACACAGGTGATTACGCCTCCGATAGTGTCGCCCTTTTCCTTGACCTCAGATATGAGAGCCTCCATCTGAGCAGCCTTTTCCGGATCGGGACAACGCACGGCATTTGTCTCTGTGATGCTGAGGTCGTATTTCTTATAGTCACGATCAAGACAGACATCTCCAACCTGTGAGGTGTAAGCCTGTACGCTAATGCCTAACTGCTTGAGAGCGAGCTTGGCAAGTGCACCTGCCACACAACGGCCAATAGTGATTCGTGCAGATGTACGACCGCCACCGCGATGATCACGGATGCCGTATTTCGTTTGATATGTGTAGTCGGCATGAGAGGGACGGAATGTGCATCGCATATTCTCGTAATCCTGTGAATGCTGATTGGTGTTGCGTACAATGAAACCGATAGGGCAGCCGGTTGACTTTCCTTCGAATACGCCAGAGAGGAGTTCCACCTGATCAGCCTCGTTGCGTGACGTGGTTATCTTGCTCTGACCAGGACGACGGCGGGACAGTTCTGCCTGTATGAAATCGAGGTCGATGTCGATACCTGCAGGCATTCCGTCAACAACGCCACCGACAGCAGCACCATGACTCTCACCATATGTCGTAACCGTGAATATTTTTCCGAATGTGTTCATCTTTAAACAATTAACAATTAACAATTAACAATTAAGAGAGAAAGAACCGTTGATTGTTAATTGTATTTATACACTTATTTTTTACAGTCGCAATCACCATTCTCGCAATCGCAGCCACCGTCACCACCACAGCCACCGCATCCGCCGTTGCAACCGCCTCCGCAGCCGCCACAACCGCCACCTCCGGTCATGTGGTTTATCATTGCCTGGATCTCACCATTTGTAGCCTCACGGGATTCAACGACAGAACCAACAAAGTTCAGTTCCTTGCCAGCGAGAGGATGATTGAGATCCATTTTTACGGTATTGTCAGTAATCTCAAGAACGTGCCCCATAAAACGATTTCCATCCTGATTCTGCAATGGTACGATAGCATCTACATAGATATGCTCGTCATCAAACTTACCATCGATACAGAACATATCCTTAGCGAGATCAAGGACACGCTCAGCGTAGTAATCACCGTATGCATCATCCTTGGAAAGCGTGAAGTCGAAAGTGTCACCAACAGCCAAAGGAGCAATGGCATTCTCAAAGCCAGGGATTGTCATTCCAAAGCCGCTGAGGAAACGGAATGGATTTCCTGCTGATGTTTCTTCCTGAAGAGATTTCTCACCATTCTCAATTACGTAGAGCTTATAATCTACTGCGATACTTTTGTATTCTTTATTGTCCATTTTTATTTATATTGTATATTTTGGTGCAAAGATACTAAAAAATTATTACAAAATAGCATTCTAATAAAAAAAAGTGATGCGCTGAGAATTCCATATTTTTAGAAATTTCTAACCGTTGTAAAGAATATTAAATTTTCAGCAATCTCATGAGTTCTATGAAACGACATTATTTACTTTTCCAACTCTAATTTTCTCCCAACCATAGGAACGGACCTACAACGGACTTACAACGGATTTGTAGCGGACTTACAGCTAACTTGCATTTTTATACTAGAATGACTATTATGATAAATAAAGTATTTTGCAAGGCCTATTCTACTTTATGCGTTTTCAATATATTTTTTAGCGAACTTAGAATTTCAAAGATAAACTAAAGAACTTTACTCTATCTCTTATGCCCAAGGAAAGAAATTTAAAACGTGAATTCGACGACAAACTTTAGCTTGTCGAGCCTAAGTGAACAAATAATTCTGCTTATGAAGCTTAGCGAAAATATATAAAAAATGACGCCCTCGAGTGCTGAATTCTTGTGTTTTGCCTTGAAAAACATTAATTTTTCGTGAATTTAACAGTAAATTTGGCCAATAATTTATGCCATAATAACCTCAAAAATACCATAATTTTACTTGATTTTTGTCTAAATTAATGCTATTTGGCAGCAAAAACCAACCCTGCAAACTTATCGTTCACCGATTTTGAAGTCTCCAACAAACATCACAATACGCTAAATATCAAACATATACGAATATTGTCTTGTACTGAAATAGGTTGACTCCCATAAAGGCTTAAATGTTAAAATTTTAATATCATTTAAGAATTATGAGTAGACAAAAATTCAGTCGCGCCT
>OMXX01000091.1 GCA_900315105.1 uncultured Prevotellaceae bacterium | reverse complement strand
CATTTCTAGTTTAGATTAAGTATTGGTATAGTTTCATCGCAGTTTAAACCCAAAAACATTTCTTAAAAATATCCCCCGGAGAATTTTTTGGGACAGCCGCGATGCATAAGGGGGGTATATTTTTCGAGACCCCCCTCCCTGTTTTGAATGTGACAGGTGAAGGTGGTCTTTGTGTTCATTTCTTTTTACAAACTAAATTAAACAAGAAAGCAAATGATTTAAACAAATGATTCAAAAAGAAAGGGGAAAACAATGAATTATTTTTGTTTTAATCACAAGAACCAGACAACCTTGTAATTCAAATCATTTGCTTTTTTCTTTAATTTAATTATGTATAAAAAGAAAAACAAAAGTTAAAGCAACAAAGAAAGAATTAAAGAAACAATTAATGAACAGCTTCTTTAATTCATTTCAATGTTGCAATAAACTTTTAATCTTTTTCTACTGCTACCTCATAAGTAACGCCTTCTGGTAGTACAGGATCTGGGTACTTACTATTGAATGCTATAATACTAAGTACAGCATCGTTTACAGCTTGGGTATACTCGTCATCTGGTAGATCAGGTGAAACGAATGCTACTCTAGCCAGGTACTCTCTACAATGATAGCCATGATCTCTGTCATATGCCTCCCAGTCTGTAGGCTGGGTAAATGGATTGAAGGGGTTATCGGAGGTTGTTAGTAGCATGGGTTTTATTTCGTTTTCCATGGGTACCCTCCTTTATTCATTGGCTATCCTATTTACAGTAGAGGCTGAGATTCCTAACTGCTCGGCTATGTAGGCTTGGGGATACCCCATGTTTAATAGGGACTTTACCCTACTGGTTCTAGCGGGGTCTATCGGTGTCTCCTTATAGGGAGTAGCATAGGTCTGTATGACATCCAGTGAAGTATTCTTAAGAATGTCTTCCAAAAGTGTTTGTCTAATAGCACCTGCTTGGATGGCTTCCCATTGCTTAGGTGTTATGTTTACCGTCTGCTTCTTGGCACCAACTTTAGATCTGGCTCCACTAATAGCCTGACCCTTCATCTTCTTAAGCCAATCCTTATCATCCTTCCTATCAGGATTATCTCTTTTCTTAGCATTAAATATTTTATTGCCAAGAATCTGAGCTTGTCTTTCTTTAGGAGAGTTCATCTTAGCCAAATTATTAGCAGCTTTAAGATCTTCGACTTCTTCTTTATATTTAATAGCTGCTTCAGGGTCATATTTCATTTTAGGAGTATTCATTGCTGCAAGACGAGCTTTGTTACCGAGTTTCTTCATATTGTTAGCGTAATCAGCATATGCATTCTCAACTCTAGTTCCTGAAGATAATTCATATGCGTCTTTTGCCTCATACATTTTAGTAGACTTTATTGTTCGTCTTTTTTCTTCCCAAATTTCATTACCGTTTTCATCTAATACTGGAACTTTGCTTCCAGGTTTAGCGCCATTAGCAATATCTTTTTTGGTAGCTATTCTCATCTTTTGCTGCTTATAAGTTGAATCTTTTGGTGATTTCTCTGTCCAACGTTTTTCACCAGTAACTGGATCTGTCGGGCCTCCTTCAGATATCAATGAACGTTTTCTATCTGGAACTCTAACTTCTGACTTAGCTCTAGATATCAATGTAGAAGCACCTTTGTTTGCTCCACCTTGATAATATTCTTTTAATGCAGCAATACCATTCTCATCATAAGATCTCTTATAATCAAGATTATGCTTTTCGGCATCAATAACAACCATTGAATGTTTTACTGCTCTGGCCAATTCATCATTACCAGCACCCTTGATTGTCATATCCGTTATAAGATTTGTTATCTTACCCATTTCGGTTTGCATTGCTTGATGCTTAACCTTTGGCATTCCAGGATACGCTTTATAAATTCCTGTATCAAAATCTTTTAATCCATCAAGAGGATTCTGATGCTGAATCGAATGATTATTATTAGGAATTACAAGAACCGTGTCTCCATCAAAGTCTGCACCTGACAACTGAGCAGCTGTTTTAGAATTAATACAGACAGCATCTTTTGGATTTGTTCCTATCATCTTTTTACACTCAGCATTACGATGAGTTACTTTAAGATGTGGAATTTCAAACTTTCCTCCATGAGGATATCTAATAAGTATTACTTCTTCGCCTTCTTTGAAATTAGTAGCATAAATCTGACCATCTTTCAAAGTTTTAGAAGGTAATATTACAGATGTTGCTTGTCTAGGCATTGCTGCTGCTTTAAGATTGACTGCATCCGAATCACACTCATCTGCAAACGATTCCATCAATCTCTTTTTAACAACAGGATTTGTAAGCTCATTAATTCTATCAAATTCTTCTTGCTTTGCTTTATAAGCTACGTCAAGCTGTCTTTTAACAAGAGGAACAGGCTGCTTAGCTAAGAATTCACTAGCAAGATTCCTTGACCACTTAGACCAGTCGCCTTCTTCATTAACTTTGTTAACTGCACCTAAATGTTTCTTTCCATCTTTACCAAGATACTCATACTGACCACCAGCAAGAAGCTTAATATCTTCTTCTGTAGCGTTCTCATCATGAGATTCCTTGATTGATGCACCAAAAGGATTATCTTTGTCAACTTTACCAATTATCTTTTTAGTTTCTTTACCGTTAGCATCCTTTGCATATTCGAGACCTTTCATAAGTTTCAAATATCCAGTAGGATCATCACCAAGTTTAGCTCTTGACTTGTTAGAGTTTACACGAATATCAATGCCTTTAGGAAGATCATCCGCATAAACAGCCATTCCTTTTATATAAAATTTTCCATCAACAGCTATTCTAACCTGGGCATACTTTGAATTACCGATTGATAAGTCATCAACTCCACGACGAAGTTCAATAAGACCATCCTTTAGTTTTCCACCTTCTTCGGCAGCACAAATATCAATACGCTTAGAATCGATAGAAACAGGATCTTTAATTCCTAAGAAGGTCTTACCTTTATCGTCGAAGTAGTAGTCACCAAGTGTTCCTATTCTTGCATCATTTTTTGCAGCTTTTGCTTCATTATATGTTGAACCAGGAGGACCAAGAACTTTAAGTGAGGTTTTTTCTCCTGTTCCAAGCTGTGTAACATTTAAGTAATGAATCTTATAACCTTCATCAACAAGACCAGATACTGCAGCATTGAGTTTAGTTCTTGACACATTGGCCATATATTCAGCACCTACGCCAACATCAATAAACTCTTTTTTGTCTACTTCATCTTTAAGCATGTTCATTGTCTTAAAGGTTACATCAGATTTCTCTCTTGCACTTGGATCTAAAAGATTTCTAACTGTTGATTCTTTAGATGCATCACCAAACATCTCAGTAGCTATTGCAGTATTAGACATTCCAGTAGCTTTAAGTTTCTCAGCTTGAGATATCAATGACTGCTGCTTTGCATTTCTGGAAACTGTAACACGAGAGCGCAATTCATTAATTGACATCTCTTTTGGTTTTCCAGTCTTCTTGTCTATTGGTGCATCTTTTGGTGTTAATTTTTTACAAATATCTTTTTCTGACAAACCTTGTTTCTTAAGTTTTAATACTTCATCACAGAACCAAGGAGCTCTTTGATACGATTTTGTTCCACCATAATCAAAATTATTATACCATAATTCCTGAGCATAAGGAGAAGAAGAAACGCCACCTTCACCAAAACCTTCAAACCAAGGTTCATGCTGATACGGAACATCTCCAGATCCATAAGGATATCTTCCGCTTTCGCGTTTCGTACCATAATGGAATAATTCGTCTGGTCTTTCATTATCCATTTGATTCATTCTCCTTCATTAAGTTCATCGATTCGTTTGTCTTTTATTATTGCTTGAGTCATGATTTCTTGAATCTTATCGGCAAGCAATGGTTCAGTCATGTCATTCTCCATGAAAATATCATTTGATTGATAAATACGAAATTCAAACTTTAATTCATGAGGATCATAACCATGTTCCAAACAAAAGAATGCTGCATAAATTTCTAACTGTTCTATATGTGCTGGTATAACGCCAGTTTTCAAATCATGTATTCTTAGGAATTTCTTATTTTCATTAAATGCTATTGTATCTGCCCAACCAAATGCATTATCTGTATAAATAACTAATTGTTCAGTTCGCATATGAAAACGAATTCCATCATTCACATACATGTTAAGTGTTTTTCTAGATCTAGGAAGTTCAATTCCCTCATCTATCAAATTCTTAGCAAGTTCATGAAGTCTAGTTCCTTTTTCTTTTGCCAAATAATTAGTATAAGAAATATCAAACTTCTCTTTATCATAATTTATCCAATGATAATTAGAGCCTCCTAAGAATGCATGCTTACCTTGGAGATCGTAACGCTGTTTCCATTGCATTTAATACTTCCTCCTTGTTCTCAGGAAATATAAATGCTGCGAAAGACATTTCATTCATTTTCTTTACATAATATGACTGTGACATCTTTTCAGGATTAGCAATATCTTTACGATAATCTTCCTCAGAAGCTTTTGCTTCAAGAACTGCCCAACGGTCATTGTACATGACTTCCATATCAGGTATTCCCTTAATATCATTAGGGTTTAAATAAACCACCATTGCTCCTGGAAGCCTTTCCTGAATATCTTTTTTAAGAGCCGTCTTAAACTTACCTTCGCCTTTTTGCATTTGTACCTCCTTTCTAAATGTGTACCGTAAAATATAAAGGAGATGAAAAATTTGCTTATTCTCTCTCTCCTTCTATTATAAGCTGTGTTTTTCTTGCGACCTCTTCATTATTGAATTTTTTACCAATAAACGAAGATTCATTGAAATCTTTCTTCCTTTTAACAGCATAAGCGATTCCATTATCAATTGGTGAATTAGATTTTAGCCTATAAAAATATAAATGTTTAAAAGGCGTGTTAGATCTATCGATTCTTCCAGCAGCCTGCTTCATTGTTCTATAACTATAGTTTAACGAGTAAAAAATTATAACATTTGTTTTTATACAATTCCAACCTTCCGAACCATTATACTGAACAAAGTAAAGCCAATTATCTGTATCAGGAATTGGTTCATGTTTGTGACCATTCCATTCTGCAAATATCAATGATTCTTCATTAGCTACTTTTCTCAATATTTCTAGTTCGTAGTCGAAATTGTAAAATACTATAGCTTTAGGATTTTCCTTAGCTAATTTTCTAAATTCTTCAATTCTTCTTGGATCACTATTAACCAACATTCTTTGAAGTTTGCACCATTCACTTCCGTTTTCAATGGGACAATCTTCATAAATATTCCAATGATACTTATAAACTTTTGTGAAGTCATCTTTATTGTAACCACAACTAATATCAATGTAATGAGATTCGGCAGGATTCTTATAATCCATAGGAACTAATATTTGGTTTCTATAGAATATCAATCTTCCCTGATTCATATATGATGTAACTTTGGGGAACTTTGTATAACGAGAATAGACAAAATGTGATTGTCTGAAATCTGTAATATTTCTATAGAATCCATTAGCAACAAATACTGGTCCATAATCTTCCCATTTGTCGCCAGGTGTTGCACTTAATAATATCCATCGATTCTTTCTAGCAATCTTTACAAATGTTTTAGACCAAGCTCCCCAACCAACGACACGTTGTTCATCAAATATAAAGAAAGCATTAGATACATCTGCATACTTCTTAATATTATTCCATGAATCAATTATCATGTCATTCATTAAAAATCTATCAGCTTCATCTTCCCATTCAAAAGTGTCTCGTTTCATTGCTGTTGTGATAATATAAAGTTGTGGTCCTTTTGTTTTTGTTTTCCAAGGATCAATTGAACCATCACAAATCTTTGTATAATAATATGCAAGAGAAACAATTGACTTCCCAGAGCCGACCCCACCACACAGGATGGAGCCGTTTCTGAGATTAGCCAAAGCCTTCTTTTGATCAGGCCTTAATTCAAACATTAATCGGGATCAAACGGAAGTTTAATTTCAGGACCATCATAAGAAGAATATTCTCTTTCAAGTTCTGATTCATCAACTGTTGCATAGAGTTCCTTAACATATGCTGAAATCCTAGGCTCGTGTGTCTTGCGGTCCTCATAAGTCCAAGGTGAGATTGTAAGGTCGGTCTTGACGATTCTCTTCTTATCAAGAACCTTAACAGTATTCTCATTAAGAAGATGCTTGCCTGTAGAATTAATCATATAGATTTCAGGCGGATATCTCTTAGGAAGTCCAGTCTTCTTATCTCTATATGTGAGCTGAACCTTAAAGAAGAAGAACTGCTCATAATCAGGATCTTCAGGATGCGGCTTACTAATCTTAATGTTCCAACCTTCAGCAGAAAGTCTGTCTGCGAGTTCCTTATCAATAATTACACAAAAGTTTCTATCTCCGGGAGAGTTAAAGTCTGTTCCAACACCCTCGAAGTTTCTGTAAATAAGTCTTGCGTTTCTAATAAGCAAATTATTATTAGCCATAAATATCAATCTTCTCCTATCAAATTATCGTTTAAATTGTATTCTTTGTTACATCTGCCTTCTTTAAATTCTGGACAGTCATAACATGTTTCAAATTTATTATCTCCGCATGGAACACCATCGGAGAAAATATAAATAGATTTACCACTACCGTGTTCAATAGGTGAGTTTCCATCACTATTGGCAAACCACTCAAAGTCACCAAACTCTGAGATTGTGTCTACTGCTGTTTCTGCAAGTTTCTCGTAGTATGAAATATCAATGTACTTTTCACAGTGTGTATTTCTAACAACCTCTGCTTCCATCCATCGATATCCACTAGCGCCAGTTGCTGATGCATATTTACCATGACATGTATCAAGCCATTTCTGATAACGCTTTTCAAATGCTCTATCTGATTCCTTCTCTTCCTTAACTGGTTCTGAAATATCATTACCAGTATCTCTAAGAAGTACACCACCACCATGACCAGGTCTTATTGGACAGAACAATCCTGTTCTACCAACGAACTGATAGTTATGATCTCCTTCTTCATTAAAGTCCAAATATAAAGCGGTTGTTACGGACTTTGTTTCACAGAAGTCTGAGAATATCAATGGTTCATGAGAGAACAATGTCTTATAAACAAACGGTACAGCAAACTGAGCTCCGGTTGCCTCCCATTCACCTTCCTCACTAAGAGCAATATAAACTGCATCATTTACCAAACACATTCTTGAATACTTAGACTCTGTCTCGAAAGAATATCCATAAGCCTTACCCATCTTTCTAATAAAGTCGATTATCTCAGGCGTAGCATTTGGAATCTTAATTGAGTCTGTCTTAATATGCGCTACAGTGAAACCTTTCTCCTGAACAGCAAACTTCAAATCTGTCATAAACAAAGCACCACGCTTTGCGACAATATTATCAATGTTTCTAGGATCCTTAAACGGATTTGCAAATCTGGCACTTGTCAATCCATATACAGAATTGATTGCTGTCTTCAGAGCATCAGCCAATGCTTTTGCATTCTCTTCATTCAAGAATTGATGAACTTCTTGAGGTAAGAGTTTCTTAGCCAGATCAAAGTCTTTATGCTTAATCGCTACTCGCGCCTCAACAAGCATTCTAAACTTTTCAGTATATGGACCAAACAACATTTCGGCAAGAATTGAATGAGGATGCATTGAAGCAACATCTTCAACATCTACATTCTCATACATTCCTGGTTCTGCATAGACTCTTCCACCTTCGCCAATCTCTTCACCACGATAAGTAGACTTACCATGATCGAATTCGTAACCAGGGAAGTAAGGTTTCTTACCAGTACAATCTTTACCGGCCAAGAAATCCTTATAGCAGAAATATCCAGAACCACCATTCTCAGCCAAGTTTCTATAAAAGAACTGTGACTGAGGATTCTTCTCTTTACCAAATATCATTCGTGTTGTTAATGTGTTTGTTGTGTCATTAACAGTCATTCCAGTCCAAGCGGCCAAGATTTTTCTTGCTGCAAACGAACCTTGAGTTGCATTAAACACTGCTTCTGTTGCATCAACGTCATTTCCACAATAATCAGCAACATCATACCATTTCTCTTTAGGAACAGGTTGATCCCAAGGAATATCCATTTCTTGATGATGAATTCCAAGTTTGACTTCCCATTTCTTAAGAGACATTTTCTCGCCAGCATTCATATAGTCATACACATCAGTATAACTAAGATTATATGCTTCAAGAAACATTGCGTTGTTCTTACTACCTTTGTCTGAGTTTATTATGCTCTGAGAAAGGTTGAACAGGTCTTCAAGAGAATATCCAATACTTCTTGCATACATGATATGATTATCATACCTTCTGCAGTTAAAACCTACTAGCCTGTAATTCTGTATAATAGCCAGAATATCAATAGGTTTTGGATTGATTAGTTTAATCTTCTCTTTACCTGCTTCTTTATAGACTACTACAAACAAATTAGGATAGACTTCCACATCAAAGAATATCAATGGTAACTCAGCACTTGGTTCTTTATTCTCAATATCTTCTGCAGATTTAAACTTCATCTGGTCTACTTTCTTGCAGCAATTATCCGACTGATGAGTTGACCCAATAGCGAATGCTAAAATATCACCATACATATCTGTAACGTCATATGGCATTCCACTATCATACATTTCATCAAGAATATCTTTAATGAAATTAATATTCTCCGTTGTGGACCCAAATTCTTTCTTTAAACATCTGTTGATAAGTCTTCTTAATCCTCCAACAGACATTATAGCCTTTTCACTTAACATATCTTTCTTTTCTTCCTTTAAAGGAAGACCACTTGACAGTGTAGCTATAGGAATATCATTACATTTACTTACTCTTCTACGAAGAGAAGCTTTACCAGTAAATACTTTGATCTCGATGTCATCAGAATATAATTTACTGAGTTTCTCTACATCGCCAGTATACCAATAATATAAATGTAACCCGCTTCCACCCTTACTATATTCGGCATAAGTTGGTTTCCATAGGGCAGCTGCTTCCAAATTCCTACATCTATCCTTTGCGCCCTTCTCATTTTTCAAATCGAAGTCGATACATATAAGATTTTTGGGTGGCAGTACATAATGGACCTTACTTGTGTCAATATCTTTTAAGGTTGTTTCACAGTTATCCCATGCTACTGATGGAGTTTCATAACGATTAGCGTACTGAGCCGGACAATCTTTTAATTCTTTATCCAATAATGACTCTGTATATTCCAATATTAAGGAAAGAGGTTTATCCTCGCGTGGATCAGACAGCGGTATTACCTTCTGAGCCATCTTGAACTTGTCTTTAAGAAAACCCATGTAAACACTTCTAATATGTTTGCCATCGATTCGAGTTTCCTCTAAATATTGTTCGAAGTAATTCTTGAGCTCTTCTCTAAACCGGTATTTAGGGATTCGCTTTTCTATAGAAGAATTATCGCAATATTGTTTATACAGCTCATAAGCCTGTGTTAATGTTATGAACTCATTCTCGCAAAAGAATCCAAAATTCTCCTCAACATAGTTAAAGAAGAAATCTGTTTGAAACATCATGTCAAGTGGTCTATATTCATCGTAATAATATTTACCCAGGCTCCGGTAAATATCAAGACAATGAGCAGCTATAGCGCCAAGTTCGAAGTTAATCTCATTCATCAACTCAAAATATCTTTTACTACTTACTTTCTTTCCAGTAGGTCTGACATCTATAAGTCTTCTAATTAACCCCGATTTGGCATCGGAAATTTTAACTGGTTTATTAGTCGCCATAAATAAGAAGCAATTACTTCTAGCAACATAAAGATTTTTAAACTTCTCATTAATAGACATCAACTCATGAGATATGATCGAGTTCAACTTTGTGTTATCACGAATATCACTCAAATCACCGTCATGCTGAATAGCTACTAATGGATTGTTCTTAAACATCTCTGTTGAAAACTGATTTGAACCACTTCCTAATGACTTAGCATCAAATATCGTATAATATCCATCAAATAATTTTTGAATAATATTTAGTACTGTAGACTTGCCCGCACCAGATTCACCATATAAGACAATAAACTTTTGAATATCTTTTCCTTCACCAGCAACAATACTTCCAATTGCCCATTCTAATTTCTGTCGTTCTTCTTTAGAATATAAAGTACTTATAAGTTCGTCATAAGCACTATAATCTCCTTCTTCAAGAGGATATGACAATTTCTTAGATGCGTAATCTTCTCTTGTTGTCTCCATGTTAGAGAATATCAATTTACTATCTAACTCTGCTTTTGAATCTGGCATCTTCTTTAAGAACGTATCAAACTCAGTCCATTTGTTCGTACTGAAATCTGTCAAGGTTTTAATATAAACAGGGACACTCGTTTGCATTTTATTACGTTCTTCATACAATTCATTATCTACTATTCTTGGTACATCTAAAATATCAGTACTCCAGGTGTTATTAGTTTCATCCCAAATACCATAAAACCTACCACCTTTAACTAATAAATCTTTAGAATGCATGACCACGAACGACGGGGCTAACTCTATAGTACCATTTTTCATCACTTTTTGTGTAATTTTAACAAAATCCACACGCCGTTCTCCTTCTTACTTTATCAAAATCCCATTTTTTCATTTTCCCAGCCTTTATTTATTATATAATATATATATTTTTATAATTAAATTAATTTAATAAAAAAGTGGGAAAATGGGACAAAATGCCCGCAAAGCCTTTATTTTCAAGGGTTTCAGCTGTCCCATTTTTGAAATAAAACTGGGATTTGTCCCACCAAAACTGGGATCTTACGGATAATTTTCATTCAACCAAGCCTGCATTTGCATCCAAATTTCCATTTTTCTGGGATCAAAAGTGGGATTTTTGAGCGGAAATAGGGATCCGTTCCCATTTTTGTCGTACGTACGATCCATGCAGCGCTCCATTATGATGTCCACATCGTCATATGACCAATTATAGTTGTAATTATCGTCCGTAAAACAATCCATACCGAGATTTTGTATGATTTTCCAGAACCAATATGAAGAATTATCCTTCTAGCCAATGCCACAATGACTTCCAGTACGGAAGGATCATTTTCAAACATTGTATCAGGATCAATCTCCGGATGTGTCTCACAGAACTCAACTTTTAAGTCTGTAGCATCAATAATTCTGTTCTGTTCATTACCCTCTACATCGTCCATAATATAGAAATCCATACTATACAGATAAGTAAGAAGAAGACAATGTCTACATGATGAATATCCGATATCGTCAAATCCTATAAAGTGACATAACCATCTAAAGTATGCATCTCTAAGGACAATTTCATAAATATCATCATCCATAATATTACTCCTCGTCTTCATCCTCCATATGAAGAACATCTGTTACATATTTTCGAGGAGAACGAACTATCTCATAGTCAGTATGATGGAGTTCATTACGAATATAAACCGTATCCTTCTTAGCACCCTTACTACCGAATGCTGTGAATAACTTAGGTCCTCCGAGCAACTTCTCAGCATCCTTAGAAGACACCTCTGCAAAGTTCTCGTCCGTAAGAATATTATCCTTGAACAATATCAATGATTCCTTATCATACTCATCTGTATAATCATTCTGGAACTGATCTGGAGATATCAAGTAAGGTGCTTTCTTTACTGCTGTCTCACCAGGTTCGTCTTCCTCATCTTCAGAAATATCATCTTCATTAATGAGTTTTGAGTCATCAAAGGCATTGTGTCTCTCCAATACTACATCATCTGGAGCTTCGTCAGGTTCCTTAACACCAGAAGCATAAGCAGAATATCCAGCATCTCTAATCTTCTTAGTATACTCGAAAATATCAATCTGTCTATCATCAACCTTCTCAGGCTCTTCCTTAATAATAGCAGACTTAATGTTCTCCTTAATATCATGATTAAGCTTAGAGAGTTCGTGAGCCTTATACTCTCTTACTGCTGACTCAACCCTATCAGAGATTTCTTTATCTTTCTTCTCTTCATTAATACTATTAACTACAAAATATGTAGCGCCACCTCCGACAGCGACGCCACCAATAAATATCAGTAAACCTTTTAATATACTATTCATGTGAGCCTCCAATTAGACATTACGATAAGCAGTCAACAAATTCAACTTTCCATCTTTACCAAAATAGTCGCCATAAGCCGCCTTCTTTGCTTCACGAATATCACAACAATTCATTACAAGCATAACTCTGTCGGTATCAGGATTCTTTCTGAACATTTCATCAATATAAGGTGTAGGTTCCTTCCACATCTGTCTTTCAGGTGTTACTACTTCATCCTTATCAAATCCAAAGTCGATGAAGCCATCACAACGTTCATCATACTTCTTTTTACACCAACCAATATCATCAAATTCTGATGACATATAGCATGTAAGACCAATTGATCTAAGAACCTCGTTCAGAGTTACAATTCCATTAACCTGAAGTCTATCATTCCAATACTGAAGCCTATAACCTATAACATAGTTCACATTATAGTTATGACTATGCTCGTTGAAAATATCGCCATCAACAGTGTCTCTAGACCACTCGAACTCGTAAGGATTGTTAGAATGCATATATGCCTTCGCAACATCATTCGTAGCAGACTTTTCAAGTATCTCTTCCGGGTTACCAGCACACATTGCGTGATTTATCTCTTTGTCTGTGTACTTCTGCTCTGTTCCATTCTTTGTATTACCATTATGAAGTCTAAGAGCCTTTGCCTTAAGAATACCATTGTTAAGATAGATCTTATCACGTTCAATACCAGCATCCTCAACAACGTTATCTCTATAAGTTCTAAACTTATCTGAGATAGTTGCAAGGCTGGCCATTGCTCCAACATATTTCTTATTAATCTTATTATAAGCCGCAAGGCCGGAAGTGATTGAGACGCCTGTGAGTGCTACAGGAAGAGCCCAATACTTAACTGAGTCTACACCGGTGTTGATGTAAACTTTTGTAATTGCTCTCTGATACTCCTCTTTAGAAATATCACCATTTTTAAGAGCAAACCTGGCACTATCTGCTGCCTCTTTGTGAGCATCGATAATATCAGGCATCTTTGTCATAGCGTAACAACTGGACACAATTGCACCAACTTCTGAACCAATTGCTACACCAATAAGAATCTGTGGTGCATGGTCCTTAACAAACATCTTGCTTACATTAAAGACCGCAGATGCACCATTTTTAAGAGTCATTAGATTCATAAAAATATCAATTCTCCTTTCCTAATTCTCTTCTTGTGAATCTTGTCAATGTCGTAAGTTCCCAATCATACTTGTCTATGTACCGTATAACAAGCACTTCTGGAACTTCCTGACCGAACACGTCAAAATATAAAAGAGCTGTATAGTCATCAACTCTTGTCCAACGTGTCAAATTCCCATATTTGCGTTCCGAATTCAATACATCCTGGAAGAATACCACAGGAGCAAAATCTATATCAGATGTTCCCATAAATATCAATCTCCATTCAAGAAGCATGTCGGCGGAAGAACTAGTATACCACTATTTCCTTCCTGCTTGACATAAGCAGTTGACAAATCTGTCCAGCCCCTGGATGAACACTCCGGTGTTATCATATCACTCATCCTTGATAACTCATATAAATTACTTAAAGTAACAGAAGGATGAGTCCCAAGGCCATCGCGAAGGTTCCTAAGAACATCAATGGCTTCCGGATAGTACGGATACCAAATCTCAATATTGCCACCACTAGGCAAATAATTGGAAGTAGTAGGGCCAGCATCAATAGGCCGGCGCCTCCTATAAGAATCGTCAGGTCTATAATAAGACCCGTAAGAGTCATAATCATAGTAATCACGAATATAAGCACCTCCTGAACTTCTAGATGAACGTCTGTAAGACCCTCTGTCAGGCTCACCATAAACCAACATAGATACAGTGTTTCTGACAGAGTTCACAATAACGTCCTTAATTGTTGGAACAAAGATCTCTCTAAGAATGTAATCTCCGACATTAGAAATATCAGCAGCTACAAATGTCTCACGAAGCTTTTGACCAAAAGTCTTCTTCTTTATTGAACCTTTCTCTGATACAACTGGCTGGAATTCAATCTTAGTTTCCTGAGTTTGTGGTGCAGATAGACCAGGATCACTAGCTACTCTATGAACTATAGGCTTGTTTGTGCCACCATTCGGATACTCATCACTGGTCATTCTTACTACTGCCATCGTCAGGTTCCTCCTTCTTAATCTTATTAAGCTTTATATGAAGCTTCTTCGAAATCTCTTCAGGAGTCATACCCTGAGCCTTAAGTTCACCAACAGCCTTCCCCTGACTAAATGCCTTCTGTCTCATCTTAATGAGAAGTTCTGCCTGGACATCTGTCATAGTTGCTGCAAGCAAAGCAGAGTTCTGATTCATTTGACCTACCTCTTCACCAACAGCAAATGCTGTAGTAATATCAGCATCGAACAGACCTCTCTGCTCAACAGACAAACTGTTATAAATATCAGCCATAGTTTCCTTATGGTTATCATTCTTTACATTGTTACTCATCCTTTGCATCCTCCACTGAAATATCAGTATTCTTCATAATGTCATTAACAGTGTTAAGATCATCTGTAGAAATATCATCTGGAATAACAAAGGCGCTTAGCATTGTGTTCGTGAGTTCCTGATTAGCTCTAACTAAATCGATAGCCTCTTTTGCAAGATCACTTGAACTAGTAGAAGTTACAAGCAAATTATTAATAAGAGCCTGCTTCTTAGCCTGTTCAAAAGGATGGCAAGCATCGTGAATAACCTTCTGAGCACTGCCTCCAACTGCTACTCCAAGAGCTGCTGTTCCAAGATATGTGAGAATTTTTTCACCAAGATTTGTAGGTGTGTAAATCTTCTTTACAGCCTTATCAATGATAAAAGTTGAGCCAATACTAAGTGCACCAGAGATTACTGTCTCAAGAATATCACCAGCCTTGTCGTTCTTATTAAGCGTTTCGATTATCTTCTCAGGTTCTTCTCCATAAATTTTATTAGCCATTTGTTAAAAACTCCTTTGTTAAATATCATTTGCAAAAAGATGTAGGCCATGTTTCCATGACCTACCTGGACGTGTGTCAGATATCTACATTAGTATCATCTTCCACATTCTCAACATTGGCAATACCATCTTCAGGAATATCAGTTCCTTCAAGATCTTCATCGCCGTCCTTATTAAGAAGCTTATTAACACCTACTGCTGCTACCACCGTAGTTGCTGCACCTACTACTGTACCAGTAATAAATGTTGCAACCGGATGCTCAGACATAGTTGTCTTAACCTTCTTAACACCGGACTTAACGCCATTTCCGACCTTTGTGAAGAAACCTACCTTTTCTTCCTTCTCAATGATCTCATTTGCCTTTTCCATTGTTTCATTTGTGTTGTCTGCCATTTTTAATTTCCTCCTTATATAGATTTTTAGACACAACACGTCCATTATATGGTACGTAATTTTTGCGAGTTAAACTCTAAGATCTGGACCTGTAGCAAATGTAACATAGATTACACGTCTATTCTGATTCAAAATATACTTTGCATCACATGTACATCTAATTACAGGCTCGCCAACACCATCATAGATGCTTCTAGCCCAGCCAATATCCCAACCAATCTCCGTATTAGCTACATTCATGAACTCATGGAAGGTATTTAATGCACAATACCCCCACTCATCAACGGTTGAGTTGGACTGTTCAAGAGCATCTGAGAACTCTGATAGTGTTGTATCATACTGCATGCCAGTATTTCTTTCAACAATATGAACAATTTCGTTGTTATCGATGACTTCCTTCAACTTTTCAAAGTTTACACAAGTCTTTTCATCATTTCCAGGTGTAGGTCTAGCTTCGATTATCTTCTGAATTTTCTTAGCTTCTGTAGCATTTTCTGGAAGATACTGAATTGTCTCGTCATAATAGTCCTTAAAAGCTGCTCTAGTCATGTCAAGCTGCTTACCTGCAAGAATAAGAGAAGAGTTAAGACCTGTAATGATCTTTTTGTTAAGTCCGAAAGCTCCCCAAGTTAAAGCTAAAGTAGATGCTCCAGATACAGCCGTTCTTATGTATTCAGGAGCACCCACTTTAAACTTCTCTGCATTTGTGAGCTCTCTTCCCAACTTCATTTCTTCATCTTCTTTTGCTGCCAAATAGTTCTTAGTATCAAGTATCGCAAACGTTGCTGTAGATATCAGACCCAAGGACGCACCCACCGTACAGATGAGTGGCCCATGGGTCCTGACCCCATTCCAAGCAGCGGTTGCTAGGGATTTGGAAACATCAATTAGCGACATCGTCATTATCCTCCTTCTTCGTTGAAATGCTGTCACTCATAAGTTCATAAGCAGTATGCCCAACGCATATACCTACAACACCTCCGAGCATAGTTCCAAGAATTGAAGGAATGAGTCCGCCTCTACATGCAAGAATATAAGCCTTCCTTACAAGAAGACCATATCCAAGCCCAAAGCCAGCACCGACCATAAGTCCAGTCGGATTGTACTCTGATTCTCGAATCACTTCACCGTTCTTGTTCTCAATTGTGATTTTCATTGTCGTTCTCCTTTCTTACATGTACCAAAATATAAAGCACATGTAAAAATTAAATTTTTGTGCTTCTATTATAAGCTATGTTTTTATTGCGAAAAATCAGCCAACTCGGTCCAAAATTATGCCATTTCCGACATTTTTGGCGTCTTTTACTACGATATCGTAACCTGTTATGGTCTCAATATACTCTACCAGGCTATCTTCTCCGCCCCAAATATCAGTAACATCGTTGTTGACATAAGCCGTCCATGGTGCTCGTTTCAAGTCTCTAAAGCAGTGGTCTATAAGGATTTCTCTGTTAGAATTCCAAACTCGTCTAAGATACCCAATATCAGCAGCAGTGATAGACAAATCACATGCCTTACATGTAACTGTCTTTTTTGAATATAAGCCGTTCTGTTTTAAAGAAGTAGTCTTAACTTTTTTACTGCCACATCTTGGACATTTTCCAAAATTGCAAAATTTAATTTCGCTTTCACTCTTCTTCTTTGTCATCTTCTTCATCCTCCTTTTGACCAACTTTTGTTACAGTTGATGCTGCGATGTGAAACAAAGCTACAATAGTAAAGCAAATTATGGCACATATAAGTACCGCAGTCATATTAATTACCATTTGAATACTCCTTGCGAAAAAATAGGAGGCCATGTTTCCACAGCCTCCGAATACTTAATTTAACAATTTCGTAGAATTATTGAAAATTCCCTCAGTTGATTTAGTCAATCCTCCGGAATCAAGCAATTTTTCCTTTACAACTGCAGTTCCAACAATAGTTGCTGCTGTCGCTACGACCTTAATGCCTGTTTCAACCCATCTCGGCAACTCCTTAGGTTTCTGCAGAAGTTCATAAGCTTCTACAAGATTCTTAAGTGTTGCTGAGTAGCGCTGATACTCTTCAGCTGTAAGATCTTCAGCAGACATAGCATTTTTTGTCTCTTTAATCTGCTCGTAAATGACTTTTCTTGCTTCTTTCCGCTCTTTTCGAGAGGAATTTTTAATCATTTCCTTAATCTTGTTTGTTTCAGTTTCGTTTTCCATTTAACATAACCTCCATCGATCATTTTTTTGTTACATTGTAGGTGATTACCATCGCACCAACAATACACATTCCTATGATTGTTATTGCCATTTTTAATACCTCCTTTTCATAATGTAACACAAAAGTGCTCATTATAAGGAGTGTATTTTTTGCGAATGATTATTTCTCGTCTTCTGGATAATTATACCATACCTTATTAACACTAAGCCTCCATTTATGACCATTATCAAGAGTTGTCTCATAACTAACACTCGTACATCCCTGATCATCATAAATTTGTGCTATTCTTTTTACAGCATTTCGTATAGTCTCGGCATCAGATTTGTGCTGAGTTTTCACTATTTCACATTTAGGTTCAACAGGTGTATCATGGAATTTAATATTAGAAATCCAACCAGAAGACTCAATTTTAGCTGAATAATCCCAAAATTTCTTCAAAGCCGGAGAAATATCAGACACAGTACGGTCTCCATATATCTTCTTGGTTCTATCCATGATAATATTGTTAATCTCAAGAATATCATCCTCAGTAATCCAATGATACTTCTTATTAAGAGGAATGAAAGGCTTATTTTTGGTGCCATTAAGAACTCTTCTTATATAGTCTTCCTGAAAAGCAAGCTCTTTTTCTCTATCAGTTAAGGATCTAATGTTCTCTTTTACCTCTACTCTAGTTGCTAAATTAGTTCTTTCACTCTGCTTTTCAATCTTCTGCTTGATTGTCATTCTGTGGTAATTATAAGCAGCACCAATAGCCTTATAAATATCCTCTCCAGTGATTTCCTTGAACACATTATCGCAGAACTCACGTGTTGAAGAAATATCATCACTATCTATGCTAGTCTTTGAGAATTCCTCCATCAACTTACTGTTACTGGTAATATCTTTAATAATTGTCCAGTATGTCTCATAAATCTCATATTCGATAACCCAACCTGCAATTGAATTCATTTTTCTCTTATCCATAATTACTCTCCTTTTGAAAGAATCTTCATCAGTAACATTGCCTGTTCGTCCGTAAATCCAGCCTCTTTTAGCGATGTAAAAATATCAAACAACGCCTTTGCTGCATCATTCATTTTTTCCTTTTCTTCCGGTGTTGTACCAAAATCCATGAAAAACTTGTCAAAATCATTAGCCATTTTCGTTTAACCTCCTTAAAATATCATCAAGCATTCCTGGATGTGCTGCTTCAAAATCGTTTCCTATATACCAACGTTTATCACCGTCATTGGCACCGAGGAATACCCATTCAATATCAGTAAATTCAATATGACCATCATCCTTTAAATGAGGAGTTCCACATCTTCTGAACCATATAGCCATTTCATCATCAATAGCCACTGCCAGATCTTCAAACTTTTCAATTCTCATCCATAAACCTCCAGTCAATTCTAGGCATTTCCATATAGGTATTACCGAATCTGGTGACTACTGGTTCAGCAACCCTAATACGTCCATGAGTCCTAATTGTTTGATCACAAGGATTCAACATCGATCTGAATTCCATGAATGGTAATAGCTTCATAGCCATCGACTTTGCCATGTCTGTTAATATCATCTCAGATGCAGTCTCTCTGCCAATGTCATCTAGAATATAACCTGGAACTGCTACCATACCATCGATAGTTACCCATTTTAGATGAGACTGAAGCACTTTAAGCTCAAAATTATCATCAAGCATATATTGCATACCACACGATCGACATGTTAATGTTACTCCATCTATTATTCCACCGCATGTTATACATTCAAGTTTTTTAATGCCCATAAATATCACCTCAAATTCAATAAATCTGATAATACATTTATGCTATGATCGTCATCCTCAATTTCAATGACATACGTATCATTAAGATTTACACCATCTTCTATATGAGTAGAGTATTTAGCTCCATGAGCCTTCAAATATCTAAGAATACTCATAGACTGCTTCTGATCAGTTGTCTTTAGAACTATTTCCATTTGTTTCCTCCTTAGCAATAAAATGAATAAGTTTTCTCATACAATCCGGGCATAATTCAAATTTATAATAGTTTGAACAGTTTTCACTAAATGACACTGCAGTTGGTATAATGTATTCCTCATCTACATCATATTTTTCATAATAAGGCAAATCATGATAGCTTAAATTACATCTACCATTATCATTTTTACTATAATACTTTCCACATCTGTCACATCTCTTTGCATCTGCCATAAATATCAATCCTCCTCTACATAATCGAGATCAATGTTAAAATAAGAACAAGCACCGTATGGTTCTACTTCCATACCTAATCCAAATGTATCCATCTTCCGTATATAGAAGCATACACATTTTTCTCTTACACATTGTCCTTTTAAAAGCGGACAAATTTTTTCATCTTCCATAAATATCAGTCCTCCTCATCGTATCTAAGTTTTAAAACTAGTTTATTCCAAGCCTTTACTGCCTCTTCTTTATCTTGGTGAACTACCATATAAGGCATGTCACAAGAATATCTAGGACAATAAATCTGAGTGTATCCTACGGTGACATCTACGTCTGCCGGTTCATTGCAATATGGACAATTTTTAGCTTCCATTGTCTGTCTCTTTCTCATAATCTGAACAACCAAATTCATCATGACAATTTATAGTAGTAGCTCCTTCATAAGCCATTCTTACTATTCGACAAAAACCATCACCTCTCGGTTTGTTTGAAAATTGCTCATAATATGGTTGATAGTGTTTACAAGTCTTACATTTACCCTGAGGCTCACACCTGAATACAAGATAGTCTTTCATTATCGCCTGTATCTCGTCAGGTTTTACTGTCGGAGCATTGTCAAACCGCATTTTTTTCTTTCTACCTTTCATACATTCCATAAGTAAAGGACAACCCTCACCGTTACAATGTTGGCAATAATCAATTATATACTTTGTAATATCCTCGTTGCTCATCTGATATAGAGGAACACACAAGTCTGTCAAAGCACCATTGTGGATTTCACAAGGAATTGCACACTTTTTCAGTTCATCTGCATCAATCAGTCTCATTCTGTACCTCCCAAACCATATCGGTTATGTTGAAATAGTCTGCTGAAATATACTCGGTAATATACTCAATACTGTAGACCTTATAATATCCGGTGATCGATAGTGCATAATTGTACTCATCATCGTAAAAATATAAGTCTAAGTGCTTACCTTTGACCGCTGAACCTGTGTCCTCTGCCACATATAACTGATCAAAGTAAGGAATATAAAACAAGTCACCAAAGTCATGAAGCTTAGGATCTATAGCACATGTAGTAGGATTGCCTTTGTGTACGGTGGCTCCGCTGGCCGTCATAGTAGAACCACCGCACTCAATGGATGTGTAACCCGTGATGTAGTACTTACCAATATCAGTGAGTACCATTCTATCAACAGGAAGATACACATGTGTCATTGCCTTACGAATATCAGCATAGTTGTTGAGAACTTTTAGAGCTTTCTCTCTATTCTTCTCAACCTCAAAAGCCTCCGAGACATCCGGTGGAGAAATATCAACAGAGAGATGAACGTGCATAGGCCCGCATTTAGCCTCTGCTTCGTGAAGATGCTGCATATTCTTAGCAATACCTATTGAAAGAACTGTCAACACCACCACAAATATCATAAAGATAAAGTTCTCAAAGAATGCGTCTTTTAAAAAGTCTTTTGTGAACATTTAGATTACTCCTCATACTTTCTTACAAACATGCCATTACCATTATCGAGCATATGTAAAATATAAGGTATACGGAACTCTCTTAACTTAGTAACAAGTTCATCTATGGAGTTTTTACCCATATAACGCATTTTTCTAATCTGATTGTAGTCAAGAGCAACTATATCACCAATACGAGGATCTCCGGGTATATTACGTTTTAAAATGGTTTCAACTCTAGTACTAAGTCCAAGTTCAGCTATACGAATATCATTAATGTCTTCTTCTTCAATCTTCTCTGCGTTGTCACTCAGAACAAACCATCTCTTAAGATCCTTCATACAATCCTCGCACAGATCCTTGCCCTTTATTGTGGACTTTCCATCTATGCTATATACCTCATGTTCATCCTGTACCTCTGCATAAAAAGGTCCAATCTGGCTCTGAACATCATAATAACTTCCGCATCTGTCACACTTGTAAACTCTCATAATTTGTCTCCTTTTTTATACTCTTTTTTATAAATACAATTATGGCAATCACCGTCTTTAAAAGGTACACATTTGAATTTATCCTGAAACGGGCATCCTTTAAGCGGTAACGGCCAAAAGTCTTTTAATGAATCATACATAAAATATTAGTCCTTAATCCACTTCTTAAATACCTTATCAAAATTTCTCCTATTACCAAGAGCCTTCTTTGCAATGCAGACGGTAAGACCAACTTCCTTGTCAAACTTATCATCACCATGAGCCTTCGCTACGGTCTTTGTGCCATCAGCCCAGAATACAATGGTTGCAGGATTGTTGAAGATTACCTTTTTGATCTTAAGATCTGGATTATGCCAAGTAAATCCCCCATGTACTGATGTACCAGCGCTGAATCCAACTCTTCTTCCTCTTTCATATCCTCTATTATAAGCCTCATTTTCTATTCTGCGAAGTTCTGTAGCTGTCATAGTTGTATTCTCCTTTTCATTATTTGTTCCTACACATGATCTACTAGTAAGACCAATTACTTGATAAAGTCCAGGATTATAATATACTTTTCTAATTGTTTCTAAATCATTCTCACTACCAATGCAGTCTAAAGTTATTTTATGTAATCCTGTTGGTTCAAGTGTTATGTCATATCCAGTAAGTTGCATACTCATATTTATTCCTCCTTCTTAGCCTGTCTATTTAGAAATTTACTAACTGCATCTGAAATATCATCATCTTCAACCTTATCTACCGGTGGAAAATCGAGATCTTTTGTTGCTATTCTTATAGCATTAGCCTCGTCGATCTTCTTCATGGCGTCAGTTTCAGACATACCATCCTTAAGACTCATTTCAAATATAAGTTTATCGTTCTCAGATTCCTTAATAAGGGCTTTTTCTTGAGCAGCTTCAAGTTCCTTAAGAAGCATCTCCGAATTCTTCTCAAGTTCCTTAAGACGATTTTCGTGTGTATTAATAATCGTGGTCTTCTCAGCCGTAATACTATCACAATACTTCTCCCACCATTCAAGGTCATGCTCAAGTTTATCAATTCGACTCTCCTTCTCCTTGATAGCGTCCTTAAGCCCTAAAATATAAATTCCTCCAACAATACCCATAGCAAGTACTACTGCTACCATACAAATAATGAAAATAGTCATAAATATTATTCTCCTTTTTCTATACCATATTTTGTATTTAACATTCTACCAAATGCTCTCCAATTTCTTTCTGCTTCTTTTGCTTTTTCATATAATGAATCAAATTGTAATTCTTGATCATTAGTCATATCGGGAAATGTTTTAATTCCATTACAAAATGAATTAAATTCTTTATTGGCTTTTAAATATTGCGAATGTAAATCTTTTAATTTTTTAACTTCTAATTCTGTCATATTAATTTTCCTCCTCAGCCTTTAATTTTGTCATATCGATTGTTAACTTAAATGTTGGTTTGTAGCCATGTAACTTCTTATACTGATATATAATATTGTTACGAGCCTGTTCAAAAGAAACAGCATAGGTATGAAATATCCCATGCCCTTGTACTGTTCCAAAGTGTAAGAAAGGTCCATCATATACAAATAATACCTTTCCGTCTGCGATTTTAGCCATTGTGAGCCTCCTTTAAATATAAGTGTTTATAAAAATTAATAGGACACGAATGCCCTATTAATCTCGACTATTTATTATTAGTAATGTCCTCGTCAATTATCAAACGCTGTTTGCGGTCGATTCGTTCAGTAGCTGAATCTGCTACTTTGTTGAGAAACACCTTCATGTTCTCAAGTCCAGTATAGACTCGCTCCTTAACCAATCTTCCGGTTATTTCGCTTCTGATACTCATACAAAGTACCTCCTTTTATTTTTATAGTCATTATAGTGTATGTAAATTTTGCGAAAGTTTAAAGGGTATGTTTCAACCCTTCAAACGACATAACCAGTCATCTTCTGCTCTGTCGAATTCATCATCCGTCATTTCAGAAGGATCTCTCTTGTAAACCCTTTTAGAAAAGTTCACGAAATCCTCATGACCTTCAGGATTGCGTCTGCTTTCGACCATAACAAAACACCTCCTTAAAATTATTGTCATTATAGTGTGTGTAAATTTTGCGAATGTAATAAAAAGATATAGGCCGTGATTCACGACCCATGTCTTTGCATTACTCCTCAATAATGACTTCTTCAGAATTAACCTCCTTTAAATTCTGGGGAGCTTCGTTCTTCTCTATAATAAGAGTCGGTTCTTCGCTGTATCTGAAGAACGCCTTAAAAGCCCCGTGAGTTTCCCAACAAGCCCATACGGTCATCGCAAATGCGATAATCGGATGTCCTGTAAAGAAAGCCACAAGCCCCAAAGTCGTCGTCAATACAGTGAAACCTATCTTCTCACAAAGTCTCACGAATAACTTACCCTTCTTTGATAATCTCGGTTCTTTCATTTCATTGTCCTCCTATAAAGTTATATTGCATTATAGGAGATGTAAATTTTGCGAAAAAGAAAGGGGATGATTAGTCCCCAAGCTCCTGTTCAAGTAACTTACTGTACTGCTTAAACATCTTCTTTGTGAATGCCAAGAGATTATTAACCTGTCTTCCAGATTCCATATCTCTAAAGATTCCAAAGATTGTCTTAATTGTGTACATAATTGCTACTATTAAACAAGCTACACCTATAAGTTCCATAATATACCTCTTTCTTTGACAATCTAATATAGTTTTTATTGTCATTATATAATATGTAAATTTTGCGAAAAAATATAGGCCATGTAAGACCTATATCGCTAATGATCATTTAGTTACCCGTTCAAGCACCTCCTCAAATTTTCCAAATCGAGCGTATCGATAGCCCATCTGTTTAAATGTCACATGCATTAATATAAACTTCATTACATCACTACCATCATCATATGGCCAAATAACATCTATAGTATCTCCTTCTTTATGATCTTTAACCATGCTGTATGGTAAGAAACGTCCGATATCGTAATCACAATTACAATACTGTCCATTTATCTTAAAACCATGATCAACAAGATTATCGGATTCTAATTCTGGCGATACATACCAAAATTCAACCAACTTATCTTCTGATGGTTCATAATGAACCTTGTTAATCCACGCAAGCAATTTATATGCTGTCTCTCGATCGTCCGCATCAAATAGAAAATCTGATACAACGTGTGTCTTGTTGGGAACAATAAATGCCTCAACATTAGCTTCATAACTCACCTTAATTTCTGATGATTCCATTTTCATTTTGTTTTCCTCCTGAAAAATATACTCACCTTTCGGCTATTATATAATATGTAATTCTTGCGAAAAAATAATAGGCCGTGTAAAACGACCCATTATTGGCTACTTTATCTGTATCTCTTCTATTTGTATCTCCTCAACGATAATCTCTTCGACAAGTGTTTCTTCTGTAAGAACTGTATCCTTACTTACTTTCTCATCGTCATTATCATCTTGGTCAAACAAACCACAGGCACAAATAGTACCAGCAGCCAATAATATGCCTATAACGACACCTATTACTCTAACATACAACATAATCATTACCTCCTTTATGTTATGCTATTATAGAAGATGTAATTCTTGCGAAAAGAATAGGGTATGTTTCAACCCTTATCCTTCTTTGCTTCTAATTCAGCCTCCTTCATATATTTTTTTATTTCAATTGAACGTACTAATGAGTAAATGTTATCCGCGATTAGTCCATACAATAAATGTATAATGAATTCAGTTATAACAGTAACAAGTATGACAAATATAATTAATGACATATATCCGAAAATAGTTTCTAATATCCCATTATTAAATATGGTTTCAATTTCATTTACACCATATATAATAGAGGATATCATCATTATTAAACCACATATATGTCCAATAATCCATGATCCATACTTATACTTACCACTTAAAGAATCATTATAACATTCGTATAAATAATCCATACATTTCATTTTTCTGTTCCTCCAAAAAATATAATTTTTGCCTTTCGGCTATTATACTATATGTAAAATTTGCGAAAAAGAATAGGGTATGAAACCCTACTCATCTTTAAAAAGTTTCTTTATATTTTCGTTGATTCTTTCAAAATCTTTTCCAAGATTAATTATCTGATCATTGTTTTTAATTATTGTTTCCATTGCTTTATCGTGAATTATTAATAATTTTACAAGATCTTCTTTTTTCATCTTAGAATATTTTGAATATAATTCTTTATATGTTTTCATAAAGAACACCTCCTTTCTTATAATAAGGAGTGTAAATCTTGCGAAAAAAATATACCATATGTAAATATAAACCTCCTACCAGCCGAAACCAGTAGGAGGTCCTATCCAGGAATGCTATAAGGGCCGTGGAGAGTTGCGTCA
>OMXX01000090.1 GCA_900315105.1 uncultured Prevotellaceae bacterium | reverse complement strand
ATAGACAAATCCATTTGTTGGTATGGCGACATCAATTTCCTTGGCTATCACTCTTCTGAAGATACAGTCATGAGAATAGACGATGCGAAGATGGCAGGCGAGCTTTTGGATATTACTTATACTTCACATACAAACTGGCAAAATGAGAAAGTATAAGCCCGCAGAATATGGTTGAATGAATATAGGGTGCTGCAAGATAGACCGATGTTGGTGAGCTTGTTCGGAATGTTTTCTTGCAAAATCATTTCTATAGGTGTATTTTATTAGACTTTTGCTTGTGTTTTTCAATTTTTATTCTTATCTTTGCACTGAGAGTTTAATATAGTAGACTATGGATTTGGCGCAGACAATGAAATCACGACGCAAGACATTGGGAATATCCCAACAGGATTTAGCGGAGATAGCAGAGGTGAGCCTCGCTACAGTGAAAGATATTGAGCGTGGACACGGTAATCCTTCACTTAGGACTGTGCAGAAGATTCTTGATGTTCTTGGCATGGAGATTAACTATCAGGTTAGAAAGGTAGTACCATAAATAACAGATGAACGATGAGGAAACTGGACGTATACTTTAATGATAATAGAGCAGGGGTATTGACCGAGCGAGTGCCTGGTCGTGATTATACTTTTAATTACGACAATAGCTACTTAGGCTCAGACGGCTATTCTATTTCTGCCACTCTGCCCAAACGCAAGGAGCCCTACCGCTCGGAGCATTTGTTTCCGTTCTTTTCCAATCTGCTGCCGGAGGGGGCGAATCGAAAAGTGATATGCCGTGCATTAAGAATAGATGAGAAAGACTTGTTTGGTATTCTGTCAGCCATGGCCGACAAAGATTTTATAGGTGCCGTAGAAATAAGAAAGCATAAAGATGATTAAGATACAGAACTGCCCCTCTATGCTTTTGAGAGGATATTCAACTTACAGCCCCACGGCAATAAAAAAACTGTTTGACGGGCATAAAATCTCTCCTTTCCTTGATTTCGGGATTGAGGAATTCGGTGCAAGTGAGATAGCGACTAATGCTATGCGCCGTATATCTGTATCCGGTGTACAGGAGAAGTTTCCTGCGGTCATTGACCACGGCAAGGTGCGCATAGCAGAAGAGAATGAACGATCAACATATATCCTAAAGCCAGCTCCTTGGGACAAAACTTTGGTTGAAAGGAAGCAGATTCCTGCCAATGAGAACCTCACGATGCAAATAGCCTCACAGGTGTATGGCATTGTGACGGCTGCAAACGGACTATGTTTTACCAAAGACGGACAGCCCGTGTATATTACCAAACGTTTCGACATACTACCAGACGGCGTAAAAGCTCCTATGGACGATTTTGCTGCTCTTGTAGGCTGCAACGAACAAACTGACGGCCTGCATTTCAAGTATAGTGGCTGCTATGAAGACATAGCAATAGCACTGAAAGCAAATGTAGCGGTCTGGAAGTTTGATATGGAACGGTTCTTTGAGCTCGTTGTTTTCAACTATATCTATGGCAATGGTGATGATCACCTTAAGAACTTTTCTCTCATTCGTTTGGGTGATGATTATCGTTTGTCACCTGCTTACGACCTCTTAAACACGAGTTTACACGTTAATGGTGACGATTTGGGACTTGATGGCGGGTTGTCTCCGAACATAGAGAAAAGTGATGTCTACGATCGGACAGGCCACCCCTGCCGAACCGACTTTGAACGCTTTGGTACGCAAATAGGAATTGCAAGTCTTCGCGTAAATAAAATACTTGATAAATATATGTTGATACCGGAGGAAACACGAATTTTGGTAGACGGAAGTTTCCTTACCGACAAGATGAAACGAACGTATTTGAGGATTGTTGACGAAAGGATTAGAAGATTCATACGGCAGTCAGATTGACACTGTTCAAAACTCACAGACTAGCATTTGTGACATTGTTAGTCTGTGAGTAATCACATTACTGCATCTTCGGCTGCCTACTTGTTCTTGAACATCTTGACAAGTTCGTCGCCGTACTTTTCAAGGACAAACTCCAGGGCAGCGTTGGTGAAGGCGCGGCATCCGATCGTATTACGGGAACGGAACTTCAGCTCATCGAGTTTGACCTTCACCTTTCCTACCACCCATACGCTCATGCCATGCTCCTTGATGCCCGTGTACCTGTCGATGCCAGTCTCAAGGCATTGCAGGTCATCGGTGTGCGTGGCATTCCTGTCCTTGTGTGACGGTTCTGAAACAATAGGCGACTCTTCCGCCCCGCTTTTAACAGTCGCAGAGTCAACGGCCTTTGGATTCTTCGAGAGGAAATCCTTTTGTGCATTCCTCGTTGCCTCTTCCATGCTCTTGCCGGGAAGGGCGATACCTTTAGTTCTGCTCATGGTTCGGTGTTCTTAAAGATTGAATGATAAACCGTAATGTGTCGTACACGGCATGCTTCTGGTCATCCAGCAAGTCGTAGGTATTGACGCGTCGCATCTGGATGCGGTATCCGGCCCTCGGAGTAACGGTCCCGTGCTGTGCCAGGACACGCTCGTGCTCCATCCATGCCTTCCATTCGGCAGCGGTGCCGATACGTGTGTCCACCTTGTTGGGCACGAGAAACAGTCGGGCCTTCATCTGAGGGTTCAGCTCCCGCAGCTGTTCCAGCACACCGATGAACGTCTGCGTGGAGACCAGCGACTTCGTCTCATACTCATACGGACAGACGATGGCATCGGCATAGGCAAGCATGACTGCAAGACCGTCATCCTTGATGTTGCCCGGTGCGTCGAAGAGCACATAGCCGTCGAACTCCTGTGCGTTCTCCATCAGCTGCTGCATCGTTGCCGTGTCCGCGATGGGGAAGGACTGGATAACATACGGCGGTTCCGTGCCGAACTGCTGTTCGTCGATCTGTCGCTGCAAGCATGCCGACTGCTGCAAGTCCGTGTCAATGATGCAGACGTTCTTCTTCCAATAGACGAGATAGTTCGCCAAAAGAAGACACAGTGTTGACTTGCCCACGCCACCTTTCTGGTTGGCGAAGACGATAATAACATTGTTCGTGTGTTTCATGAGGTTTGGTTTTGCTCTCACACACTCACAGATGTGACAATGTGAGTATGCGAGAATGTTAGACATTATTTTCTTTTTCCCACAGGCATGCGCTCCCTTTGAAACCTGTCAAACTCCTTGCCCTTAGTCCCGTACCGGTTTACCATCCACCGGCCAAAGTCATGGTACGTCTCACGGACCACCATGATGCTCCTGGCCTCCTTGAGGACAGAGTCGGCATAGTGAACCTTAGCCTCCGCCGCCAGTTCCTTGTCGATGGCAGCGGAATACTTCTCTCCGGCAAAGACCGCCATCAGTATGCTTATCTCTCCGGCAAAGACCGCCATCAGTATGCTTACCGAAGCGACGCCAGCTACGAAGAAGAGAATTTTTATCATCCACCGGTCCGTGACAGTCTTGATCATATCGACCTTCTGGAGAGCGTTTGGAAGGTTCTCGACGGTCTTGTTGAAAGCCTTCATCTTCGCCTGAACATCTTCCGGTATCGCAACAGGAACGGTGGCCGGAATGCTCTCAATGGCATCTTTGAGGTCGTTGATGGCAGATGTAAACTCGTTCAGCCGTCCCCAGCCGTCCCTCGACATACTCGTCGGCACGCTTGATGGTTTCTTCCGAGACCTTCGAGGCCGTGACCGGCTTTACGGTTGCTGGTGACGGGCCAATTTTTGGGACTGCGTTTCCTTTTCCCTGTTGGGAGCCGGAAGCACCAATCGCTATTGGCTGTGGAATACTGTTCTGTTTTGGGGCGTATTGCCCCTGTCTTTTGCTACTCATGTTAACTTGTTTTTATGCACATCGCGAGCGACTCGCAAAGTGCTGGTTAATAAATAATTATTATAAATTGTTATTTTGTTATTATGTGATAATGAGAGTATGAGACAATGTGAGTCTGTGACTTCTCACATCGACATACCGCTTGCCGCCAGCCTCTTCTCATCATCGCTCATGTCCTCCCACCGTTTTCCGCGTCTCCGTCTGCCGTTTGGAGGCGGTGGGGTGGAGTATGAGATGGCTGCATCGGTGTTGAACACACGGAGCATGTTCTCCACATTCACTGTCGGCACATTGGGAGCCGGCATGCTGAAGGCCCTTCCCGGACTTCTGGCCGCTGCCGCCTTCATGCCCTTGTGCAACCCGGCGTGCAGTACAGCGAGTCTGCCGATGGTCAGTCTGCGGTCAACAGCACTTGCCTTGTACTCCCTTCCCGACTGTGCGGTGATGTAGTAGCCCTGTACCTCTCCCTTGGAGTTCAGCGCCAGACGCGTTCGGTAGCCAAGTGCGTTCAAGCCTTCAAGATACCGGTTGAAGTCGTAGAGACGCATGTTGCCGAGAACAAAGCAGGCAGCCTGAAACACATCCTTTCTATTCTCCCTGGAGCGTACAGCGGCGTCGGTGAGTCCGTACTCACGGCTGATCTTGTTGGCAGTAGCCGCGGCTTTCTTCCCGATCCATGAGTCAGAGACCAGCTTGCCGTCAAGCAGCGTACGGTTGACGAGGATATGCCAGTGTTTGAGACTGTCACTGTTGTCAGTATGCTCATGCTGATAGGCTATCCACTGCATCCCGGCGTAATCATCCTCACTCAGTCCCACTTGTTCCGTCATCAAGTCGTGCATGAACAGCTTCACGAGCCATTCCGACTGGTTAGGAGCGGTAATCTTCTCACAGTCCTCCTCCGACAGTGTCACCACGATGTCGAGGAACGGGTTCCTGACCGGCGAGCGGATGCGCTGCACGTCGGTCATCTCCTCAACGATCTCCCGGCAGTTGTCACCATAGACGTTCTGGCGCGCAGCCTCGGAGGCAACCTTTACGCCGTTGATAACTTTGTTCTCATCATACTCAGCCTTGGCCATGCCATAGCTGATGCTCTTAGCGGTTGCAATCATAAAGCGCAGTCTTTAGTTTGCTGATGACCTTCGCCAGCTCTTCCATGAGCATCTGATGGTTGCCGTACTTGAAGTAGTTGGCTATCCTCTGCAGGTCCGCCTTCACCTTACGGACTTCCTGCATCATACTGATGTCCTCCTCGGAGAGACGGTACTTCGGCTTGAATCCCAGTACGACCTTCTTGCAGTACATGCTCATGGACATGCCGCAGTCGGCTGCAGTCTGCCTGATAGCCCTAAGCTCGTCCTCAGAGCAGCTGAATGTGATACGAAAATACTTGCGTTTTTTCATGGTGTATAGTTTTACGTGTTTATAACTTTAGTGATGTTTTCCCAACTGTTCATTGCGACCATCGGGAGAAGGTTCCTCCGTCATTCGCAGCGAATGACACTTCTTGCCCTCCCAATCAGCGTCAGCATCCGTCGGACTCCTTACGCGCAGACTACAGAGATAGTCGTTCACGTCGTTGTGTGGCAGCATCTTCTCCGAGCAAGATATGGCATTGACATCTTTCCTGACAATCCCGAAGGCGTTCCTGCCTGCCGCGTCATTGTCGAAATAGCAGCGCACATGCTTATAAGGTCTCAGAATGGGGATGACCTTGCTGGCTTGTGAGACGGAGTTCAGAATCACATAGTCACATTTGTGACGCGCCTCGGACTTCATCAGCGTGAGGAAGGAGAGGTAGTCGAAGAAGCCCTCAAAGACACAAACCGTCGTGTTGCCATCCTGCTTTCGCCTTGTGGATATGGCCTTGCAGGTGCATATCTTTGTGGACGGACTTCTAAGTTCCCATCCGCCTTTGTCGTTCTCAAAGCCGATGGCGGAGTTCATGTGTCCATACAGTTGGTAGTCCACCTGACGGCATTCCGCTTTCGCCACCTCAGGGTCAATACACCGTTTGGCGCAATAGCCGAGAAAATGGCTGCTGGTCAGCGGTGAGGCACGGATGTCTGTAAAGGGAGAGGGATGCTCACGCTCCAGCTGGGTATCTACGGGGCGGTAGAACATTTCCTTATATTCCTTGTCACGCAGGATCTCCTTCGCCTTGTGGAAGTCCACATTCCAGAGTTTCCGCACGAGAGAAAAGATGTCGCCGCCCTCACCGGTTCCATAGTCATACCATAGGTTCTTCTCCGTGTTGACGCTGAACGAGGGCTTGGACTCATTGCGCATGGGAGAGAGGTAGAGCAGCTCCTTGCCGGCGCGGTGACGTTTGACGGGCTTGAAGCCCTGGTTGTCGAGGTAGTAGGCGATGGATATCTGTCTGAGGATATCTGTGTCGTCGGGCTTGTATGTAGTATAGTTTTTCATGGTTAATAGCAGTTTTTTGTTGATTTGTAGACAATTGAACATAACTTTCTGTTTACAAGCATGTTACGTTGTCTACAATCGGATTGAACTTTGTAGCTGGTTGTAGCTTGACAGTCTACGCTGTCTACATTAGAAAGGTGCCTGACTTTCTTCTGTAGACAATCTAACATCTTGATGTTCAGTGATTTCACCCGCATTGTCTACAAATCTACAGTTTTCGCTTATTTCATGCAGCAAGTCTCGCGTCACCGTGAAGTACCTGCCCTTGGCCGACTGTCCGGCATAGTTTCCGTAGATACCGGCACCGTAGGTGTATCTCACATAGGTACTTGGTGTGGCATGAGGCTTCAAACGCCACAGATCCTTGAGCACGTGGCGGACAGACGCATCATCAGCCTTGACGCCCTTGTCCGTGAGCATGAGCCGCAGGTCACCGGGAACGAAAGAAAAGCTCTCCTCACCTGTCGAGGAAAGGATGTCGTCGCAAAGGTCGTGTATAGCCGCCTCCACCAGACTGCGTGAGTTCATCATGATGCGCTGCAAGGCAGGCGTGAAGAGAACAGCCGGATCGAAGTACATGCGTCCCTTGTTCCTGACCGACATCTTTCGCTCGTTCAGCAGGTGATACATCAGATGCGGAATCTCCCTCTCTATCTTTGAGAGGAAGTCCACGTCGTCGCTTTCCAGCTTCGGCACCTCACGCACCCAGTAGCGTGTCTCGCCCGGATCGATGATGAGTGGCTTATCAACGTTGTTGCTGCAAAAGACAAACTTGGCAAAGAACTCCTGCTGCACCATGTCCTTTCCCTTTGACTCTATCTTATAGAATCGCGCGGTACTCAGGTTCTTGATACGCTCGGAATACTCACGCTTGCTGAGCAGGGCCTCGTCCACGCAGATGAGCAGCATGCCTGCCCAGTCGGCGTTGAACTGACTGCCGAAGTCCTCATTGGTGTTGAAGGTCACATTGTCACCGAACCACAGATGAAGGAAGTGCATGAAAGTGGACTTGCCCGTGTTTCGCTCCCGCGAGACGAGTACGATGATGGGCAGTTTCTGCTGTGGCTGGAGGTAGAGCTGCTGCAGGTAGTCGTAGCCCAACACCTTCTGTTCCCCGAAGATGTGCTCCATGAGCCTGTCGATGTTGGGAAACTCGCCCGGCTCCGGCTTGAACCGCACCGGATGATAGAGGTTCCAGAATCTGCCGTCCACCACCTGCTGGGGATTGACATTGTCGGGAAAGATGATGAAGTCGTCGTAGCAGGGTGTCTCCTCGGCAAATTCCCTTCCGCTTGATAGTGCCGTACTTCCACTTGATGAGCAGCTGGGCGATGGAGCCGTCGGTCATCGGCTTTTCCACAATCTTGTAGTAGTCGGTGCGCACACGGATATAGCGGTCGGTACTGCCGCCTTCCGTGTTTCCTCCACCCGTGGAGTTCTGACTGTTTTGAAGCTTCTCACTCATGACGCCACCTCCTTTCCTTGTTTTTTGGCGTTTGCCGCCAGTTCGAGTGCCAGGTCAGCATCCACGACGATCTTACGCCCCACCTGCGTGATGGCATCATCGATGACGCCACTCTTCTTGATGCGGTTGGCGGTGGGGATGCTGCAGCCGAAGGTGTCAGCAATGCCCTTCTCCTCATCCGAGGATGCTTTGTTACCTTGCTTGTTGAGCAGTGGCAGGTTACTTACAAGGAAAGCGAGCTGCTCTCCGGTCATCATGCAGACAGGTGTCTGCAATAAAGTCTCGAAAGTAAATACATGTTTCATGTGGTAGTAATAAGATTAAATTTCGCTGCAAAGGTAACAGGCTTTTCCGGGCTTTTTGGTACAATGAAAAGCACTTTAATTTTTTGTACCAAAAAATAGAATGTCATTGAGCCTCTGTACAGTTTATACAGCCACAAAAAAAGCAATGGAGTCTCTGTGAGTCCATTGCTTTTCCCTCTTGGTAATATATGTATAATGGCATGTTGCTGGCCGTCAAGAATCACCGGCGTTGCAGTTGAGGAATACCTCCTTCCATTCCTCAATGATCTTCTTAGCTTTCCTCATGCTGCTCTTATTCTCCTTCAGCATGCCGGGCATACTGCTGATTTCACTGTAGCGTCTCTGTGCTTTCTGATAGGTGTATTCTTTTCCAAACCGCTTGTTGACAGCTTCAACAAAGGTGGAGAAGGGGTAATGTTTCTTCATGCAGCTGGTCCTTTCAAGTGCTATGAGCAGATAGGCCATGGCAATGGACTCGTCATACTCTTTTGTGAACTGTCCTATCGCCAGCATGATTTCTCCGTGTGTGTCGTCTTTCAGCATGTCTTCCAATGACACCAACTCTTTCTTCTGCCCATGGTTATCCTCGGCGTAGCGCAGTGCGCTTGCCACCTCTTTCCACAAATCGTCACTGTCTGTTTCATCCATCACTTCCCGCCATGAGCTTTTGTCATGAATACCCATGGCCGTAGAGGCAGAGACAAAATTGCTGACGATCCCACTGAATATCCCGAGTCCCGGGTATCCTGCCTCGCCTGTCAGCAGAATGGACGGCAGCAGCTTTGCCACTTTCTGCAGTCCCCTGTCTTTGAATATATAGTAGTAGGCGAAGATGGCAGTCTCGTCTTTTTCTTCACGGACGATCGTCCGCAATTGTTCATGGCCGTCATGTATTCCTTTAGTTCCGCCTCTGTCTCAAACATAAAGGACAAAGTATCGATAAATGATTGCCGCATCATCGGCGGAATGTTGTTTTTCAGCTTCTCATATTCCTCCATATCCAGATACAGCCCATCGAACGGTTCCTCTTTCTTGTCGGTAACTGATATGTTCCCGTCAAAGCTGACCGCAATGGTTCTACGGTTGACGACACACTCCCGGGCAAGGTTGTCATAGTTCTTGGCATCGAATGCGTCTTCAAGTTCTTTCCCGATGCCATCACCGAAGAAGACGCGGAAGGCAGTTTCAAGCATCGTTTTGCAATCTTGTGGAAGGCATCTCGACATCAAAGCACACAACTTCTCCATTCCCGATGCTCCCACTTCCAAAGAAGTGCCCTCCATCTCCTTTACGAAAGCGGTATACCTTTTCTTTTTCCCTGTCATCTCGGCAGACACAAACGCAATGGCTTCATCTCTCCTTTGTCTGATGGCTTCTCTTTCCTTTTTATCCATGTCCAATCAATTGCTTCATACTAAAAAAGTCGGCTCTTTGCAGGGTCGGCTCTATTCTTATCGGTCACAAAAATAGGAATTTAGTTTCAATTTTACAATATAACACAATAATAACTTCTTGTCTATTAGAATATTTTAGAATTTCTATGTGGTCTGTTAAGACCTCTGTGTGGTCTGTAAGTGGTCTGAGCATTGTTACATCAATAATGCTTAAAGGAAATGACCAACATACAAAATGCCAAATAAATCATTCGCTATCCAGAATTCTTCTTAGTTGCAGATCAGAATAATGAAAAACGAAACTCAATAGAATGAATGCATTTTCAAAAATAAATGCGTTTTCTTTTCTTAATGTAGACCAATTTTAGTAACTTTGCCGTGTCGGGGCTATATACCTTTGGCAAATTTTTGTGGGTGAATGGATTTCGTATCTAATTCGATGATGTTCTAATCTCAAAATATCTGACAAATATTATACAGTAAACATCATAGGATGAGGATACGCCTGTATAGGCGTACCCCTTCCTTTCGTTCTACTGTATTGGCTTTTTGTCAGATTGCCAGAGATTGGGGACGTGAAGGAAGTCGGTACGCTTTCTTTTTCTCCCTAAACAAAAAAAATAACAGTATAGATGGACTCTCCTCAGATAAACAAGTCTTGGAACAAGTATGAGACTGCACTTTTGATAGACACTTACGAAAAAGTGTCTAAAGGCGTTGTGGGGAGAACTGATGCCGTTAGGCAATTATCCAAAAGGCTACGCGATGGGATGACTGCCATGGGCGTAAGTATTAGTGACACATTTCGCAATGAAAATGGCATCAGCATGCAAATGTCAACAATAAAGAATTTGCTTACTGATATCGATTCAACTTTTGGTAATCCTAGCCATGTTTTTATTGATATGTGTGATTTATATATTAACAATAGGGAGTCTTTTAATAAGATACTTGGCACAGCAAGCAGAATGTTCCCTCTTGGCTATTCTGAACTTACAATACAAGATTCGTCTTCATACGATGTTGATTGCGACTTCGCTTTAAGTCCCGATTTCTATGTGTCTTTGCACAAAGAAACAATTATAGATGTGTTTAAACGTAGGTTTCGTAATGGAATGAGGTTAACTTCTACAATTGACAGGCGCAAATTCAGAAGCACATACAAAGATATCAGTAATATATCTTTAGACGATATGAGTGATGATTCCTTGATAACTTCAATCAAGAGGTTCTCTATAGTATACGATGACACTGCGTATATGCCAGAGCTGATGATCTCGGAAAATTTAAAGAGAAAAATTGTCAGTTATATTCAAGAAAGATTCTTGGATGGAGATAGTTGCGTGTTCTTTGAAATTATATACAACAATTTTAACGAAGAATTCCTAGAAAGTCAGATTCTTAATGTTGATATGCTCTGCAGCTATCTAAAACACATTACTAATTATGGCTGGTTCTTTCATAGTGACTACATTTCCACCGAGGAAAGATTTAAACCAAACATAGAGCAAGCTGTCTTGGATTACTTGAAGGAACAGGGCGGTATTGTTACCGAGGATGAAGTATTAGATGCTTTTCCTTATTTTCCAGAAGATGCTGTGTTACATGCCTTCCAGTTCAACTCTGATATACTTGTTAATTGTGGACGTGGAAAAGGTAAAATCCATATTAATAATTTCCATGTCACAGAAAAAGAACTCACAAAAATCTCTAACGTAATTGACAAAGAGATATCACGTTCTGGTTATATGCTTTGGCCAGAACTGTTAGGCTACATAAGGAGTATTGCCCCTGACGTTATCGATTATAATGAGCAATTTGGAGATATTGGCATACGTAAAGCATTATCTTCTAAACTTAATGGCAAATACTATTTCAACAATAATGTTATATGTTTTAATGGTCATGTCATTGATGCCAAGGGCGTGATTAGTAGTTTTGCAAAACATCATCAGAATTACACGATTGATGATGTAAAACATATTGGGGCAGAACTCAACACAAATATTAACCCATACATTGGTGAATTGCTGAAATACAGTGTGAGGACAGACTCTTCCAACTTCGTTTCTAAAGCGAGCGTAAAATTCAACATTGAGGATACAGACAGAGTCATAAGCGGCTATTGTAAAGGAGAATATATTCCAATCAGCGGAATAAATAGCTTCCTGCTATTTCCTGCTTGTGGTTTCCCATGGAATGAGTTTCTCTTGGAAAGTTATGTATTCAACCATAGTAAGATTTTCTGCCTGATGCACAATAACTTCGGTATGAGCAGTACGTTGGGAGCTATAGAAAAGCGCAACTCTAAGTTGACGTTTGACGATGTAATGGCCGATACTTTGGCAAAGACAAACATAGAATTAACCCAGCAAGAGGCAATAGAATATTTGTATGATATGTCTTTTATTGGACAGCGACGGCTTGGAAACGTAGGCGACATAATCAAAATGGCTCGTTCCATCCGTAAAAAATTAAGGAGTAAATAAAATGTACGCATATACATGGGACCCAGAAACCGGTGGATTATTACTGAACAGTACTCATCAGCAGTTCAGTAAAGAGCCACGTCCTGTCTACTATCGAGAACTGGACATTTTGGGGTTCAATAAATATTTTGATTATGACAAAAACGACTCTGCTCCTATCATGTGGGCAGAGGCAAACAACTATATATATAGGGGAGAGGTAATAGCGCAGACGAAAGGTGGCGCACCATTTGTTGCGCCTAAACTTATAATTTCATCGGATAATATCCACAAGCGATTGATTAGTTCGGATATTAATCTTATGGTTAAAAAGAACGAAAAAATCCTTGAGGGATTAATACAAAACACAATAAAGAAAATATATAACATTTACAAAAAGTATCAAAACAAGGTTGACTTGTTCTATGTTGCTTTTAGTGGTGGTAAGGATAGCGTTGTGGCTTTGGATTTAGTACAAAGAACATTACCGCATAATGAATTTAAGGTTTTGTTTGGCGACACAAGGATGGAATTTCCTGACACTTATGACCTTGTAAGCAAGATAAAGGAAAATTGTAACGAAGTGGGGATTGATTTCCTTGTTTCTAAGTCTGAATTTGATCCTATGGAAACGTGGAGAAAATTTGGTCCTCCTGCTCAGCGAATGCGATGGTGTTGTAGTGTTCATAAAACAGCTCCACAAATACTTTTGTTAAGACAATATCTGAATAATCCGAGGTTTAGAGGTATGGCTTTTACTGGCATTCGTGCAGCAGAAAGTGCAAGTAGATCAGAATACGAGGAAGTAAGCTTAGGTCAAAAAGTAAGGGGGCAATACAGCTGCCATCCTATATTAGAATGGAATTCCGCCGAACTATTTTTGTATATTTATGCCGAGCATTTACTTTTAAATGAGGCTTACAAGAAGGGAAATAGTAGAGCTGGATGTCTTGTATGTCCATTGGCAGGCTATAAGAATATGTTTTTCAAGGAGCAATCGTACTCTACCAACACTAATGGCCATCTAACGACAACCGACTTCGATAAAATCATATTGGAGACTTCCTCTAAAGAATTTTCTGCTAAGAAGGACGAGGAGGAATTCATGAACATTGCTGGTTGGAAGGCAAGGCGAAGTGGCAGAGAATTGAACATTTCTTCCGAAAAGATAGTCGACGAAGTTGATAACAACATCTTAAAGGTTTCTATTGTTGATCATCAGGACATGTGGAAACAATGGCTTAAGACAGTTGGTGAATATAATGTTGTCGATAATAATACCATTGTTCTGATATGGGAAAAAGGAATAAGACATATTAATGTAAACAGAGATGGCGATAAACTACAGTTCAAATTAACTTTGAAGGGTAATACGAAATCTGAAATATTGCTCAAAAAAGTATTTAAAACAGCACTGAGAAAAAGTGCGTACTGTATCGGTTGCCACGTCTGCGAATCCAATTGCCCTTATGGTTATATCCATATGTCAGCTGGTAAAGTTTATATAGACAATAATTGTGTAAAATGCAGAAAGTGCCATGATATAGATGATGGCTGCTTAATGGCAAATTCAAATAGACTTCCAAAAAGAAATAAAAAGATGGGTAGTGTTAATAGATATGGAAATATGGGCATCGAATATAATTGGGTAAAGCAATATTTCGAGCTCAAAGATGATTTTTGGGGATCGCCACATTCACTTGGCTCTCACATGGTCAAAAACTTAAAGAGTTTTCTCGCTGATTGTGAGATTACTCAAAAGAACAAGTTTACTTCTTTTGGATCTTTGATAGATTCTATTAAGATTGATAGTTCTTTGTCTTGGGGACTTATTCTTGTCAATCTTGCCACAACCCCAGAATTCAATTGGTGGATTAAGAATATTGAATTTGACGAACCATACACTCAAGATTCAATCAAGGACTTGCTAACAGAAGAGACGGACAATTCTAAAAATCACATTATCTCCGCATTTAGGAACATCCTTATTTCTAATGAAATTCTTTCTAAGGAAATAGGAATGGGAGTTTGTGATTACGAACTTAAGAATGGCAAGCGACATTTGCATAAGATTGTTCGTCAGGTATGGCGAAAACCAATCCCTGAGGTCATACTTTACAGCCTTTACAGATTTGCAGAGGCATGTGGCGACTACTATAAGTTCACATTAACTGACCTTGCCAACACAAATGTAGACAGAGATGGTGTCAGTCCTATGCAAATCTTTGGTATCAGCAAAGACGATATGAAGAAAATCATTACAGGATTGTCTGCAAACTATCCTGACTTCATTTCTGCGTCATTCACTCTTGGACTTGACAATATCAACCTGCATGAGGATAAATCCTCAAAAGATGTACTAAACTTAATAAAGAAGTAAAAGCTTTTATTATGAACACCTATCGTCATTATTTCAATATTGACCCGGAGTATTTCCCAGCGGTCAATCCTGACGTAATCAGACATAATCCCGATCTGTGGAAAAAGTTTTATCCACATCCGTCGTTTGTCAAATTACTTAAAGACACTGTTGCTGTTCTTAGCCGTCAACAGAAGCTAAATATCTGGGTTGATGGCGCTTATGGAACTGGTAAGTCGCACGCTGTTCTGACGCTTCAGCATCTTTTGGAGGCTTCAGGGGATGAGACAAAGGCATATTTTGAGCAGTTTAAACTTGATCAGGACTTGTATAAAAAATTTGCAAGTGTCAAAAGTCAGGGAAAGATACTGACGGTACATCGCTATGGCTCTTCATCCATCAATGGCGACAACGACTTGTTTCTGACTATACAAGAAAGCATCTCCAATGCATTGAAGGATGCTGGTATTGATGACGCATCGGGTATGCCTGCATTGAAAGATTCTGTAATAGAATATCTGTCGAATGATGAGAATAAGGCAAGCTTCTCTGTGTTTGTAAATGGCAGTTATCGCGAACTCTTCAACGGCGAAGATATTGACAAGATCATTGAGAACCTCTCAACTTACAGGGATAGTGCCTTGCTTGACCTGATGGGAAAGATATTCAAGGTTGCAAACGAAAAACAGATTCGTGCATTCTCTTTAGATTCACGTAGTCTCGGCAATTGGATAAAAAAGATTATTTCGGCAAATAACCTGAAGGAGATCGTTTTCATTTGGGATGAGTTTACCGAATACTTCAACTCGAATGCCCATCATCTGACTGGATTTCAAGAACTATTGGAACTCAGTGAGACAACTCCGGTATGTTTTATTCTTGTCGTTCATAAAGATCCGAAACAGTTAGAAGGTCTGTCTAACGATGATAGAAAGAAAATTATTGACCGTTTTTGCAAGCCAACCTGCACAATTGAACTTCCTGATAACACAGCCTTTCAACTCATGGGTGCTGCAATGCAGAAAAATAGTGATTTTACCATACGTGATGAATGGGATAATGACATACTTCCAGACCTATGTGATCGTACTACTGATTCACGAAAAGTCGTAAAGGATTTCGCTAGCATAACCGACGATGAACTTAAGGACATATTACCTATACATCCTTATTCTGCTGCACTACTCAAACAGATTTCTTCGTTTTTTGAGTCGAATCAACGTAGCATGTTCGACTTTATCAAAAATGACCGTGGCGATGAGATTAAAGGCTTTCAATGGTTTATTGACAACTATGGTCCTGAAGATGAAAATCCGTTCTTGACCGTTGATATGCTTTGGAGTTTCTTCTATGATATGGGTAAGGATGGATTGGCTCCTGAAATCCGTAGCGTACTTGACTATTATCCACGACTGGAGAAGAACGGAGCAATGGACAATGACGAGAAGGAGGTCTTGAAGGCTGTACTCTTGTTCCAAGCTATATCGAAGAGTACCAATGACAATGTTGACATATATAAGCCAAACGATAGAAATCTGACATTGGCGTTTGAGGGTACAGATTCGCTTGGAAACGGTCGTTCCGTGCAGTGCGCAGAGAAACTTGTGCGCGACAACATTCTGTATAAGAAGAGAATAAACAATAATGAGGAGGTTTATTCCATACTTACTGGAACCATGGACTCTTCGCAGATTGAGAAGAAAAAGAGCGAATATGCAGGAGCAACCACATCGACTCTCATGAAGCAAATAGATTTGACAAGGTGCTTGGACTTGCCTGCTAAACTTAGGCTGCGTTTCAAAACCGAATACACTTGCTATTCTGAACTTGAGGGTAAAATCAATTACTCTATGGAAAAGTCGAGTACCGACCAAAATCATATCTACGCCATTGCCACTTTTGCCAAGACCTCAAGTGAGGCAGCAAATATCAGCAAGAAGGTTCAGCAACACTTTGCAAAGAACCCTCAAAGTGACTTGGTATTTATTGACTACAGCCGCAATACCTTGTCTGAAGATAAGTTCCAGGAATGGGTGCTGGACAAGGCGACTTCGGCTTACTACCAGGGTGCCGACAATGATCAGGCCGAGGAATATGCTAGTTATGCCAATAGAATTCTTTCTGATTGGCGTAATGAAATCAGCAAAGGAGGTTGTGTGCTTTATGATGCAGCACACCTTACGGGGCAAAATATCATCTCGACAGAATCGCTTAATAACGAGTTGCTTAATATTGATATCAAATGTTTCAGGTGTGGACTAGAGCAATACAATGTGACCGATCCGATGTGGTTACCGTCAGCACTAAAACAGGGCGTTGAGAACGGTCTGACAGAGCAAATAAAAGGTCTCTACAGAAGCAGCAATTCCAATACCAAGATTGAAACTGCATTAAAGAGTGCTTGGATGACTTCTGAATACTGGAAGAAGAGCCCTGCGGAAACAATTTCAAAAATTAAGGTCTTCGTTGATGGCATAGTCAGTAAGGCTTTGGATACAAAAGGTCGTGTCTCCATAAGAGACATCTATGAAGCACTGAAAGAACCACCTTATGGATTCCTTCCTTGTAACCTCACAGCATTCGTTATTGGTTTTGTCATGAAGGAATGGGTAAAGGATGGCAATCTGTCTTGGAGCGATGATATTCAGAGTACAGAACTTACAGTAGACAAGTTCAAGGAAATGGTTGACGAGGTTATCAAGTTAGATAACACACCAAACAGCCGTTACCATGATAAGTATATCGTGGCGATGACCCCTGAAGAGAAAGCATTCATCAATACTACTTCTTCTATTTTCAAAATAGACAAAGAAAACTGTTCGTCAACGGAACGTACCCGTGAAGCCATAAGGTACAGCATGAAGAATCTGTCTTTCCCTTTATGGTCTTTGCTATATTATATGGATTCGGAACAAGGTAAGGAGCTTGTTTCAAAGATGTCAACGCCAGTTGAAAAGATGAAGCATGTGCTAAACCTTTATGTGGACATAGCCAACAATGATCCCTCTGTCTCCGGTAAAAGCGATAATGATATAGCTAATGAGATTGGTATGGTTAGCTTGCATGAGCCTAATCTTTCCAATGATTTGTGCGATATCGTCAGCAGCGAACATTGCCAAGAAGGTATGATACATTATCTGTCAGAATACCATGATGGAGAACTGCCCAAACTTGCCGGACATATACATGACGGCGGACAATATATCAATGCTGTTAGAAGCAAATTTGATGCTGATGCTGCCAACTGGGTGTGGAAGAAGACAACTGCTGATGAAAAGATAGACGAAGTTATCACTGAATATGGCGTTGCTGCTGCCACAAGCGATTGGTTTGGCGTTACATGCAAAAATTATGAAGAGGCGATAGCAAAGATAAAAGAAAGCTGCAAGAACATTCGTGTTCCCTATCAAATGATAAAGAATGACCTAGGTGATTGTGGACATTTCATGGAATTACTTTACCATCTTGTCAAAGATGGCAGTCTGCATGAGACAGAGGAAGCAGCTTTATTGGATGATATAAAGGTGTATAACGCTTCGTTCATTGATTTCCTAAGTAAACAAATTACTTATTTCAAGAAGAGTTGCTGTACATGTCTTGATGGACTTACTGATAACGACATCAATGAGTTGTATAAAGGCTTGCCATTCGGTAGTTTCACTATGGACCAGCCTGAGTATCTGAAAACGCTGGAAGAGGAGATCAATTCTTTCAAACATAAGCAAGGATCTGTCCGTATGAAAGCCCTTTGGAAAGAGAAAACGGATACAGAATCACCAATGGCATGGTCTGACAAGTATCGCATGCCTATACTGCTGATGCTTGACGCTAAGAATTATGACGAGGGTAGCAGAGCCTTCGCTATTATAAATAGTTATAACCCAGACAGTAATGGAATAAACAAAGCAATGAACTTCATGAATAATGTAGGTGATGGCTTCTGGAACGATTTGAAGGATTCTACTCTCAGGGATAAAATATTCAGTGAGAAACTGCTCGGTGATAAGGCTGTCGTATTGGTAGAGGGAAAGCAAGGTGCAATAGACAAACTTAAAGATTACTTGGTTGACCATATATCCAGCAAACCTTATAATTGGGACGGGAATCCTATGCTCCGTGATATTATAGATGGACTTGCCAAGAAGGAGTATGCCAGCGATGGATACCAAAAGGCTTTTCAGAAGATTGATAACATGAATGCCGATGATGTTAAGATGTATCTAAAAGGACTCATCAAGAACAACATGAATGTTGGTATTGAAATTATCAAAGACAATTAAGGGGGAGGACGCTTATGACATTGGATGAAGTCTATAAAAGCATTGACCGCTATCTTGACTCCGACAAACATGCACCTAAGCTTGTCGATGTTCCATCACGGGATATAGAAAGAGAGCTTTTGTTCAGGTATCGGCTACCTGCTAATAAAATAATGTGGGCAGAAAATTTCTGTAATGATGACACTCTGCCTGCTTATGATAGAATAAAGGACGAATTGACTCATACTGACGGAAATGTTTTTCTGTTTGGGTTGTCTACCTTTCTGAAGTTAGAAGGTAAGAAAAAGCTTGTTGAAATATTCAAATCGATATTGGGACAGAATGTGTACGGAAAGGTAGTAATCATAAGCTTAGGTTGTGGAAGTCTTCTTAAACACTCACTCGACCATCGGCTTTTTGATTCTTATCGTGTACTATTTGTTGATGGACTAACCGAAAAGGATGTTCAATTCGAGTTCATTGAGAGAAAACTTTCTCCGAATTCCGAATCAAGTGCACAAGGCTTGAATAAAGTCGATATCATATCAGAAACAGGCGGGGATGAGGACATCTTTATAACGACTAATCATAAGAAAGCTGAATTTCCCAGCTCGCTTATCGATATCAAGGAATATAGTTGTACCTATGACTTGTTGACAGAGCTTTGTTCAGACCTTAGGAACCTTCCAAAAGATGCAGGTACTGACGAACAGTGGAATTATTTGTATAGTCAGGTCAATGCGTGTAACGGATTGACCAAATATATAGATAAAAATTTCGGTGGTGTGAATAACCTCGTACAGAGTTTTATTAACTCCGCAGATTATGATAAGGATAAGAAATGGGCTTTGTTCATTGCTCTGAAGATATATGGATCACTGACAAATAAATATTTGTCGGACGTTATCAGTAAGTCAGAAAGCGTTGACGAGCTGTATAGTAATCTTTATCTTGGCATACTGGACATAAACAGAAAGAGCAGTAGCTTTAAGTCTTTCTATGACGAGAGAAAAGAACTTCTCAAGGCTGTCTGTAATGAGCCTGACATTGTATCAGACTTTTGTAAGCGTGTCATGGATAAAAGCGCTGATGCATTGTATTACTTGACTAATATGTCCAAATTGGAGGAAGAGCAGATAATTAATACAATATCCTATTATTCAGACTCATTCTCCAGGAGAGAACTCATACAGATCTTAAGTGTAGTGTATCCGCAACTTGCCGATTATCTGCACAAATTTGACTATAAAAATGACTTATTGAATAAGTATTTCAATGAATATCGGTTTTGCAAAGTCCTTAACAGAATAAGCGATACATTACGTTCATTGGTTGACGAACAAGCAAAGGCAAGAGACTATAATAGTATATTACAGTCACGTGCTACCTACGTTGATAAGCTTAAAATAGACAAAAGTTGTGCTGCCTACTTCGTTGATGCTTTAGGTGTAGAATACCTAGGTTACCTTCAGATGTTATGTCACCATAATGGACTGTTGATGAATGTGAACATCGGCAGATGTAATTTGCCATCAGTGACAGAATTTAATAAGGAATTTATTGATACTTTCACAGCAAAAGGTGTAAATGTTATATCAGTTAAGGACATTGATGACTTGATGCACGAAGGAACTACAAATTTTGAATATGAACATACAAAAGAACCTATCCATATATCCGAGCAATTGAGAGTTCTGGACAAGTTAATAAATAATGTAAAGGCACGACTTTGCGATGGTGTGACAGACAAGGTGTATTTCCTTTCTGATCATGGTGCCACAAGAATGGTAGTTATTAACGACAAAGAGACAAAGGTTGAAGTGTCAAACAAGGGGATTCACAGTGGAAGATGTTGTCCTGAGGCAGAAATCAGTGCTAAGCCAGACAATGCTACAGAAGAAAATGGCTATTGGTGCCTTGCCAACTATGACCGATTTAAAGGTGGCAGAATAACAGGCGTGGAGGTGCATGGAGGCGCAACTTTGGAAGAGGTCTGTGTGCCAATAATTACCATTACAAAAGCCGATAATACCATCAAATGCGAAATTACTAGTAAAACGGTAATGGTCAGTTTCAAAAAGAAGGCAAAAATTGAAATTTATGTGTCAAAGGAACTTTCAAACCTATCTGTAAGCGTGGATGGTGGGGATTTACATAAAGCAAATAAGGCTAAAACGCCTTACCACTATACGTTTGATATTCCTGAATTAAAGAAAGCTGGAGAACACGAAGCGACTGTCTATTCTAGTGATAATATTATTGCAACAGGGCTGAAGTTCGAAGTAAAGAAAGAAGGAGCAAGTGAACGTAAGTTCTTTTAAAGGAGACTATCATGGAAGAAAAACTGAGAAACTATTTTGAGGATATGGTTGTTTACAAGGATCTGAAGGAGAGCAACTTCTTCAAGTCCTTAAATCTCCCGTCATTCCTTCGCGACTGGCTGTTGAAGATGTTTGAAGATGAAGAAGGGCACTTCGACGTTGAGGAAATCACAAACTTTATTCATAGCTATATCCCTAGTAAAACAGACTGGATAGGCATCAAAAATAGAATTGTAGTAGAAGGCGAACGAGTCAAAATATTGACTCGAATATCTGTTGATATCAACATCAAAAACCAAGAAGTAACATTCTCATTGCCTGATTTTGCTTTATCCAATAAGGATACTATCATCGAGCCCGTTGTATGGGACGAATGCAAGGATGAACTTGTTAAGGCTAAAGAAACGTGGGGAGTCGTTGAACTTGGTTATCGTTATCCAGAAAATAATGGCAAAGTCAAAGGAAAAATCAAACTAGTGAGTTTTCAGAACTTCTGCCCTTATGATATTGATTTGGAATTCTTCAAGGATGTACGTAAGAACTTTGATATTCATGAATGGATTGACATTGTTCTTGGCGCCATTGACTATAGTGCTGCGGGTTATACAGATGAGCATCAGAAACTAGCAATGCTGAAGCGTCTGCTGCCCTTCGTTGAGAAGCGTTTAAACCTGATAGAACTTGCCCCTAAAGGCACTGGTAAGTCTTATGTCTTTGGCGGAGTGAGCCGTTATGGTTATTTGTCTGCTGGAAAGATGACCCGCGCAAAGTTATTCTATGATTTGGCTCGTCATCAAGATGGTCTTGTCTTTTACCACGACTACATCGCTTTTGACGAAATACAGAAGGTAGAGTTCGACAATCCAAACGAGATGACACAAACCCTTCAGGGATACATGGAGCAGGGAACCGTCAAGATCGGTGATAAGAACGATGTCGCCGATGCTGGCTTTGTGATGCTTGGCAATATACCACAAGACAGAATGGATGTGTTCCAGAATATGTTTGAAAGCCTGCCGACTATCTTTAAGACGAGTGCTCTGATGGACAGAATTCATGGGTTTATTGAGGGATGGGAAATCCCACGAATGAATGAAGGCTTGAAAATATCCGGTTGGGCATTAAACTCAGAATACTTTTCAACGATCATGCACATGTTGCGCGACGATGCCTCTTACAGGGCTATTGTAGACCGTATTGTGGATTATCCCGATAATGCCGATACACGAAACACTGAGGCTGTAAAACGTATTGCAACGGCATTCCTTAAACTTCTCTTCCCTAATGTTAGGTCTGAAAAGGACATCAAAGAGAAAGAATTCATGCAGTACTGCTTACGACCTGCAATTAAGATGCGCGGAATAATACTCAAGCAGATGGGTATGGTAGACGAACAGTACAGAGGCAAGAATATGCCTACATTCAAGATAATTGATTTAGATGATTAGAGAAAAGAAGTGTGTCGCTTGTGGAAAACTAATTTCCGACAAGGATACTATTGGTATTAATAAGAAATTGTTAGGTAGGGATATTGAAAACTTTTATTGTATGGGATGTTTGGCTAATTACATGGATTGTTCAGTACAAGACATTCTCGACAAGATAGAAGAATTCAAAGAGGAAGGTTGTCACCTTTTCGACTAAAATGAAAAAAGATATTGTATATGCTGATAATGCGGCAACAACAAAGATGAGTGCCCTAGCCGTGGAAGCGATGACCGCTTTCTTGCAGGAAGAGTATGCCAATGCCTCACAGCCATATGCTTTTGCCCGCGAGCCGAAAAAGGCATTGAAGCAAGCAAGAGAAACCATAGCAGAATGCATCGGAGCCGACAATCCTGACGAGATAGTGTTTACTTCATGTGGTACGGAAAGCGACAATTGGGTTGTTGAAAATGCGGTATTGCAGCACAGTTGTATCCATACTTCTTCAATAGAACACCATGCCATACTGAATTCATGTGCGTTTGCAGAAAAGTTAGGAGCCAAGGTCGAATATCTGCCTGTTGACAAGACTGGCATCGTACATAAGGAAAGCCTGTGCAACCTTTCAAAGGGAGAACTTGTCTCTATAATGTTTGCCAATAATGAAATAGGTACTATTGAGCCCATAGCCCAACTTGTGCAAATAGCTCATGAATACGAATGCCTATTCCACACTGATGCGGTGCAAGCAGTTGGACACGTTCCTATTAATGTGAAAGAACTTGGTGTTGATCTACTTTCAGCCTCTGCCCATAAGTTCAATGGGCCTAAGGGCATCGGTTTCCTTTATAAACGGAATGGAGTGGAACTGTCACCTCTTATATATGGTGGCTCACAAGAAAAAGGTTTGCGTGCTGGCACGGAGAATGTTGCTGCTATTGTTGCTATGGCAGTTGCATTGAAAGAAAACGTTTCAAAGTTGGAGCACAATATTCGTCACTTAAAGTTTCTTGAAAACATGTTATTGGAAAGATTATCGGAAAATGGTGTTACATTCCAACGAAATGGTGCAGTAGACCACATTCCTGGTAATATCAGCATGTCTTTTCCTAATGCTGATGGTGAAGCCATATTGCATCGTCTTGATTTCCTGGGTATATGTGTCTCGACTGGATCTGCATGCGACAGCAAAAATACCCAAATATCACATGTTTTAAAGGCTATCGGCTTGGATGAGCCACTGGCTACAGGCACAATTCGTATTTCCCTTGGAAAAGATAACACGGAAGATGATATAACTCGTATAACTGATGCATTAAAAAAGATATTGGGTTAATGCAAATATAAGTAGTTGTGAAGAATAGTAAGGACATTGCCAAGAAAGTGGCTCTTATGATATCTATTCGAAAGGTCGGGTATGAAGTCGGAATGCAGTTTTACTAACTAGTGTGGAGTTTGCTTCCTGAAGCCCTTGTTTTCACAGAAATGTTTTCCCATTGTTTTCCCGTTTCAGATTTCTGACGGATTTGCGCCTGTTGTGATGTGGCACGATACTTGGTGATTTTGTGGAGCGGAAGAAAACAAGGGTGATAGAAAGTGGCGTATCATGCTGTTTTCAAATGAGTTGTGTTTTCCCATTGTTTTCCCGGTAAAAGAAAAAGGAGTTACGAAATCTTCGTAACTCCTTGATTTTCAGTGTAGCGGGGGTGGGCCACGATCCCACGACCTCCGGATTATGAATCCGACGCTCTAACCAGCTGAGCTATCCCGCCATCA
>OMXX01000010.1 GCA_900315105.1 uncultured Prevotellaceae bacterium | reverse complement strand
GGCGAAGGAGTTCAAGCGTTGGGTGGCAAGCGAGGTGCTTGGGTATGCGAAACCAGAAAATGCTCTCGCAAGGCATGTGGATGCAGAAAATAAAAGGGGCGGGATTCACGACCTCAGGTCAAGGAAGAGGATAAAACCACTACCCTGATTCAAGGGACTGGTTCTAACTACAATAGCAAGACAATGCTCATCAACGAGAGCGGTCTTTACTCTCTCATCCTTTCCTCAAAGCTTCCACAGACGAGGGAGTTCAAACGCAGGGTAACATCAGAGGTGCTTGGGCAGATAAGGAAGACGGGCGGTTACATGCCGATAAATGGCTGCGATTTGGTTCTATGGTTCTTTAGTTCTATAATTTTTAGAGACACCCACACTATATGAATTGTTCGCTGTGGCTCACCAAGCTATGCAAGTTCTTCGCTTAGGCTCATCAAGCTAAAGCAAGTCTCTAACTTGATAAAAAAGGAAACGGATTTATTTGAAATAAACGCAGAGGCACAGAGGCGTGGAGGGAAATTAATGAAAATAAAAAGTGAATAAAGAACCGCTTTTTTCGTTTTGATACGCAGATGTTGATGTTTTTCTATATATTTTGTGTATCTTTGCACTCACAACGTCAAAGGACTAAGGTCAAAGGTTAGAGGTTAGGGGTTAGAGGTTAGAGAACAAACCGCCAACACCCATCACCCAACACCTAAAAAAGCCTAACCAACATTTGCATAGCTTAAACAAAATTGAAAAAATAAAGATTAAGAAATGAAGAAATCATTATTGTCGACTATCTTCTTGACTTCCTGCGCCGTGATGTCGGCTCAGGACTTGAAACTAAATGAATTGGAGTATTTTGAACGGCAGGGCGTGAACGTGCTGGTGTTCAGCAACTCGTTTAATGGCGGGTTTAACGATGAGAAGAATTCGGGTATCGAGATTATCCATCACGGAGTACGTACTATTCAGGGTGGTGCCGTGAGGCTGAACAAGACTCCGGAGCAATGGGACTTGGTGCCTAAGATGACGGACAGAAAGGTGAACCGTGAGAACGGCAGTATCGAGGTTACGATGCGCTATGACGACTACGATTTCGACAGCCGTGTGGTTGTGACTGCCAAGGGTAAGGCTGTGGAAATTGCCGTATGGCTCGACAAGCCTGTTCCTGAGAAACTGGCAGGCGATGCAGGCTTCAACCTTGAGTTCTTGCCGTCGCAGTATTGGCTGAAGACCTTCATGATGGACGGACGCCTGAACCGTTTCCCACGCTATGCCACAAGTCAGACGGTCACACGTCCGAATGCGGAGAAACCACGTCAGTTCAAGGGCTTCAAGACATACGACGACCGTGGTACAGACCGCTTCGTGGATCCGTGTCCGATAGAGAGCGGCCACAAGATAACTATGGCTATGGATGCTCCTGACAGGATGATAAGCATCAGCAGCGACGATGCCGAGCTACAGTTGTATGACGGACGTATGCTGGCACAGAACGGTTGGTTCGTGCTGCGCAGCGTTCTGCCAAAGGGCAAGACTGGTAAGGTCATTACATGGACCGTTGAGCCTAATGCCATACCGGGTTGGATTCGTGAGCCTAACATAGGATTCTCACAGATAGGCTATGTGCCCAACCAACCGAAGGTTGCCGTTATTGAGCTTGACAAGCAGGACAAGCCACAGGCTACCGCCTCGCTGATGCGTATCAAAGAAGACGGAAGCGCAGAGGAGGCTTTCAAGGGCGATATAAAGACATGGGGCAATTACTTCAAGTATAACTATGTGAAGTTCGATTTCACGAGCGTCAATAAGCCGGGTATATATTATATACAATATGGTAATACCAAGACGAATAACTTCCTTATTGACGAAAGCGTATATGACAAAATAACGGATGCCACAACCGATGTGTGGGTGCCTATCCACATGAACCACATGTATGTTACCGAGGGGTATCGCACATGGCATGGTGAGCCGTTCAAGGAAGGCTATCTTCAGGCTCCTCCAAGCGACCACTTCGACTTGCACAGGCAGGGAGAAACGACTGATACAAAATACAAGCCTTTGGAGCTTATCCCGGGACTGAATGTGGGCGGTTTCTTCGATGCTGGTGACTTCGACATCGAGACCGGCTCGAATATCAATGTGGTTCAGAACTTCATACGTGCTTGGGAATTGTTCAAGCCACAGCGTGACGAGACATTCGTTAGTCAGCAGCAACGCTATGTGGAGCTGCATCGCCCTGACGGTGTGCCCGATATCCTGCAGTTCATTGAGCATGGCACGCTGAACCTCATAGCACAGGCAGAGCAGATAGGCCACATGGCTTCTACGCTCTCAAATTCCGTGCTCGACAACTACCACCATCTGGGAGATGCTGCATCGATAACCGATGGTCTTCATTATGATCCAAGTCTGAAGCCATACGAGGTGAGTGCCGACGGCAAGAGCAGCGGTACGCCAGATGATATGTGGGCTTTCACCACACGAAACCCAAGTCTCGACTTCCAGGCTGCCACGATGTTCGCAGCAGCCAGTCGTGCCCTTACAGGATATAACGACGATTTGGCAGCAAGAGCCCTGACACAGTCAAAGCGACTCAGACAGGAGGCTACTGAACTGATGAAGAAGCGTCCGCAGCGTCCTATGCCTTATGCTCGATTCAATAACGGAGACATAAGCACGAACTTGCAGCTCTATGCAGCAACCAAGGAGAAGCAGTATCGTGACAGCTATGAGAAGGCTATATGGGCAGCACTCGACAGCAACGTGTCATTCACAATGCAGATAGCCCTTGATGCCGTTCCTTATATGGACGAGGCATACAAGAAGAAATTGCGCCCTTACGTGGTGAAGTTCAACGACTATATCAAGAGTTTCGACAAGGAGAATCCTTATGGAGTACCTATCGGACTTGGCAACTGGGCAGGTGTGAATGCTGTTCTCAGCTTTGGTATCACGGTGAACTATGCCAACATATACTATCCTGATATCGTGAGCAAGGACGAGGTGTATCGTGTGGCAAACTGGCTCTACGGCTGTCATCCATATCATAACTACTCGTTTGTGGCTGTTGTGGGAGCTACCCGTCCAAAGCAGGTGTTCTATGGCAACAACCGTGCCGACTTCTCATTCATTCCGGGTAACGTGGCTCCGGGCTTGCTCTTCAGAAAGCCAGACCATTTCGAGAACTTCGACGATTGGCCATTCCTTTGGGGACAGAACGAGGGTACCATTGCCGGTAATACCCAGTATATCATCTTCGGCTCTTCTTTGAAGGGTGTGATGGGGAAGTGAAAATGAATAATGAATTATTGCTGTCCGGTAAAAACAAAAACCAAAAAAACATTTATGTTCTAAAAGGCTTGCAGCCTTCATAATGTATTGCTTGTCTGAAAGCCTTTGTAAGCCTTTGGGGCTTCCAGTCTTTCATCCAACCAATCCATTCCCCTCTGTGAGGGTTGGAACATAAATGAAAAAACATAAAAAAGCCAATCAATTAACAATTAACATGCGGCTTTTTCCTGTTTTTAACCTTAATGTCTTGCCGTAGGCCTGATATGTGTATTTATTTTATCGGGACTCTAAGACATTAAGGGGTTTTTATTGTTTTTGTATTATTCATAGGCTTACCAAGATTCAATTTCTTGATGGAAGGTAAGTTACAGAGGTTTATCGGATAGTAATAATAATGAATAATGCCTTTCGCCACATACTGCGCCAGCCTCTTGCCCCTTTATGGGGAATGTCGAAGAGATCGGCGGCTCGTAGAGGACAGTCAAGGATGCCCGTAGGGCAGAAAGGGGTATAACTAATGCTTTGGATAAGTTTAATGTTAAGTTATGATAGATAGAAAGAGCCTGTCCTAATTGATTTTAGGGCAGGCTCTAATTTTATATAAGGGTTGTGATTATTGCTTTATGAATCTACGAACAGGGATTTCTACGTTTTCTGAGTTGTCAGAACTACGTGTAGCCTTTGAATAGCCCCAGTAGTCGTAGTAGCCATCACCATAGCCATAGTCGTAATCATAGGAGTCATAATCATCACGCGTCTTCACAAGGTCGAATTCGGTATTGGTATTTACACCATCCCTAAACCAACCCTTGAAGTGATTTTCGCTGAGTTTGTAATTGTAGATTTCAATAGTGGTATTGTCGGAGCGGAAAGTAATGTATATGGTTTTGTTCCTAACCTCCCAGTCGATACGGCTATAGTAATAATCACCTGGGCGGTTGCTGAAGTGGTCAACCCAATACCCGTAGCCAGATCGGGATTCGCCTGGATCTTTTGTGAACATTATTTCTGTGTATGTTGCTTTTTGCTTGCGTCCGTTAATTTCGTAGTAGGTGTACATGTCACCTTCCCATGTACCTTTGAGGGTATAAGATTTAATATAATCGCTATCTCCGTAATCCTCGTAATTTCTAACTTTGGTGAGGTCGAAATTGGTAAAAGTGTTGGTGCCTTCTTGGAAACTGCCTCTGAAATGATTGCTATTCAGCTTGTAGTTGTATATCTCGATTGTTTTGCGAGAGGTTCGGAAGGTAATAAAGATGTGTTTGTTTTTGACTTCCCAATAAATACGCATACGAGAAAACTCGCCTCCACCGTAATAGTCTGTCCAATATCCGCTACCTGATGTGTATTCGTTCTCGATATCTCTGTCAAATGAAATCTCGGTGTATGTGTACTCCTTAGTATGTCCTGTGTGTTCATAGTAGGTGCGCATGTCGCCTCTCCATACACCTTCGAGATCATAACTTAGCATCATGTCCTCATCGCATGAAGTGAAAGTGCATAGGGCGATGATAACTACAGATAAAATTGAGAAAATCTTTTTCATAATTATTCTTGTTTTTAATTGTTTGGGCTTTGTGATGGTCTAAATGACTAAAGTCTGAAGTCTAAAGGGATTAAGGCTTTTTACCTCTGGCTTTTGTCTTTTTGACCTTATTCGTTGGCAAAGGTAATAAAAAACAATGAAAAAAGAAAAGGAATTTCCTCATTTATCGAGGAAATTCCCTATTTTGTTGCTTAATATCCGCATTATAGTGGTCAAACCACGTGTTCGGCTCCTTGTATCTGCTGTAATCAACGCTCAATCCTATTGAAAATGCAGGCGTTACCTTGTATTCCGCACCTATGCCGATGCGGTCGGCCACATCATCCATATAATAAAGCGGGAGGGGGATATGATTGCTGTTGAGAAGCGATTTCTGTCCGTAGGCATACACATTCAGTCGGTCGTTTGCCTGATAGTTCAAAATGGCAGATAATCCAGCGCTTCTGAACGAGTCGTGCGCCCAAGAAGTGTTCTTGATATAACCGCCTATGGCTGCGCTGAATTTCTTGCCCAAAGGCATGGCATACATCAGCGAGGCATTCTCAGAGAAACCGGCTCCGCTCCATGTGTGCCCGCTTCCGAATGTTGAGAATACCGACAATCCGAGCGAGGCATTCACGCCCTCGTGCAAGCTCCATGTGGGCCAATGGTAGAAACCTAAGTATGGGAAATGGATACTTGGCACCTGTCCGTATTCGGTAAGCTTAGGCAGACTCGGCATCAGTTCCTGCGTTACGGATGTCTGGTGGTCAATTTTTATGCTATCGTCTATCACCAAGTCCCTTGTCTCTTGTGCGTTGGCTGCAAGAGGCAAGAACAGAAGAGCTAAATATCGTAATGTTTGGTGTAGCATGTTTTTTCTATTTACCAGTTATCGGCTACAAAGGTAAAGTAAAAAACTTAAACCTCCAAATCATTTACACCTTCTTAACTTTCATTTAGCTTTTTGGTGAGAAGAGCCGCCTATGTGAGTCCGTTGATCCTCCTATGATCCTCCGTACCAAAGTCGGTGCAAAGTCGGTGCAAAGTCGGTGGAGGTGCGATTTCAGAGCGGAGGAAGAGCGAAGGAAAAGCGAAGGAATACCAAAGGTAATTGTACTTTTTTTTGATTTATTTGGTCGTTTCAAAAATTTGGAGTAATTTTGCAAAGAGAAAGCTGTGATTTAATAAATAGTACATAGCTAAATAGGAACTTGCGAAGCTTGATGAGCTTTTGCGAATAAATGTAGAATAGATGAATCTGAAACTTAGGCTCATAATAATGAACTATCTGGAGTTTGCTGTATGGGGAGCATACCTCACCAGCATGGGATCGTATCTTGCAGAAGCAGGATTCGGCTCTATAATCGGATGGTTCTATAGCATACAGGGAGTGGTAAGCTTGTTTATGCCCGGAATAATGGGAATAGTGGCTGACCGTTGGATACCTGCTCAGAAGTTGCTTTCGCTCTGTCATCTGCTTGCCGGATTGTTCATGGGAGCAGCCGGAATATACGGTATGTCGGTAGGATGCAGTATGGGTATGCTGTTCACCCTCTATGCTCTGAGCGTGGCATTCTATATGCCAACCCTTGCGCTAAGTAACTCCGTGGCATTCAATGCCTTGACAATGGGCGGATATGATACGGTAAAGGCATTTCCTCCGATAAGGGTATTCGGAACAATAGGCTTCATCTGCACGATGATTGCGGTTGACTTGCTCGGTTTTCAGACCTCCAGTAAGCAATTCGTGGTGAGCGGATGCCTGAGCCTCCTGCTTTCTGCATATAGCCTTACTTTGCCGGCTTCACCTGTCAAGGGAAAGACGGATGGAGAGGCTTCAACATCCTTGGTACAGGCACTTGGCCTTGACTCTTTCCGACTGTTCAGAAAGAAGAAAATGGCGATATTCTTCAGCTTCTCCATGCTTCTTGGCGTGAGTCTGCAGATAACGAACGGATATGCCAATCCGTTTATCACATCATTCAAGGACGTGGCGGAATATACCGATACATTCGGGGCACAGCATGCCAATATCCTCATCTCCCTGTCGCAGATAAGCGAGACGTGCTGTATTCTTCTCATTCCTTTCTGCCTCAAGAGGTTCGGAATAAAGAATGTGATGATGATAGCCATGTTTGCGTGGATGCTGAGATTCGGATTGTTCGGCGCAGGAGATCCGGGCTCCGGACTTTGGATGCTTGTGCTGAGCTGTATAGTATATGGTGTTGCATTCGATTTCTTCAATATCTCAGGAGCTTTGTTTGTTGACCAGAACACGGATGCGGAGACACGTTCTTCGGCACAGGGACTGTTTATGATAATGACAAACGGTCTTGGAGCTACGATTGGCACACTTTCTGCTCAGGCAGTAGTAAACACGTTCGTGTTCAACGAGGGCGTGAGCGATGTGATTGCCGGCTGGCGCACATCATGGTATATATTTGCCGGCTATTCGCTTGCCGTACTTGTGCTCTTTGCAATTATATTCAGGCCGAGGAAGCCCCACTCCCGTCCTACGGACACCCTCTCCCCAAGGGGCGAGGGAAAAGTTAGTGTTTAACCCTAAAATAATCCCTCATAAGCAGTATATGTAACTTCTTCCTCGCCCCTTGGGGAGAGGATGCCCGAAGGGCAGGTGAGGGGCTGTAATTTGTTTCTTATGGATAAAATAAAACTGAAATACATGGGCATACAGCTGATGGTGAACAATACGGATATTGGCATCATCAGTCTTGTTGACGAGTCGGAAACCCGCCATCTGAGCATAGTGTGTGACAAGTTCACGAAGTTTCAGTTTGACCTGCGTTCCGGTCTTGCAAATACAGAGGAAGAACCAGTTCAGACAATTGGTGAAAATGCGGGCAGAACACTCCTTCCAGAGGCTCTGATGGGGATTATCAGCTATATGACGGACCTGAAACTATGCGTTGTGGTGACTAATGTGGTTGATGGTATCTACAGGGCTGTTATTGAGGATGAGCGTACCGGCACGACCTTCCCTGTGAAGGCAACGGAGGGCGTTCTGCTGACGCTTGTCAATAAGCATGTGCCTCTCTATGCCGAGCAGAGGCTGTGGCAGTATCAGAGTGTGCCTTTGAAGAAAGGGCAGCCTGGTGTGGCTATTCCTATCAATTCGCTTACAAAGGAAATGCTTGAGGCATCACTTGAGAAGGCTATTGAGAATGAGGAATACGAAACGGCAAAGCATATCAAGGAAGAACTTGACAGGAGGTCGAAGGAATGAAGGAAGTGAGATATTTCTATGTACCAAAGGCCAGGGAACTTGATGAGCTTCCACAGGAAGAATCGCAGCATGCCATCCGTGTGTTGAGACTCGTTGAGGGCGATGAGATATTCCTCATGGATGGCAATGGCGTGTTCTTCAGGGCAGAGGTAATCCTTGCCCAGGGAAAGCATTGCCACTATCGCATAATAGAGACACTTCCCCAAGAGAAAGGCTGGAAAGGGCATATCCATATCGCTATGGCTCCTACGAAGATGATGGAGCGAGTAGAGTGGATGGTGGAAAAAGCCACGGAGATAGGTGTGGATGAGTTCTCGTTTCCTCTCTGCAAGTTCTCTGAAAGAAAGCAGATGCGAAAGGATAGGGTAGAGAAAATAGTGGTTTCTGCCGTTAAGCAGAGCCGTAAGCCTTGGATGCCTGTTGTCAACGAGATGACTCCTTTCATGGATATAATAAAGATGCATCCCAAGGGCTTTATCTGCCATTGCTATGATGAGGTGCCGAGAACAGATTTCTTTGAGGAATTGAAGGCTCTGGATATTGCTGATAATGACGAGATACTCGTCCTTGTTGGCCCCGAGGGTGATTTCTCTATAGAGGAGGTAAAGGCTGCCGTTGAGGCTGGCTATAAATCCGTGTCACTTGGTTCGGCAAGATTAAGAACTGAGACTGCTGCTTTGTCGGCTGTTATGATGATGCAGTTGGCAGTTAGGTCTTAAAATATCTTTAATTCTAAGTGCCAAATCATAAATTGCCGTTAATACGTGAGGATGATTATTTAAAAAAAAGCAAAAAACATGACAAAATGTCGGAATTACATTTTTTGCGTTTAATTTTGCACTCAGGAATCGGATGTTAGTTGTCAGGTGTGACTGTCAGAAATGGCACGTATCACCCTGTCACCTTCCACCAACAAAGAGGTTATCTGTAATTAAACAATAAAAATGAATAAAAAGACTATTTGTAATTTTGCTGTTGCAGCACTTTGTGTGACATCGCTCACATTCTCAGTTGCAGCCTTCACAGAGGCTAAGGCTGCAAAGGCTCCAAATGCTCCTGCCGCTGTTGCAGGTCAGCCAGTTGATTTGACTTATGCAGCCGACAAGGCTCTGCCATGTGTGGTACATATCAAATACCTTCAGAATTCAAAGGTTCAGGAGGTTGAGATGCAGAGCGATCCATTCGGCGATTTCTTCGACCCGTTCGGTATGTTCGGACAGCGCGGTCAGGGACAGAACCAGCGCCGTAAGGTTCAGACTCCTAAGAAGGAGGGTGCAGGCTCTGGCGTTATCATCTCTTCTGACGGCTATATCGTAACAAACAACCACGTTGTAGAGGGCGCTGACGAACTCACCATTACTCTCAACGATAACCGCGAGTATTCTGCACGTATCATCGGTACTGATAAGAATACCGACCTCGCTCTTATCAAGGTCAACGCAAAGAACCTCCCAGCTATCACCATCGCTTCAAGTGATGATATCAAGGTGGGTGAGTGGGTACTTGCTATCGGACACCCATTCAATCTCCGTGCTACCGTAACCGCAGGTATCGTTTCTGCAAAGGCACGTTCTCTCTATGCTAATAGCGTTGAGTCATTCATCCAGACTGATGCTGCTATCAATGCAGGTAACTCAGGTGGTGCTCTCGTAAACGTGAAGGGTGAGCTTGTTGGTATCAACGCAATGCTCTACTCTCAGACTGGTAACTTCACAGGCTATGGATTTGCTATCCCTACAACAATCATGAACAAGGTTGTTGCTGATTTGAAGGAATACGGTCAGGTACAGCGTGGCTTGCTCGGTATTAGTGGTAAGGATGTTCGTGACTATCTTGATGAGCAGAAGGCACAGCAGAAGGAAGTTGACCTTGGCACAAACGAAGGTGTCTATGTAATAAGTGTTGCTGAAGGCCTTGCTGCTGAGGAAGCAGGTATCGAGGAAGGTGATGTTATCACAAACATCGATGGTCAGAAGGTTACAAAGATGGCTGAGCTTCAGGAGATTCTCGCTACAAAGCGTCCTGGCGACAAGGTTAAGGTAACTCTCCTCCACAAGAAGAAGTCAAAGACCGTTGAGGTTACTCTCAAGAACGAGCAGGGCAACACTAAGGTTGTGAAGGATGCCGACATCGATGTTCTCGGTGCTCAGATTCGTGAGGTCAACGACCGCGAGAAGGAGGAACTCGATATCAAGTATGGCTTGAAGATTACAAAGATTAACTCTGGTAAGTTCAAGGACCGTGGTATTCCTGTAGGCTTCATCATCCAGACTGTCAACGAGACACCAATGAAGGAACTCTCTGACCTCAGCAACGCTGTCAAGGCTGCTAACAAGAGCAAGGATCCTGTTCTCTACATCAAGGGTATTTATCCTTCAGGTAAGAAGGAGTACTTCACAGTACCTTTGGGCGAGTAAATTGTAAAAAGATAAATAATATTTCCTTTCAAATTGAAAGTAAAATAAAGTAATTCTCTTATAAAAGAGCGAAAATATCGTAATCATGCGATTTTTTCGCTCTTTTTGTTTGGTGTTTGTGGAAAAAATAGTAATTTTGCACACATGACATTGATAATTGTAGCAATACTATTAGTTAGCTATATCCTGATAGCTACCGAGAGGCTCACCAACGTAAACAAAGCTGCTATCGCGGTCTTTGCCGGTACCGTTGGGTGGGTATTGTATATCTGTTGGGGTAGTGACTTTATCATGTCAAACCATCGTGGGGAGTATATGAGCTTCCTGCATGGGGCTTCGGCTACAAGCGATGCCGTGAAGAACTACATCTGGTACAGCGTCTTCCTGCCATGCGTGGGAAAGGCTTCCGAGGTTGTTCTCTTCCTGCTGGCAACAATGACTATTGTCGAGATTCTGCATAACAACGGATGCTTCGACTTCCTCACCATTTGGCTGCGTACACGCAATAGCCGGTTGCTCCTGTGGAAACTTGCGGCATTCTCATTCATCCTGTCAGCCAACCTCGACAATATATCATCCACGGTGATGATGTTAACTGTCACCAATCAGATACTTCCACGAACCCGTGACAGAATTATCTATGGCGCGGTGGTTGTCCTTGCTGTCAATTTCGGCGGAGCATTGACCGTTATCGGTGATCCTACATCTCTCGTTCTTTGGAATATGGGTGCAATAACAGCCACGTCATATACTGTTTCTCTGCTCATTCCATGTCTCATAGCGTGGATGCTGCCAACATATCTCATTGGCAGGACATTGAGCGAGACAGTTCAGCTTGATCGCCCAACATTGCCATATCGTGGCGATGACACAAACCTCAACGTATGGCAGCGACTCCTTGTACTCTTCGTGGGTATAGGAGGCCTGTGGTTCATCCCTACGTTCCACAATATTACAAAGCTTTCACCATTCCTTGGAGCATTCTGTGTGCTGTCTATCCTGTGGATAATAAACGAGATATTCAACCGAAACATAATGAGCTTCGACAGGAGAATGACACGTTCCATCCCACGACAGCTTCAGTATTCCATCATACAGCTCATGCTCTATGTCATGGGTATCATGCTGGCAGTAGGTGTTGTAGCTGAAACAGGCGCATTTGCATGGCTTGCAGAGCAGATAGCAGAGTATTGCCCAAGCATCTGGATTCTCGGTGTCATCGGCGGATTCATCAGTATCTTCCTCGACAACTTCGCCACGGCAATGACTATGATATCAATCTTTGATATGAATGCGGTTATGCAGCCTTCAGGACCATTACTTGTAGACATGGTACAGAACGGAGCATATTGGAAGATAATTGGATATGTTACAGCAGTAGGAAGTAGCGTATTGACCATTGGCAGCGTTTCCGGCATTGTCTATATGCGTACGGAGCGTGTCGGAATGTCATGGTACTTCAAACACATAGGCTCAAAGGTGCTGCTTGCCGGCATCATCGGTCTTGTGGTGCTATATTTTATGGTGTAGGAATCGGATATAACCATCACCCAATAAATGGATATCAGGTATAACAGTTAATAATTAACAATTAAATTACAACATCCTTCCCTTGGGAAGGCTTGGTTAGGCTTAATTAAATAAAACAGAAACACTATGGCAAAAATTGAGACAATCGGCATTCTTACATCCGGAGGCGATGCTCCTGGAATGAATGCAGCCATTCGTGCCGTGACTCGTGCCGGCATCTACAACGGTTTCAAGGTTAAGGGAATCTATCGCGGATATGACGGCCTTATCAATGGTGAGATGAAGGATTTCACCACAGAGAACGTGAGCGGTATCATCACCCTCGGTGGTACTATCCTTAAGACCGCCCGCTCAAAGGAATTTATGACAATGGAGGGAATGCAGAAGGCATACGACCAGATCAAGGCTAACGGCGTTGATGCACTTATCGTATGCGGTGGTAACGGTTCTTTGACAGGTGCCATGAACTTTGCAAACGAGTTCGATGTACCTTGCATCGGTCTCCCTGGCACTATCGACAATGACCTCTATGGAACAGACTCTACTATCGGTTATGATACAACGATGAACACCATCATGGAGTGCGTTGACCGCATCCGCGACACCGCCCAGAGCCATGAGCGTATCTTCTTCATCGAGGTAATGGGACGCGATGCAGGCTTCCTTGCACAGAACTCAGCCATCGCCTGCGGTGCTGAGGCAGCCATCATCCCTGAGGAGGCAACCGACGAGGACCAGTTGGCAGAATTCATGAAGCGCGGCATACGTAAGTCAAAGAAGTCATGTATCGTCATCGTGTCAGAGTCACCAAAGTGCGGCGCCCTCTACTATGCTGAGCGTGTAAAGAACGAGTTCCCTGGCTATGATGTGCGCGTGTCTATCCTCGGACACTTGCAGCGTGGCGGTAGTCCTACTGCACGTGACCGAATACTTGCAAGTCGTACTGGCGTTGGTGCTATCGAGGCTCTCAAGCAGGGACAGCGCAATGTGATGGTAGGCATCAAGAACAACGAGGTGGTATATGTACCATTCTCTGAGGCTATCCGTTCCGACAAGCCATTCGACAAGAAACTCATCAAGGTACTCGAAGAGTTGAGTATCTAATCCGTGTGGGTGTTATATAAAATAAATATGAAAGAATGAAAGATTTTTCCTCTTTCAAAAATAAAACGGATTTTCGCTTTTATAATCTTTCATAAATAATAATAAGGAAGCGGATTTATCCGATTTATCTGATAGCTTGCGCATTATTGTTTGGTGCGATGCCCCTTAGATAAATCAGATAAATCCGTTTCCCTTTTTAGCTCAACAAGCTACGGCTTATTCTTGATGTATTACCCAAAAGGAATCTTCGTCTCTTTTTCTGATGATGAAATGTGCTTTCTCGCGTGGAATAGCCTTTATGATGGGAGCATTTTTAAAATGAAAAATAGCACCTTCTAAATCCTGTCCATAATACATATCCCATTCTTTGTAATAGACAATTTCTTTTCGCTTATTCAGTATGAGAATTTTATTCCCAACATCACACCACAAATGATTAATAACAGGACCTATTCTCTTTTCAATCTCTTCAAGAGAACATGCACCAAAGAAATAAACCGTATCCCATTCTTCAGGATATAGGTCTGCCAAATTTATTATCGTATCATTAGCATTATAGCATTTTTCTATTTTTGAATCTATATTTTTGCTACTTGAATAGTTGCTTAAAAATGCCAATATGACAATCCCGATAATTACTCCGATGTAAATGAGTATATAAGAGTGTTTTCTGAACTTTACACTCCAGCTCAACTTTCCTGTTAATGTTTTGATAAAATTCTTTATCATACAATTTGTGTTTACTACGGATTTTATGCAAGTTTATTTGCTATATTCTCTAAATTTTCGTGAAAAGCACGCTTCTGGAGATTGAAATATACCTTTGTCATAAGCTTCTTTATGTAAATTCGGAATATTATTGTATCTTTTCCTTCTAGCTTTGTCAACCTTCTTTGGAGAAGCGAAATCGTGAATCATATCAAGCATCATAATTAGTTCGATATTGTTACATCCTTCAGATATTTCCAGTTCAGCATCTTCCCATCCAGGAGCCATAATCTTCAATTTGAAATCTTTTAATGGTGTTTCAAATTGAAAACGTCCATCTAATCCAGACTTCCCAACATTGATACTGTCATTTATTATAATTTCAGCCCCTATAATGATCTCAAAATCACCTTCGTCAATAACCAGACCTTTGATTGTTCTATTCTGTGAATAGATAGTATCAAAGGATGAAATCATCATCAACAATATTAAAAATAATCTATACATATTTGTTCGCTTTTTCGAAATTCGTTTTATTCTTAGCGTTTACCATACATAGCCAAATTCCACTTGCGATAAGTTGCCATGATTGAATTTATAGATGCTACGATATTGGTTCGTTGTGTCTTGATATTCGTATGTATTTCCTGTCGGGCTTTGGGATATGTCAAAAACGATATTCCTGTATTTCTCAAGAAACTCCTTTTCGGAGCAACCTATGTGAGCCCCCAGAGTGGTAACGAATGTTGAATCAGGAAGGGGTACAATCCGTTGGGCATATTCAGGAGCGATGTTATCGATTAAATAAAAATAGTCAAACTGATTTTCCAATCCTCCGTTTTCACGAGCCATTAACACATATTCGGTAGATGATGCATTAGAAAATCCTATGAATTCTCCGATGTTTGGATCGTCAATCATCTTAGGCATAGTATTGATAGATTCAAAACAGGAAGTGTCACGCAATACAAAGCGATTTATTGAGGAATCCCCATATAATGGCTGTATGTCCTCACATTTTGAAATCTGCCTACCACATGAAAATAATGAGCAGATAATGCTGACAAAGAAGAGAATTCTCGTTGTTGCCATAATTCGGATTACTGATAATGTTTATTTGAGGTAACAGCACGTTATTTATATATGCTGAGTGCAAAGGTACGTTTTTTACTTGAAACATCCAAACAAATTGATTGAATTGATGCAGAATAACAAAAAAATATTCGCCAAGGCTCATCATGTTATGCAAGTCGTGGTAATTATCTGGAAATCTAAAATCTGCTCGCTACTATAAGGCGATTTAAATGTGAACTCACGTTAGAAAATTTGCTTTAACTCCGTAGATACTTCATCGATAGTCCATCAGTAGTCCATCGATCCTCCATCGAAACGATGGAGGATCGATGGAGTATCGATGGAGAATCGATGGAGTATCTTCCTTGTTTTTGCCTCAAACAATACTACTTTTCACGGAAGAACATGAAAACTTGTGCAAGTCATCGAATTCACGTAAATTTATTATTATTGTAGAAAAGAAGAAAGGAAAGGTGTGTATTTTGAAAGTATAAATAATATTTACTTTTCAAAAAGTTAAAAGAATTCTATTGTTGGTTTACTGTATGAAATGTTTGAAGTCACATTCCTGATAAAAAGTACACAAAGACGGCACAAGTGCCATAAACTTATACATTATTAAAATGAAAAAAGGAACATGGATTTAGCAAAATGCTTGTTTGTGAGAAAAATGTAAAAAAATGTAAGAAAAATTTTTGTTATTGAAAAGTTTTTACTATGACTTGCACTCGTGGAATATTAAAACAACGTGCTCCAGCCTAAGGCCACTTAGCCTATTATTGATTTTTAACGAAGTATTGATAAATAATCTAATTAATTAAAACTATGGAAGGATTCTTGTCTATCGTATTAGTGGTGTTTGGAATTTTACAAATCATCCTTTTCTTTAAGCCTTGGGGAATGACAAATGATGTGGCAGACATTAAAGATTATTTGCTTTCTAAAAGTGATAATAGCACTGCCCAAAATCGAGTAAAGGATTTAGTAAAAAATGGTCAAAAGGCTGAAGGTGAAGAAGACGCATGATAGTATCGGGATAGTGATTTTGAGAATATGTTTCATTGCTCGATGATATGTTTGTTATCTTTTGAATATTTCCTTCACGATGATTTCTTTCAGCCTTTCTTCGGTTAGATCATCTTCTGTGATGTTAATTTTGTTTTCATCAATGGGGCCTTTGTCGCCAATGGTGAACTGTAAATAGCCGTGAATGTCAAATAGAGAGGTCTCGATGAAGATAGAACGCCAGACATTCTTCAATATGCTTAGGTACTTTTCTTTATAGACATCAGGCATGTATTTACCTTTGGAATATCCTGATTTCGGAATTACAAACATAAATTCCAACTCATCGTTAAGTGTACTAAAGCGGACATAGTGTTTTGTTTTACCATTGTTGGTTATAGAACCTGTAGATTCTTCAAATGAGAAGAAATCATCTGGGTATAATTTTTTGTACACAACGGTCAATGAATCAATTCTTGGCATCTGTGCATCTATTTCCGCTTGACTTCCATTCACTACAGCCTTATAGATATTCTCCAATGTGTTTACCACTATACGGTCGTTGTCGATTGGACTCCAACATGTAGCCCCATTAAAACCATCGAATATGAAATATCTTGTACCATCAAATCCCATTCTATCATAGCAGTACATGGAAGTGTTTAATACGTGCTTTATCAATGAATATAATTTGATGACAGAAACGCTATCGCTCTCCATCTTGTGCATTTCTCCCTTACTATCCTTTGCTGAAAGAATGTTTGTGTATTTATAAGCAAATGTTTGGCTATTTTCATACGTATAGTCACTTATATATAGGGCATAGGAAGGGAAAAACGATGGACTAACGATAAACTGGCATTTGCACTGGGCATTATCACGGAAATACGTAGGGAGAACCTCTTTCCCCCATAATTCATACTCAATTTTATCAACAGGCTTAAATCGTATCTGAGCCTCGATAGCTCCGACGCATAACAATAATAGCAATATGATTTTTGTTCTCATTGTTCAAGTTATTGATTAAAACACTATATACACCCTTTTATGGTGGGGGGAGGATTCGGACTTGAAACGGATTAGAAGCGAAGGAGAATCGGACCAGTATTTCGCTTTCCGGCTGGCACATACTTCGATGTTGTCAACATCAGACTTCCTTCTTTACGGGAGAGACCGTCGTCCTTTACTTTTCCTGTGCAAAGTTACAACAATATTCTCATATAAAAAAATCCAAGAACTACTTTTTTTGCTTTTCTGCATTTCTTCCATATTAAAATATAATTAGGTGTGAATATAAGGGCTTCTGCGTTCTTTATTTTTACGTGGTAGGGATGTTGGTGGGCAATAGATGTTACAGAATGATACTAATAGAGAATGAAAAAGGAATATGGAATTAGCAAAATGCTTGTTTATGAGAAAAAATGTAAAAAAAATACAAGAAAAATTTTTATTATTGAAAAGTTTTTACTACATTTGCACTCGTGGAATATTAAAATAACGTGCTCCAGCCTTGCTGGCTGACTTGCACTTTCCACTTCTTTCCATTTCGTGCGAGCCTAAGTTCGCAGAGGGGAAACCTAGTAAATAGCCGATCGTTAAGATGACAAAAATTTTGCCACCTAAATTAAGATTAACTCTAAAAACTAAAATAATATGTCACAAATTATTGGACACATATCCCAGATCATCGGTCCTGTTATCGACGTTTATTTCGATACAAAAGGACTTGACGCTGAGAAGGTACTGCCTAAAATTCATGAAGCACTTATCGTAAAACGTGCTGATGGACGTGATCTCATTATTGAGGTTCAGCAGCATATTGGTGAGGATACCGTGCGTACCGTTGCTATGGATAATACCGACGGCCTCCAGAGAGAGCTTGAGGTATTCCCAACAGGTGCTCCTATCTCTATGCCTTCCGGCGAACAGATCAAGGGTCGTATGCTCAACGTTATCGGTCAGCCTATTGACGGTATGAAGGAACTTGGTCAGGAGAACAAGTATCCTATTCACCGTGAGGCTCCTAAGTATGAAGAACTCTCTACTTCTAAGGAAATGCTCGCTACAGGTATCAAGGTTATCGACTTGCTTGAGCCTTACCTTAAGGGTGGTAAGATTGGTTTGTTCGGTGGTGCCGGTGTAGGTAAGACCGTGCTTATCATGGAGCTTATCAATAATATCGCTAAGGGACACAACGGCTACTCTGTATTCGCCGGTGTAGGTGAGCGTACCCGTGAGGGTAACGACCTTATCCGTGAGATGATTGAGTCAGGCGTTATCAAGTACGGTGAGAAGTTCAAAGAGGCTATGGCCGAGGGTAAGTGGGACTTGTCACTCGTTGACCCTGAGGAACTTAAGAAGTCACAGGCTACTCTTGTATATGGCCAGATGAACGAGCCACCAGGCGCACGTGCTTCCGTTGCCCTCTCAGGTCTTACTGTTGCTGAGGAGTTCCGTGATCAGGGTGGTGACATCCTCTTCTTCATTGACAATATCTTCCGTTTCACTCAGGCAGGTTCTGAGGTATCGGCTCTTCTCGGCCGTATGCCATCAGCCGTAGGTTATCAGCCAACGCTTGCTTCAGAGATGGGTGCTATGCAGGAGCGTATCACATCAACAAAGACAGGTTCTATCACATCAGTACAGGCAGTTTATGTGCCTGCCGATGACTTGACCGACCCTGCTCCAGCTACTACCTTCACTCACCTTGATGCTACTACGGAGCTTTCACGTAACATCGCACAGCTTGGTATCTATCCTGCTGTGGATCCTCTCGGCTCTACATCACGTATCCTTGATCCATTGGTAGTAGGTAAGGAACACTATGAGTGCGCTCAGCGTGTGAAGCAGATTCTCCAGAAGTATAAGGAACTTCAGGACATCATCGCTATCCTTGGTATGGATGAGCTCTCTGATGAGGATAAGCTGACTGTGAACCGCGCTCGTCGCGTACAGCGTTTCCTCTCTCAGCCATTCACGGTTGCAGAGCAGTTCACTGGCGTTAAGGGTGAGATGGTAAGCATTGAGGATACTATCAAGGGCTTCAACATGATTCTCAATGGCGAGCTTGACGACCTGCCAGAGCAGGCATTCCTCAACGTAGGTACTATCGAACAGGCTATCGAGAAGGGTAAGAAACTTCTTGCTCAGGCACAGGGATAAAAAAACACCCAGTAGCCCCTCACCCGTCCTGCGGACACCCTCTCCCCAAGGGGCGAGGGGGATATTACTAATGAAACCTCAAAACCTTACAGCGAAAGAATGTAACTTTTTCCTCGCCCTTTGGGGAGAGGATGCCCGAAGGGCAGGTGAGGGGCCGTGGTTCGTTAATTTATATTCTTATGTTAAAATTAAAGATAGTTTCACCAGAGAAGATTGAGTTTGACGGCGAGGTTGTGAGTGTCCTTGTTCCCGGAACACTGGGAAGCTTTGAGATACTTCAGAACCATGCGCCAATCATATCTTCACTAGAAAAGGGTGTTGTTACCTACGAAACGGCTGAAGGAAAGAAAAGTCTGGAGATCATCGGAGGCTTTGTTTCTGTGAATCAGAATCAGGTAAACCTCTGTGTGGAATTGTAATAGTAAGGAAATGCCAGAGACCGAAATAAAGAAACAAGCCAGTCAGCACATGCTGGTATGCCTCCTCGCCATCTGTGTGCTACGAGGCATAACAATGGTGATTACGAAATACCAGTTGTTGGATGCGAGTCTGTTGCATGACAAAGCTTGTAGCATTGCGGCTATCTTTTCTGTGTTTGAGTTGGTGATACTGACAACGCTTTGGAAGTGGGTAGCCATAAGGCATCTGAACTTTCTTGCCACGTTCCATACGGCAAGTTCCGGTTTTCGTATGTTCCTGGTGCTGGTTACTCTTGGAATAGTCTATGCCGTAGTAGGCAGGGATGCTATGATTCCATGGGTTATAGCCTTTATGGCCAACTATTTCGTGCTGTTGGTTCTTCACTCCATCTTCTTTGCCAAGATGGTCAACAAACTCTTCAAGTAATATAAGGTTAATAAGTAAAATAATGAAACACATAAAGTCGATACTCCTCTTGGTGGTTGTTGCTTTGCTTCCGCTGTCATCCTTCGCCTCAGAAGAGAAGAAGGAAGGTGGTGAGGGCATAAATATCCCTGAGATTGTACTTGAGCATCTTGCTGATGCTTACGAGTGGCATATCTGTTCGTATGAGGGTAAGCACTTGAGTATTCCATTGCCTATTATCGTAAGGAGCAGCGCAACTGGTGAGTGGACGTTCTGTACTGAGCATTCACTTCCTCAGAACTTCTTCTTCAATCAGGAAAAGCATGGCAAGATATATGAGAATATGCCTGACGGTACTGTGGAGCGTCCTTTGGATCTCTCAATCACAAAGAGCGTAGCGCAGATTTGGATTGTCGTGGCTATCCTCATCACTATCTTCCTTTCATGCGCTCGCTGGTATAAGAAGCATGACTGCAAACAGGAGGCTCCGAGTGGTTTCGTAGGATGCATGGAGATGCTTGTGATGATGATTCACGACGATGTGGCAAAGGCACTTGTAGGTGAGGCTTACTATCGCCGCTATGCTCCATACCTTATGACGGTGTTCTTCTTCATCTTCACCACGAACCTTGTAGGACTTGTTCCTATATTCCCTGGTGGTGGTAATGTGACGGGTAACATCAACATAACGTTCTTCCTTGCCATCTGTACGATGATAGCCGTGAACTTCAACGGCAACAAGGAGTACTGGAAGGAGATATTCTGGCCGGAGGTGCCATTGTTCCTGAAGGCATATCCTGCACCGCTTATCCCTGTGATTGAGCTTGTAGGAATCTTCACTAAGCCGTTTGCATTGATGGTCCGTCTCTTTGCCAACATGATGGCTGGTCATGCCGTTATACTCTCGTTCACATGTATCATCTTCCTAGGATGGTCAATGGGTACGGCATACGGTATAGGTTTGAACCTGTTCAGCGGACTGATGCTTCTGTTCATGAATCTCGTTGAGGTGCTTGTGGCATTCGTTCAGGCTTACGTATTCACGCTCCTCTCTGCCGTGTTCATCGGACTCTCACGTCCGGCTCATCATCACGCAGAGTAATACAAACAGAATAATAATTAATGTGCCATGCCGATGCTTGGCGTGGTCGAAAATAGAAATAACAAATAAAAAAACTAATAACTTTAAACATTTAAAATTATGATTTCATCACTTCTTTTAGACGGAATCGCAGCTATGGGTTGCGGTCTTGGTGCAGGTCTTGCTACTATTGGTGCAGGTTTGGGTATTGGTAAAATTGGCGGTAACGCTATGGATGCTATTGCTCGTCAGCCAGAGGCTTCAAGTACAATCATGACAAACATGATTCTTACTGCTGCTTTCGTTGAGGGTGTTGCCCTCTTCGCTGTTGTTGCCTGCGCATTCCTTATCAAGTAATCATCACAGGTTTGAAGGTTGAGTTCATACCACCTTCTTATAAACCTCAAAACCATTAGAAAATGGAGAATCTCCCATCAATATTAACTCCCGATCTTGGACTACTGTTCTGGATGCTTCTCGCATTCCTTGTAGTGTTCGGTGTGCTTGCTAAGTTCGGCTTCCCTGCCATCGTAGGCATGGTTGAAGAGCGTAAGAAGTTCATTGATGAGAGTCTGAAGAGTGCCCATGAGGCAGCCGAGAGACTCACGAACATACAGCAGGAAAGTGAAGCTATAGTACAGCAGGCGCGTGTGCAGCAGGCGGACATCATCAAGGAAGCCGGTGCCAAGCGTGATGCCATTATCGCGGAAGCCCAGAATAAGGCGAAGGCAGAGGCTACTCGCATCATGGAGGAAGCAAACCTCCAGATAGAGCGTGAGAAGCAGGCTGCAATTCGCGATATTCGGGCTCAGGTTGCCCAGCTCTCTGTTCAGATTGCTGAGAAGGTGGTACGTACCAACCTCTCAAGCGATGCTCAGCAGATGCAGCTCATCGACCGTATGCTGGATGAGGTTCAAGTGGAGAATAAATAAAGTATAAGGGAAAATCGATTATGAATACTGGTGTAATTTCAGTTCGCTATGCTCGCGCTCTTCTGAAGAGTGCTGCTCAACAGGCTGTGAAGGACGCTGTTTATGCTGATATGCAAAGCATCGCCCAGAGCTACCTCGACGTGCGCCAGCTGAGAACAGCCATCGACAATCCCATGCTGCCAAAGGACAAGAAGGAGGATATCCTCCTTGCTGCCTGCGGTGGTAATCCTTCAGAGCAGACCAAGAGGTTCATACGTCTTGTGCTTCAAGAGGGTAGGGAGAACCTTATGCAGTTTATGGCCAATTCCTTTGTCACACTCTACCGCCAGGAGAAGAATGTGGTTTCCGGTCGTCTCATCACAGCTGTCCCCGTAACGGAGGATGTGCGTAATAAGATGCAGAGGATGGTGGAGAAGCGTACTCAGGCAAACGTGGAGTTCGAGACAAAGGTGAACCCCGACATTATCGGTGGCTTCATACTTGAGTATGATACCTATCGCATGGATGTCAGCGTACAGTCGCAGTTGCGTACTATTCTCAAGCAGTTAGGCTAACCCCGACTGTAATTAGTAAACTTGTAACTTTGTAATTTCGAATAATGGACAAAATAAAACCAAGCGAAGTGTCTGAGGTGCTTCTTCAGCAGCTGCAGGGTATCAACCAAGGTCAGAATTTTGACGAGGTGGGTACCGTACTGACGGTGAGCGATGGTGTGGCTCGTATCTACGGCTTGCGCAATGCACAGGCTAACGAACTTCTTGAGTTCGATAACGGCACCATGGCTATCGTGATGAACTTGGAGGAAGACAACGTAGGTTGTGTGCTTCTGGGTCCTACAAGCGGTATTAAGGAAGGTCAGACAGTGAAGCGTACCAATCGTATTGCTTCTATTCGCGTCAACGACAATATGCTCGGCCGTGTCATCAATCCTATCGGCCAGCCTATTGATGGTGGTGGTGCTATTGACCTTGCCGACGCATTCGAGATGCCGCTCGACCGTAAGGCTCCGGGTGTTATCTACCGTCAGCCGGTTAAGCAGCCATTGCAGACCGGTATCAAGGCTGTGGATTCTATGATTCCTATCGGTCGTGGTCAGCGTGAGCTTATCATCGGTGACCGTCAGACTGGTAAGACGGCTATCGCCATTGATACTATCATCAACCAGAAGTCATTCTATGAGGCAGGAGAGCCTGTATATTGTATATATGTTGCTATCGGTCAGAAGGCATCTACAGTAGCTGCGCTCGTACAGAACCTCAAGGAGCGTGGTGCTCTTCCATATACCATCATCGTTGCTGCTACGGCAAGTGATCCTGCTGCTATGCAGTATTATGCACCATTCGCAGGTGCTGCTATCGGTGAGTACTTCCGTGACCGTGGTGAGCATGCTCTCGTTATCTACGATGACCTCTCTAAGCAGGCCGTTGCATATCGTGAGGTATCTCTTATCCTCCGTCGTCCTTCTGGACGTGAGGCTTACCCTGGTGATGTATTCTATCTCCACTCTCGTCTTCTCGAGCGTGCTGCTAAGATCAACGAGCAGCAGGAAGTGGCAGAGCAGATGAACGACCTTCCAGAGTGCCTTAAGGGTAAGGTGAAGGGTGGTGGTTCTCTCACGGCTCTTCCTATCATCGAGACACAGGCTGGTGACGTATCAGCATACATCCCAACAAATGTAATCTCTATTACTGACGGACAGATCTATCTGGAGTCAGACCTCTTCAACCAAGGCTTCCGTCCTGCTATCAACGTAGGTATCTCCGTATCTCGTGTAGGTGGTTCGGCTCAGATCAAGTCAATGAAGAAGGTGGCAGGTACGTTGAAGATCGACCAGGCTCAGTATCGTGAGCTTGAGAGCTTCTCTAAGTTCTCAAGTGATATGGATGCCGTTACTGCCATGACTCTCGACCGTGGACGTAAGAATAATCAGTTGCTTATCCAGCCTCAGTATTCTCCAATGCCTGTAGGCGAGCAGATTGCAATCCTGTATTGCGGTACTCATGGCTTGATGGCTCCTGTGCCAGTTGATAAGGTTCGTGAGTGTCAGGATACCTTCCTTGAGATAATGCGCACAAGTCACTCTGATGTCATTGACCTCCTCGGCAGTGGTAAGATTGACGACAGCGCAACCTCAACCATCGAGAAGGTAATGGCTGATGTATCAGGTCAGTACGCTAAATAATATTTACTAATAGATAAAATAGTAAATAGTAAATATCTAAATAGTAAATTACTATGCCGTCATTAAAGGAAATTAAAAATCGTATAGCATCAGTTCAGAGCACACGTAAGATTACGAGTGCGATGAAGATGGTGGCATCGAGCAAACTTCATCATGCGCAGGTGATGATTGAGAATATGCTCCCTTATGAGAATATGCTGGAGACTATCCTCAAGACCTACCTTGCTGCTGATATGGATGCTCAGGGCGCACTTACGCAGAAGCGAGAGGTGAAGAAGGTGGCAATGCTCGTCTTCGCTTCCAACTCAAGCCTTTGCGGAGGTTTCAATGCCAATGTCATCAAAATGATGCAGCGTGCAGTAGACGGTTATAAAGAGAAGGGAATAGAGGTCGTTGTCTATCCTGTAGGCCGTAAGGTTGCAGAGAAGGTGAACAAGCTCGGAATAAAGAGCGGTGGCAACTTTGCTGCTCTTGCCGACAAACCTAATTCCCATGAATGCGTACAGATAGGTCTTAAACTTGCCGACCTCTTCGTAAAAGGAGAGATAGACAAGGTTGAGATGATCTACCATCACTTCAAGAGTGCAGGTTCGCAGATTCTCCAGACAAAGACGTTGATTCCTATCGACATCGAGGAGGCTATGGACTATGACCACACTCGTGATTTGAAAACCAACGTAGTGACTGGCAATGCGCAGGAATATCTTGAGCAACAGGGCGGACACAAGGCTCTTGACGGAACAAGTTCGGATGCAAAGGCTAAAACCTTGCACGACAACTACATCGTGGAGCCTGACCGTCAGACGGTTCTCAACCTTCTCATTCCTCGCTATGTGAATTTAATGATCTACACAGCACTCCTTGACAGTAACGCATCAGAACATGCTGCACGTATGGTTGCTATGCAGACAGCAACGGATAATGCCGACGAACTGCTCCGCTTACTGAACCTTCAGTATAACAAGTCTCGTCAGCAGGCTATCACCAGTGAGCTTCTCGATATTGTGGGAGGTTCGGTGAATAACTAACTCGTGTTTCGAGTTAAGAGTGAAAAGTTAAGAGTGAAGAAGATTTAGCTCGGCGGCCGAAGGGAAAGCCAATTTAAGTTTGCTTTGCAGTTGAAAGCTGTCAACAGGCTTTTTGCAATATGATGTAATTCAAATTCTTAACTCTTCATTTTTCACTTATATAATAAAACAGGGTGTGTCATAACTCAAGGCTATGGCACACCTTTTGCTGTCAATTTAATTGATATGAAGAAGATAAAACTACTGACAGGTATTCTGTTGCTCACAATGTCGGCTTATGCTCAGCAGCATGAGATACGAAGTGAAAACATAGCATCGCTTCAGGTGGTTTCTGGAAAGAACTGGCTGGGTGATGCCGTAATCCGTCTTGGCTCTTCCGACTGTCTCACCATCTCTTTCGACGACCTTACGCACCAGTATCATCGCTATGTCTATTCCCTTACCCATTGTGAGCCTGACTGGACACCTACCGAAGGACTCTTCACAAGCGACTACATATCCGGCTTTCATGATGGCATAACAATCGACAATTATCAGGAATCAATCAACACGAATCAGCTTTATAACCACTACACGCTGAAGTTTCCTAACTCGTCGTGCGCGCCGAAGATAAGCGGCAACTATCAGCTCGACATCATCGACGATGATACGAAGGAAGTGGTTGCCACGGCTCGTTTCATGGTGACAGAGAACATTGCCAATATATCAACCACCATACTTACCGATACCGACATCGACGTGCGTAGGTCGCATCAGCAGCTCAATCTGCGTCTTGACTACCCACAGAAACTCAGGGCAACCAATCCGCGTGAGCAGTTCCGTGTGCTTGTGATGCAGAACCACCGTTCCGACAATCAGGTGTGGTGCCCTCCTGCGCCTATCGTCCGCCCCGGCACAATGGAATGGACACATTGCGAGGACCTTATCTTCCCTGCAGCAAACGAGTTCCATAAGTTCGAGATGCTCGACGTGCATCGCAACACAATGGGCATTGAGAGCCTGCAATGGGATGGGGAATGGTATCATGCGCATCTTTTCCACGACTATCCCCGTCGTGCCTATGTCTATGACGAGGATGCCGACGGCGCCTTCCTTATCCGCAACTTCGACAACATAGAGAATGATATCACCTCGGAATATGTAAAGGTGAATTTCTATCTCGATACCCCTCGTCTTAACGGTGAGGTGTATGTTGACGGCAAATGGACATATAACGCACTTTCGGCGAAGTACCTCATGGAATACGACGAAGAGAATAAATGGTATCATGTGGAGATTCCCCTGAAATACGGATATTACTCATACCAGTATCTCAACATCCTGCCGGTATATTCACACCAACTGACGCCTACGGGCGAGACCGAGGGCGACTTCTTCCAGACCGAGAACCGCTATCTCGTCATGGCATATTACAAGGGTAACGGAGACCGTTTTTGGCGTCTTGTAGGGGTCAAATAAAAAAAAGTGAAAAAAAATTGGTGGTCTGATAAAATATTTGTACTTTTGCGCCGTTTTTCTATTATGTGGGGTTATTATGTCCCTATATTTTGTTGAATAACAAACAATTAAATTTTCATTAAACATCAGAGATGAGACAGTTAAAGATTCAGAAGAGTATCACCAACCGTTCCAGCGAAGCTCTGGATAAGTATCTCGTAGAAATTGGTCGTGCACCGCTTATCAGCATTGATGAGGAAATAGAGCTTGCACAGATGATCAAGAAGGGAGGTCCGGATGGTGAACGTGCGAAGGATAAGCTCGTAACGGCAAACCTCCGTTTCGTTGTATCTGTGGCAAAGCAGTATCAGCATCAGGGACTTACTCTTACTGACCTTATCGACGAAGGCAATATCGGCCTTATCAAGGCTGCTCAGAAATTCGATGAGACACGTGGCTTCAAGTTCATATCATACGCCGTATGGTGGATTCGCCAGAGCATCCTCCAGGCCATCGCAGAGCAGAGCCGTATTGTGCGCCTTCCTCTCAATCAGGTAGGTTCTCTCAACAAGATCAACCACGAGATCAACAAGTTCGAGCAGGAGCACCAGCGTCGCCCTTCCGTTCAGGAACTTGCTGCTGCCACCAATATCGAGGAGGACAAAATTGGTCAGAGCCTCGGTGCCGACGGACATCACGTGAGTATCGACGCGCCATTCACCGATGGTGAGGAGAACTGTATGCTCGACGTCATGGCATCAGGCGAGGATTCACGCACCGACCGCCACGTTGACCACGAGTCAATGGCTATGGAACTAAACAACGTGCTCTCAAAGGTGCTCAAGGACCGTGAGATAACCATCATCCGCGAGTGCTTCGGCATAGGCTGTCACGAGAAGGGACTTGAGGAAATCGGAGATCAGCTCGGTCTTACCCGTGAGCGTGTCCGTCAGATTCGCGAGAAGTCAATCACCAAGCTCCGTGACTCCGGTAATGCAAAGATCCTCATGAAATATCTTGGATAAACCATAATCTCAGATGCCTGTCGGTTTCCGGCAGGCATTTTTTTTGCCGGTGATGCTTCGAGGGGAGTGGAATCTATCCTGTTATGGGATGCTTGATGCAAGAAATACCCCCCCTTGACAGATTGACAGATTGACAGATTGGAGCCGGATTCTATGCAGGTAGGCAAATACATGATTTTGTTTTCTGTTTGGATTAGTTTGCTTTGCAAGTAGTGTAGTAGAAGAGAAATAAATGTTTGCCTATCGTAATCGGTTCTCCCATTGAGCGCCCATTGTAATAAGGGCTTCACTACGGGTTTACTACGAACTAGTATAGGACTTTTTGTCTTTTTACATCGGCGGTGGACTTTTGTCGATGGGAAATCATCAGCATCCTCATCTTGTCCTTCGATTGGGAGTTTTTTGATTTCCTGGTGCAAAGGTACAAATATCTTTCAAATCCTGCAAGGAAAAAATGCAAAAAGCGACGTGCTGTAATTTTTACAAACTTGTAAAGCGTTGATACAAAACTGATTAACTGCGAAAATTTCTGAATTTTAGTGCACAATACAACAAATGTTAAAAATCTGTCATCTGTCATTCTGTCAATCTGTCAAGTGGGGGATTCCGCGCTCTAAAAATACATATAATAAAAAAATATATTTATATATTTTTTTATTATAGGGAAAATTATGCGCCCCTCTAAAAAAAATCCCCCTGTCATTTTTTTGACAGATTGACAGATGACAGATTCGGGTTGTTGTGAGCAGATTTGTAGCTAAAGTAAATTTTATAATCGATTTCTGCTTGATTGACATTTAGGGTGATTTAGATGTTAATGTGTTGTCTTTCAGGTTATTCTGTACTTGTATAGTTGGGCCAAAAATCTGTCATCTGTCAATCTGTCAAACTGTCAAGGGGGTATTTTCGTGTTTCTTTGTAATGATTTCTGTATAGAATCGATAGACAGCCTGAAGGGCTAACATGCACTTAGCCTAGGGCGTCGCCCTAGGTGAATTAGAGAAATAGTTAACGCCCTGTAAGGGCAAAAGCTCTAAAATGAGGTAATGCTTTTGCCCTTACAGGGCGAAAATATCGGATACCATGTACATAGGGCGATGCCCTATGCTATTGGCTCGTTAGCCCTTCAGGCTGCTTATCGGGTAAATGCGGATAAGTGATAATACGAAAACTCTTCCAAATCAAATGCAATGGCTGTCTGACTTGGAAGAGTTTTTTTCATTTTTTATGTAAGGAATTACCCCCTCTCGCTAAGGTATTTCTCTGCATTCGCGAGATCCTCGGGAGTATCAATTCCGATTGTTTCGAGATTGGTTGTGCCGACTTTGATTCTGTATCCGTTCTGTAGCCAGCGGAGCTGTTCGAGACTCTCGGCTATCTCAAGACTTGACTGTGGGAGGGAGGTGATTTGCCTGAGCACCTCGCGACGGTAGGCGTAGAGTCCGATATGCTTCAGGAACGGGTAGTGCTCTGGCCACTCTTCCGATTCCTTGCCTCGGATGAAAGGAATGACAGATCGTGAGAAGTAGAGGGCGAAGCCGCGGTTGTCGGTGACAATTTTCGGGGAGTTCGCATTCTGGATTACTTCGATATCTTTCTTGAACGGGATGCCGAGTGTGGCTATCTGAGTGTCAGCATCGTCGAAGCAACGGCAGACCTCCTCGATCTGACTGCGGTCGATGAATGGCTCGTCGCCCTGTATGTTGATGATAACGTCATAGTCGCCACCGATTTTCTCTATTGCCTCCTCGATGCGGTCAGTACCGCTCTTGTGGTTGGGGGACGTCATAACCACGTTGCCGCCCCATGACTTCACATGGTCGAAGATACGCTGGTCGTCGGTTGCCACGTATGCCGTTTCAAGACATGATGTCACTTTCTCATAAACACGCTGAATGACCGTCTTGCCACCGAGGATGGCGAGAGGTTTCCCCGGAAAACGGGTAGATGCGTAACGCGCTGGGATTATTCCGATGAATTTCATAAATAAAGGCCCCTCACCTGCCCTGCGGGCATCCTCTCCCCAAGGGGCGAGGGGAAAGTTAGTATTACTAATTAAAACAATCCCTCATGATACGAATTCATTTGAGCGAGAAAAGGTATCTTTTCCCTCGCCCCTTGGGGAGAGGGGTGCCCAAAGGGCGGGTGAGGGGCATTATCTCTGCAAAGATAGTAAATAAATTGCAAAAACAAATTGATGCATGTCGTTTTTCTCTAATAAATCGAAAAAATATGTCGTTGTTTATGACTTTTCGGGGATTTTTTTGTAATTTTGAAGGCGAAAGGCATTTAAAAGTCAAAAGTCGAAGGTCAAAAGTCAAAAGTCAAAGGCTGAAAGTCCTTAGACCTTAGTCCTTAGTCCTTAGACCTTAGTCTTTAGACCTCTATTAATCAATTAAAAGAAATAGTTTTGAAAACAAATATAATATCTATATTGCTATTGACCGTTTCACTTAATGTAGGCGCTCAGAAGATTTCGCTCGGTTCATGCTATACCCATGATGAGGGCTTGTATCAGGGCGAGATGGTGGCTGGTAAGCCTCACGGCAAGGGTAACGTGAAATTCGCCAATGGCGATACATACGAAGGGGAATACGTTAAAGGCAAGCGTCAGGGCTTCGGCATATACCAGTTTACTGACGGCGAGAAATACGAAGGCCAGTGGTTTCAGGATCAGCAGCATGGCAAGGGTACTTACTACTTTGCCAATAACAACCGTTATGAGGGCCTTTGGTTCCGTGACTATCAGCAGGGACAGGGCACTATGTACTATTACAACGGTGACAAGTACGAGGGCGCATGGTTCGAGGACAAGCGACAGGGCAGGGGACGATATACCTACGCCAACGGCGCTTTCTACGAGGGCGACTGGAATGCTGACATGAAGCAGGGCAAGGGCGTGTTCAGCTGGGGCGACGGCACTACATACGTAGGCCAGTGGGTTGCCAACCAGCGTTGCGGCAAGGGCGAGTTCACATACGCCTCAGGAGACTCATACAATGGCATGTGGAAGAATGACATGCAGGATGGCAGGGGCATATATAAGTTCCAGAACGGCGATGTGTATGAGGGTGACTACGTGCAGGGCGAGCGTACCGGCGAGGGCATCTTCAAATATGCCAACGGCGACAAATACAGCGGTCATTTCTCAAATGGCGACAAGGACGGCTACGGCGCGTTCATCTGGCGCAATGGCGATTCGTATGTCGGAATGTGGAAGAACGACCGTCAGGAAGGCAAGGGCAAGATGACAAAGAAATCGGGTGACGTTTTTGACGGCACATTCAGGAACGGTCAGCTTGACGGTGAGATAATAATCCACTTTGCCAATGGAGATAAGTTCCGTGGCATGTTCAGTCAGGGCAAGCGAAACGGCAAGGCTATCGAGGAAAGCAAGGATGGCAAGCGTTTTGAGGGCTCTTACGTGAATGACGAGCGCAACGGCGCCTTTGTGGAGAAAGACCGTAACGGAAAGGTGACAGCCCGTGGAACATACGAGATGGGCATAAGAAATGAAGAGAATCTTTAATCGACATAACAACTATGGTAATTGATACAATCGAAAATCTGAAGAACTACATCGGTGTCAACCCTCTGTTCGCAGACGTGGTTAAGTTCATCGAGGAGAATGACTTGGCTTCTATGGAAGACGGCAAGTATATGATCAAGGGAAATGACCTCTTTGTCAACATCACAACAGCCAAGGGCAAGACTCCTGACGAGGCTGTGATGGAGACTCACGTCAAGATGATTGATATCCAGATACCTCTCGACGAAGAGGAAACTTACGGGTATCTTCCATTGGATGACCTTCCAAAGGCAGAATACAACGCAGAGAAGGATATTACAAAGTATCCTGACGTGCCGGGTTCGAGCTATATCACATGCCGTCCGGGCATGATGGTTATCTTCTTCCCACAGGACGGTCATGCTCCTTGCATCTCATACGTTCCAGAGTTCAGAAAGGCTATCTTCAAGGTGAAGGCGTAAAAGCCTAACCTAACAGAGGCCTCTCCCCCCGCCCTCCCCCGTAGGGAGGGAAGTCCGATGTTGATAACATCGGAGTATGTGTCGGTCGGAGAGCCTAATTTCAATTAACAATTAATAATTAACATGCCTTTCGCGATTATACAATCGAACATCCTTCCCTTTGGGAAGGCTTGGTTAGGCTTATAATTTGATACGCCTTTGCCTTCCGGCTCCCTCCCTACGGAGGGAAGTCCGATGTTAATAACATCGGAGTATGTGCAAAGCTGGGGGGAGAGGCCTTGCTTTTTTAGGCTTTTCTTATGGCAACAACAAAGAAAACAAGTGCTAAGGCAACTGTTCCAAAACATATCGGCATAGTGGCCAACGACCCATGGCTTGAGCCTTACGAGGATGCTATCCGTGGACGTCATGATCATGCTGTTTGGATGGAGAGAGAGCTTACTAATCAGGGTAAGATGTCTCTGTCGGATTTCGCAAACGGTCATGAATACTATGGTCTGCATCGTGATGACAAGGGTAAGTGGATATTCAGAGAGTGGGCACCAAATGCTACCGCCATATATCTTATAGGTGATTTCAACGGTTGGAAGGAAGATGCGAAGTTTGCTGCCAAGCGTGTGAAGAATACCGGTAACTGGGAACTGAAGCTTCCTGCCAAGGCATTGTCACATGGACAGTTGTATAAGATGTCCGTGCATTGGGACGGTGGTCAGGGAGAGCGTATTCCTGCATGGTGCCGTCGCGTGGTACAGGATGCAGAGACAAAGATATTCTCCGCACAGGTGTGGGCTCCTGAACAGGAATATGTATGGAAGAAGAAATCCTTCAAGCCAAATACCACTCCTCTGCTTATTTACGAGGCACATATCGGTATGGCACAGGACGAGGAGAAGGTTGGCACATATACAGAGTTCAAGGATAAGATACTTCCCCGTGTTATCAAGGCTGGATATAACTGTCTTCAGTTGATGGCTATTCAGGAGCATCCATACTATGGCTCCTTCGGCTATCACGTAAGCAGTTTCTTTGCACCTTCAAGCAGATTCGGAACACCAGAGGAACTGAAGGCTCTCATTGACGAGGCTCACAAGAATGGTATTGCAGTGATTATGGATCTTGTTCAGTCTCACGCTGTAAAGAATGAAAATGAAGGTCTTGGCAATCTTTGTGGAGATCCTAACCAGTTCTTTTATCCTGGCGACCGCAGAGAGCATAACCAGTGGGATTCTCTCTGTTTCGACTATGGCAAGCATGAGGTAATCCATTTCCTGCTGTCCAACTGCAAATACTGGCTCACAGAGTTTCATTTTGATGGTTTCCGCTTTGACGGAGTGACTTCCATGCTCTATTATAACCACGGTCTTGGCGTTGATTTCTGCGGCTATGGCGACTATTTCAACGGAGGTCAGGATGATAATGCCATGTGCTATCTTGCTCTGTCAAACAAGCTCATCCATGAGGTAAACAAGAATGCTATAACCATTGCAGAGGAGATGTCGGGAATGCCGGGACTTGCAGCAAAGTTTGCTGATGGCGGTATGGGCTTCGACTATCGTCTGGCTATGGGTATCCCTGACTACTGGATCAAGATGATCAAAGAGAAAAGGGATGAGGATTGGGGCGTATTTGATATCTTCTGGAAACTCACCGACCGACGTCAGGATGAAAAGACGATATCTTACGCGGAGTCGCATGACCAGGCACTTGTAGGCGATAAGACAATAGTGTTCCGTCTTATAGATTCTGATATGTACTGGCACTTCAAGAAGGGTGACGAGAATGATGTTGCCACACGCGGAATTGCCCTTCACAAGATGATACGTCTTGTTACAGCCTCTACTATCAATGGCGGTTACCTCAACTTCATGGGCAACGAATGGGGGCATCCAGAATGGATAGACTTCCCACGTGAAGGCAACGGATGGAGCTACAAGTATGCTCGCCGTCAGTGGAATCTTGTGGACAATAAGGAACTTTGCTATCATTGGCTTGGCGACTTTGACCGCAAGATGATGGAGGTGATAAAGAGCGAGAAGAATTTCAACCTGACTCCTGTGATTGAGATTTGGCATAATGACGGAGATCAGGTACTTGCTTTCTCACGTGGTGACTTGGTCTTCGTATTCAACTTCTCACCTTGCACCTCGTTCACTGACTATGGATTCCTTGTTCCTACAGGTTCTTATAGCGTGGTGCTCAATACAGATGCGAAGGAGTTCGGAGGCAATGGCTTTGCTGATGATTCCGTCATACATCTCACCAACTATGACGAGTTGTATGTGAAGGAAAAGAAGGAATGGCTAAAGCTCTATATTCCGGCAAGGTCAGCTGTGGTACTGAGGAAGAATTAAAGGTTTGTTAGGCTTCTTATGGCAAAAAGTAATCAAAGTAGCACCACCACGATACGCGTGGTGTGTGCTATTATGTTTCTGATATTTGTATTTTTGTATGTGTACAACTATCTGTCTGATATGCTGGCATTAGCTCAGCATGTCTGGTCGGGAGGTGAGACACATTATAATTCTTTGATTGGTGCTGTGCTTATCACGGTTGTGCTCTATCTCATTCATGTGGGAGTGACTGCAGTCGTAAAGTTACCGCATCGTGCCTTCTCATTGTCTTTTGCCCCATCGCTTATATTGCTTGGCGTGTTGTCAAGTGCAACGTTACGGCCTGATAATTCTGTCTCTTTTGTCTTCTCTGCCGTCGTGGCATGTATATTACTTACAATTGTAGCTGTGGCTATGAAACTGTTAAGTGACTATGCGCCATGCGAGAGTAAGTTGCATGGAGGAACATCGGTGGTTTCGCTTGTGGCATGGTATAACTACGGATTGCTTGCTACGCTCTTCTTCGTTACCTTCTGTATGGGAAACAATGACCGTTATCTGCATTCCGTACTTAGGATGGAGCATAAGATTATGGACGGACATTATGAGTCTGCGCTTGAAGAGGCATCAACAGATGGCAATACCTCTATGACTATGCTTCGTGCATATGCTCTTAGCAGACAGAATGAGCTTGGTGAGCGATTGTTTGAGTATCCTGTTTCTGGTGGTTCTCATTCCTTGCTACCGTCAAAGGACGTTCATGCAATGCTTATGCCTGACAGTCTTATATGGCGTAATTTAGGAGGATATCCACGTGCAGAAGTAAAGGATGTAAGAAAATTCCTTCGTGTGCTTCAGAGAAAGAATATGGCACGTCCAAGTGTTGATGACTATATGCTTACAGCCTGTCTCCTTGACAAGGACCTGAGAGGTTTTGCAAGGGAGATAGTAAAGGTGTATGATTTCCGCACTCAGCAGGAGAAGGATGAGGAATTAACGGCTATAATGAAGAAACGCAAGAAACTCGCCCGTCTTATAGGCGAACAGGAGGCTGCAGACTCTATTCCTATGCCAAAGGCTGTATCTCCTTCCGGTGTTAAGATGAAATCGCCTGACGAGCTTCCAAAACACTATCGCGAGGCTCTTGTGCTATATACGCATCTTTTCTCACAACGGCAGTTGATGTATGCGAATAGTGCTGCAGAGACCGACTATAAGGAATTTCAGAAACTCATGCGTTCAAAGCGTAAGAACAAGGCTGAGCATGACAATACCCTCAAGAATGCCTATTTCGGCACTTATTGGTGGTATTACTATAAGTAACATACCAATAGATATAAAACAAAAGAGTGAAGATTCTTTATTGCTAAGAATCCTCACTCTTTTCTTTTTCACTCCTGACTCAATTAAGAGAGGAATCCGAGAAGCGTACCTGCTGCTACGGCTGAACCGATAACACCAGCTACGTTAGGTCCCATAGCGTGCATGAGCAGGAAGTTCTTACGGTCGTACTCAAGACCGAGGTTGTTTGAGATACGTGCAGCCATAGGTACAGCACTAACACCAGCATTACCGATGAGAGGGTTAATCTTACTGTCTTTTGGCAAGAAGATGTTCATTATCTTTACAAAGCAAACACCGCTTGCTGTTGCTATGATGAATGCACAAGCGCCTACAACAAAGATGAAGACTGTGCTGAGTGTCAGGAACTCAGATGCCTGAGTTGAGCATCCAACGGTGAGACCGAGGAGTATGACAACGGCATTGTTGAGTGAATTGGTTGCTGTATCTACCAGACGGTTAGTCTTGCCACATTCTTTCAGAAGGTTGCCGAAGAAGAGCATACCAAGCAATGGGAGACCTGACGGTACGATGAATGTTGTCACGATCAAGCCGAGGATAGGGAAGAGAATCTTCTCTGTCTTTGATACTTGGCGGGCAGGCTTCATGCGGATGAGACGCTCTTTCTTTGTGGTGAGAATACGCATGATGAAAGGCTGGATTACAGGGACAAGTGCCATGTATGAATATGCACATACGGCAATAGCACCCATAAGGTTTGGACTCACCTTCGATGACAGGAAGATAGCCGTAGGACCATCTGCACCACCTATGATGGCAATACCAGCAGCCTGATTAGGCTCAAAGCCCATGGCAAGAGCTGCCATATATGCTCCGAAGATACCAAACTGTGCTGCTGCTCCGATGAGGATAAGCTTCGGGTTGGCTATGAGTGCGGAGAAGTCGGTCATAGCACCTATGCCGAGGAATACAAGCGGAGGATACCATCCTTGTCGCACACCCTGATAGAAGATGTTAAGCACGGAATTATCCTCGTATAAACCAATCTCTAATCCGGCAGCACGGAATGGGATGTTACCCAATATGATGCCAAGACCAATAGGAACGAGCAGCAGAGGCTCGAAATCCTTCTTAATGGCAAGCCAGAGCAAGAGGCATCCCACGAGGATCATGATGAGGTTGCCCCACGATGCATTGGCAAAGCCTGTATATGTAAGGAACTCGTTGAAGTTCGATACTATGAATTCTGAAAATGTCATAAAGCCTAACCAAGCCTTCCCAAAGGGAAGGATGTTTTATTGTAATAGTCCTTCACAGTGGCCGCGCTTGGTGTACGGTTTTGAAATTAACAATGATTTTGATGATAATTCTTTCGTCTTCCAGCTCCCTCTCTACGGGAGAGGGCGGGGGAAGAGGCAGTAAGGCCGCTTTATCCTATGGTTACAAGAACTGCTCCCTCCATTACGGTGTCGCCCTTGCTAACCAGTACGGAAGTAACTGTACCTGAAGTCTCTGCCTCGATATTATTCTGCATCTTCATAGCCTCAAGTACGATAACCGTGTCTCCGATAGCTACGGCATCACCGACCTTGACAGGAATTTCTGTTATTGTACCAGGAAGAGGAGCCAATACCTTTGTGCCGCTACCTGCCTGAATTGGTGCAGGAGCTGGTTCTGGAGTAGGAGCAGAGCCTACTACAGGTGCAGCTGCTGGCTTCTCTACCTTTACTTTCTTTACTTGCTTACCTGTGGAGATAGGCTGCTTGAGTATAACATCGAAGTCTATTCCGTTTACGTTGACCTTGGCGAGAGTACCCTCAACCTCATTGATTTCTACATCGTAGTCAACGCCTTGTATTGTATATTGATATTTTGCCATAATAGCCTAACCAAGCTTTCCCAAAGGGAAGGATGTTTTATAGAATGAATCCTTCACAAAGGCCGCGCTTGGTGTGCGGGTTTTAGAAATTATGATTATTGAATGTTTATCTCGGTAATTACTCCTTGCCCTTTATGGGAGGGGCTGGGGGCGGGTATTTTTCTCCGGAACTGGCGTTCCTGCTCCAAGAGCAGACCAAGATGTCTGTCGTGGTTTGATGGTTATAATACCACTCTCTATATCGTGTACGTCATCAGCATATTGCTTGAGTGCCATTGCGATAACCGCGATATATGTTTCCTTGGAGATACCTTTCGACTTGAGACCATCCTGAAGGATTACATTTGTCATGTGACCAACCTCAGCGATTACCTCACCAGTCTTTACCACTGGCTTGACAACAGGCTTGAGTGGGGTAGAGGTTGCCACCTTCTTGAGCTTGCTCTTGTCGCGAAGTGCCCATCCGAGAATTGAGAAGAAAACATAGAGAACTGCAAGGCAGGTGAATACGATGCCCATGGAGAGTACGGTGATACCAAAGCCGTGAGGATCGTCACGCTTCAGCATATCCACTTTCGACTCTGTAACCATAGTGTAGTTCTCGATGTCAGGCGTCACCGTGTCAGGCGTCTTTATGGTCCATTCCTTTGAACCGTCCTTCACACGGGCATAGGAGTAGTTTGCCTTGAGAACAGGGATTGACACAGAGTCAATAAGGTCTATGGCATTACCGTCATAGAGAGCAATCCATTGAGTGGTGCTGTCTGCCTTGACGGCAAGATGCAGACCTCCCTCTGCCGGGTTGCTGTTGAGATAGAATACTACGTGCTGGCGGGCAGATAATGCTGTACGACTCTCTCCGTTAGGGATGATTGTCATACGCTTCATACGCTCTGGAGCACTCATCTTGGGATTGAGAACGGATTTGTCCGTGGTGATGTACATGCCTCTTACATTGTACGAAGAATAGGCTGTGTTTACGAGCTCTACCCACGGATCATGTTTTCCGAACTCATCCTGGATACTGGCTGTGTTATGAGTAACGACCTCATTGATTTTGATATTCTTGGCACCTTGTGCCATCAATGAAGTGCATCCCATAAGCAACATACCGAGTATGGACGCAAACTTTTTCATGATGCTTTGTGTATTGTTTAAGTAGTTTATAAATGTATTGTATTTATTGTCAATTCAGGTTTCTTAGGTGTGTGATTCCGGTTGAATGATTAAAGGCTTTAATGTACGATGTACAATAGGGAAACGCAAAGACGCAGAGTCGCAAAGCGTTCAGAAAATTAAAAAGACATGATGCGAATACTTCACGCCTTTGTGTCTTCGCGTTTATTTCTTTTATGCTCTTAGCAGAAGAACAGCACCACTATCTGGGCTGCAAAGATGCGGAGGAACATACTCAACGGATATACAGTAGAGTATCCGATTGAAGGAGCGTCCTTTGAGCATGATGCGTTGGCGTAAGCCAATGCCGGTGGGTCGGTATAGGTACCTGCCAGCATACCCATGATTGTGAAGTAGTTGAACTTATAGCGGAGTCGTGCCAGAGGACCAATTATCAATATTGGGATGATGGTGATGAGGAAGCCTGTAAGTACATACAGCATTCCGTCACCGGCAACGACAGTATTATAGAAGTTGGCACCCGCCTTGATACCAACACTCGACAGGAACAGCACGAGTCCTATCTCTCGAAGGATAAGGTTGGCTGATGTTGTGGTATAGGTAACGAGCTTTACCTTATATCCATAGCGTCCAATGAGAATGGCAATAATCAGAGGACCGCCAGCAAGACCGAGCTTCAATGGAACAGGCATACCAGGGAGAGCGAAAGGAATGCTACCGAAGATAAGACCTATGACGATACCAATGAAGATAGTCGCGATATTTGGATGGTCAAGACGCTTGATTGCGTTGCCCATGAGGGTTGCCACGCGGTTTACAGAAACCTCTTCACCTACAACCATTATGCGGTCGCCTACGAGCAATGGTAGGTCGGAAGAAGCGAACATTTCCATACCCTGACGAGTTACGCGAGTAACGTTTACGCCATAAACGCTTGAGAAATGGAGCTGTGCAGGGGTCTTGCCATTGATAGAAGACTTTGTGATAACGATACGCTTACTTACCATCTGCTTGTTCTTCTCCTGCTCTTCAAATTCAGGAACTACGGTCTTTGTTCCTATGAAGGCGATGATTGCCTCTGCGTCAGCCTCGGCACAAACAACATAGACTTTATCGCCCATTTCGATTGTCGTGCTGCTCTTTGGGATGATGAGCTCTGTGCCGCGAAGTATGCGAGAACATACGAAATCACGCTTCAGGAAATCGTGAATCTCAAGGATTGTGCGCCCTGAGAGATACTCATTCTGCACGATGAGGTGCATGAGATAAGGCTTTGCCGCTGCGTTTGACTCATGAGCGTTGAGTTCTTCTTCTTCTACCTCAAGCTTTACGCGACAGATGTAGCGGATCGCGATTGTCGCACCAATGATACCGACTACGCCGAGTGGGTAGGCACAGGCATATCCGTTAGCTATGTCGGGAATGTTGCCGTCGGTAAAGATTGCGTTAAGTGCCTCATTTGCAGCACCAAGACCAGGAGTGTTGGTGACAGCTCCGTACATCGTACCTACCATCATCGGCAGGTTGATTGGGTTTGAGGTGTCGAAGAAAATGTAATAGCATGCAAACATCACCAGTACGTTGAGCACTATGGTTGATGCTGCGAGAAGATTGAGCTTCACGCCTCCCTCACGGAAGGATTCGAAGAAGCCTGGACCTACCTGAAGACCAATCATGAAGACGAACAGGATAAGACCGAAATCCTGTACGAATGTCAGAATGTTGGTTGGAGCAGTAAATCCAATGTGGCCGGCTACTATACCGGCGAAGAGAACGAAAGTCACACCGAGTGAGATGCCCGCAATCTTCATCTTGCCAAGCAATACGCCAACTGCAATGACAAGTGCATAGAGCAATGCGATATGAGCTACGCTCTCTGAATTAGTGAAAAGATTTATAATCCAATCCATTGTGTTTTTGTGAAATTTGAAAATATAACTGCAAAGTTAATAAAAATACCTTATTATAATGCACGTTTACCCACTTTTTTTCAACAAAAAACATTTTTTCCTCCCATTTATTATCGTATAATAAAAAAATGTATTATATTTGCATATTGAATACGCATATACAATAGACTAAAACAAATATACTTAAACAATATACGTAAAAATTATGGCTAATAACAAAGAGAAACTCTTTACCGAGTTTTCTGCGCCTACCACCCAAGAGTGGCTTGACAAAATCGAGGTTGACCTCAAGGGGGCGGATTTCCAGAAACGCTTGGTATGGAAGACAAATGAAGGCTTTAGTGTGCAGCCTTTCTACCGCCGTGAGGACGTAGAGAAATTGCAGACTCCTAATGCCATGCCAGACGAATTCCCATTCGTTCGTGGAAACAAGAAAGACAATAATTTGTGGTATGTGCGTCAGGAAATTGACGCTTCTGATGCCAAGGCTGCCAATGCAAAGGCTCTCGACATTCTGAACAAGGGTATCGACTCCCTTTCTTTTACAATCCCAGGTGATTCTGTAAGTGCTGATTTCATCGAGCAGTTGCTTGATGGTATTCTCTGTGATGTTGTGGAGGTGAATTTCAACACCTGCAAGCGTCATTCCGTGGAACTTGCCCAGATTCTTGTTGCATATTTCGAGAAGAAGGGATATAATAAGGAGAAGGTTGTTGGTTCTATCGACTGGGATCCTATTGAGAAGATAGTGGTAAAGGGACATGATGTTCAGGCTGTACTCAAGCTTGGTCCTGCTCTTATTGATGCTCTCAAGGATTACCCTAATTTCCGTTGTGTCTCCGTAAACTCAGTATCGCTCAACAATTCAGGTGCCTATATCGTTCAGGAACTCGGCTATGCCCTTGCCTGGGGTAACGAGTATCTTCAGCAACTGGTTGATGCAGGTGTTGATCCTACTCTTGCGGCAAGTAAGATTAAGTTCAACATGGGCATTTCAGAGAACTACTTCATGGAGATTGCAAAGTTCCGTGCAGCTCGTATGCTCTGGGCTCAGATTGTCAAGCAGTATGAGCCTAAGTGCGATTGCGCTTGTAAGATGTGCGTGAATGCTGTTACCACATCTTATAATATGACGGTCTTTGATGCCTATGTGAATATGCTGCGCTCTCAGACAGAGACAATGTCGGCTGCTATTGCGGGAGTTCATTCAATCGTGGTAACTCCATTCGATGCTGTCTATGAGACTCCAAATGACTTCTCCGAGCGTATAGCTCGCAATCAGCAGTTGCTTTTGAAGGAAGAGTGTCATTTCGATAAGGTTGTTGATCCTGCTTCTGGTTCTTATTATATAGAGGAGCTAACCACTTCGCTTGCTGCTGAGGGTTGGAAGATATTCCTGAAGGTAGAGGAAGAGGGTGGTTTCCTTGCTGCTGCTCTTGCCGGAACTATTCAGGATGACATCAACGCAACCAACGAGAAGCGCCATTTGCATGCTGCTCAGCGTCGTGAGTTCATCCTTGGTACTAACCAGTTCCCTAACTTTACCGAGAAATCAGAGGGCAAGCAGCCTATTGGAGACTGTAAGAATTCTTGCAGTTCAGAGGCTGAAAGCATTAAGAGCATCAATAGCACACGACTCGCAGCCGACTTTGAGAACCTCCGTCTGGCAACGGAGAAGGCAAAGAAACAGCCTGTGGCATTCATGCTTACTATCGGTAATCTCGTTTGGCGTCAGGCTCGTGCTCAGTTCTCTTGCAACTTCCTTGCTGCTGCCGGATATAAGGTTATCGATAACCTCGGCTTTGCAACCGTTGAGGAAGGTGTTGCTGCAGCCAAGGAGGCAGGTGCTGATATCATCGTTCTCTGTTCTTCTGATGATGAGTATGCAGAATATGCTATTCCTGCATATCAGGCAACGGGTGATTCGGCAATGTTCGTAGTTGCAGGTGCTCCAGCTTGCTCAGAGGACTTGAAGGCTGCCGGCATTGAGTATTTCATTCATGTGAAGGTAAATCAGCTTGAAACCCTGAAAATGTTTAATCAGAAACTCGGTATCAACTAAAACTAACAGCCCCCTTCCAACTCCCCCGAGGGGGAGGGAGTTTATATACCTCATATCGTATAAAGCTATCTTTTGAGGGATAAATACTATCTAAAGAACCCTCCCACTCGGGGGAGTCGGAGGGGGGCTTATATAACTATTATGCGAAAGAATTTCAACAATATCGATATATCTGCTTGCATCAAACCGAGGAATGGTGCTGATTGGCAGAAAGAGAATGGCATCAACTATAACTGGAAGACTCCAGAGCAGATTGATGTTAAACCTGTATATACCAAGGAGGATCTTGAGGGCATGGAGCATCTTGACTTCACAGCCGGCATACCGCCATTCCTCCGTGGTCCTTATTCAATGATGTATCCTTTCCGTCCTTGGACAATCCGTCAGTATGCCGGATTCTCTACGGCTGAGGAGAGTAACGCATTCTATCGTCGTAACCTTGCTGCCGGACAGAAAGGTCTGTCTGTGGCATTCGACCTCCCTACGCATCGTGGCTATGACCCTGATAATATGCGTGTTGTGGGCGATGTGGGTAAGGCTGGCGTGTCTATCTGTTCTGTAGAGAACATGAAGGTGCTCTTCGATGGAATACCATTGAATAAGATGTCTGTATCTATGACTATGAACGGTGGTGTGCTTCCTATCATGGCATTCTACATCGTTGCAGGTCTTGAGCAAGGCGCAAAACTTGAGGAGATGGCCGGAACTATCCAGAATGATATCCTCAAGGAGTTCATGGTGCGTAACACATACATCTACCCGCCATCATTCTCTATGAAGATTATCGCTGACATCTTCGAATTCACATCACAGAAGATGCCTAAGTTCAATAGCATCTCTATCTCTGGCTATCACATGCAGGAGGCTGGAGCAACAGCCGATATCGAGCTTGCCTATACTCTTGCCGACGGTATGGACTATCTCCGCGCAGGTATCAATGCTGGTATTGATATCGACGCATTCGCACCTCGTCTGTCTTTCTTCTGGGCAATAGGCGTGAACCACTTCATGGAGATTGCAAAGATGCGTGCCGGTCGTCTGTTGTGGGCAAAGATAGTGAAGAGTTTCGGGGCAAAGAATCCGAAGTCAATGGCTCTGCGTACTCACTCTCAGACATCTGGATGGTCGCTCACAGAGCAGGATCCATTCAATAATGTCGGTCGTACCTGTATTGAGGCTATGGCTGCTGTCCTCGGACATACTCAGTCGCTTCATACCAACTCTCTTGATGAGGCTATCGCACTTCCAACCGACTTCTCTGCTCGTATTGCCCGTAATACCCAGATCTACATCCAGAACGAGACAAAGGTATGTAAGGAAATCGACCCTTGGGCTGGTTCTTACTATGTAGAGACTCTTACCAACGAACTTGTTCACAAGGCTTGGGAGCACATTCAGGAGATTGAGAAGCTTGGCGGTATGGCTAAGGCTATCGAGACAGGTGTGCCTAAGATGCGTATTGAGGAGGCTGCTGCTCGTACTCAGGCTCGTATCGACTCTGGCGTTCAGACAATCGTTGGAACTAACAAGTATCGTCTTGCGCACGAGGATCCTATTGATATCCTTGAGGTTGACAATACCGCTGTTCGTCTTCAGCAGGAGGCAGCCCTCAAGAAACTGAAGGCTGAGCGTGATGAGGAAGCTTGTCAGAAGGCACTTGCAGCCATCACAGCTTGCGTACAGGAGTTTGCTGATGGCAAGAAGTCGGAGAACAACCTCCTTGCTCTTGCTGTAGAGGCAGCAAAGGTTCGTTGTACATTGGGTGAGATATCTGACGCCTGCGAGAAAGTCGTAGGTCGTTATAAGGCAGTAATCAGAACAATTTCAGGCGTGTATAGTTCAGAATCAAAGAATGACAGCGACTTCGAGAAGGCTTGTGAGCTTACTGAGAAGTTTGCGAAGTTAGAAGGTCGTCGTCCACGTATCTTCATAGCTAAGATGGGACAGGACGGTCATGACCGTGGTGCTAAGGTTGTTGCAACAGGCTATGCCGATTGCGGTTTCGACGTTGATATGGGACCTCTGTTCCAGACTCCTGAGGAGGCTGCTCGTGAGGCTGTAGAGAACGATGTGCATATCGTTGGTGTCAGCTCGCTTGCTGCTGGTCACAAGACTCTTGTTCCTGCTCTTATCGAGGAACTCAAGAAGATGGGACGTGAAGATATCATGGTTATTGCAGGTGGCGTTATTCCTGCTCAGGACTATGACTTCCTCTACAAGGCAGGTGTTGCCGCTATTTTCGGTCCTGGTACCTCAGTAGCCAAGGCTGCTGTAGAGATGATGAAGATCCTGTTGGATGAATAGCCCCCCATCCCCCCAAGGGGGAGAGATTTTATATAGTAATGCCGCTCAAAGGTTCTATCTCAGAAAGCTTTGAGCGGTATTTGATTTCTATGTTTAAAATGTAACTTTTATATTGCATTTTTTAGCACAAAAATGTCTTTTGCTGTATTGATTTGCAGATTTAAAGGCTTTTCTTCTTTGTTTTCAAAGGATTTTTGTACTTTTACATGGTCTAATGTCTAAATGGTTTCTATTGGCAAAATAAAAAAAATGAAAACAAATGTGCTACAGAATTTAAGTGCTTATGAAACAGTCATTAAAAGAACTTATAGACAGTCTGAAAGACTCTGATAATTACAATCAGAGATATAGATATTATACTTCAAAGTTTATAGAAGAAGCCAAGAAGGGCAGAAATTGGACACAATGGGATAAAGATGTGTTTGAGCACTATTTTGAGAAAGGACTAAATTGTATAGCCAAATTAGGAAATGGTCAAATGAGTACGGCAGAAAAGATGTCTGTCAAAGAGCATTGGATGGAATTAGCCCCACATCTTAAAGCTATTGCTGATAGTCAGGACGTTTCGCTATGGAGTGAATACGAAGCTATAAGGAATATTATCAGGAAATATACAAATAGAAACCTGAATGTTGCAACCAACCGTATGCTGGTTGGTTTGCAGCCAAAGCTTCTTTGTACAGAATGTGACATTTCACGTATTAATAAACTTGTTGAATATTTACGTATATATACTGATGTATTTATAACGAACTACGATCCTGTTAATTGGGAAAAAGCAAGTTATACTCTTTTAAGTCTGATTAAATCCGTTCAGAAAGGAGAATATTCGTCTTTCTCGCATATTCCATGGATGTTGTTAGATGAATGTGAAAGCAGATATGGTAAACTTCCAAAGAAATGGTTAGTATTCTGTAATAGAAAAATGTGGCATCATGCAGAAGCCTTGCATGAAATTGGATTCATAAATTGGACGATGTATAGAACAAACTTCTCTATTGGAGATATTGTCTACTTATTTATGTCTGATGAGAGGCGTGTAAGGTTCATGACAAGAGTGGTAAAAGATAATTGTGAAAGAGAAGACAGTAAATATAGGGTTGATAATGGCGTCTCCCAGCATCTTACTTACAAGTTAGAATTGGTTGCAGAGTCTATGAATGATGCCTTGAGAGAAGAAAACCTTAAACTTCATGGATTTAATGGGGGAAAAAGTCTTCAATCCCCCATGAAAAACAATCCTGAATTATTTGAATATATTTTTCCATATTTCACTCTGCAAACAAATTATTACGATGAAATACCTAATTCTGAAATTGTCTTTGAGGGTGCAAAAAAGGAAATTGTAGTTAACCGTTATGAGCGTAGCCATGAGGCAAGAGATAGGTGTATCGCAGCTTGTGGTTGTAAGTGTGCTGTTTGTGGAATGGATTTCGAGAAAGTGTATGGTGAGATTGGACGTGGTTTTATCCATGTACATCATATAGTTCCCATATCTTCTATTGGAAAAGAATATAAACTTGACCCTGTAAAAGATCTTGTTCCTGTATGTCCTAATTGTCATGCTATGTTGCATAGAAAAGAACCGCCACATACAATACAGGAATTAAAAGAAATGCTAACAATAAAGCTATAATGGTAAAGTCTATAGCAACGAAAGAAACAAGGTGTTCTACTTATTCTATAAAACAAATTAATGATATAAAAACAACTCCCTTCTTCCTCCTTTGCAAGTCCTATGTAAGTCCCATCATCCTATAGTTATAGAGAACGGACTTACAACGGATTTGAAACGGAGGTGGAACGGTATTAGAGTAGAGGCAAGAAAAAGGTGTGAATGAAAAAATAAAAAGTTTTTAGAGCGAGTATTACACCTTTTGATATTGTGTGCAATATTTTTGATGATTATCAGAGCGTTAGATGTGGTGTAATATCCTTGAAAGTATTACACCAATTTTTATGATTTGATGTAATACTGGTGTAATACCTTTGGGAGTATTACACCAGAGTAAACGAGTTGATATACAATGGTTTAATGCGCATAAATCTGCAAAGTGTAATACTCGGCTTTGAAAACTTTTTTGAAAAATAGTATTACACCAACTATTACACCCATTAAATACAGCAGCAAGCTGTTTTTGGGGGAAAACTTTTAGAAAGTAAATTAGAAGTAAATTATATCCAATAAATTATTGTTGGGAATATCTTGTGGCAGATGCCACTTCCTAATTTACTGATTACAATTTACTGAGAATTTACTTTCCAAAAGATTTCTGAAAAGCTATTTCTTCTTTTTCTTCTCTGGAGCTATGAGAGACTCAAGAGGGAGGTAGTCAGGACGAACGTTAGGAGCAATCTCCTTGAGTTTTGCTATTACCTTGTCTATTACAACGGTGGCGAGAATAACCTTGCCATCCTTGTCGATGATGTATGTGGTAGGAATCCACCCAACGTGATAGTCTCTTTTCACGCGAGAATTTCGCATAGGGATCTCGCTGAGATAGTTTTGCCAAACGAGGGCACTATCCTTGATGCATTTCTTCCATGCGCTTTTCTCATTGTCGAAGGAATAGCCTATGATCTCTATGCTGTCGGTAGCGGCATAGGTTCTGTTTATGCTTCTGAGATATTTCAGTTCCTTGCGGCAGTCGCCACACCAAGAAGCCCAGAAGTTAAGTACGAGATACTTGCCTTTGTTCTCTTCAAGGAGATTCATCTTTCCGCCGTCCTTGTTGATAACAATCTCTGGAGCTGCGGTTCCCGGCTTGAGGAGGTCAACACCGTATTTCGCATCAAGATCCTGCGCGTTGACAGAAACGAGAGAGAATATCAATGAAGCGCAAAAAGTTATGATTTTTTTCATATGTATAATTATGGTCCCTCACCTGCCCTTCGGGCATCCTCTCCCCAAGGGGCGAGGGGGAAGTTAGAAACTGAGAAACTGATGAGCTCGCGAATAATAAGCCCTCATATAAGCGATAAAAGGTAACTATTCCCTCGCCCCTTGGGGAGAGGGTGTCACAAAGTGACGGGTGAGGGGCCGTTCTTTTATATTCCGAGCTTCTTACGTATCTTGGCAGGGATGGCATTCTTGTTTACCATGAAGTCCATTGTCTTTGCGACGATGAAGTTCTTTGACATATACCAGATGCCCTTGTAGTCACCAGTCTCACCCCATGAGTTCTTTACCATATAGTACTCACGGCCATTCTGGTCCTTTGCTATACCATAGATAAGCATTCCGTGGTCGTCGGTAAGGGTCCAGTTGTCGTACTCTTCCTGACGCTTCTCCTGTGTAGGGGTCTCTTCCTTCACGTTCACACCAAGTTCCTTGAGCTTGTTCTTCTTCTCAGTTGCAGAGAGCTTGAGCCACTTGGCCATATCAGAACCTGCAAGATCGGTTGACTTTGTGTCGATGAGAAGTGCAAGTCCGTCGCGTGTGAAGCCATCCTCTGAAACATCACCGCCCCATGCTACGGTATATCCCTGACGAACGGCATTGTCGATAACCTCAGCCATCTCATCCATAGGGAGATTCCAAGAAGCAGGCTGGCGCCAGTTGTCCTGAACCTCAACAGGGAATGCTGTGTAGAAAGGATGGTGTGTGTATGATGTTATTGATACATAGTCGTTCCAGTCAAGTCCGAGACTTGCAGCAAAGGTCTTTGGGGTGTATTGCTTGCCCTCGTACTTGAAGTTCTCAGGACACTTGCCGAGGTAAGCGTCGAGAATACCCTGAAGACCGTTTTTCCATGCAGGATTGAGCTTCTTCACGTCTTTTGTGGCAACAGCCTTGACGTATGGCTCCATAACGGCAAAGAGCTGATTGAAGTTGTTGAGGGTATCGCCATAGAGGGAGCCAGGAGCAGGCATAGCCTCTTCCGGACAGATACCATAATTCTGGAGGACGTAGAGCACATCGTATGCAGAACCGCCCTGAGAGAACTGAGCATCACCATGCATACGCACCTTGAGAATGGCACGATCCATATAGTTCTTGTTGCATACGAACATCTCGCAGAGGTCGTATGTCTTCTTTGTCTTTTTCAGAATCTCTGCCTCGAAGTAGGAGAGGGTAGAGTAGTTCCAGCAGGTGCCAGAGCGAGCCTGGTTCTTGATGCTCGTGATAGGATTCTCTATGATAGTTGTAAATACCGGTTTGTTAGGATTCACCGAATCCTTCTTTGCCTCTTCTGCGTTGGCAGCAAGAGAAAGAGTTGCCATAGCGGCGAGAAATAAAATTTTCTTCATATCTTTTTTTGAAATTAAATTATGTTTACTTGCGAAATGGAACTTGCGTTCCTCTTTTTAGAAAGTAAATTAGGAGTAAATTAAATCAGTAAATTAAAATACAGTAAATTATATTTTTGGAAAATTATTCCTCGATATAATCCTTATAATTATCTTCTGTAAGAAGAATGAAATCATCTATATGTTCCAAATACCAATAGCGCTCAGCATAAAGATGCTTTCCGAAGAAATTTATAAGCAAGCCTCTATTTGTATGAGTTAGTCTCATGTAGTTGAACAGTTGCGCCGTATGTTCTGGAAGAATTTTATTGATAGCTTTTAGTTCGATGATTATACCATTGTAATAGAAATCAGCTACATAATGCTTTTTGAGCTTTATTCCTCTGTAGAAACAATCAATAGATTTCTCTCGCTCAGGAATCATATTCCGATTTCTCATTTCTATTTCTAAGGATTCTTGGTAGATAGCCTCCTCAAGTCCACGACCTAATACCTCGTGTACTTTCATTGCGGCTCCTACCACTTTGTACATTTCTATGTATTCATCCTTTGTCATAGAAATTAAATGTTTTAATTTATTGTTTTGTAATTTACTGATTTAATTTGTTTTTAATTTACTTTCCAAATATAATAAAACTTGTTTTTATTCCCGATTCCTTTCCATATACTCCTCCACATCCTTTGTGTGGTATGGAATACGCTTTTCTCCGAGGAAACGGCAACCGTCCTTGGTTATGAGTATGTCATCCTCGATGCGGATGCCGCCAAAGTCCTTGTATGTCTCAAGCAGTTCGAAGTTGATGAAGTCCTTGCAATGGCCTTTTGAACGCCAGTCGTCGATAAGGGCTGGGATGAAGTAGATACCCGGCTCGTCCGTTACAACGAAGCCTTCTTCCAATCGTCTGCCCATACGAAGGCAGTTGGTGCCAAACTGTTCGAGATTTGGACGAGTCTCTTCGTCGAAGCCTACGTAAATCTGACCAAGACCTTCCATGTCGTGTACGTCCATACCCATCATGTGACCAAGACCGTGAGGCAGGAACATAGCGTGAGCTCCGGATGCTACTGCCTCGTCAGTATCACCTTTCATCAAACCTACTTCCTTCAAACGCTCAGTCATCAGTCGGCAGACAGCAAGATGCACGTCAAAATACTTAACTCCAGGCTTTGCAACGCTCAAGGCCAAGTCGTGACACTCATCCACGATATCATATATTTCTTTCTGACGCTGGGTATATTTGCCGTTTACTGGCATAGTACGCGTATTGTCCGAACAGTAATGATCCATCGTCTCGCCACCACAGTCGCAGAGTACCAGACGGCCGTCCTCGAGTGGGTTCATAGAAGGACCACCATGCATTATCTCACCATGCTGAGAGAATATCGTGGAAAAACTGACGTGTGATCCAAGAGAATGAGCCACGCCGTCTATTTGGCCGGCAATGAATTTCTCTGTCCTTCCCGGACGAATCATACGCATAGCCTCGGTGTGCATCTCATAGCCTATTACGGCTGCACGCTCAAGTTCCTCTATCTCCTCGGCAGTCTTTTTTGAGCGCATCTTCACTACGGCTTTGATAAGCTCAAGTGAGGATGCCTCTTTCTGCTTGTATGGATGTATGCCGAGCAGATCCATAATCTGAATCTGGTTGTCATGACGATAAGGGGGCAAGAAATGAATCTTGCGATTTGTACGCTTTGCTTCAGCAATAATATCCTCAATCTTCTTCCAAGGAGCGGAATTGCTTACACCAACCTCAGAGGCAAGGTCGGAGATTGTAGGAACTGAGCCATACCACACGATATCCTCAACATCCACATCATCGCCAAGAAGCCATTCCTGACCGTTGTCACAATCTATGACGCCAATCAGCCCTATTTCTTTTTGACCGAAATAATAGAGGAAAGATGAATCCTGACGGAAAGGATAATAGCCGTTTGCCGGATAGTTGCAAGGGGATTCGTTGTTGCCGAAAAGTACGATGATTCCATTTCCAACAAGTTCTCGCAGAACAGCTCGACGTTTTATGTAAGTCTCTTTGCTAAACATTTTTTCTTTTGACTTTTCTCTTTACCTTTTTGAATAATTGATGTGCAGACTTGGAGTTGCACAAAGAAATAGGGCATATCGTTTATAAAAACGATGCCCGACTCCTAATATCTTTGTGCAAAGATACGATAAATAAATGATATATCCTAATTTATCCACGAAAAAACATTCAATTGAACTTTATTTTTGAAAGAAAGACACTTTTTCTCATCGATTATGCTTTTTTCTCGCAAAAAAGCATTACCTTTGTCCGAAATTATGCTCAGCGGAAAAATTCCCAAGTAGCTTAATTCGATACAAATAACCAGTTGAGACACAGTGATATTTATGATATTGCTGTGTAATTCATTATGTAAAATTCAGATTTATAGTATAAAAAACAAAAACAATGAGAGATTACAAAGACCTTAAGATTGCAGTAGCCGGAACAGGCTATGTAGGACTTAGTATTGCGACGCTTCTTTCACAGAAGCATCAAGTAACGGCTGTTGATGTTATACCTGAAAAGGTAGAGAAAATCAATAACCGTATCTCGCCAATTCAAGACGAGTACATCGAGAAGTATTTCGCAGAGAAGGAACTTAATCTAGCCGCCACTCTTGACGGAAAGAGTGCTTATGCAGATGCTGACTATGTTGTCATAGCCGCACCTACTAACTATGACCCTGTTAAGAATTTCTTCGACACACACCATATTGAGGATGTAATAGACCTCGTTCTTAGCGTGAATCCAGATGCTGTAATGGTTATCAAGTCAACTATTCCTGTTGGTTACACACGTTCACTCTATGTTAAGTATGCTCTCAAGTTCCTCACAGATCCAGCTCTCAAGGGCAAGCATTTCAACCTGTTGTTCTCTCCAGAATTCCTTCGTGAGAGTAAGGCTCTCTATGATAACCTCTATCCATCACGTATCATCGTGGGCTTCCCTAAGCCATTGCCTGCAGATCAGGACAAGAAATGGGATGAGGAGAATGCAGCTATTCAGGCAATAGGCAACCCAGAGGCAGAGGAGTTTGCCATGACATTTGCATCACTTCTTCAGGAAGGTGCTATCAAGGAAGATATTGACACAATCCTCATGGGAATGAAGGAGGCTGAGGCTGTTAAGCTCTTTGCCAATACATACCTTGCTCTCCGTGTGTCATACTTTAACGAACTTGATACATACGCAGAGGTTAAGGGACTCGATTCTCAGGCTATTATTCAGGGTATCGGACTTGACCCTCGTATCGGCACACATTACAACAACCCATCATTCGGATATGGCGGCTACTGTCTGCCAAAGGATACGAAGCAGCTTCTCGCCAACTATCAGGATGTTCCTCAGAACATGATGACAGCTATCGTAGAGTCAAACCGCACTCGTAAGGACTATATCGCGGATGCAGTATTGAAGAAGGCTGGATATTATAGCGAGAACGGCCAATGGGATGCAAGCAAGGAGAAGGAATGTACTATTGGCGTATATCGTCTGACAATGAAGTCAAATTCTGATAACTTCCGTCAATCTGCTATTCAGGGTATTATGAAGCGTATCAAGGCAAAGGGCGCTAACGTTATCATCTATGAGCCAACACTTGAGGATGGCAGCACATTCTTCGGATCTGTAGTTGTGAATGATATGGCTAAGTTCAAGGCTGAGTCAAAGGCAATCATAGCAAACCGTTATGACTCAATCCTTGATGATGTGCTTGACAAGGTATATACTCGCGATATCTTTAAGCGAGACTAATTATATTCCACTCTGTCGTCTATTCTTGGATAGTGCGACAGAGTGGAAATTATAAAAACGACTAAGAGAGAACCTTTTTACATAGGCAAAATGAGGGATTTGCTGATCATCATATTATCATCACTCGTTGCTTTGTTCTCGGTATCACAAGTACATTCTAAGATACTGAGGATAGCCAAGGCACGTAATCTGACTGACAATCCGGGAGAAAGGAAACTGCAACGTCGTCCTGTTCCTATGCTTGGGGGAATAGCTGTCTTCATGGGGGTGATATGCGGTCTTGGAATGGCATGTACAATGACCGACCTTACCCTTATCTTCCCGATTGTGATGATGATGGCAACAATGTTGTATATTGGAGCTCTTGATGATCTTACTGGGCTGTCGCCTGTATTCCGTATTGTAATGGAGGTATTTGCCGTTCTTGTGCTTATTTATGGTAGTGGCATGTGTATTGATAACTTCAATGGTCTTTGGGGTATATACCAGATTCCATGGACCATTGCAGTTCCGCTTACTGTATTTGCTGGAGTAGGTATCATCAATTCTATCAATATGATAGATGGAATTAACGGATTGTCCTCTGGTCTCTGCATAGCTTGTAGCCTTTATTTTGGTGTGAACTATTTGCATCTTGGCGATATTCCAAATTCTGTTGTCGCCTTTACGATGGCGTTTTCCTTGATGCCATTCCTCGTGCATAATGTTTTTGGCTCGAAGTCACGAATGTTTATTGGCGATGCAGGTACCATGATGATGGGTATTCTGTTAACGTGGTTTGTGATTCGCTATCTCTCATTCTATGGTGTTGAGAGAGGACTTCCGGGCGGTCTCTGTCCTATAGCCAACTCTGTAAGTATCTTAAGTGTTCCTGTTTTCGACACTCTCAGAGTAATGACAATGAGAATGATTCAGGGCAGAAGTCCGTTCTCACCTGACAGAACACATCTTCATCATGCTTTTGTAGATTGTGGTTTCAGCCATGTCTTTACGGCTGTTAGCGAGATACTTATAAGTCTGGTAGTATTCTTAACCAGTAATGTTGCCTATTGGCTCGATTACTCTGCCGAGATACAGTTGTATCTTGTCATTATTGCTGGTGCGATCTTTGTGTGGGGCACATACTTCGTTCTTGTCAGATTAAAGAAGAGCCGTGGCTTTAAGTTCTTTGCCCTTCGTACTCATTTTGAGCGTAGAGGCTGGTGGCTTGTCTATCAGGACTGGTTGGATGAGAAGAAAAAATGAGTTTCTTTGATTCTTGATTCCGTTGTTCCTCCGTAGTAGCTCCGTTGTAAATCCGTACCAAACTCGGCGAAAGTCCCATTTTTACTAGGAAAAAGCGAAGGTTCATCGAGTTTGGTTAGGATTCACATAAGAACCATATAAGAATCACATAAGAGGTATTATGAAGAAGGAAATTCCATTTCTCTCTTTAAAGGATGTAACAGCTCTTCATGCCGAAGAAATCAATGAGGCAGTCAGAAGGGTTGTAGATTCCGGTTGGTATCTTCAAGGTGAGGAGAATGAACGATTTGAGAAACACTACTCAGAATTTGTCGGAACAAGATATACTGTAGGATGTGCCAATGGCTTGGATGCGTTAATCTGGATATTCAGAGCCTATATCGAAATGGGCATTATGAAGGCTGGTGATGAGGTGATCGTGCCTGCAAATACATATATCGCCACCATATTGGCAATAACAGAAAACGGACTTGTCCCCGTACTTGTAGAGCCAAAACCGACTACTCTGGAGATAGATGATGAAAAGATAGAGGCAGCTATCACGCCAAGGACAAGAGCTATCACTATCGTTCATCTGTATGGTAGAATTGCATATACCGGCAAAATTGGAGAACTATGCAAAAAGTACAATCTGAAACTCATAGAGGATTGTGCGCAAAGTCATGGCTGTAAGTCTTTTGATGGTCGTGTTACAGGAAGCATTGGAGATGCTGCAGGCCATTCATTCTATCCAGGAAAGAACCTTGGGGCACTTGGTGATGGGGGAGCTGTAACTACCAATGATTCTGAGCTTGCCTCCATTATCCGTGCTCTTGCCAACTATGGTTCACAAGAGAAGTATGTCTTCAAGTATGCGGGACGTAATAGTCGTCTGGATGAGATTCAGGCGGCCGTTCTTGATGTAAAGCTTAGGTATCTTGATGAAGACAATGCTCATCGTAAAGAGATTGCCCATTATTACTATGAGCACATCGATAACCCAATAATAACGCTTCCTTCACTTCTTCCTGACGAACAGAATGTATATCACATTTTCCCGATACTCGTAAACGGTAAGGAGAATAGATATCGTCTGCGTGACTGTCTTGAAAAAAAAGGTATAGGAACGCTTTGTCACTACCCGATACCGTCACACATGCAAGAATGCTATGCAAATGCGACATGGAACATTCCACGACTCTCATTGCCGATAACAGAACGTTTGGCAGATGAGGAACTCTCACTTCCTATCGGTCCTACGATTACATTGGAGGAAGTCGCACAGATTGTTGAAGTGATTAATAATTTTAAGTTCACAGATTAATGTTTTTTGCCCTTCATATTCATTTTTGAGCGTAAGGGCTGGTGGCTAGTTTATCAGAACTGGCTTGGTGGAGGAAGCAAAAGACATAAGCAAAAATGTGAAGAATAATAAGTTATACATGTAATCTTAAAAAGATATGAAAAGAAATATTAAGATAGCAGTTATTGGATTAGGTTATGTAGGATTGCCTCTTGCTCGTTTGTTTTCTACAAAATATGAAACAATAGGTTTTGATATGAATTCAAAGCGTTGTGCTGATCTTATGAAGGGACATGATGTTACACTTGAAGTTGCTGATGAAGTCCTTCAGGATGCTATTAATAATCACGGTTTTATATGTACTTCAAATATAGAAGACATTAAAGATTGCAATTTTTATATTGTAGCAGTTCCTACTCCTGTAGACTCAAATAATCGTCCGGATCTTAAACCTCTTTTATGTGCTTCTGAATCTGTCGGTAAAGTAATCTCAAAAGGTGATATTGTAGTTTATGAATCAACAGTTTATCCTGGTGTTACAGAGGAGGAATGTATTCCAATTGTTGAACGTACTTCAAATTTAAAATTTAATGTAGATTTCTTTGCCGGTTATTCTCCAGAGCGTATTAATCCGGGAGATAAAGAGCATACAGTAGAAAAAATTAAAAAAGTAACATCAGGTTCAACTCCTGAGGTTGCAGAAATAATAGATAATGTATATAATTCCGTCCTTATAAATGGTACACATATGGCTCCTTCAATAAAGGTTGCAGAAGCATCTAAGATCATAGAAAATAGTCAGCGTGATGTGAATATTGCGTTTATGAACGAATTGGCCAAGATTTTTAATGCTATGGGAATCGATACTAATGACGTAATAGAGGCTGCTTCTACAAAATGGAATTTTATTAAGCTAAAGCCCGGATTGGTTGGCGGTCATTGCATATCAGTAGATCCTTATTATCTTATTCAAAAGGCGCAGGTATATGGTGTATTGCCCCGAATACTATCAGCGGCTCGTCGTCTAAATGATGGTATGGGAGCATATGTTGCAAACCAGACAATTAAGTGCATGAACAAAAAAGGGATAATGGTAAAGAATGCTAAAATCCTAATTTTAGGTATTACATTTAAAGAAAATTGTCCTGATTTAAGAAATTCAAAGATTGTCGATATCTATAGCACTCTTGAAGAATATACTAATAATATTACAGTGTTTGATCCATGGGCTAATATTGAGACAGTAAAACGAGAATATGGTATAACCATCACAAATGAGTGTCCTGTTGATAAATTTGATGCGATAATTCTCGGGGTGTCTCATAGGCAATTTTTGGATATTGATATATTGAGCTTGTTAAAAGAGAACGGAGTAGTATATGATGTAAAAAGTATTCTACCAAGAGACATTGTTGATGGAAGGCTCTAAAATGATGGTTATTTGATCCTGTATTTTATCTTGTTTAAACACACATAATAAAATCGTATAGCGAGTATTGAGTTTACTTACAATGAAGATGTTGCATATAATAGCGAGATGATAGAACTGTAGATTTTCAAGCTGTGCGATGACTTCTATGTGGGACTCATATAATTTCAATATTCCTCACCTTCAACACCGATTCCCAAAGCGAATGGAATGTTGATTTACAATGTAGGAATAATGAAGATGGAATGGAATCATTTTTTTTGAGTACCCTCCCCAATTGGTGGTCTTTACATGAATAATTCACTTTCTGGTAAAATTTTAAAAGGCTTTTCTTGGACTGCTACTGAGAGAATTGTTTCTCAACTTGTCATTTTCATTATAGGAATTGTAGTGGCAAGGTTGGTAACACCTTCGGAATATGGAGTATTGGGTATTCTGATGGTATTTATCAATGTCTCATCGGTGTTTGTCGATAGTGGACTGGGTAATTCGTTGATTTATTATAATGAATTAAAGAAAAGGGACTTATACACTACATTTAGTATGAATATATTCATCAGTATTAGTTTAATACTGTTGATATATCTATCATCTTCACTCATTGAGGAATTTTATAATTTAGAGAATCTTGCATTATATCTTCAGGTAATTTCCTTAACGATTCTTTTTAATGCCTTTCTCGTAGTTCCGACTGCGATATTAAAGGTAAATCTGAATTTCAAATCTCTTGCCATTTCCAATATGTGTTCGTCTGTAGCAAGTGGAATACTTGCTATTGTTATGGCATATCATGGGTATGGTATATGGGCATTGATTGCGCAGGTAATGGTACGATCCTTCCTTCAGGCGTCTTTCCTCGTGGTAATGAGTAAATGGATTCCTCGTCTGATATTTTATAAGGAATCGTGTATAAGGCTTTATCACTATGGTATTAATCTTATAACGGCTTCATGCCTGACCAAGGTTACAGAAGAAGGAATCTCATTCTTTTTAGGTAAGGTGTTCTTGCCTTATAATCTCGGTATATATACAAGAGCCACCCAATTCTCGGTATTACCTTCTACAAGTATCGGCAATGTAATCATTTCTGTCCTTTTTCCTACGTTGTCATTGGTAAAAGATGATAAAGACAAATTCAAGCAGATATATAATGCAATTATCAAGATCATGTCTGCATTATCAATGCCTGTTTTTATCATTCTGGTGGTTATTGCGGAGCCTTTTATAAGATTAGTATTAACTGAGAAATGGATTGAGGTAGTCCCTTTTCTACAGGTGTTCTGTATCGGAAGGCTACTCTTCCCTGTTTCTAATGTCACAGAACAGGCATTGAATGCAGTTGGAAGAAGCGATTTGTTTTTGAAACAACAGATATGGAAAATGGCAGTCAAGGCATTATTTATCCTCCCCGCATTGTTTTTTAACATCTATATAGTAGCAATAGCTGATGCATTGTCTTCTATGGTTGCATATTTTGTTACGACTATAGTTGCAAGGAAGGTATTGTCAATAGGTGTGTTTGGGCAGTTGAGAAGTATCATTTGGTATATGCTGTTTGCGTTGGGGGCAGGTGTAATGGCCTACTATTTTGAAAGCTTTATCTCAAATGATTTTTTCAAGATTGTATTTGCAGCCATTACATATCTAGTTATATATATAGTGATGATCCTTTCTTTTAAGAGAACGGAGATCATGAACTTTAGGAAAATCGAATAAATGAAAATAAAGAACATAGCAGGAAATATACAATCATTATTACTTTCACACATTTCTGTGAGCGTCCTGTTTCTGTTGCTAATCTTTGAATTGGAACTAGCAATGGAACCTATAGTGATTTTTGTATATGCATGTTTATCTGCTAGCTCATACTATATATTGCTTAAAAACGAATGGGAAACAAGTCGTGACCTTAGTTTGGAGATAGTCTATCTCATTGGTTGTGTTTTTAGGTTTGTTATCCCTTCTTTTTTTGCATCATGGATGATATTCAATGATTCAAAAATTATATATTTTAATAGTGATGTCAGTGATTATGCATTTCCTACCATAGTGTGGATGAACATATTTCATATCATATTCTATACGATCTTTAAGTTAAAATCAGATAACATATCATTAGGTGGTCAGTTGAGGGAACTGTTTGAAAAATATGACGTGTTCCTAATTGTTGCAGCCATATATGTAATTTCTTTTCCGTTCAGAGCTATTAATAATCTGCTCGTATTATTGGATGTCAGTCAATCAATTATGGCATTGTTGAATAATATAGGAAATCTGTCTATTATTCTTTTATTATTTAATTGTGCTTATAAATATACACGATTCAGACATTTCATTTTAATCCTTTTTTGTATTACAGAGTTCATATATGCTTGTTTGTTCACTTTCTATAAGTCATATATGATAATGCCTATTCTATTCTATGTGATTTTCTGGATAGTATGGCATAAAAATGAAAAGAAGAAAGTACTTACTAAGTCATTTTATGTCTTGTGTATATCTTCTTTTATTCTCGTCAATGGCTTTGTTTTCCCATTTATGGGTGCAAAGAGAATTGTTGCAGGCTATTCGGTTGAGTTGGATGCTGGTATAAACGACTATTCCATAGCAGATGTATTTAATTATATGAAAAGCGATAAGGGCATGGATAATGAAGAAACCAATACATTGTTGGATAGACAAGATGCAGTTCCTGTAAATGCTTTTTTCTATAAGGATGTAAATTGTAAGAATAAATACCATTCTGAACTCGTTGTGAAGACTATATTAGTCTCTATTCCAAAAATTATATATCCAGATAAGCCATATAATAATGTTGGAATGATGGCAACAGAATATGTGCGAACAGGAGTGATGAATGATAAAAGTAGAGCCTCATGTTATACTTATGCTGGCTTGGTTGGTGGATCTTATCTATGGGGAGGACCTGTGGGATTGCTTTTGTGTGCTATATTGACAGGGTATTTTATGTCCATTTATAATAACTTCCTGTTGCGGAATACCAAAAATCCACTTGCCATAATGTATTACATGCTGTTTCTTGTGGCTGCAATGTCTGCATTTGAAGAAACTGCCGATGGCGGCATAGGTCGTTTGTTATCATTTATACCTATTGTTATATTAATAAAGGTGACTTCGTTCTTTCTCGTACATAAAAAATGAGAATCCTTTATATATATAGAAGTAAAGATTCAGGTCCTTCGATACGTAGGGTGTTTGAACCTATAGAAAATGCATTGAAGAATGAATGCCAATTGGATTCAATCTATTTGCCGATAGCTACAGCATCTCCTATAGATATATTCAGGAACATACAATTTGTAAAGAATTATATCAGAGGTAAACAATACGACATTATACATATAACTGGTCATGTGAACTATCTGATATGGCCTTTACGCAAGTATAGGACAATAGTAACAGTACATGATTTCGGTTTTTATACAAGTCTTGCTGCTGGATTAAAGAAGAAATTATTATATCTGTTATTTATACATCCACTAAAATATGCGAGACATGTCACTTATATAAGTGATAAGAGTTTTAAGGAGGCGTGTGATTGTATAAAACTCCCGAAAAGTAAACAGTCGATAATATACAATCCTGTTAATCCTTCTTTCGTTTTTTGCCCCAAGAATATCAATAAGGACAAGCCTATAATTCTTCATCTAGGTACGAAACCTAACAAGAATCTTTCAAGAGTAATAGAGGCTGTTTCTCCAATTCCTTGTACGTTGCATATTATTGGAATGGTTTCTGAAGAGCTCCAGAAGAAGATCGATGATTATGGAGTTAATGCGAGGATTGATAGTAATGTTTCTGATGCAGAGATAATACAGGCTTATAGAGAATGTGATGTTGTTTGTTTCCCTTCTTTATATGAAGGGTTCGGTTTGCCGATAATAGAAGGACAGGCTATTGGCAGACCTGTAGTAACAAGTGATTTGTTGCCTATGAGCAGTATTGCAGGAAAAGGAGCCGTACTGGTTAATCCATATTCTGTAGACTCAATCACTAAAGGAATTGTATATGCCTTGGAAAACTCAGAATCATTGATAAAGGAGGGTGTCAACAATGCTGATCGTTTTTCCTTGAAGCATATTGTAGGACAATATATGTCATTGTATGAAACCCTAAAATCTAATGGGTAACCTATGAACTCCAATATTGTATGATGAAAATTCTGTCTTTCATTTCTTCTCTTGACCTTACTGGTGGAGGTCCTTCCCGAAGTGTTCCTATGCTCGTCAAGGGACTTGCTGAACTTGGTGTGGATGTAACTCTCATGACTATTCGTTCTGAGAACATGAATATTCATGCTCTTGAGGGAACTACTGCCAAGTTTAAGGTGCTTGGGCCTTCTTTCTCTCGAAGGGAAATCGCCCAATATCTTATGGATGAGAAATTCCATTTGATTCAGATTCAGAGTATGTGGGAATTGCCATATCATAAAGTTATGGTTGAGGCTCGAAAGCTGGGCATTCCCTATATCGTTACTCCTCGTGGGATGCTTGATCCTTGGAGTATTGCCCATAAGAAATGGAAAAAGAAACTGGCTTGGTGGCTGTACCAGCGTAATGATGTGCAGAAAGCTGCATGCGTCTTCACTACGGCTAACATGGAGGCTGATCATATGCGCGCTCTTGGTGTCGCTACATATAAGTCTGTTATTCCTAATGGTATAGAAACTGATTGCTATCCATGTAAAACATCTATTGATGTAGTTAAGAAACAAGTGTTGTACCTGAGTCGTGTGCATATGCAGAAGGGGATAGAGCTTCTTATTGAGGCTTGGAAAAGAATACATCCTGATTTTGCAGATTGGCAGTTACACATTGTTGGCAATGGGGAGGCTGAATATATTCATTATTTAGAGAACAAAGTGAAAAGTTTAGGGGTGAAGGATAGTATTAAAATTCTTCCTCCAATGTTCGGAGAGGCAAAGATAAATGTATATCAAGAGTCTGCATTGTTCTGTCTGCCCTCTTATAGCGAAAGTTTTGGTATGGCTATTGCTGAGTCCATGTCGTGTGGAACTCCTGTTATTACCACAACCAACTGTCCTTGGGAGATTCTTAATGAGACAAAGACTGGTTGGTGTATTGACCTTAGTGTGGATAATCTTGAACATGCTCTCCGTGATGCTATGGCCATGAATCCTACAGATCTTTACGAAATGGGCCAGAAGGCGAGCAAACTCATTTACGAAAACTTCGACTACCGAAGTGTCACTCGTAAGACTTTACGTTTGTATGAATGGTTGTTGAATGGCGGAGAGAAACCGGAATTTGTCTATGAGTGAAATAAAAAAAACAGAAAGAATTCAGGAGATAGATGTGGCTAGAGGGATATTAATCCTTCTTATGGTGGCTTTTCATCTTGGATTGTTTAACACAAAATATCCTCATGCTTGTCAAATAGTATATGCATTCCACATGTCTGGCTTCTTGTTGATTAGTGGTTATCTGTTTTCTGTTAATAAAGAGCCTCATAAGTTTTTGAAGGGATTATATGGTATTGTTGTGCCGTATATTGTCTTTGAAATCGTATATTTGCTGGGGATAGGTATGCTTGGGAAGTTCGTAGGAGCCTCAAATACCTTTGATGGAGGGGTGCTTGCTTTATTGAGTAATATTGCATTTTCTCCTTCTGGAACTTACTGGTATTTGCATACAATGGCTATCTGTTTGACGGTCTATTATATAGTTAACCGTTTTGTGATGAAGGGATTGTCTGGTATTCTGATTTCCTCTGTCATCTTATTGGTACTGTCTATTGGGATATCAGGGCTTAGATGGGAGGACATAATCTATTTTATATTAGGAGTTCTTTTTAGAAATGCCAATTTGGTAATTAATGAAAAATTAAAGTCTCCAATATCAATATTGTGTTTCATCTTGATAATAGTATTTGCCCATGACATTTCAAGAGGTTCTATAACCGGCATAGGATTGACTCTTACATTTCTTGGTTTTATATTTGACTTGAAAGAAAGAATACCGAATCGTATAACCGATTTCGTTTCATATATAGGAAGGAATTCTCTTGCTATTGTGCTTTTCTCGCCGTTGTTTACAGTCGCTACAAAGATATATGCTCCGCTCTTTGCCTTTGATGATTCTACAATTCTTTGGACAGTATTCAGTTCGTTTTTGATAGTATCACTATGTCTGCTATGTGCAATATTGTTTGATCGATTGTCGTTGTCTCGCATTATTGTAGGGAAGAATATATACTCCAAGCTGTAAGCAAATGGTATAGGACTAAATACATTATTGAGTTTGTTTATGACAGGAACAAAAATCGATTTATCAAAATATGAGAATCACTTGGGGCGTAAGCATCAGTTGATTCGGCTTTTGTGGGGTATCACATGGGCATTGTGTGCAAGTTGGCTGCCAAGAAGTGTTGGCAAGGGTTGGAAGAACTTCCTTTTGCGACTGTTTGGCGCTAAAATTGCAAAGACCGCTCATGTGTATAGTTCTGCAAAAGTGTATTATCCTCCTTTCCTTAAGATGGGCGAATATTCATGTCTTGCAAGTGACGTAGAATGCTATAATGTCGCTCCTATATCTATCGGAGCTAATACTACGGTGTCCCAAGGTTCGTATCTTTGTACTGCTAGTCATGATATAACCGACCATCTTAATCCGCTTATAACAGCTCCTATTGTTATAGAGGATCAGGCCTGGATCGGAGTAAGGGCGTATGTCGGTATGGGAGTCACAATTGGTCAAGGTGCCGTTGTAGGTGCTACAGCAAGTGTTTATAAGGATGTGGAGCCTTGGACTATTGTTGGTGGCAATCCTGCAAAGTTCATAAAGAACAGAGAAATTAAGTCATAAATATTTATGCTTGACATTACAACCATAATCCTCACTTATAATGAGGAAATACATATAGCCAGATGTTTGGAGAATGTGTGTTCATTCTCAAAGAAGGTTATTATTGTTGATAGTCCTTCTACTGATAGGACACGAGAGATTGCAGAGTGTTTCAATCGGCAGGACCATCTGGTGGAGATTGTTGAGCATAAGTATCCTGGAAATCAGGCGGAGCAGTTCAACTGGACAATTGATAATGTCAAAATTGACACGGAATGGGTGCTTAGAATTGATGCTGATGAGTATCTTTTGCCCGAATTGGTGGATGAATTGAAGCAGAAATTGCCTGAAATGCCTAAGAATGTGACTGGTATTGAGTTCAAACGCAGGCATATTTTCATGGGAAAATGGGTGAAGCATGGTATATATCCGGTCGTTATGATGCGTATGTTCCGTACAGGCTATGGACGTTATGATGCTCGATTGATGGATGAACATATCACTTTGAAGAAAGGGCATTCTATCGTTTTTGATAATGATTTCTGTGATCATTCGCTCATAAACATCTCTGAATACTGTAAAAAACACATCAATTATGCTCATCGCGAGGCTACTGAGATACTGAATGAGACATATAATCTCACATTTGCAACCTCGGAAAACGCCTTGCATCTTGGTGCGCAGGCTGCAGAGAAGCATAAGAAAAAGAGCAGATATAACACTCTTCCTCTCTTCTGGCGCTCGTTTGCATACTTTATCTATCGCTATTTCCTACGAGGTGGATTCCTTGACGGAAAGGAGGGATTTGTCTTTGCTTTCATTCAAGGATGGTGGTATCGTACACTCGTTGATGCAAAGATTCTAGAGGTGAGAAAGTGGCTGAAAACTAACAATTTGAATGCTGAAACACCAGAAGGCAAACAAGCATTAAAAAACTACATCAAAGATAGTTGGGGAATCGTCTTGAACTGATGGCGTTTGGCCTCGGTAACTCGGGTTACCTGGGTTACCCGCCACATATCTATGTAGGGAGGAAATGTAAGGATGTAGTAGTATTATATTAATAATAATTATATATTATAATTATTATTAATATAAAGCATATATAAACATGGGAGGTAACCGTGGTAACCGAAGTAACTATATATTTCCCATAAAAATGTAGTCACAAGCCGTGGGAAAAGTTTTGCATATTTGGAGAAAATGTTGTACCTTTGCATCAAGATTAAAAGGAATATGTGCCTCTTTGTTTTATCCTCTACTATGCCTTCGCTATACCTCCGTTATGGCTCTGCTTCCGGAACAGAGAAATAGCAGAGGATTGAATAAGACAGTAAGACAGATGAACGAAGGATGTGGTGAGTAACTCCTATGCAACTCCTATGTAAATCCCAACCAAGTCCCATTTCCCATAGAGCAAGAATGGGGAGGTAGAGGGAGCCGAAAAAAGAAACCAAGAATAGAATGACCAAGGTCGCACAATATTTCATCGAACTCATGCAGGTGGCGCTCGGAAGAGTTGAATGTCTGAGCGAGATGCCGACAGAACAACAGTGGTATGGATTGCTGCAGATGTCCATTGACCACTCAATGCAAGGCATAATCTTTGAAGGCATTCAACGATTACCTCAGGAACAGTTCCCGCCGTTGAGGGTAAAAATGCTGTTTCACGGACAGTCGGAGGCCATCAAACAGCATAACGAGGTAATGAACGGACAATGCGCGGAGGTGACAGAATACTTCCGAAAGGCAGGCTTCCGCACGGCTATAATGAAGGGACAGGGCAATGCCCGACTCTATGGCGAGCTCTCTGATGCAAGAAGTTGCGGTGATATAGACCTGTGGGTGGAAGGTGGCTTTGAGAAGGTTAACGACTTCGTGCAGAAGACATGCCCAACCAAGGAGGTCAACGAACTTGAGATTCAATACGAGGCTTTCCCTGACGTGGTGGTTGAGGTTCACTATCGTCCTTTCATCATCCGTAATTTTATCTATAATGCACGCCTTCAGAAGTTCTTCGAAAGTGAGGCTGAGGCTTGTTTTGGACAGAATGAACCTGTGAACTGGGTTACGATGCGTTTCAATATCATTCATCAATTGGCGCATATACGTCTGCATCTCTTTACTGAAGGAATAGGCATCAGGCAACTCATGGACTATTACTTCGTACTTCTCCGAAGCAAGGAGGATAGGGAAGAGATGATGAGGATTGTGAGAAACCTAGGTATGGAGAGATTTACGGCTGCCTTGATGTGGATAATGAGCAGTATTTTCCGTCTGGAAGATGAAAAACTTCTCTGCGAACCAAACGAGAAGAATGGAAGATTCCTGTTTGAAGAGATTGTCAGGAGTGGTAACTTCGGACGTAATGACAAGGAGTTAAAAGAGAAGAAAAAGGAGGCTTACGGGCATTTCTGGCTTCTCTTCATAAGAAACCTGAGATACTGGCGCTTTGACAGATGGGATTGGATTTGCGGTCCGTTGTGGAGACTTTACTATAAGTTCTGGAAACTCAAGCGAGGGTTTAAATGAAGATATCCGTTATCACGGCAACATATAATAGTGGGACTACATTGAGGGATACTTTGGAGAGTGTTCTTCGACAGAACTATACTGATTATGAACTTATAGTCAAGGATGGAGGCTCAGCGGACGATACTCTGGATATCTGCCGTGAATATGAACCGAGGTTTGAGGGACGTATGAAACTGCTGTCTGCTCCCGACAAAGGGATGTATGATGCCATGAATCAAGGGATTAAAGCTGCTACGGGGGAGGTCGTCGGCATATTGAACTCGGATGATTTCTATACATCAAACGATATTCTCCGAACCGTTGCATGTCAGTTTGAACAGACTCCTGATATTGACGCCCTCTATGGTGATGTTCATTATGTGAAATTTGATGATACTTCAAAGCTTGTGAGGTATTATTCAAGCAGAATGTTCAGAAGAAGTTGGATGCGTTTCGGATTCATGCCTGCCCATCCCTCATTCTATTGCAAGAAAGCAACATACGAGCGTTTCAGACTTGATGGTACAAGTATTGAAGATTTCAAGGGGGATACAAGCTGTGCCTACTTCAATACATCGTATAAGATTGCAGCCGACTTTGAGTTTCTAGTCAGGACAATATTCGTAGGGAGAATCAAGGCGCATTATATCAATAAGGACTTTGTTACTATGCGCTCTGGTGGGGCAAGCAATAGTGGGGCAAGCAGTCATAGGCAAATCAATCGTGATCACCAAAGGGCATTAAAGGAGAATGGCGTGTATTCCAACATCTTCTTCCTCGCCTTGAGGTATGTGTATAAAATAGGAGAACTGGCGTTAGGAAAGATTTCCCGATAATCCCGATAAATCGAAAAAAGCAAAAGGCGCAAAGGTACTGGATAATTCCATATCTTTGCGTCTTTTTTCGTTTACTCTAACCTCTCCACTAATCTTCAACCTCTAAACACAACAGCCGATAGCCGTACAATATTCTGAGTGCTTGGGGATTATGAAACGTACTCCATATAGTTTCTCTACTGCGTTGAATATCTCACGCGTCTGGGGAAGCCGTGTGAGGTTGCCTATCATCACGAAGTCCTTGATGTCAGAACCCTTACTTGCGAGAACGGTACCTGAGCAGATGGTCTGTATGACGGTACAGATAATTCCGAGGGCTATGTCTTCCTTCTTTGTATCATGACCTGCCTTTCCAAAGAGTGAGGCTGTGGTGTCAAGAGGAAGTCCGGGAAGAGGACGAGGTGATATATCGCCTATGTTGAGGTTAATGTTTGATATATTACCTTTGGAAGCAAGTTCAACTATGTGATGTATATCGTCTGTTCCGAGAAGTAGTCGGGATAGGCCTATGAGCGTACCGCCGCCCATACCGAGTCCTCCAAGATGCTGCACATCATCGCCGTCCACACGGATAATAGTCGTACCTGTACCCATAGAGACGGTAATCATTCGAGAGAGTCCAGAACCGAACTTTGCCCCTTGTGCATCTGCCTCAAACTCGGGAATGCGTATAGTGGGAAGTCCGTAAATGTCGCCTTCTATGTATTCCGCTCCAACGCCTGTTATCATCACTTTTTCTATGTCAGAAAGTGTGATTTGATTGTCGAAGAGGAACTTTCCGAACGCACCATAGAGTGATGTCACAGGATCTGTTGCCTTGATGCGTGTAGGTGATACGACTTGAAGGTCGGAAGTGATACCTACAATCTTTGTCGTGCTGATGCCTACGTCTATACCGATTTTCATAATTATAAGCGGCCTCTCCCCCCGCCCTCTCCCGTAGAGAGGGAGCCGGTTGGCGATGGAGAGAAGGTGTATTGATGATTTTAATATTTACGAGAATAAGTCAAGTTGGATAGGGCTATTGGTTGAGGCTGCTTTGGGGGATGCGGCTCCCTCCCTACGGGGGAGGGCGGGGGGAGAGACCGTTCCTTCATCCTTAATCATTTCCAGAAACTCCTCTTCGCTAACAATCTGCACACCAAGTTTTTCTGCTTTCTGAAGCTTAGAAGGTCCCATATTATCGCCTGCAAGGATAAAACTCGTCTTTCCGCTTATGCTACCCACATTCTTGCCTCCATGCTGTTCGATAAGAGCCTTGTATTCGTCTCTGCTATGATGGGTGAAGACTCCACTAATAACGATGGACTTGCCTTCAAGGAGATTGGTTTGACCAGCAGTCTGTTCTTCTGAGAGCGACATCTGTAGTCCTTTGTCGCGAAGTCGCTGGATAATGGCAAGATTCTCTTCGTTATGGAAGTAGGATATGATGCTCTCGGCTATCACGTTTCCCACCATCTCCACATCAAGTAGGTCTTGAAGTGAGGCATTCATCAGAGTGTCTATATCCTTAAAATGGCGTGCAAGAAGCTTTGCCGTTGTTACTCCCACAAAACGTATTCCGAGGGCAAAGACAACACGCTCGAATGGCACGTTGCGTGATTCATTTATCGCGTCTATCACATTCTGAGCAGACTTTCTCTTATTGCCTGATGGGTCAATCTGCTGAATGGTAAGGTCATAGAGGTCGGCTATATTGTGGATGAGTCCTCTCTGAAAGTATTCATCAACGGTCTCAGGGCCGAGCGACATGATGTTCATTGCCTTACGGGCAATGAAATGCTCGATACGTCCCTTGATCTGTGGCGGACAGCCGGTATCATTAGGACAATAGTGGGCTGCCTCTCCCTCATATCGTATCAGTTCTGCACCACATTCCGGACAATGTGTTATGAACCTTACTGGTTCGGCATCAGCCTTGCGCTTATCCACATCAACACCTACAATCTTAGGGATAATCTCACCACCTTTTTCCACATATACATAATCGCCTATGTGGAGGTCGAATGAACGGATGAAATCCTCGTTGTTAAGAGTAGCTCTACGTACTGTTGTGCCAGCCAACTGAACAGCCTCCATATTGGCAACCGGGGTTATTGCTCCTGTTCTTCCAACCTGATATGTGACTTCGATAAGAGGGGTACAGGCACGTTCAGCCTTGAACTTATACGCTATTGCCCAACGAGGGGATTTTGCGGTAAAGCCAAGATGACGTTGCTGACGTAAGGAATTGACCTTTAGCACGATACCATCGGTTGCAACTGGCAGGTTCTTCCGCTCCTTATCCCAATAGTCAATGTAGTCAAGAATGCCTTGCAGGGAATTGACCTTTTTCATCCCCTCAGAAATCTTGAACCCCCATGAACGGGCAGCATCAAGATTCTCTATATGTCCGTCGGCTGGGAGTTCATCACCAAGGAGATAGTATAGGTACGCGTCAAGTCCTCGTTCTGCTACTACACGCGAGTTCTGGCTCTTGAGAGTTCCTGAGGCCGCATTACGAGGGTTTGCAAATGGAGTCTCGCCTATCTCCTCACGCTCGGCATTCAGTCGGTTGAAGTTATCCCATGGGAGAAGTATCTCACCACGAATCTCGAAGTTGCGAGGGTAGGGGAAGTCCTTAGATGGGGAGAGTTGCAACGGAATGCAACGGATAGTACGGACATTATTTGTCACATCATCACCTTGCACGCCATCACCTCGTGTAACAGCCTGAACAAGCTTTCCGTCCTCGTATGTGAGTGATATTGATAGACCGTCATACTTCATCTCACAGCACACCTCAAACGGCTCGCCTTCAAGTCCTCGTGAAACCTGCTCATACCATTCACGTACGTCATCCGCATTATAGGTGTTTGCAAGCGATAGCATAGGATAGCGATGAGCCACCTGTCGGAAGTTCTGGTTTATGTCGCTTCCCACACGGACGGATGGGGAGTTCGGGTCTGCCATCTCAGGATGTCGGGCTTCAAGTTCCTGAAGTTCGTGCATTAGGAAGTCGAAGTCCTGATCGGAGACGACAGGCTGGTTGAGTACGTAATAACGATGATTATGTTCGTGCAACTCATTTCTGAGCTGTAGTATGCGGTCTTGTTCTGTCATTAACTTTTTGCGTTTTATCCTTTGCAAAGTTAATAAAAATAATGTAATAAGGAGAGATTTTTCTTGAAAACTGAATAAAAAAACATAAAAATCACTTCAGTCTCATGAAAATATAGTATCTTTGCAGAAAAATAACATCTATGGACAGATTGACTATAAATGAACTTCGTGAAGTTGCGAAGAAATCATTACCTGCCGGAAGTACCTTGTGGCTTTATGGTTCAAGGGCGAGAGGTGAAGCACATGCTGATTCCGATTGGGATTTGCTTGTGCTTGTGAATAAGTCTGCCATAGAGACTGACGACTTTAGGAATATCTGCTATCCTTTGGTTCTAGCAGGATGGCAGCATGGGGCGGATGTAAATCCACAGCTTTATACTAAGGGTGAATGGGAAAAAAGACGTTTTACCCCTTATTATGATAATGTAGAACATGATAAGCGGATGATTTATGAGTCTTAGTGAACAGCAAAGAGCAGATCTTGTCAGACTGTATTGGGAAAAATCTCACCTGAGCATGGAAGATTGTTTGCCCAGCTTTCTTCTTTGAGAGATAAAGCTGATTATGATGTCATCTTCAAAGCTTCAGAAGAAGAAATAAGATTGTTTAAGGAACAAGCTGAGGACTTTGTTTTAAGAGTTAAGGAACTATTATGCGAATAGATATTATTACCGTATTGCCTGAGATGTTGCAGGGATTCGTAAACGAATCTATCATGGGACGTGCTCAGAAGAAGGGACTTGCCGAGATTCATATTCATAATCTGCGTGACTATACCGCAGATAAGTGGAAGCGTGTGGACGATTATCCATACGGAGGCAAGGCTGGTATGGTAATCCAATGTCAGCCTCTTGATGCGTGTATCTCTGCCTTGAAGAAGGAACGTCATTATGACGAGGTTATCTTTACCGCTCCTGATGGCGAGACTTTCAATCAGTCGGTTGCCAACGACCTTTCGCTAAAGGAGAATATCATTATCGTATGTGGTCATTATAAGGGAATTGACTATCGTATTCGTGAGCATCTCATTACTCGTGAGATTTCCATTGGCGATTATGTCCTGACGGGTGGTGAGCTTGCAGCAGCCGTTATTGCTGATAGTGTGGTGAGAATCATCCCGGGTGTTATTGGTGATGTGGAGTCGGCTTTGAGCGATTCTTTTCAGGATAACCTTCTTGAACCTCCTTGCTATACCCGTCCGGCTGAGTATCATCCCGTTGACAATCCTGAAGAGACATGGGGAATACCAGAAATCCTTCTCTCTGGTCATGAGGCAAAGATAAAGGATTGGGAAATGGAGCAGGCATTGGCTCGTACAAAAGCCTTGCGTCCAGACCTTTTGGATAAATAAAAGAAAGAAAAAGATAGAAATTGTGTGGGGGAACAATCAATTTTTGTTAAAATATTTTGCCAGTTGAAAATAATGTAGTTACTTTGCATTCATGAATCTTCGCAAAGAAGAAACGAGGTAAAAAGATACAACATTAATTATAGTACAACTTATGAAAAAAATCTTAATGACCATGGCAGCTGTTGCTGTATCAGCTTCAGTATTTGCTCAGGGAACAGCTATTGTTTCAAATAAAGCCGGTGATAACATTTATATTGGTGCAAACTTTGGTGTATCAACTCCACTCAAGGGCTATAGGGTTTTAGGCAATCTCACTCCTGAGCTGGGTATCCGTTTCGGAAAGAATTTCACCACGGTATTCGGCATGGCTATTGATGCTGACATGCATTTCGCAAGCTCTCCAAAGGATTATAATTTGTATGGCGAGTATTACAGGCTTGACACAAAGACCTTTGTAGATAACACGAATATCTCTCTTCTTGGTACAGCCAACCTTTCTAATTTGTTTGGCGGTTATAAGGGCGAGCCACGCAGTTTCGAGCTTATCGCTCTTGGTGGCTTCGGTTGGGGACACAGATATGGTAACTCTGAACTTGAGGCTCTCACATCTAAAATCGGCCTTGATTTCGCTATAAATCTTGGTAAGGATAAGGATATTCAGGTATTTGCAGAGCCATCTATCACATGGGATATCCTTGGTAGCGAGGAGGTTCTAAACGTATTGGATTATCATAATGATCGTGCACATTTGTCTTTCAAACTTGGTTTGAACTATAAGTTCAAGAACTCTAACGGCAAGCATAACTTCTCTATCGAGCAGCTTCGTGACCAGTCAGAGATTGACGACTTGAATGCTAGGATCAATGACCTTCGCGGCACTATTGCTGCTACTGAGGCTAACGCGAATCGTGCTCTTGCTGTGAAGGATGAAGAGATCAACCGTCTGAAGAAGGAACTTGAGGAATGCCAAAATAAGCCTACAACAGTTGTAGAGCAGGTCGTTAAGCAGACAGCTAACCTCCAGCCAACAGTTGTATTCGGTCAGGGTAAGAGTGCTGTTGAGAAGAGCCAGGAGGCTAATATCTCTCTCATTGCCAACTATATGAAGAAGCATCCTGAGGCTAAGGTTAAGATTTCTGGTTATGCATCTCCAGAGGGTAATCCAGAACTCAACCAAAGACTTTCTGAGGCTCGTGCAGAAGCTGTTAAGAATGTACTCGTTAAGAAGTATAAGATTGCTGCTGATCGCCTTGAGACAGAGGGACTTGGCGCAACAGACAAGCTCTTCGATGAGGTGGAGTTCAACCGCGTTGCTACATTCAACGACCTCAACAAGTAATTATTCTCTTAGTATATGATATTTGTCCCGACAGGTTCGCTTGTCGGGATTTTTTCGTCTATGCTTTTTCCTTCCCTAATACAAGGCATTTCACTTATAAGTAATACCGCTATATGTCCGCTCTTCCTCCGTAGATACTCCATCGATACTCCATCGATACTCCATCGATGGTCCATCGTTTCGATGGAGGAACGATGGAGTAACGATGGACAAACGATGGAGAAAGAGTGGAGTTGTAAGCCTGTTATTTGTGACGGAATTAGTATGGATAATTGGAAAATGACTTTTTTGAGACAATATTTGGAACTGTCTGATATTTTGATTATCTTTGCATTCGATAAGTGGCTTGATTTAGCCAAATGTAGATTTAGTAATAAAACCTCAATCAATATGACAGACAATTTTTCTTTTTTTACTTTTTCAGTCTTCTTCGGATGTACTTTTGAAGAATTTTCAGATGTAGTCTTGAAGGATGATTTTTGGAATGGACTTGTAAAAAATGGCAAAGCATATATAATTCCACATGATGATGTTTGTCTTGATAGGTATTTTGATCCAGAAATAGGTGCTACTCTTGAGCAATTTACATGGTGGTCTTCTGAATTATATCCAAACATTGTTTTTCTGTCTTCAAATCAAGGTGATGGGTTATATTCTGGATGCTATAATTTACGAGAAAGGTTGAAATGTGAAAGTATTAATTGTGTAGTTGCAACAAAAAACTGCCCATATCCAAAGATGTCCTTTTATTATACTAATTTAGATGGAGAAGAAAGAGTGGTTATGGCTTTAAAGGAAGATAGATGGACGTTTTTTCAGCAAGGTGAGCCTCTTCCATTTGAAAATTTAGACTATTACAATAACAAAAGAATAAAAGATAAGATAAACTTTGAAATCATCAAAGAATATCTGTTGAAATTAGGAATAGATTTCTACAAGATGGATTCTTCAGTCAATAATAGTACGACATTTGTCAGAACTGCATGGGGACGTTAATACGATATTTCCTGTTTTTGTCAAAGTTTAGAATTATAAGCATTTACTTCGCTTTGCTTGACAAAAAGTAACAAAATCCCTCGAATTTAACAAAAAATATAAGTAAATCGTTGGTTTTTAGTCAAAAAATCAGTAATTTTGTAGCCAATTTGGGATTTTCCCCGATAAATCATGGTAAATATACAAAAACAACAATATGAAACATCAGTTGAGAAGTAGCGTCTGCACAGAAGGCAGACGTATGGCTGGCGCCCGTGCTCTATGGGTTGCCAATGGTATGAAGCGTGAGCAGTTTGGAAAGCCAATCATTGCAATCGTAAATTCATTCACACAGTTCGTTCCTGGTCACACACACCTCCACGAGATTGGTCAGATTGTGAAGAAGGAAATTGAGGCTATGGGATGCTATGCAGCAGAGTTCAATACTATTGCTGTGGATGACGGTATTGCAATGGGCCACGACGGCATGCTCTATTCATTGCCTTCTCGTGATGTTATCGCTGACTCTGTAGAGTACATGATTAATGCCCACAAGGCTGACGCTATGATCTGTATCTCTAACTGCGACAAGGTTACTCCTGGTATGCTTATGGCTTCTATGCGCCTTAACATCCCAACAGTATTCGTTTCTGGCGGTCCTATGGAGTCACACAAGTACAAGGGTGAGAATGCCGACCTTATCACAGCTATGATTAAGGGTGGCGATCCAACCGTAAGCGATGAAGAACTTGCAGAGGTAGAGCAGATGGCTTGTCCTGGTTGTGGCGCTTGCTCAGGTATGTTCACAGCCAACTCTATGAACTCACTCACAGAGGCTCTTGGTCTCTCACTTCCAGGCAACGGCTCTATCCTTGCTACTCATAAGAACCGTATTCAGCTCTTCAAGGATGCTGCAAAGCAGATTGTGAAGAACGCATTTGCATATTATGAGGATGGTGATGACTCTGTTCTCCCACGTTCAATAGCTACCCGTCAGGCATTCCTCAACGCAATGACTCTTGATATCGCTATGGGTGCTTCTACAAATACCGTACTCCATCTCCTTGCTGTTGCTCAGGAGGCAGAGGTTGATTTCACAATGCCTGATATCGATGCACTCTCTCGTAAGGTACCATTCCTTTGCAAGCTTGCTCCAAACTGGCAGAAATATTCTATTCAGGAAGAGAACCGTGCAGGTGGTATTCTCGGTATCATGGGTGAGTTGGCTAAGGGCAATCTCCTTGACCTCTCTTGCAAGCGCGTGAATGGTGCTACTCTTGGTGAGGATATTGAGAAGTACTCTATCCTCAAGGAGAATATTGATCCGGAGGCATCTCGTATCTATCATTCAGCTCCTGGTGGTAAGTTCTCTAATGTGATGGGCTCACAGGATGCTCAATGGGAGAGTCTTGATACCGACCGTGCTAATGGTTGTATTCGTGATATAGAGCACGCTTACACGAAGGATGGCGGTATGGCTGTATTGTTCGGTAACATTGCTAAGGATGGTTGTGTGGTAAAGACCGCAGGTGTTGCGCCTGAGCTTTGGCACTTCGAAGGTCCTGCTGTTGTATTCGACTCACAGGAAGATGCTTGTGAGGGAATCCTTGGCGGTAAGGTGAAGAAAGGCGATTGCGTTGTCATCACTCACGAAGGTCCTAAGGGTGGTCCTGGTATGCAGGAAATGCTCTATCCTACATCATATATCAAGTCTATGCACATGGGTAAGGAATGTGCCCTTATTACCGATGGTCGTTTCTCTGGTGGTACATCAGGTCTCTCAATCGGTCATATCTCTCCAGAGGCTGCTTCTGGTGGTAATATCGGTAAGATCAAGGATGGTGACATCATCGTTATCGATATTCCTTCACGCTCTATCAATGTGAAGCTCTCAGATGAGGAACTTGAGGCACGTCCACAGCAGCCATTGAAGCGTAATCGTGTGGTCAGCAAGGCTCTTCGTGCATACGCCAAGAGTGTGGCAAGTGCCGATAAGGGTGGTGTGAGGATTATAGATTGACCCCTCCCCAGCCCTCCCGAGGGAGGGAGATGTTTAGTCGGTAATGTCTGATGTCTGGACATCTGCCAAATGAATCGCTAAAAGACATATTCGCTTATGAATTATGTATATAATACAGCAGATCCGGTATTATACTCCATGTTGCACGAATGGGCAAAGGAGAATAGGAAATACCAGACTGAAGCGGAAAGGTTTCTGTGGGATCGTTTGCGAGGAAACAGACTTGGGAAGAAGTTTAATAGACAGCATGTTATAGGTCAGTATATCGTAGATTTTGTCTGCCTTGAAGATAAGCTGGTTATAGAGGTTGATGGTGGGTATCATTGTCAACCTATTCAAGAACTTCTTGATGAGAAGCGTACAGAACGACTAAATGATATGGGTTTTACTGTTATCCGTTTTGATAATGAGACGATAATAGAAAAGATAGATGATGTAATAAAAGTCATTTGCAGATATATTTTTTGAGATGAATAACAATAATATACAAGAGGGTAAAAATGTGACTAGCTCCTCCTCCCCTCGGGGAGGCCGGGAGGGGGCTCTCATTACAGGTGCTGAGGCACTTATGCGATCATTGGAGCATGAGGGCGTAGAGACATTGTTCGGATATCCGGGTGGTGCCATTATGCCAACTTTCGATGCTCTGTATGATCATAAGGAAACTCTTAATCATATACTCGTTCGTCATGAGCAGGCTGCTGTTCATGCTGCTCAGGGCTATGCCCGTGTTAGCGGTAGGGTAGGTTGCTGTATCGTTACTTCCGGTCCTGGTGCTATGAATACCATTACCGGTGTGGCTGATGCTATGATTGACTCTACTCCTATTGTCGTCATCTGCGGTCAGGTAGGAGCTGCTATGCTCGGAACAGATGCCTTTCAGGAGGTTGACGTAGTGGGCGTTACCCAGCCAATAACAAAGTGGAACTATCAGATTCGTCGTGCGGAGGACATTCCTTGGGCTGTGGCTCGTGCATTCTATATTGCAAAGTCTGGTCGTCCGGGACCTGTTGTCCTCGATTTTACAAAGAACGCCCAAACTGCCAAGTTCGAGTACGAGCCTCAGACCGTTGATTTCATCCGTTCATACAAGCCTCTGCATCATCCAAGTCAGGAAGCTATCAAGAAGGCTGCACAGATGATCAATGATTCTGTAAAGCCATTCATGCTCGTAGGACAGGGTGTAGAGCTTGGCGGAGCTCACAAGGAACTTCTTGAGCTTTGTGAGAAGGCACAGATTCCATTCGGACAGACTCTTCTCGGTCTTTCTGCTGCTCCTACCGATCATCCTCTGAACATGGGTATGCTCGGAATGCATGGAAACTATGCTCCAAACTTCATGACCAACCAGTGTGATCTTCTTATTGCCGTTGGTATGCGTTTTGACGACCGTATCACAGGAAATCTCAAGACATACGCTAAGCAGGCAAAGATTATCCATTTCGATATAGATCCTTCTGAGATAAACAAGAACGTAAAGGTTGACCTTGCCCTTGTTGGTGACTGTAAGGAAACTCTTGCAAGCGTTTCTGAATATGTAAAGCCTGCAAAGCATCAGACTTGGATTGAAGGCTTCAAGCCATACGCAGAAAAGGAATATAACCTTGTTATTGATGCTGCTCTTAATCCAAAGGAAGGCCCTCTGTTGATGGGTGAGGTTGTCCGTAAGGTTAGTGAGGCTGCAAACAATGAGGCTGTGCTCGTAACTGATGTTGGTCAGAACCAGATGTTCGGTTGCCGTTACTTCAAGTTCACTAAGGAGCGTTCAGTCATTACTTCTGGCGGTTGTGGTACTATGGGCTTCGGTATTCCTGCGGCTATAGGTGCCACCTTTGGTGCTCCTGACAGAACCGTATGTATGTTTGCCGGTGATGGCGGTTTCCAGATGACCATTCAGGAACTCGGAACAATCATGGAGCAGCAATGCCCTGTGAAGATGATAATGCTCAACAATAACTTCCTTGGCAATGTTCGCCAATGGCAGTATATGTTCTTCGACAAGCGTTACTCATTCACCCCAATGGTGAACCCTGACTACGAGAAGATTGCGGAGGCATACGGTATTCCTTGCAAGACGGTTATTGACCGTAAGGACCTTGATGCCGCAATCCGCGAGATGCTCGATACAAAGGGCCCATACATTCTCCAGTGTGCTGTTAAGGAAGAGGATAACGTGCTTCCTATGACACCTCCGGGAGGTAATGTAGATGAGATGCTGTTTGAGGTAGAGTAAGGCACTATCCCGACCTTCCCGATGGAAGGAGGTTTTAGATACAAATTTCCAATCAAGGATATAAACGATAATGAATAACGATAATATAAATAATAAGGCAAACCAAAATCTCTCCCCCTCGGAGGAGAACCGCTATGGAGCTGCCGAGTGTGGCGATTGCAATACCTGTGGTAAGTGCGACGAGCAGTTGCAGGAAGAGGAAACAGCCATCTTTGATGCCGCTGTACGTGCCGCTGCAGCCATAGATCGCAACTCTTTCGAGAAGAATCTTGCCCGTGAGCGTAAGGCTACTGAGAAGCATTTTAACAATGGTACTCCTCAGCATGAGACTTTCAAGAGAAATGCCGTTGCGCGTCCTGTTACTCCTGCGTGGGAGGGCGCTCAGCTCAATCATGACGGTCTTCCTCTCTATACCCTCATCATCTATTCTGAGAACTTTGCCGGTATTCTGAATCAGATTACTGCTGTGTTCACTCGCCGACAAGTCAATATAGAATCACTCAACGTATGTTCTTCTTCTACTCCTGGTGTACATAAATATACCATTACCTGTTATTGCAAGCAGGAGATGGCTGAGATGCTGACAAAGCAGATTGAGAAGAAGATAGACGTTCTTCAGGCAAACTGCTTTGCTGATGATGAGATATTCATCCTTGAGACTTCTCTTCTGAAGCTATCAACTCCTATGGTACTTGCCAATCAGGAAATCAGTCGAATCGTTCGTCGTCATGATGCCCGTATCGTTGAGGTAAACCCAACCTATACCATCGTTGAGAAGACAGGTATATCTACTGATGTACTTGATAACTTCAATCAGCTCAATGATTTAGGTTGTGTGCTTCAGTTTGTTCGCTCTGGTCGTATAGCTATCACAAGGTCTTGCATTGAGAGACTTGATCAGTATATCGCCCAGAGAAAGGAAGAGGAAATGGCAGTTTAGACAGCAAATGGAAAAGACAGAAACGCTTCACATTGCGACTGACGCCTTCCATTGTGACTTCAAGCATCAGTTGTGCCTTGGGCATCTCGGAAACGACTTGCTCAATGCTGCTGACATACATTCCACAAGCCGTCATTTCGGTATGTCGTATCTCAATACGATGAACAAGACCTGGGTGCTCTCGCGTCTTGCCATCGAACTTGAGGATATGCCACGTGAGCATGACCACATCACGATTACTACGTGGGTGGAGAGTGCTATGAAGTATTTCACCAAGCGTAACTGGGAGATACTCTCTGAGGACGGAAAGAAGGTGTATGGATATGCCAAGAGCATCTGGGCTATGATTGATACCGTCACCCGTGAGCCTCAAAACATCCTTTTGATCAATGATGGATCTATCGTTGATTACATTCATGCAGAGAAGGAATGTCCTATAAAGGATGTCTCTCGCGTGAAGACTCCCGAGATGACAGAATACACGGAGTTCAAGGTGGAGTATTCGGATCTTGATGTCAACGGACATCTCAATTCCGTTCGCTATCTCGACCATGTAATGAATACCTTCCCTCTCGATTTCCTCCGTACTCACGATATCAGGAGAGTTGAGATTGCGTATGTGGCGGAAGGACATTGGAACGAAACTCTCAGAATCTATCATCTCGAGGAAGATGAACAGAATCATTACTTCCGTATAACCCGACCTGAGGAAAACGAGGAAGTGGAGCTTAGCAGGTTAAAGATGGAGTTTCGAAAAGGCTAAATACTTACAATGTGAAAGATAAAACGCGGCATACGTGACAAATTATTGCAAAACGTATAATATATGCGTGTTTTCTTGCATTGTTCAGAAATATTTAGTATCTTTGCAGTCGGAATAAAGTCAAAAGTCTAAGGTCAAAAGTCAAAGGTCGGAAGCCTTGGTCCTTAGTCCTTTGACCTTCGACATAATCATAAGAAGGAATAAGTTATTATATAACAACATTTTTTATAAAAATTAGTATTAACAATGGCAAAAATGAATTTTGGTGGCGTTATCGAAGAGGTAATGACACGTGAGGAATTCCCACTTGAGAAGGCCCGTGAGATTCTCAAGGATGAGACTATTGCTGTTATCGGTTATGGCGTTCAGGGTCCTGGACAGGCTTGTAACCTTCGCGACAATGGTTTCAATGTAATCGTTGGTCAGCGTCAGGGCAAGACCTTCGAGAAGGCTAAGAATGACGGTTGGGTACCAGGCGAGACCCTCTTCTCTATTGAGGAGGCTGCTGATAAGGGTACTATCGTTATGTGTCTTCTTTCTGATGCTGCAGTAATGTCTGTATGGCCAACTCTCCAGAAGTACCTCACTCCTGGTAAGGCTCTCTATTTCTCACATGGTTTCGCTATCACATGGTCTGACCGCACAGGTTGCGTTCCTTCTAAGGATATCGACGTTATCATGGTTGCTCCTAAGGGTTCAGGTACATCACTCCGTACTATGTTCCTCGAGGGCCGCGGTCTGAACTCTTCATACGCAGTTTACAACGATGCTACTGGTCGTGCTCTCGATCGTACACTTGCTCTCGGTATCGGTATCGGTTCAGGTTACTTGTTCGAGACTACATTCCAGCGCGAGGCTACTTCTGACCTCACAGGTGAGCGTGGCTCACTCATGGGTGCTATTCAGGGTCTCCTCCTTGCTCAGTACGAGGTTCTCCGTGAGAACGGTCACACTCCATCTGAGGCATTCAACGAGACTGTTGAGGAGCTCACACAGTCACTCATGCCTCTCTTCGCTCAGAAGGGTATGGACTGGATGTATGCAAACTGTTCTACAACTGCTCAGCGTGGTGCTCTCGACTGGATGGGTCCTTTCCACGACGCTTGCAAGCCAGTAGTTCAGAAGCTTTACGAGTCTGTTAAGTCTGGTCACGAGGCACAGATCTCTATCGACGCTAACTCAAAGCCTGACTATCGTGAAGGCCTCGAGAAGGAACTTGCAGCTCTCCACAACTCAGAGATGTGGCGTACTGCTGAGACAGTTCGTAAGCTCCGTCCAGAGAACAACTAAATATTCACTTAAACCCTTATATATAAGGATTAGGTTTGATTCTACACAAAACTGAATACCGCTTATGGATAATTTCTTCCATTAGCGGTATTTTCCGTTTATATATGCCTTCGACAAATATCGTAAATGAATTATTGCTGTCCGGTAAAAACAAAAACCAGAAAAAACATTTATGTTCTAAAAGGCTTTCAGCCTTCATAATGTATTGCTTGTCTGAAAGCCTTTGTAAGCCTTTGGGGCTTCCAGTCTTTCATCCAACC
>OMXX01000095.1 GCA_900315105.1 uncultured Prevotellaceae bacterium | reverse complement strand
GTAAACCTTTCCGGGAAACCGACAACCTTTCAAGTATGATATCAACGAATGCAGTATAATAACAGCTAAAAACTGTAAACCAAAATCAGGAAAAGACATGATTATATCTGAAACGAGGTACGCCAACACTAAAATCCTTATTGTTACCTGTTACTTGTTACCGCATGGGTTAGAAATACCTTCGCTCTCCCTTCGCTATGGGTTCGCTCTCCCGATTGGAGTTGGAACGGATTTACAACGGATTTAGAACGGAGGTAGAGCGGAACTGCATCCTATGGAGTTGAAAGTCTCGCATAATCCCATTGAAGCCTGTATTAATATTTAGGAGACTTTGGAATGATTGTCACGTTCTTTTTGAGGGACAATGTGCATATTGTGATTGCTATTGATGTTTACGGAATTATTGTTACCAGAGCATTTTCCGCGTCTTTACATCGCTTTTCAAGCATACAGAATAAGATGAATCGGCCATGAATTAATGCTTATTGTTATGATATTGAGACTGTCAGCCGCCCGTACCCTATTCTTCGACTTGCAAAATAACCGCCTCATTATCTTCACATTAGACAACCACAAACAAAGACAGTGTCTCGCTCAACAAGCAAGCAAAAACACGACCTGTAACAAGTAACAGGTAACAATAAGGATTTCTGTGTATGGACAAAAATTTTACTGAAATTTTCTAAGGAGTTTATATACCTTATTATATATAGAAATAATAAATATAAGCATCTGCTTACACTATTTTTCTTATTGTTACCCGTTACTTGTTACCGACACGTTTTCGTATTATGAAATAAGTGGCTTACAGAAGAAACAGAATCTCCGAAATTCTTTGTGTCAAGCACTTCGTATATGTTTTATGTTGTTTAACGGACACCGATAATATAGAATAAATCCCTTATTCTTTCCATATTGGATTGAACAAGGGATTTTTCTTGTTTTTACGTTAAAAATTCTATCTGCGTATTACGAGAATTATTCGTAAATCGTATTATCCTCTATTCCTGCACCCTCAAGAGCCTCTTTTCGCTCCACACAGGTACCACACTTGCCACAGTGAACATCCCCCCCCTTATAGCAGGACCATGTTTCACTATAATCTATGCCGAGAGCCTTACCACGACGTGCGATATCAGTCTTCGTGATATTAGTGTAAGGAGCCTTCACCCTTACATCGATGTAAGTGCCAGCCTTTGTTGCTGCATCCATGGCATTGATGAACTCAGGACGGCAATCAGGATAGATGCTATGATCACCGCCATGATTTGCGATAAGGACATTCTTCAGGCCTCTGCTCTCTGCAATTCCTGCCGCTATGGAGAGCATTATACCATTACGGAAAGGAACAACCGTTGACTTCATGTTCTCATCGGCATAATGCCCTTCAGGAATAGCATCAGCACCTTCAAGAAGGCTTGACGTGAAATACTTCCCCATGAAAGCCAAAGGGATTACAAGATGCTCTATTCCGAGACGCTCACAATGCATTGCTGCCATAGGAATCTCCTTGGCATTATGATTAGCTCCATAGTCGAAACTTATTGCAAGAGCTATGCTATCGGCATATTCATAAAGCAAAGTGACGGAATCCATTCCGCCACTTACTATAATTACTGAATCTTTCATTCAAATCATATTTAGAACTGCCACCACTTCTTCTTAGGCTTCTCATACTCGTAAGAAGAAGGATGCTGGGAATTGATGTCATTCCATGTCTTGTTGTAATGTATCATCTGATAGATGGTACCCCAGTCAGGAAGTCCGCCAATGTTACGGTCATCAATCCACATGTCAACCTTGAGCTTTCTTGAGAAGTGGTTGTTATTCTCAAGAGACTCTTCCGGATAGTCGCGGTTTATGGCATAGAACTCAACTCCGCGCTCCTTACACCAGTCAACAGCCTCCTGAAGGAGTTCATCTTCACGAACAGTCCAGAGGATGAGCTTGTGGTGCTCAGCGATAAGCATCTTGAGTGTCTCGGTTGCAAATGGGAGTTCGTTACCTATTGCAGGATAACGATGCTCCACAATTGTACCGTCGAAATCTACAGCTATTGTCATATTAACGCTTTACAGATGTGTCATTAGGATTTCCGTAATGGCTCTGAGTGTAGCTGCCATATCCATAGCCGTAAGTTCCGTATCTGCTTCTATATCCATAAGAATAGTGTGCGTACTTACCATACTTACCATAGCCGTAAGCATAGCCGTACTTCTTCTTAGACATATCAATACCGTTGATTACGATACATGCATTAGGGAGCTTGTTCTCCTCAGCGAGAGAGTTGAACATATCGAAGCTGCTACGTGATGTATAGTCGGCACGGCAAACGAATACGGTAACATCAGTAACACGTCCTACGCTCAATGTATCAGTTACAAGACCAACAGGAGCGGTATCGATGATTACATAGTCATATTTCTCCTTTAGCATGCTTATAACATCATCAAGAGCAGAACGAGAGATAAGCTCGGTTGGGTTTGGTGGGATAGGACCTGCAAGAAGGAGGTCAAGTGAATCATTCACACCAGATGGGAGAATCTGCTCGTCGATATCACTCATTGTGATGTCAGAACGTGTAAGGAGGTTGGTGATACCATGTGATCTGTCGTTAAGCTCGAAAAGATGGTTCAAACGAGGACGACGGATATCAAGACCTACAAGTACAACCTTCTTGCCAAGAAGAGCGAAGCTCACAGCAAGGTTGGCAGCACAGAATGTCTTACCCTCACCGGATATACTTGAGGTAAACATTATCACCTTCTCGTTCTGTTTCAATATGAACTGCAGATTCGTTCGCATGGATCGGAATATCTCCTCCATCTGATCATTGCGGTTCTCATGAACAACGATATCAGCCTTAGTCTTTGCAGTCTCATTAGCCATAGCAACATCAGCGATGATAGGAAGCTTGGTGAGTTTCTCAACATCGCTATGTCCCTCAATACGGTAGCGAAGGAGCTCGATGAATACAAAGATGAAGAATGGAAGTGCGAAGCCAAGAACAATAGCACCGAGCATGATAGCTGAATTACGTGGCTTAACCTTACCGCCAGATACCGGTGTATCAATCAACTTACCCTTGTCGGCAGTAGCAGCAAGTGAGATAGAGTTCTCCTCACGCTTCTGAAGGAGCATAAGGTACAAGCCTGATGTTACCTCCTGCTTACGTCCAATCTGAGTCAATACGCGCTCCTGCTCTGGAGTTTGAGAAATCTGACCGCTGAACTTAGCAACCTGACGAGCCATTGCATCACGTGAAATCTCACCATTGCGAATAGCCTGAACGAGAGCGCTCTTCAAACTCTCCAACAACTGATCAAGCTGAGCTGTCATTTCCTGAACCTTAGGGTTCATCTCAGAAGCTGTGCGGAGCAAACGGTTACGCTCCAGAACACCTTTATTATATTCAGTAATAAGAGCTACAGAAGCTTGATCGGTCAAACCTACGTTTGAAGGAAGAACCTGATACTTATTAGCAGGCTGGTTAACTACATCCTGAATGCTACGGAGAAGGGCTAACTGTGTATTAGCAGCAGCAAGATCCCTCTCGTAAGAGTTCGTATTAGTCAAAGACTGTGCAGCCTTAGCTGTAACATCGATAACGCTGTTACTACGCTTATAGCTCTCAATACTACCATCAGTAGAATTAAGTTCATCGTTAATCATCGCAAGACGCTCGTTGATGAATGCCTCTGTACGAACAGCAATCTCATTCTTATCCTCATTAGCCTGACGGTTATATACAACAGCAAGCTGATTCAGATAGTCAATACCACGCTGCACGCTACCATCATTAAGAGAAAGGTTAGCGATTGTTGTAGTCTTTGAAGAAGGTTCAACGCCAAGACCGAAAGCATACTTGATACCAGCTCCAGAAGGATTACTGATAATTGCCTTCATATGCTTAACCTTTGACATTGCTATGTAGTTACGACCATTCTGGGTAAGAGTAACTACACCAACCTTAGTGCGGATTATACAAGGAAGAGCCTGAGCCGTCTTGGTAATATTTGCAGGAATTAACTGTTCTGTATCAGGATCAACATACTTATAGTCAATCTTGATATTGAACTGGTTATTGCCTGCGCTCTCGATATCGACATTGACAGGAGCCTCAAGTTCCTTTACATGTTCGAGATCCATATCAACATTGATTGGCTGATTCTTATACAGAAGCTGCTTCTTGAATCTTGCAACGCCAAAGTAGTTGACATAAAGCTTAAGGTCTGTAACCGCAGCAATTGACAGAGACTGTGACTTCAGCATTTCCAACTCGTTGTCGAAACCTGAAGTATTTGTCATGAAACCAAGATTTGCCACATTCTGCAATGCGCTACCACGACGTGTTGTCTGTGGACTGTCATCATCCTTGATAAGCATTTTCGCAGAAATAGAATACACTGGCGAAGCATAACGCAAATATACCATAGCACAGCCCACACAGATAATGAGTGAGAGCAAGTACCACTTCCAGTTCAATATCAACGATGTCAATATAAACTGGAGATTAAATACGCCGCTGACTTTGTCGTCAGTAGTTGTCTGCTTCACGGCAGACACTTTGTTTTCTTCCATCTTTATATTTATTATGTTTTTTGTTATTTCTAATCTAATAAGCCGCCTTATCCGGACGAACGATTGACAGAGCCGTCATAAAGATTATCTTAATATCAAGCAACATTGACCAGTTCTCAATATACCATATATCTTTCTTGATACGTCCTTCCATTTGCCATAGTTCCTCCGTCTCGCCACGGAAACCTGTTACCTGAGCATAGCCTGTAATTCCAGGCTTTGAGAAATGTCTTACCATGTACTTATCAATAAGCGCAGAGTATTTCTCTGTATGGAAGACCATGTGAGGACGAGGTCCTACAACGCTCATATCACCTTTCAGCACATTGAAGAACTGAGGAAGTTCATCAAGGTTCGTCTTTCGCATGAACTCACCGAAAGGGAATTTTCTCGGATCATGTCTTGTTGCCTGCACCCTGTCAGCATCGGCATTCACATGCATGGAGCGGAACTTATAACACATGAAAGACTCGCCATTAAGTCCTGTTCTCAACTGCTTGAAGAACACAGGTCCCTTGCTCTGCATCTTGATAATCAGCGCAATAATAGGGAACAGCGGTGATATCATCAACAGCACAAATGCGCTGAACACAATGTCAAAGAGCCTTTTAGCCACTCTGTTGCCCAAGAACTGAAGTGGCTCATGATGGTTGGTGAATATCACCGTATCACCGAACTTCTCTGGGCGAAGTGCCAACTGGATATTACTGAAGATACGTGGAACATAATAGAACCTTATAACATTCTTGTCACAGAATTCCATTATCCTTCTCATCTCATCCGCCTCGCTATGAGATATACTGCAATATACCTCCTCAAAAACGATTTCGCTATTCGGATAATCATCCATCAACTTTCCGAAATCACTTCTTGAACCTAACTTCGGAAAGGACTCAGGAGCATCTTCAATTACGGAATTGCTGTAATATCCAAGCACACGGTATCCAGTAGCAGGATCTGTCATCAGTTCCCTATAAACGTTCAGATTCGCTGGGTCATTACCAATGAACACTACGGTTCGTGAATTCCTACCCTGTGAACGTGAATAATTAATCACCGACCTCTCCAAGAATCTAAGTGCCATGATGGATATCCAGAGGACAAAACCATACACGACTCCGAAAGCAATGTAATTGCCACTTGTTGACATCATCCTACACGTGAAGACGAATATGACCATCGTTGTCACTACGACAAGTGCATTTCTTCTCATTATCGTCCCCACTTTCATCTTACGACGATGTATCACGGTAGGGAAAATGAATGTCGCGATGATAATAGACATAAGAAGGACCACAACCTCGGACTTTGTCCCGTTCATGGCACTCGATATTGCATATTGTGGAAACAGTTCGTCAAAAACCGACAAAAGGCAGCATGCCAAAATCCAGTCCAGAGTTACCGTCACCCACTTTATAATGTCGTTTCCTCTTATATCTTCCATCGTTTTTCAATTTTTGTGAGTGCAAAATTAATATTTTATTTCGTGAAATTCACACATTTTCCAAAAAAACTTTCAAAATATGCGATATTTGTTGCTTTTTCTAATTTTTTATACTACCTTTGCGGTCAAATATTACAAAATCGCACAAAAAACATGAGTTTAATTTCTAAAATATTCAGCAAAAAAGAAGAAAAACAGATTGGAGGCATGCAAGATTACATGACTCTTATCCGTGTATATTTTCAGGCCGCAATTGCAGCACAAGTAGGTATCACAAACATCGCAATGCTACCTGACCTGAGAATCTTCAAAAGTACATTCCATGTTCCAACGGAACACAACAAGCTTGGACTTGGAGAAAAGACCCGTTGTCGTAAGATGCTGAAGGACATGTATGGACATGACGATGCATTCTTCAAGGAAATCGACAAGAGCGTAGGAAAGAACTGCCGTAAACTTCAGGATGTTCAGCCATACCTCCTCCAGTTTCAAGGTTTCACTCAGGACACAATGATGCTTATGGGCAATCTGATGAAATTCAAGTTGAGAATACCATCATTTTTCAAAGGCGTTATCCGTACCGCTACCGAGAAAACTGTCAATCAAGTATTTACAAGCAACAATTTCTCCGACCCAGGAACGCTCAAAACTGTTGTAAGCGTCCGTAAGTACAACCAGCGTCTCGGTTTCTCACAGAACTGGGTAAACGATTTCGTATATCAGATAGTAATGCTTGCGAAAAAAGAAAAGCAGCCAGCAGAACAACAATAAAAAAATATCAGTTTTTCAAAAAGTTAGGAAAAAATTTGGTATTACCAATTGTTTTCACTAACTTTGTCACCGAAATAGTACTATCTGATGGCCTCTAATGATGCATACATGAACGTATTCACCACGAGAGTTCGACAACTGATACTAAAGTATCAGGAAACAAAAAAGGAAAACAGCGAACTATACAATATGGTGGATGAGCGCGACAAAAAGATTGCCGAGCTCGAACGTGCCGTATCAGAGAAAGACCGAGAATATCAGGCACTTAAGACTGCAAAGATGATAGAAATCACCGATGGAGACATAGAGAGTGCCAAGAATCGCGTCGCTAAGCTTATCAGAGATGTAAACCAGTGTATTACCCTGCTAAGTGACAAAGAATAAAAAATGGCAGAAGTAAAAAAAGAGAAACAACACATCAATATCCACATATACGACCTCGACATTTCTATCAAAGTTGATGCCGAGCAAGAGCCACTCTACCGTGAGGCTGCATCGCTCATAAACGAGAGAGTGAACGCATATTTCAGCGTTTGGAAGGGGCGTAAGGCGGATAAGGAGATTTTATACTACGCAATGATTGATATTGCACTTCGGTTCGTAAGTGAATCGAAGAGGAATGATGTTGCTCCATACGATGATATTCTCAAAACCATTACTTCTGAAATAGAAGCCGTACTTTAAAGTACAATCTACCATTTCAAAACACGATTAGCAGGACGTTTGAGAATATTATTAATTAACTTAAATATCACTATATGATGCTATATGCAATTATAGCCGTAGCTGCACTTATAATCGGTGCACTTATAGGCTACTTGATTTTCCGATATATTATCACAGGTAAATATAAGGAGATGATAGATGCCGCCGAAAAGGAGGCAAACGTACTTAAAGAAAAGAAACTCCTCGAAGTAAAGGAGAAGTTCATTAACAAGAAGAGCGAACTGGAAAAGGAAGTACAACAGCGCAATCAGAAGATTCAGCAGAGCGAGAACCGTCTGAAACAGCGTGAGATAAGCCTTAACCAGCGTCAGGAAGAACTCGGACGTCGCCGTCAGGAAATAGAACAGTACCAGCAGCGTGTAGAAAACGAGAAGAAACTCCTCGCAATGAAGGAGGAAGAACTCGAGAAGATGCAGCTCAAGGAGCGTGAAAAGCTCGAGGAACTCTCAGGTCTCTCTGCTGACGAGGCTCGTAACCGACTCGTTGAAAGCCTTAAGGACGAGGCTCGTACAAATGCCGCAGCCTATATCAACGAGATTATGGACGAGGCTAAGCTCAATGCCAACCAGCAGGCAAAGAAGATTGTCATCCAGACAATCCAGCGTGTTGCGACTGAAACTGCTGTCGAGAATTCTGTCAGCGTATTCCATATCGAAAACGACGAGGTGAAAGGCCGTATCATCGGTCGTGAAGGTCGTAACATCCGTGCTCTAGAGGCTGCCTGTGGCGTAGAAATCGTAGTTGACGATACTCCAGAGGCTATCGTAATCTCAGGTTTCGACCCTATCCGTCGTGAGGTTTGTCGCCTTGCCCTTCACCAGCTCGTTGCAGATGGTCGTATCCACCCTGCACGTATCGAAGAGGTTGTAGCAAAGGTGAAGAAGCAGCTTGACAACGAGATTATCGAGACTGGTAAACGCACAACTATCGATCTCGGTATTCATGGTCTCCACCCAGAGCTCGTTCGTATCGTAGGTAAAATGAAATACCGTTCTTCTTATGGTCAGAACCTTCTTCAGCACGCCCGTGAGACAGCCAATCTCTGTGCAGTAATGGCATCTGAACTTGGTCTCAACCCTAAGAAGGCAAAGCGCGCAGGTCTGCTTCACGATATTGGTAAGGTGCCTGATGAGGAGTGTGAAATTCCACACGCACTATATGGTGCTAAGCTCGCAGAGAAATACAAGGAGAAGCCAGATATCTGCAATGCCATCGGTGCTCACCATGATGAAATGGAGATGAACACTATGCTTGCTCCAATCGTACAGGTTTGTGATGCTATCTCTGGTGCTCGTCCTGGTGCTCGTCGTGAAATCGTAGAGGCTTACATCAAGCGTCTCAACGACCTTGAGGCTATCGCAATGAGCTACCCAGGCGTAACAAAGACATACGCTATTCAGGCAGGTCGCGAACTTCGCGTTATCGTTGGTGCTGATAAGATGACCGACGCTGAGACAGAGGCACTTAGCGGCGATATTGCAACAAAGATCCAGACAGAGATGACATACCCAGGTCAGGTAAAGATTACTGTCATCCGCGAGACCCGCTCTGTTGCATACGCTAAGTAGTAGCCTACCCAGGCCCTCCCAAAGGGAAGTCCGATGTTGATAATATCGGAGTATGTGCCGGGGATGCGATATAGTATTTTCGCTAAAAACAGATAAAAATGCCGCTTATGGAAAGTTCACAACGAACATTCATAAGCGGCATTACTATAAAACATCCTTCCCCATTGGGAAGGTTTGGTTAGGCTAACGGACTTCTTAGTATCTTGCCGATAGTATAGTCTTCAAGTTCTGCGGCTTTCTGAAGTTGAGCCTTATAATAATATGCCACGCTACCCACAAAACAAACGCTCAAATCCTTACGGTTATAATGCCTTACATTCTTCCTGAAGAAATCACGAAAACAATCTACAACCATATCCTCTATCCATTGCTCTTCAACTATATGAGCGCCTATAAACTTTGAAAGAGAGGCGAGGAAACGGTTAGGCAAAGCCTCCCTATATACCTTTTGGATTATATCCGCCTGTGTCAAACCTGTCTCTTTTTCAAAGACATTTATGAAATCAGGATGACCACCCTTATATAGCTCGTTTATGAAAGTTTTGCCAAGTACCGCGCCACTACCCTCATCTCCAAGGATATAGCCCATTGGCGAAACATTGCCGACAATCTTCTTGCCGTCATACAAACATGAATTAGCACCAGTACCAAGAATACACGCAATGCCCTCCTTCTTCCCAAGCAAAGCCTTCGCAGCACCAAGCATATCACTTCCCACAATAATCTTCTTAGCAGAAGGGAACACTTCTGAAAGCAAAGCCTTCATAACAGGAATCTTTGCAACCGTACAGCCGGCACCATAGAATTCGATTTCTTCTATAGAAGAACTCGCAGCCCCAAGCTGTGGCAAAAGTTCGTTTCTTAGGATGCCAAGAATAGTATCTTCTGACATGTGGAAAGGGTTAATGCCTTGAGTGGAAAACAGGCCATCAAGCCTCCAATCCGTCTTCGTACTTCCGCTATCTGCAATAAGTTTCATCACATTATTTATGTTAAAAAGAGAACTTTATATCAATTTTTACCTTTTTGAATGGCAAAGATACGATTTTTCGGGGAAAAACATCGATTATGCGCAAGATTTTTTGTAATTTTGCGGGCAAAATACAATTTCAACTAACAAAATGATAAAAAGAATTCTATTTCTTGCAGTTCTTTTTGCAGGATTCGCACTTCCGTCAAATGCCGTTCTCAAAGAGGACAGCCTAAAGATGACTCTCAGCATTCTCCGTCAGGAACTCATCAAATACCACGATGAGTACTCAGCCCATCAGGCACAGACGAAGAACTCGCGACAGCGTGTCTTTGCAACCATCATGAAGGAAACCGACCGTGCGAACCAGAATGCCCTCATGCTCTATTCACAGAAGGACGGATATGTATTCGACCTCACATACGCTTGTCATGAGGCGACAAAGCAATATAAGGAATTCGAGAAGAAAATCACCCCCTTCAAGGCATACGCAAGCAAGGCCGATGTAGCAGTTGCACGTTACGACAGTCTCATAAACTGCCTACGCACAATGCCTACGCGCCGTATGACAGAACGTGAGAAAATAGACCGTAGCGTGTGTCTTGCCCTTGCTGTCAATATCCGCCGTATGCTCGTAGAGGACCAGCAGCAGTTCACAGAATACATCTTCATGTACAACCGTGCAGAGAACAACCTGCGCAACCTCAACGACTACGCCAACAAGCGTTATAAGGAGATACAGAACAATATCTTCAAGAACGGCGGTGACTCCTACTTCACCATTCTCTCACGATTTGGCGACTATCTTGTACAGACAAAGGAGAGCATCGACGACAAGTATTTCACGAAGTCAAAAACCCCGACGCAATGGGATTCAAAGCTCATGCTCGACCTCTTCATCGGAATATTCGTTCTCGGAATTATCGCCGTAATACTGAATCAGCTTATTGTGCGCTGGTTTATTACAAAACTCATCAAGAAAGGCAAGTTCAAGAGGATAAGCGACAGATTCCTTGCCAAGCGCACATTCATCATACTGACGACGACAGCCGTGACCTTTGCCATCATCCCTGGCATCATCCGTCTGATATGGGATGACCAGAACTTCATAATCATGGCTTCAGGCCTGCTTACCGAGTTCGCATGGCTGCTCAGCGTAGTGCTCATATCCATCCTCATCCGCGTTAAGGCCGACCAGACAATGAGCACCTTCCGCATCTATGCCCCATTGCTTCTCAACGGCTTCATTGTCATCAGTTTCCGAATCATTCTGATTCCAAATCACCTTGTTAACCTCATCTTCCCTCCAATCCTGCTTATATGCTGTCTGTGGCAGTGGAGCGAGATCCGCCGTCATAGCAAGAACATTGACAGGAGCGACGTGATTTATGCCTATATCTCACAGTTCGTATTCCTTGCCTCCCTCATAAGTTCAATGATAGGCTATACGCTGCTCTCCGTACAGATTCTCATCTGGTGGATTATGCAGCTTACATGTATCCTCACCATCACCTGTGTACGTGACTGGTTCAAGGAATACAGCAAACTCGAGAAAATCGAAGAGCGTCCAATAACCCAGAACTGGTATTACCGTCTCTTCTATTGGGTGTTCATCCCTGCATGTAGCGTTTGCTCTGTTCTTATCAGCCTTTACTGGGCAGCAGAGGTTTTCAACCTCACCACACAGACAATGGAGATGTTCAGCCATAAATACATCGACTCTGACGACTTCAAGTTAAGCATCTCCACGGTGTGCATGGTTATCATCCTGTGGTTCGTATTCAACTTTATCAACCGAACAGTCAGAGACCTCGTAGCCCTGTATCTCTATAAGGCTGACCCTACATCGGCAGAGTCACGCCTAGTAATGGTGAAGAACGTGCTTCAGATTGTGGTATGGGGTATCTGGTTCATTGTCAGCCTCGCTCTGTTCCATGTGAGCAGCCAATGGCTCGTCATCATCACCGGAGGTCTGTCAACAGGTATCGGTTTCGCATCAAAGGAAATCCTCGAGAATATCTACTATGGTATCGCCCTTATGACCGGACGTGTCAAGATTGGCGACCTCATCGTCTGCGACGGCATACGAGGCAAGGTGACGAGTATCTCCTATACCAGCACTATGGTAACGGCAATGGATGGCTCCGTGATTGCATTCACCAACTCACAGCTCTTCACCAAGAACTATCAGAACATGACACGTAACCACGGTTACGAGCGACATATTCTCGACGTGGGCGTTGCCTACGGAACAAATGTAGCCGAATGTAAGAAGGTTCTTACTGATGCCCTCTCAAAACTCGACTGCATCAACCAGAAGAGAGGTATCAGCATCATCCTCAAGGAACTGGGCGACTCTGCCCTCGTCTTCAAGGTTATCGTCTGGGTAAGCGTTTACACCGGCTACGGTGATGACGGCAAGATTCTCGAGTGCATCTACAACACCCTCAACGAGAATAATATCGAGATTCCATTCCCACAGACGGATGTGCATATGAAGTAAAAAAGACGGCCTCTCCCCCGCCCTCCCCCGTAGGGAGGGAGCTGGAAGGCGGTGACTGTCAGCCGTAAAGGAATGGAAAATGACCGCATTTTTTAAGTGAAAAATGAAAACTATAAAATGAGATATACAAGTTACGCAATTAACTTAAATACCAATCATTATTTATTTTTCATTTTATTAATCTGTTCTTCTATATTCCCTAATTCTCTCAATGCAATAGAATTGGGGCAAGGAGACTCCGTAAGCACTCCGGCTCCCTCCCTACGGGGGAGGGCGGGGGGAGAGGCCGCATTCCCTTTCTCCGACTCCCTCATCGTCGATATTATGCGGAAAGAGGGCGTTACATTCTCCTATGACAATAGCATAACACTTCTCCCCAATGGTGCGGAGAAATTCAAGGATATGTTCACCGCTATCCGTCAGGCGCGGCATAGCGTGCATCTCGAATACTTCAACTTCCGCAACGACTCAATAGCCAATGCCCTTTTCGACCTCCTTGCCGAGAAAGCCAGCGAGGGCGTAGAGGTTCGTGCTATATACGATGCCTTCGGAAACGCAAGCAACAACCGTCCGTTGAAGAAAGAACACGTACAGTATCAGCGTGCGCGTGGCATACAGCTCTACGTGTTCGACCCTCTACGCTTCCCATACGTCAACCACGTCTTCCACCGTGATCACCGTAAGATTGTGGTTATCGACGGAAAGATTGCCTATACTGGAGGAATGAACGTTGCCGACTACTACATCCACGGAACGGAAGATGTTGGCTCATGGAACGATATGCATTGCCGCCTCGATGGCGAGGAAGTAAATACCCTCCAACGCATCTTCCTTCGTATGTGGAAGCGCGTCACAGGCGAGACAATCGACGGAGAACAGTACTTCCGCAAGGAACGTGCCGACTATTTCCACGACCTGAAGCCCGACACCACAGCAACGGCATATCACAAGATGGTGGGCATAGCAAACCGCGAACCGCACACTTCAAATAAGGTTATACGACATTTCTACCGCGGAGCCATTGACTCAGCCAAGGACAGCATCAAGATTATCAACCCATACTTCACCCTCACACACAGCATACGCAAGGCTCTGTATAAAGCCATAAAGCGAGGTGTGAAGGTCGAGATCATGATGGGTGAGAAAAGCGACATCCCCCTCACACCTGACTGTGCCTTCTACAATCTCCATAAGCTCATGAAGCGTGGAGCCGACATCTGGATATTCCAAGGAGGATTCCACCACACAAAGGTAATAATGGTCGATGGCCGTTTCTGTACCGTAGGCAGCGCTAACCTCGACGCACGCTCCCTGAGATGGGACTATGAGGAGAATGCCATCATCATCGATTCTAACACCACCGACGAGCTCTCACGCCTGTTCAATGAGAACAAGAAGCAAAGCTATCGCCTAACAGAAGAACGTTGGCGACTATGGCGCACACGCACCGACAGGTTCAAGGGATGGTTCGCACATTTGTTAGCTACATGGCTGTAAACCAAATTAACAATTAACAATTAACATGCCTTTCGCCCTCCATGTTAATTATCCTCATATTAATCACTTTTAATTTGCATTTATTACTGTCCGATAAACCTCTGTAACTTACCTTCCATCAAGAAATTGAATCTTGGTAAGCCTATGAATAATACAAAAACAACAAAAAAACCTTAATGTCTTAGAGTCTCGTTCCTCGCCTCTTGCTGCTATGCGTATTTCTTTTTTCTGGTAAGCCCTTGGGCTTCCCGAAAAAACAAATCCACATAT
>OMXX01000248.1 GCA_900315105.1 uncultured Prevotellaceae bacterium | reverse complement strand
CATTCAATGCCCCACTCTCATAACTGATATTCCGGATCCAATAGCGGCTGTGAAGTGTATCTTTCGCCTCACTATTCGCGCGATAAGGATGCAGAACCATCGTCAGTCCAACCTCATGACGTGTTGTATCTTTATGAGCACGATAAGTAATGAACTCCTTATGAAATCTGAAATAGCCCTGATCCTGCAGATAGGTTGTCAACTGTGAGCGTTCCGCATTCAGGACATCCGTACTAAACTGCACACCTTTGTGAAGCAACGGCTTACGGGGAGCAAGCAGTTGAGCAATCACAGAATCATGAATTTCTGTCGTGTAGCCGTTTATATAATAAGGTTGTCCAGGATGCAACACATAAAGCGCATCGATCTTACGCTTATGAGGATAGATGAAAAGCTCCACCTGTGCATCCAGATAGCCTTTGTTCTGTAGTGCCAACTGCAAGTGCCAACTGCAGATCCTTGCAGGTCTGGCTGGCCAACAACGTATCATATATCACTGGTGCTTCGCCCATCTGACGTAAGGTGCGGTTTATCCATGAACTGTCCTTACCAGCCATCGCATAGATACCAAGAGGAATCTTTATAGCAGAGAACCAACGAGCGTTTCCCGTCTGGCGCACATAACTCTTCATTTGCGAGGGGTTGATGTCGTTATACTTCCCATCGGTCATCACCTTAACCTTATCCAACATATATACATCTTCAGGTAGGTGACGAGAAACCGAACAGGAACCCAAGAGCAGAGCACCTGTCAGAAGCATGAAATATGACCATTTTGCAGGTATCTTCATCAACATTCTCGTTTGTAAGTTGCAAAATTACGAAAAAGTTCTTAACTTTGCATCGGAATTAACGACTTTTTTGAAAATGATCAGCAAAAATCAACAAAAGTATATTCGTCAACTCGAGCAGAAGAAATATCGCAAACGTGAAGGACTGTTCGTGGCTGAGGGTACGAAGGTGGTTGGTGACCTCTTGAAACGCTATACCCCTGAGGCAGTATTTTCCACCTTACAATGGCAGGCACCGGATGGAATTAAACCACAAATCGTTACCGACGAGGAACCTGGCACTCGACGGTGTGCAGGATCCTGGGAATCTTGGTACAATCATCCGTATCGCCGATTGGTTTGGTATCAACACACTGATCTGTAGCGAGGATACTGCTGATGCTTGGAACCCGAAAGTGGTACAGGCCACGATGGGCAGTCTGGCCCGCATCAATATTATCTACACCTCTCTCCCTACGCTGCTGGATCGATTGCCGGACAACTATCCTGTCTATGGAACCTTCTTAGACGGAAAGAATATCTACACAGAACAACTCACTTCAGGTGGACTAATTATCATGGGTAATGAAGGTAATGGTATCTCTGAAGAAGTTCGTCAACGCGTAAACCGTCGTCTGCTCATCCCAGACTTTCATCAAGGGGAAACGGCAGACAGTCTGAATGTTGCCATTGCCACAGCAATCACCTGCAGTGAATTCAGACGGCGGCCTGCTCGTGGATAATCACCTTAATCTTAGAGATACGGTGTCCATCGAGTTCCGTTACTTCAAAGGTAAAATTCTGGAAATCGATTCGTTCATGCAGTTCTGGGAAATCTCCTTTGATCTCTAACAACAATCCTGCTAAGGAATCTGCATCACCTTGTACTTCTTCGAAAGTCTCATCATCGAGATCAAGGATCTTAAAGAAATCACTTAACAAGGTCTTACCTTCAAAGACATAGGTATTGGCATTGATACGAGTATAGGGTTTCTCTTCCTCATCGTACTCATCGTTGATCTCACCAACAATTTCCTCTAAGATATCCTCAAGGGTAATAATACCACTGGTACCACCAAATTCATCGACCACAATGGCAATATGCACCTTGTTTTCCTGGAAATCACGTAATAGATCGTCAATCTTCTTTGTTTCTGGTACGAAATAGGGCGGACGAATCAGTGACTGCCATCTGAAGTTAGATGGTTTCGACAGATGTGGCAGTAAATCCTTAATATACAAGATACCACGGATATTGTCTATCGATCCTTGATAAACGGGAATACGTGAATAATTGTTCTCAACCACACACTTCAACACATCAGCGAATGAAGTACGGAAATCAAGATCTACTACATCCTGACGACTAGTCATCACTTCCTTAGCTGTTTCGTCTCCAAAACGCACAATGCCCTCAAGCATGTTTTTCTCTTCCTTCAGTTCATTCTCGTCAGTCAGTTCCAATGCCTGTTCAAGGTCATCAACACTAAGCACATGGTTTTCTTTCTGAACCACCTTCTCCGCCAACATGCCAGAACGCAATAACACAGAGGAAAGCGGATAGAAGATTCTTCGCAGTGCAATGATTCCTGGAGCAGAGAATCGGCAGAAAGCAAGGACGTGCTGTCCTGCATAGACCTTAGGCATGATCTCACCAAAAAGTAGTAAAAGGAATGTCAGAAATATCGTGATAACCACGAACTCCAACCAATATGCCATACCAAAATCGATGACATGGGCAATAAAATAGTTAGCCAACATAATAATGGTGACATTTACCAAATTATTGGTAATCAAAATAGTGGCTAACGTACGTTCTGAATCCTCACGAAGTTCTTTGATCTGACGATCGCAATCATTTCGCTCTTCATCAAGTTCATTCAGATCGTTTGGCGAAAGTGAAAAGAAAGCAATCTCTGATCCTGAAGCATAGCCAGAGAATATCAAAAGAATACAAGCAAGCACCCCGGCAACAATCACGCCTGTAGTGGGTACTAAGAAATGTACTTCGATAAATATTTGTTGAAGATAGTCCATTGTTAGAACGGAAGAGCCTCGTCAGGCTTATTGTCGGGCTCTGGTGCAACTACTGGTTCATTGATAGTCGAAGAAGTAGTTGGCTTAGGAGAAAGAAGCTCCATATTATCGGCCCATATTTCTGTAGCATAACGACGCTGACCCTGTTTATCATCATAGGAGGTATAACGAATACGTCCCTCGATATACAGTTTATCGCCTTTATGTACATATTTCTCTACAATTTCAGCTAAACGGCGCCAGAGAATAACGTTATGCCAATCAGTATGATCTGGTACCTGAGTACCATTCTGCAATGTATAACCACGCTCAGTTGTAGCCAGTCGCAGACGTGCCACAGCTACACCTTGATCTACGTATCTTACCTCGGGATCTTGTCCCACATTTCCAATTAGCATTACTTTATTCATAGAGCATTACATTTTAGCCTTACCTAAATAACGGAATTTGAAATTCTTACCTTTTGCTGACGGGAACTGACTACGATCATCAACTCGCTCACGCAGATGTTCGACGATACGCTCATAGCAGTCCAATCCAGACTCAGCTTTCACACGAGCTGTAAATTCTGTATCACGATATTGGAACTTTCCTGTTCCTGGTACCATCAACACGCGCTTGAAATCAAGTGTCCCTTCATACCAGCCCGGGCAGATCTCAGTCAGGCGATTCAGCACAGGTGATGCATGCTTCGGAAGCGGATTCTCTGGAGTGTGAACAGCTTTCTTCTCCTTGAAATCCTGCATGGTGGAAGCATCAGTTTTTATTATAATGAAATAAACACGGGGATGAATCTTATATCGTTTTGGGTAAAACACATCGCTGGCAACATACTCGCGGATGTCAGCCTCTAACTCGGTCATCTACTGTAGAAACGAGCGTTTCACGGTCAAAATATCTTAAATATAAATTCATTTGAAAATGTTGTTTTCCTAAAAGAGCGGAAAACGGGACTCGGACCCGCGACCCCAACCTTGGCAAGGTTGTGCTCTACCAACTGAGCTATTTCCGCATAAAGCAAATAAAAATGTGAAGAGGAGGAGACTCGAACTCCCACGTCGCAATTGACACTACCCCCTCAAAGTAGCGCGTCTACCAATTCCGCCACCTCTCCATCATATAGAATAAAAAAGAGTGCCCAGAACAGGACTCGAACCTGCACGCCTCGCGGCACACGCACCTGAAACGTGCGCGTCTACCAATTCCGCCACCTGGGCATTTTTTCATTAAGACCAATCCTTAATGACTCTTTTTTGTTCAACATGTGGAGCGGAAAACGGGACTCGGACCCGCGACCCCAACCTTGGCAAGGTTGTGCTCTACCAACTGAGCTATTTCCGCATTTTTCCTTCAGAATTTTGTCGTTCCAAAAGGCATTTCTCTAAATGCGAGTGCAAAGGTAATGCTTTTTTTTGAACTGACAAACTTTTCAGCAGTTTTTTTTCAAAAAAATCTATTCTTTTCTCATTTTCGCCCTCCGCCACTACCCTACACCTTATTTATATATAAGAAAATGCCAACGACTGGGCCCGCAAACACCACAAGCCCCGCTACATCCTCGACCTCCTGTTGAGTGTCATCAATGTCAGCATCCAAACGGTTGACATCGTGTACAATCTACCCAAATTGAAATTCGACTAATAGACTTTACAAACCGACGCCTGAGATTCGCATGAAATCCACCGATTCTAACTTGGGCTTCAAATATGCGAATTATGAGCTGTTTTGTAAACATTTGACTATCTGAGGCTTACAAAACCGGCACTTTCTTGGACAAGAAAAAACATCCTGAAAAGTAGCTTTTTGAACCTCAAAAAGTTACTTTCTACTATTAATTCCAGCACTTTTTACATTTAAATCTAGCACTTTTTCCCATTAATGGGAACATTTTTTCCATAACTATGCAGTAAGTTTTCCATAGCCAAACACGTTGGAAGCATACCTTTTGCTTACATCTTCCCCTTTTTCTTTCCTAGAACACCCTATTCCGAAGTGTTAAATTCCAGCACAATTCCTTTACAAAGGATCTTCTAATCCATACGGTTGCGGTAATCTTCGTAGGTAAAGGTGCGCAGGATTTCGAGCGTGCCGTCCTGATGGAGCATGGCAATGGAGGGATGAGTAATACCATTGAAAGTATTGGTTTTCACGGTAGTGTAATGAATCATGTCTTCGAAGATCACCTCCTCGCCTATCATCAGTTTATGATCAAACTGCCAGTAGCCCATGAAGTCGCCACTGAGGCAGCTGTTGCCACCCAAGCGATAAACAAAAGAGCCCAGGTTATCGTCTTGATGAACGGCACCTCTTACCTCTGGGAAATAAGGCATCTCCAGACAATCAGGCATGTGGCAGGTGAAACTGACGTCAAGGATAGCTGTCTGAATGCCCTTATCCTCAACCACATCCACTACGTGAGAAACGAGTGGTCCAGTCTGCCAGGCAAAGGCACTTCCCGGCTCAAGTATCACCTTCAGCCAAGGATAGCGCTGGTGGAATTTCTGCATCAGCGAGATAAGCAGACCGGTATCATAATCCTTGCGTGTCATGAGATGACCACCGCCAAAGTTGATCCACTCTAACTGAGGGAACCAACGCGAGAACTTCGCTTCGATATGCGCCAGCGTGCGCTCGAACAGCGTGCGCTCGAACACGTCTGCCCCACTCTCACAATGGCAATGACAATGGAAACCCTTGATATCCTCAGGCAAATGCTCGGGCAGTTTGTCGGCAGAAATACCGAACCGTGTACCAGGGGCACAGGGGTTATAGAGCAGCGTTTCCACCTCGGAATATTCGGGATTCACACGCAACCCTAGTGATACACCAGCCGCACGCTCGTGAAAATGCCGATACTGTGACAACGAGTTGAACGTGAGATGTGACGAGCATGCCACAATCTGCGGGAACTCATCGTCGGTATAGGCTGGCGAATAGGTATGTGCTGGTGCACCAAACTCCTCAAGAGCCAGACGGGCCTCAGACAATGAACTGGCTGTTGTGGAATGGATATACTCACGGAAGATGGGGAACGTCTTCCATAGGGCAAAAGCCTTGAAGGCAAGGATCACCTCTATATCAGCTTTCGCC
>OMXX01000270.1 GCA_900315105.1 uncultured Prevotellaceae bacterium | reverse complement strand
CTTGCCATTCAAAGGAAGATCCGTGCAAGCACCCTGGATTGCCATACCGATGTAAGCAGTAAAGGTTTCACGCTCACCTAAGGCATCGTGACCCTTATAACCTGAGTTCGGGATAAGAATAGAGTCTTAAAAGTTTGGTAATCTCGCATAATTTTATTATCTTTGTAGTTGTAAGCCAAATAGTTACAAAGATTTAAGCAATAATAATTATGGAGATTACCAAGGACAAAATTACAGATATTTTCTGTATTATTGATGATTTTTGCGAAGAATATGACAAAGATATCGAAAAAATGAGTCTGAAGGCACCCGATGGACGCAGACACCGTAAGCGTTCATGTGTTATGAGTCGTTCTGAGATCATGACCATTCTCGTATGCTTTCACTTTAATCAGTTTCGTAATTTTAAACATTATTACCTCTTTTACGTTCGCAAGCATCTCAAGGATCTATTCCCACGTCAGCTTTCGTATAATCGTTTTGTGGAATTGGAGTCACGTGTGTGCTTGGAGATGATGCTGTTCCTACAGTTGTTCTGCTTTGGCAGATGCACGGGCATAAGTTTCGTAGACAGTACATGCGTGCCGGTATGCCACAATAAGCGTATCACCAGAAACAAGGTGTTCAAGGGCTATGCAGAGATAGGCAAGAGCACCATGGGGTGGTACTTTGGTTTTAAGTTACACCTCATATGCAACGAAAGAGGCGAGCTGCTCAATTTCATGCTTACAAAGGCCAATGTTGATGATAGAAACGATGATGTATTTAACCGTCTGAGTGACAATGTATTCGGAAAGTTGTTCGCAGACAAGGGGTATATCTCTCAGAAATTGTTCGATCGTCTTTTCAATGACGGCATCAACCTGGTAACGGGCCTGAAGTGCAATATGAAGAACAAGCTGATACCTCTTTATGACAAGATACTGCTGCGCAAAAGATCTGTAATAGAGACAATAAATGATGAACTCAAGAACGTGGCACAACTGGTACACTCCCGCCACCGAAGCGTTTATAATTTTTGTATGAATGTACTTTCTGTATTGGTTGCATACAGCTTCTACGAGAAGAAGCCGTCAATCAATATAGACTACTGTATTGATGTAAACGACAACTGCCTTCCAATTTTAAAATAAGCAAAAATATTCTTTACATGAATGGATTTTGTTCATAGCTATCTGGCTGTGGACCGAATCATCACGTCCATGAAAGTAAGATTCGTTTCTATACAAGAAACTTAACTTATCCCGAACTCAGGTTATAAAGGATTGTGTCCGTTCCACTCCGACCACAATCCCAGCTTTATCATTTCTCCAAGCAAGAATATCTGTCATTGCTTTGTCTGTGGCAAGGGTGGAACGCCTGTAAATTTCATCATGCAGGAAGAGGGCATGACCTTTCCGGAGGCCATCCGGTTCTTGGCCAAGAAGTATGACATCGAGGTCGAGGAAGATAAGACACAATATACCGATGAGCAGATTAAGGAGCACAAAAAGAAGGAAGCGATGTACATCATCTATGATGCCGTCGCCAAGTTCTACAGAGAACAGATAAAGGTCGATACCCCCAAAGCAAAAGCGGCATTGGCATATGTCAATAAGCGATGGAACAGCCGTATCGAGACGACAGAAGGACATGGCAAACTCAAGAAAATCGTCAAGCGAGAAGATGAAGACCGTGATTTCACAGAGATTAAAGAGATTGGTTATGCTCCGGACTCATGGGACACTCTCGTACAGTTTGCCAAGGCAAAGGGTTATGATCTGAGACTGATGGAAGAAGCCGGCCTGATACAGATGTCGAAGCGCGGCAACTATATCGACTTCTTCCGTGACCGCATCATGATACCGGTGACAGACCGCTGGGGACGTGTGATAGCATTCACCGCTCGGACCATGGTAGAAGAGCCTGGCATGATGAAGTACCTTAATAACAAGGACTCCTTCATGTTTCATAAAGGCGCAGAGATCTTCGGACTCGATATCGCACGAACGGTAGCACTCCGTGAGGGAAAGGTCTATTGCGTCGAGGGAGCTCCTGATGCAATGAAGCTACAGTCACTCGGCATTGATAACACCATCGCAGCCCTCGGAACGGCATGGACGCAGGAACATTTTGCCAAGCTCAAACAGCTCTTTGGCCATACGGCCAATGCAACGATCTGCTGGATCCCCG
>OMXX01000199.1 GCA_900315105.1 uncultured Prevotellaceae bacterium | reverse complement strand
AACTCAAGGAGCAAGTGGAAAAGCATGAAAAACGCTACAACGGCACAGCCAAGACATCCCTAGCATTCAGAAGCCCAAACCAGGTTGTAACAGAGTATTACTCAAATTCAAGAGTGTAACACATGTCTTGACAACCAAGAAAAGTATCAAGAAAAGAAATAAAACAGACTACTTATCTTTGGAATTTTATAGTATAATGGGTAAAAAATGTAACTCGTTTGGAAGTGGTGATCTGTAGCAGATTCATTATACTTTAAGATGTGGTTATGTGATATTTATTTGTTCAAAAAGTTGTAAAATATTGGAGTTGATAACCAATGCGAAAGTTTAGAGATTATACACCGGAAGAGCGCCGCAATTATATAACGCTTTCAACGGGTGAATATTATCCGGATATACTCCAAGATGCTTGCCGTTTATATACACCTGTCCTTGAAACTTTCTCTGAAATATTACATAGGTCTGAAAGTTCATCTGCGCTTTTTCGTAATATATCACAGAGCCCTAACCAATGGATGCGCATTCAATTATGCCGTGTTTTCAGAAAGTATGTATCACCTGAGACTCCAGTAGAAATGTTAAAGAAAAAAAGTCAGGCTAAAAAGATATGTGAAGATTTTGGCGATGGGTTTCGGCCAGTACAGGAAGTGCAAGAAAAATTCGATTCTAGGCCAATACCAGATGAGGCTATTTGTGCGGTTCTTTGGGAATATAAAGATCGAGGAAAAAAAGGGTACGATTTAACTGAAAAACTATTTAGTATAATACAAGGTAAATTTCCTGATTTGTGCATTTGGGGGCCTAAACGCGCCGGTTCTGACGTACAAGCAAGGGAGGTTTGGAAAAATTATCCTAATGAAAACAGACCTTTAGATTTTGTTATTTCTTCAAATGATAAGAAAGTTATTTATGCTGTTGGACTAGCTCGTTATGATGGCGATAGAGGTGGTGCACAAGAGGATGACCGAACTGGTGGGTATAAAAATTGTGCAGATGAAGTGCTTGCCTATGTACACAAGCATAACCTTAAAACAAAAGTAATTTATGTGAATGATGGCCCAGGCTTATTGCTTGGCTCTATGTGGCGGGATTATTCTGACATTGAAGATAGATATCCAAATGAAGTTAAAGTTTTAACTCTTCGTATGATAGATGAACGTTTAACACGGGATTGGTTGGTAGGTAAGGAATAGTGGCAACAGGTATTACTTCAAAAAATAAAAGAACAAAAGAAAAAATCTCCGTATATCTTGGGTATGAGGGAAAAAAAGATAAAAACGATATTCTTGAATTGCCTTTTTTAAATTTTGATTATGTGACAAGTATTAATGGGAAATCGAAAGATAACAAATTTTTTTTCGGAGATAATCTTGAAGTCCTTTTGTACCTTCTACATTCAGGGTATAAAGGAAAGATAAACTTGATTTATATAGACCCGCCATTTGCAACTTCGTCCGATTTTGTGAATAGAAAGCAGAAACGGGCATATCATGATTCATTAGTTGGTGGTGAATACATCGAGTTCTTGCGGGAACGTTTAATTTTGATGCGTGAACTATTATCAGAAAAAGGATCCATATATCTTCATCTTGATAATAACATGGCGTTCAACATGAAAATTATAATGGATGAAATTTTTGGTGAATCTAATTTCCGAGCATTTATCACCCGCAAGAAATGTAGTACAAAGAATTATACAAAGAATACTTATGGCAATATTTCTGATTACATAATGTTTTATTCAAAAACACCAAACTATACATGGAATAGACCTTATGACCCGTGGGATTTTAATCACATGATAGAACAATATCCTTGTGTAGATGAAAAAACTGGACGTAGATACAAGAAAGTCCCCGTCCATGCTCCAGGAATAAGAAACGGTGAAACGGGAAAAGAATGGCATGGTATGATGCCTCCGGCTGGCAAGCATTGGCAGTATACACCGAGTAAACTTGACGAAATGGATGCGGCAGGAGAAATATATTGGAGCCCTACAGGCAACCCACGTCGCAAGGTGTTTTGTGACCCTGAAAAGGGAGTGCCAATTCAAGATATTTGGCTTAATTATCGAGATTCTATAAATCAGGCTGATAAAACAACAGGATATCCAACAGAAAAGAATGCGTCTATGCTAAAAATGATAGTTGAAGCATCTTCTAATAAAGGGGATTTGGTCCTTGATTGTTTCGCTGGTAGCGGGACAACTTTAGATGCTGCCTTTGAAACTGGTCGATATTGGATTGGCGCAGATAACAGTATTGAAAGCCTAAAAGCAATAATGAAGAGATTTACAGACGGACTGGAATTTTATGGAGATTATGTTAACAAACAATCTTATAAGCAACAGGAACTTGACATAAAAGAAAAATGCTTCTTTTCTGTTTACTCTCTTCCTGAACAGAAGAACGCTGTTGCTTCAGTCTGTAAGACAGAAAGTGAGGAAAACGATGAAGGTTCAGGTTTAATTGTGGGTAAATCGTCTGCCCTTGATAAAAAATAGGTGTTGCGAATATCAATTTAGCTCCAGTAAAGTATTAGCGATTAAACACCAACAATATAATAATGGCATAAGACAGTTTCTACTGATACCTTATGCTATAGTAGAAGATTTTTCGGATCTTGCCATTACTCGGTGGCGTATCACTGCTTTTTTTGTTGATGGTGACTTTGGGTATGTAAAAGGACATCAGGAACAATCTGAAGAAAAAGTAATATCACACAAGAAATACTGGTAAAATAAACTGAAATGGTTCTGCCCAGATTTCTGTCGCAACAGGTTGTAGAATACTTATTTTATTTAATAACTCAAATAGCTGTAGATAACTATATGTATAAATGAAACTCTTCTTTCGTGAAACCTATATCTAAAGCCCGATAAAGAAATCTGGCAGCTATAGATGAGTAGGGCTTCCATTTTTTACATTTCTTTTCTATGGTTGCCGTTGATACATCTTCCGTTTTATAAAGCCATTTATAGCTTTGTAAAAAAGCAACGTCTTCGAATGGCAAGATGTCTTGCCTATCTAGGACGAAAATCAAATACATCTTTGCAGTCCAAGTACCAATGCCGCGAAGGCTGACTAATTCTTTGAGCGCTGCTTTATCTGTCATATCAGGGAGCTTCGAAAAATCAAGGTTTCCCATCAAGACGGCTGAAGCGGCGCCTTTTATATAGTTAGCCTTAGCAGTGGAAGTACCGATTGTCTTGATTTCTTCTACGGAAAGCTTCGAAACAGTCTCTGGCGTTATTTGACCATTACACAATTCTTCAAATCGCCCATAGATTTTGGCGCCGGCTTTTACCGAGAGCATCTGTTCAATGATTTCATGGATTAAAAAAGGGAAGGGGTTATCAGTATGTGGTTCGTAGATAATAGGCCCCACCATGCGGATGACTTTTGCCAGTCGTTTATCTTTTTTGCATAAATATTGGACAGAAGGACTGTCTTGGTTCAAGGTGACGATAGAGGCCATAAAAACTCCTTGTACATACCGCTGTCTGTAAATTTTCTAAGACACGGTGTATTTATATTGATTTTTTTTATTATAACATACCGCAACGAGGGCTACTATAGGTACAGTACAGCCGGACCTATTATTTTGTACAAGTAATAATAGAAATAAAAAATAGAACTCGAGATAGAAACGAAAGCAGTTTTACTCAGACATCAGCCAGAACAAGTGATTGAATTGTCATCCGGAATTGATAAAAAGGAAATTGAGGTAAAAAAGATAACTAAGATGTTGGATATTGAAAATTAACTTTTTAAGATTAAGGAGACAATCACCATGAGAACGAAAGAGCTGGACTGTGTAGAACTGAAAAAAGGACAGAAGGGCTGTCTGCTTCATGCATTTCCTAATGGGGACTTTTTGATGGAACCCTATGAAATGAGATAGAAGACCAGATAGAGGTATCACCGAAGGATATTAAAAGAATTATTTATGTATCGTAGGAATTCTACCTTCGAGAATGCAGGATGCAAGAGGTTCGTCCAAGTGACGGGCCTCTTATTTTTTTTGTCTCAAACTCGACCATAATAAACTTTAGCCGGCATGGGAGCCACAGCAGCTTCTCATGCCGGCTATTTGTATGCTGTTAACGTCGGGTTAATTTAACCAAGTAGAGTCGGATTAAAATCGCCATTCAGAGTCGGGTTAAAATAACCAATTTTGGTCGAATTAAAATGACTGT
>OMXX01000200.1 GCA_900315105.1 uncultured Prevotellaceae bacterium | reverse complement strand
TTCTGCTTCATCAGCACGCTCTATGAATCTTTCTGCATCCTTACCTTCCAAGGTAGGTATTGCCTTAATTTCTATTGCCATAATCTTCCTTTCTTTTTTACAAAGGTAACTATTTGTTTTGAAAAGGCAAGGATAAAAGGTCATTTTCTTAATCCTGGAGAGTAGCCTACATAAAATAATATCTAAAATTCAAGTACTAACTTTTAAAGTTTGCTAATGCGAAAACGTGTCAATAGCATAGGATGTCAATAAATTACTGGATATCTACGTGAACTTTTTTGTACCATTTACCTTGTAACTATCTGATTATCAAGCAACATTTTATTTCCACAGGAATTTGATGGTGCACTTTGTTCTACAGGCTTCTATGTGATGAAGTCAGACTATCTGAATCCCGAAACCCTTCTCACTTTGTTTAAGTCTTTGCCCGTACAACAACTTATGATTCGTGGATGTTCGGGGGCTATCATGTCTGCCATAAGCAGGACTGAATTAGATTCCATCCCATTGCCGTTAATTCAACAAGATGTGCAAGATGAGATTGCCAGACATATTCAAAAGAGTTTAGATTTTCGTCAGGAAGCCAAGAATCTGCTTGACGAAGCCAAATTAACCGTAGAGAATGCCATCTTGTTAGGGGGGGGGGTAATGGTTGATATACAGCAACTTACAAAATAACGCCAATACTGAATATAGAATTGCAATGATGATATTACTTGAAAACATAAATTATCCATATTGCCGCACTAACCCAAAGAGAGGTGTGACATATAAGAGTATGTCAAGTAGCTTTGCAAAAAGCGGAAGATTGGATGCTGAATACTATCAACCGAAGTACGATAGACTATCCACTTATCTAAGTGGTTTTCCATGCTCTACAATAGGAGAGTTGACTTCTATTCAGAAATCTGTAGAGCCAGGCAGCGATGCATATCAAGATAATGGAATTCCATTTGTTAGGGTGCAAGACCTTTCAAAGTTCGGTATAACAGAAACGGATGTACACCTTTCAGAAAAAGATTACGCTACAGTCATTCGTCCGAAGAAAGACACGATTCTGTTAAGTAAAGATGGAAGTGTTGGCATCGCCTACAAAGTGGAAGAGGACATGAATTGCATTACATCTGGAGCAATCCTTCACATTACCGTGAAAGATAATAATGTGTTACCTGACTATTTAGCACTTGTACTTAACTCCATCATTGTAAAGATGCAGGCAGAACGTGATGCTGGTGGTTCTATTATTCAGCATTGGAAACCATCTGAAATAGAGAATGTCGTTGTTCCTGTTCTCCCAATACAAATTCAAACAAAGTTGTCGAAGATTATACAGCAAAGTTTTGCCCTTCGCAAAGAGAGTAAACAACTTCTTCAAGATGCGAGGTCACTTGTTGAAAATGAAATCTCAAATAATCAATGCATATAGCAATAATCGCCATATCTCCATTAAGCCTGATATTACTGATTATCATATCAGTGATAGTCTGTTTTCTTATAATACGTTTTGCTGTTCGCAGAAGGGGCGAAGCTCAATTCCGACAATTAGCAAAGGATTTGATGGCAAAAGCAAATACTGCCAAAGAAGAACTTGAAGAGTTATTCGTACCAATTCATTTGACAGAGGATTCAGATATAGCCGATTTCAAAGTGAGTCATCAAGCTCTAATAGATGCTATTCATGCTCTTGAAGGACACAAATACTTCAATGATGACATCTTTGAGGAAACAGGCATAGCCTCCTTTAAGTCTTTGCTTGCTGATAGTCAGTCAAAGAAAGAAGAAAACAACAAGGTCTACAATGCCATCAGAGAATTACAGGAATGTGCAACAGTAGTAATGGAGAATTACCGTACATTAGTCCATCCTGCACATTACTTCGCTCATTCTGAGCTTGAAGACTTCATAGAGTCGTATAACGAGATTAAAGAAAAAGTTGACCTCGTTTTTCCGAAGTATGCACAGTTTGTTACAGATTGCGATAGCAAGGAACTACCTGCCGTTATTCAACGGATAGAATCTGAGCGCGAGACGCATAACAAAGAGTTCGTGAAATCGGAATTGGAGGCTAATAAACTATACTTTGACCATGTGTTGGGTACATATCCACTCGACCCACAACAGCGGGATTCCATCGTCAAGCTCGAAGACAACTGTCTGGTGATAGCCAGTGCAGGAAGTGGCAAAACATCAACCATCGTTGGTAAAGCAAAGTATCTGGTAGAGAAGCAGCATATCAATCCTGCAAAAATACTTCTTCTGACTTACACAAAGAAAGCAGCAAACGAATTGTCAGAACGTATGCAGATTGCAGGAATAAGCAGTGGCACATTCCATAGTCTGGCCTACCATATCATTGCAGAGGTGACAGGTCAGGCACCGTCGATATGCGATGCAGACGTGCCTCTTAATGTCTTCCGCAAGTTGATTCTCGAAGATGAAGATTTCCTGAATGCTGTCGATAATTATGTCATAAATCTCCAATCTCTTATGAAACTGGAACACGACTATATCGACGCTTTTACATATTTCGAGGACAGGAAGAAATATGGCATTCAAGCCTTATTCCCAGATGTGGATGGTAAGATAATCTTCACCAGAAGCGAAGAAGAAAAGCGTCTTTGTTCAATCTTGACACGATTGGGTATCATGTTTCGCTATGAGTGTGATTATCCCATCAATACAAGGACTCCTGAACGTCGGCAATATAAGCCTGACTTCACCATTTATTTCAAAGATGCACAATGTCAGTGGCAACGCATCTACCTCGAACACTTTGCCATAGACAGGAACGGACAGACCCCTCGTTGGTTCGGAGAAGGAACAAAGGGAGGCTGGAAGATAGCAAACCAAAAATACATTGAAGGCATTGACTGGAAACGGCAGACCCATAGACAGAATGGCACTATCCTGATTGAAACAACAAGTGCCGACTTCCATAATGGGACTGTAGAACAGAAAATCATTGAGCAGTTAACCAGATATGGTATTCCAATAAAACAGCGCACCGACAAAGAGTTGTATGATATGTTGGTGCAGCGCAACCGCCAGATGGAGAAGACGGTGTTCACCCTGCTTCTCTCCTTTATCACTTTGATGAAAGCCAATGAGAAAACCATTGATGGGTTGCTTGAAACATTAACGCCTGAAGAAGGTCACATGATGACGGTCAATGAGAAGCGTAACAAGTACATCCTTACCAAAGTGGTGAAACCTTTCTTCGACGCATATCAGGCAGAACTGGAGAAGAATTTCGAGATTGACTTCACGGATGCCATCATCCAAGCAACAGCCCTTTGCCGCGATGGGCTGTGGAAACGATATGACTATATCCTCGTTGACGAGTTCCAGGATATATCTGTAGATAGGTATAAACTCTTACAGGCTTTACGCTCGGAAAAACCTAAAACAAAGTTATATTGTGTGGGTGACGACTGGCAGAGCATCTTCCGTTTTGCAGGAAGTGATATGGCACTGTTCTATGACTTTGAACAATACTTTGGCTTTACGGAGTTGTGCAAGATTGAAACGACTTATCGCTTCCATCAGCCACTCATAGATAAGTCTTCTGCTTTTGTGATGAAGAATCCTGCCCAGAAAGAGAAAACCATTAAAACACCAGAGGGCGACCAAAAGAAGACTTACCTCAACTTCGTGAAGTGTGAGTCAGAAGATAACGGAGTGCTGAAGGCTGTTGAGGAGATTGTCAAAACCTTGCCTTTGAATGATACAATACTCCTGATGGGAAGATACAACTATGATGCTGTGTCAGTAGGTTTCAAAGGAAAGATAGACCATAGCGACAATAGGATTAAGGTGAATATAGCTGGGCGTGACATCTTCTTCCTGTCCGTTCACTCGGCAAAGGGATTGGAAGCAGACCATGTTATCCTCATCAACTGTAATCAGGGCGCATACGGTTTCCCTTCATTGATTGAGGATGACCCTATATTAGACTTCGTGCTTAGTAGAAGCGAGCAGTACCCATTCGCAGAAGAACGCCGTTTGTTCTATGTGGCTATGACACGTGCTAAGAAGAGAATGTATGTCTTATCCAAACTTGCTTGGGTTATGCCGAGTGCAGCTAAAGCTTATGCAAAGTGGCAGAAGATTGAATTTCCCCAAAGAGATTTCTTTGCCCAAACGATAGAAT
>OMXX01000241.1 GCA_900315105.1 uncultured Prevotellaceae bacterium | reverse complement strand
GATTGCGATTCAAATCGCGAACAGTCAAAAACATATATAAAGTATTAATTATTAACAATTTATAAATCGATGCGAATCAATTAACGCATCACTAGTATTAATTGATAATAAAATAAAAATACTTATTATATTTGCCATAGCATACTTAGTGCGTTAAGTTGTTTTATGAATAAGATATCCATACGCTGGCTCATAGTAGTTCTGTTGATGTTTGCGACAGCGCTGAGTTTTATGGATCGGCAGATCCTATCAATTTCTATATTGAAAATCAAAGAAGAATTAAATATTTCAGATGTACAATATGGATTCATCAATTCAGGCTTTTTGGTGAGTTATACTATAATGTTTGCATTAGGAGGAATAATCATAGACAGGTTAGGCAGTAGGAAAGGACTAACTTATTCAGTAGGTTTTTGGTCTTTTGCTACATTACTACATTCAATAGCATATAACGTCTATCACTTTGCCTTTTTCAGGTTCCTTCTTGGAATTGGGGAGGGCGGTTGTTTTCCTGGGGCAGTGAAGGCAGTGCAAGAATGGGTTCCCAAGAAGCATCAGGCAACGGCAAACGGCTTGGCTATTGGAGGGTCTGCTATAGGTTCTGTCGTTGCTTTACCACTATGCGCACTTCTTCTACAATGTGCAAATTGGCGCTGGATATTCTTATGCTGTGGTATTCTTGGATTATTATGGACAATTATATGGCAATATGCTACTGGTAGTAAACAAATTAATTGTCTTGCGCAAATTGAATCTGAGAGAAGAGGACGGTCGAAACTCGGGTATCAGTTCATCTTAAAATTAATCAAGTCAAAAGAAGCAATTACGTTTATATTAATCCGTTTTTTACTAGATCCTATATTTTACTTTTACATGTTTTGGATTCCTAAATATCTTAGTGATTCTAGAGGTATGAGTATATCTAATATAGGCTACATAACTTGGATTCCTTTTATGGCACTTGGCATTGCTAATTTTATTGGTGGTTACGTGTCTGATATTGTTATGCATAAGACTGGTAATTTGAACCTTTCTCGTAAATTAGTCATGGGGATAGCAGCATTTCTTACTGTGCCGATAATTTTTTTAGATTATTACACAAGTATTTCAACTGTGATAATCATAATGTCTCTTGCTTTTTTTGCACATGGATTATGGATAACAAATTATATTACTAGTATCGGAGACGTATTCGGAAATACGTCAACTTCTTCAATTGTCGGTTTGACGGGCTCAGCAGGAGCGATTTCTTCATTAATCATTAACCCTCTTACTGGTTACATTGTTTCTTATTCTTATAAATTATTATGGCTTTATGCAGGAATTATGTATCCTTTGGCTTTCGTTATTTTTTTAATTTTTATTCCCAGAATACTACTGATGCGTTAACTTTTTTATTCAAATAAACTTAGTTCTTTGTCATTTTGATTTTCAGTGAGTGGTGGCTCAGGCACAAGCATTTCCCTGAGATTGTCCTTAGTCAGGATTGTCTTCTCAACGATTGTAGCTACCTGAGTGATCGATAATGGACTTCTCAGAGAGGCTTTTATCCATGCGAGCATGAGATATGCGCTGATTGCAATCCAGAGGTGAGTCTTTACGGCATTCTCCGAGTAACCCCACAGGGATTTGATGGTCAGGTTTCCCTTGATCCATTTGAAGAATGTCTCGATTTCCCACCTGTTGCGATAGATCTTCGCTATCTCGAGCGGTCCAAGGTCGAAGTTGTTGGTGATGAACGATATGACCTCGTCATTTTCAACATCGTAGTACCTGGTCAGGCGGAGGTTTCCTGGATACAGTTTACTGGTTTTATAACCTGTAAGACGGATGGTCTCATCCCCGACGATTCCAACGAGTTCGTTGATGTTATAGTTCACCTCTACGGTCTCATACTTCATGGTTGACTTAGGTCTCGTCACAAAGTAGACATCCTTCTGTGTCCATGCCCATAGCGCCTCAAAGTCCACGTAGGCTTTGTCCATTGTGTATATGGCCCATTTGTATGGTTCATACACATCGAGGACGTTGCTGTCGTGATATCGACTGTCGGTGATGTAGATCGAGTCAGGTATGCTGCCTCGCAGATCCAGTACTGTGTGCATCTTCACTCCTCCTTTGGAGTATTTGCCAAGAGCCCATTCTGCAAGTTTGATGCTGCACGAGATCGTTGTGGAGTCTATGGCCAGAATCTCCCAACCTGGGAGATATAGGTCAGTGACCTGTTCTTTCGCATACATCGGTCGTACTTTTCGGATGAGCCACTGGCCCAGTTCCTCATAGATTCGGTAGTCTCTGGTCTCATTAGCCCTTGACAAGGATGATGAGTCAACAGTGCACTCGAAGCCGAGATGGTAGAGGGCCTTAGAATGAGTCTTGAGTATCAACTCAATCTCATTGAGGGACTTACATCCGGCCAATTGGCCGAAAAGAAGATGCTGACACTGTGTGAAACAGGACATCCTCATGCGATAGTCGCCTTTGTACTTTTCTACAGAAGCATCAAAGACCCAACGAGGGAAGTATTCCATGACCTGACGGAAGACGTACTTGCCTTTGTTCATAACATTGAGCTATTTGAGGCTCAAAGTTAGATATCACTCACTTCAAATCGTAAAATGTCAAAGAGCGTTTTAAAAAATTTATAGTCAATGACTTGTAACGATGATGGATTGCGATTCAAATCGCGAACAGTCAAAAACATATATAAAGTATTAATTATTAACAATTTATAAATCGATGCGAATCAATTAACGCATCACTAGTATTCCCAGAATTAGGTTAAAAAACATATAATTTTTTTTGATTATTGTTACTTAGAGCGTTATCTTAATATACATTAAGCTATAAATTATAAGTCTATTTTTATGAATATTAATTATCAGAAGAAAAAACGGGGAACGAATGTCGGTGTTTTCGGCATTGGTTACGACGTCTATTGGAAACAATTTGATGGACTGAAAGATGATATTGACAGAAAATTTCAGGCGTTCAAAAAACTAATTCCAGATTTTGTCAATGTTATAGATTTCGGGATTGTTGATAATCCTGAGAAAGCATATGAATCAGTTAAGGCTATGCAACAAGAAAATCTTGATTTCTTATTCTGTGATATGCTAACCTATGGAACCTCGGGAACTTTTGGTACAATAATTAGAAATGTTCATGTGCCTATAGTACTTGCTGCATTGCAGCCTATGACGGCCCTAAATTATGAAAAAGCTAGCACATATGCTCAGCTTTTGAATGATGACATTTGTGCGCTGCCTGAATTTACAGGAGTCGCTATGCGTTTTGGACGTCCAGTCCCAGAAATAATCATAGGCACTTTATACGACGACGCTCAATCCCAATATGAGATTGAAGAATATTGTAGAATGGCAGTAGTCCTTCATGATCTGAAATATGCGAAACTTGGTCACATTGGCCATCCGCTAAATTCGATGCTTGACATGA
>OMXX01000201.1 GCA_900315105.1 uncultured Prevotellaceae bacterium | reverse complement strand
CAAAGAAAAAAGTATGACCTTCGACCAACTCGATTTTGCAGTATACTGTATCGGTCTCGTAGCTTCAAAGCTCAATATGAATCAAACCGATGTATATGACCGACTTAAAAAGTCGGGCATATTAGGGGGATATATTGTCAAGGGCTACGGTGCTCTTCATACCTTCAGCAGCGATTACATTGCTGATGATCTCATTGATTATATGAAGGAGAAAGGAGTGCTCGAATGATAGTCTATCATTCTTCTTATATGATCGTGGATAAACCGGATGTACTGCACTCACGTGAAGCTTTGGATTTCGGCAAAGGCTTTTATGTCACTGTGCTTCATGAGCAGGCTGTTCGTTATGCTGAGCGCTTCAAACTTAGAGGGAGAAAGGCATATCTTAACGTTTACGAACTGAATGATGAGTGGAGAAAAGAAAACATTAAGGTGTTTGACTCCTACAATGAAGAATGGCTCGACTTCATAGCTGCCAATAGAAAACTGATGCCAGTAGAGCACTTCGATGCGGTTGAAGGTGGTGTCGCTAATGACAGGATCTTCCGAACAGTAGAACTCTATTTCGCAGAAGAGATTTCCAAAGAAGACGCCCTCAAACGCCTAAAATATGAGAAGCCGAACCATCAGATTTGCCTCCTCAACCAACGACTCATCGATAAATATCTCACCTATATCAGAACGGAGGAACTATAATGGATGCCAAACAGAATATTTTGCAAGCCAAGTATGCTCGTATTATCAAAGGCATAGCCGATAAACTGCATATTTCACTCGAGGAAGCTATGGACGGCTTCTATCATTCCCAGACTTTCCAAATGATGCAAGATGGAGTTGCTGATCTGCATTGTCGCAGCGATATCTATCTTGTCGATGAGTATTGTTTGGAAAAACAGCCGAAGAAGCAGTAAGTGCCATAGTCCATCAGTTATACCAGAAATATGGAACAGAGCAATAATTTGGAATAGGTCACTTCGGCACAACCTCATAGACAGAGTCGCGCTTTAAAAACTACAATATTATGCATAGTACACTTTACACAATATCACCATTCCCCGTTCCAGAGAAATATCAATTTGGTGACGGAGACATTAAATGGGAAGATAGACCTCTGATTGACGATTATTCTCTTCTTAAAGGTGACAAGGAAGCTGAAAGGTTGAATGAACTGAGTCAACTTCTTCCCGACGCTCTCTTCTCCCCTGAAGACAGCAGAACCTTCACCTATAAAGGAGGATGGGAGCAATGGAAGAGAGAGCATGATGAGAAGATCTCCAAAATCACTGACGAGATAAAGAATGACAAAACTCTCGATGAAGATTATCGGAAGTTTCTCTTAGATGAAATCATCGGCGGTCTACATAGCTCTCTGTTCTGCATCTATCCCAACTCCCACATTTCGACGCTCAATAATCTCATTTATTTCTGCGGCATTATGATGGAGCCCGGAGAGAAGCTATATGTGAACAAAGTGTTTGACTTCCATTATTAATATTGAGCCTGTCCTCAAATTCATTTTCTTCAGATAGTTTAAGTAATGTCACATAAAAGCAAATCGGCAATGATAAATTCTAACGCTTCGTAATGTCTAACAAGCACGACCTTATCTGCCTGCGGAAGTGACCCTTAGAAACAAGCAAGGGGGGCTGTAATCACAAGGATTACTGCCCCTTTTATCTATTCAACAACCGTTCCCTAATGGGAAGGCATTGCTATGTATTTATTTCTTCCGTCCTATATAAAAGACATAGCCGAAGCAATCCTTGTTCTCCTCGTAGTAGGCAATTTCATCTTTCAGCCTATCAATGAAACTCTGCGACTTTGGAGACAGTCTACATTCTTGCTTCTTGCTTTTTGCTCCTGTCCGGCTCCCGTGCCGCGATACTTGCTCTTTGCCTCATTAAACTTCCACGTAATGTCGAGCGAGAAATAGCGACGACTGGGATTGTAGGAGGTCAGTTCTCTGATACCATAAATGGTCACGCCACTCTTGTTTGTATTGAAAATGTCATAGCACCGCAAATCAGCAGTGAGCTTACCGAGAGACTTGAGATTGAAATCTCGTTGAACGCCCATACCTATGTTGCATGCCGTTTTGGTCATGCGGAGATTGTCATAGTCACCTTTGGTACTCAGTTGCAGGCAGGCATTAAGGCGGAATTGCGCAGGGAGCTCGATATCGTTGTTCCACACGAATTGGCCGAAAGGACGATTCAATGTCATCCACTTTCCGCTTGCCGTCAGCGTCTTGTAGTTCTGCATGATCAGGCCTGCACTCCATAGCGGATGCCATTTTCCTAACGTAGGACGGAAGGATGGATTGATGACGAGTTTGTCGTAACCATCCTTTGAATTCACGGGATGGATGATGCTCAACAACGGGTCGTCGCTCCCCGGATAGGGCTCGGTGAGAAGTGTCGTCACATCCTTCGTATGCGAATAGTTCACCACGAAATTGAATGCTTTATAGGCCGCATTCAACAAGACGACATGCGAATAGGCTGGCCGGAGATAAGGATTGCCCGTCTGGTAAGTATACCTGTTGATATAGATGGTCGAATTTGTAAGATTCCCATATTCCGGCCGCATGATGTCCTGACGATAAGAGAGACTCAGCTGCACCTTGCCGAGAGGCATGCTCAGCGTTGCAGTAGGGAACCAGTCGCCATATTTTCTGCTCATATTCTCCTGCCGTTTCCCCGACTCATAATAACCCGTGTTGAGGTATTCATACCTCACGCCTACCTGTGCAAAGAGGTGGCCGAAATTCCGGCCATACTCTATGAACCCTGCCGTCATCGACTCTCTGATGCGGGTGTCGCTATTGGAAACTGGCAACTGTTGCTCACTCTTATATGAGTAGCTGTCTGTCCGGTTGTTGTAGCTATACTCGCCGCCGAGTGTCAACGTTCCTTTAGCGACAGGATAGGTGAAGACGAGTTTGGTTGCCCAGAAACGGTTCTTGCTTTTCGTGAAGTTATCCACCTTTCTGAAAGCCTTGTTGCCATCCGCATCTGTGATATTTTCTTCTGTGCCGTTGGGGTCGTTGGTGACGTCAAAGAGGCCGTCGACATTATAGTCGATACCTAACTTCCCTACCTTGCCATTGTAATAAGCATTGAAGATGTGCTTCTTGGAAGTCGTCTTCTGATAGATATAGCTCTCGGAGAGCTCGCGGTATTTGCCATCCTCGTACGACTCAGTGTTCAGCCATCCGCTGAAGTTCTGCCAAGGATGATTGTCCCATTTATAATAGGCGCCAAAAGAGTGATTCTCATCAATCATATAGTTCAGTTGAATCTGGGGCGACCATCCTCTCCATTTCATCTGAGCGTTCTGATGGCTCTCTCCACGATATTGTTTTCCTGCTACCTGATAAGTCAGAATATTCTCCTGAAAGAATTTGTTGGCATAGTCGTAACCAGCCCAGAGCGACCCCGTCACATCGAGTCCGCCATGGCGATAGTTGACGTCGAGGTTATTGCTTGCAGTAGAAGCATAGTGATAACCTACACTCGCCTTCTCGACAAAACTCAATCCCTCGCCCTGTTGCTTCTTGAGTGTAATGCGGACCACAGCCTTCACGCTTGCCGCATAACGAGCACCCGGGTTCTGCACTACATCGACCATCTTTATCTGGTCAGACTGTATACGGGAGAGTTCCTTGAGATCCTGTACTTTTCTGCCATTGATATAGACCTCGGCATTACCACGGCCGAACACCTCCACTGCTCCGTCTTTCTCTGCTTTGAGCTGAGGAATGCGGTTGAGGACATCCGTGCACGAGCCTGCCTTCTCTAAGATGGTGCCATTGACGATTGTACGCATGGCATCACCTTTCACCCTCGTTTTAGGGAGGCTGCTCTTTACGACCACTTCTTTCAAAAGCTGAGTGTCAACAAGTTTTGAATGACGCGTGCTATCCACATCTGAAGTCTTAGCCCAGTTTGTCGTCATTGTAAATAAGCTAATCGCTGTCAACGCGATCTTCATAACGTTTAATCTTTCCATTGTTTAGATAATACTAAATTTTTCCATTGTTGTACTAATTTCCGCGGCGCGTAAAAGCTAAAGCTCCGAAGTGCCACATGTTTCGTTATTTTTCGTTATTATACTATCGAG
>OMXX01000202.1 GCA_900315105.1 uncultured Prevotellaceae bacterium | reverse complement strand
GCAAATGCCAAAAGAAATAATCCTTTTATTTACAGGCTATTGCACTAACATGGCATTTCATGCAAAATCCGTAAATATGACTCATAATCTGGAGGTCCCTGGTTCAAGCCCAGGCTGGTCCACAAAAGAGAAGGAGTTGGAACGATTTCCAACTCCTTCTTTTTTTATCTGTAAACTTGGCTATTATCTGGGTACAGATACCAGTCTTTTGCTTTATTCATGTCTTCTGCCCATTCGCCAAAGGAATGTTCAAACGTACGATAAGCTCCTCCACGAGTGCCTTGATTTCTGGTTCCAATGGCCACAGCGTGAAGCGGCCAACGGAACTTATCATAAGGAACACAAAAAGCCCACGGAAGATTATGGGCATCTGAACTCGGATTCGGATAGAGTACCTGAGCCGTTGCATACTGATGCAAATGCACCTCATATAGATTACCGTTATAACTCTCAATAATAAAGGTATCTAAAGCGTCCAGCGATAGAGAAGAAACATCCAATTCGTCTTTGAAGGTAACGATATAAGTGATTTCACGAGGGGTAAAAGTGCCGTATTCATCACTCTTTTCATATTTGACATTATACCTCTTTCGAGCAATCATTCCATTATCCATAAGGACATTATCGCCTGTAGCCCAATGGGCATCTGTAAACAGATTCAGTACGGCCTCGCCATTCATACTTTTTAACAAAAGGTCCTTTTCCTTAATGATCGAACTGGACAGTTCTGGGATTTCTCCCGCAGCACCGATGTTGAACGAAGCATTATCAACTGTTTTAACTGATTCAATCTCATCATACTTATAACCTGCAAGGCGGATCGCTGCACCCATTTGCTTCTCACCGCCAACAGCAGCCAACTGCACATTGAAACGCACCTCTCGTTTGCCTGAAAGTTCCATTGAAATACGCAATACGATATCATTATAATCATAATCACCAGGTGCAGGATACTCTTCTTCAAAAAGATAGGCAAAAGTCTGGGCCAGATAATGATAGGGCATATTCTCATGTTTTACGATAGGATTGGTAAAATCAACACTACTGGATGAAGCCGGTTTAAACGATGCGATCGTATAATAACCTTCACTGTCGATAGCTGCAGCATATAGCGTCTCAAGCCTGATCGGATAAGAGATATTCATGACGATTTTACTATCTCCAGAAGGATAAGCTCCACCCACGATCTCTGCAGATTCTGTCACTGCAGGATTATCTGTGAAAATCCGTATTAGATTAACGTCTGTTACACCTGAAGGATCCACAACAAGGGTCTTTGTTGTAGTCATCATCCAGTCGTGGTTTGAATCCGTTTCGGGTACAGGAGAGGCATCTTTCACAAGCCCTTCATACCCCTCCTGGTCAAACTGATAGGGGCTACAGCCAAGAACCATCATCATGCCACATAGAGCAAATATAATCTTCCACCTTTTATCTTTCATGTCTTTATACTTTTAATGTTGCAAAAATACGGATTTTAACCAATAATCACTTGATATTTGAGCACGATTCTTATCTATTTAGCATTCTTTAACTCAATAAACTACCATCCTATGATTATTTTGCGTACTTTTGCACCACATATTTTATAAAGAGAGCTCGTTATAAAGAGAGCTCGAATATATTTTCGGTTTTTAAAACAATCATAATCAGACAAAAAACAATCGTAAATTAAGGAAATGAATATGAAGAAGTATTTGATGACAGGAATTGCCGCATTAGCCATGGGCGGCACATTCACAAGTTGTGGTCCCAGCATGGACTCCTATGGTGGGAATATAGAAGATTATGTAAAACAGAGTTACGAACAGAAATTTATAGAGCGTTTTGGCGAGCCTGCTCCTAATCAGACATGGGGTTTCGGTTCAACAACTGTTGTTGGCACAAGAGGTATGACACGTGGTGAAATGCCCGCCACTCCTTCCTTCCGCGACACAAATCCCATCGTGAAGCCTACTGTTCCTACTGGCCTGCAGAACACTGTTCCTGCAGGTGCTCATTATGCCCAGGACTATCAGAACTACCAGAATGGTGATGTAATCTATGTTAACACCGCTTATTCGACGTTGAATAATCCCCAGAATACGGAGAATTTGACCATCTATGTCGATGGCAACGTTACCCTAACATGTAGTTTCAAACAGGATGGCGGCACAAAGATTGTTGTCACTGAGAAATCCACCCTTAAACTGGGTTCTATGGGCTATGGTATAGCCGTTTACTTGGCTCCTGGTGCAACACTGGATATAACCGAGGGATTGACAGAGAATGTTATAAGCTATTGGCCTTATCAATCAGAGATTGTTAAGAATGGTAACAACAGCTTCACGTTCCAAAACGCCAACGCAGCCATCTATATGGCCAGTGGAGCTATCCTGAAAGCAGCAGACCTGAAACTTGTCGGTGGCGCAAAGCTGCTTAACGACGGTGGTACCATCACGGCCAACTCGCTGACCATGGATCAGAACTGCGTCATGTGGAACAACGGTCCTCTGACTGTTAAGTCGCTGACCCTGACCAATTCAGACTGTAGCCTGTATAACGCAGCAGACAAAACCATCACCGCTGAGACTATCAATCTGATTAACAACAATGCTCTGCTCTTCAATGAAGGAACAGTCAGTGCTACTGGTGACATTGTGCTCCACAACACCAATGCTGAGGTTATCAACTATGGCTCTTTGAGCTGTGCTTCATATTCTCAGGCAGCTGGTGGTAAGACACACAACCACGGTACTATCACTATGAGTGGTAAGACCAACCTGACCAATTCTAACAGCACATGGATGAACGACGGCCAGTGGACCTGCGGAAGCTTCGATATTGACAACTATTCTCATACCAACATCAACAACTGCCGATTGACCGTCAATGGCAACTTCCATCTGAACCGTGGTACTTTCGTGCTGGGCGCCAATTCTGGTGTTGTTTGTGATTCCTTCACTTGGGAGGACACCTCTGACTTCTATCTAGGCAACAGCTCTGTACTGAAGATTAACGGCAATCTGCTTACTAGGAATGCCAATAGCGGCTATGGTCTCCGTGCCATCGGTACCGAATACGCTGTTGTTCAGGCAGCAAGCATCATCCATGAGGGTAACGAACAGTTCCGCATGTCGTACTATGGAAAGCTGCTGGTGGCTACACAGAACCACTTCGAGCAGTGGTACAAGGATGCGCCCAACACCAACCAGCCCGCATACTGGTATGAGTCTTCTGTGAAGTTCACAAAGGACGGTAATAACATCGCCACCATTCCTGCCAATGATTGTAATCCTGGCTACGAGGGCAATGCCGATGAGATAAAAAAAATCCGTGTGATTGCTGAAGATTTGACCGTTAATGACGCTAAAAGTGACTTTGACTTTAATGATGTCGTGTTTGATGTAATCTGGAACAAGACTCAAAACGTGGTTTCTGTTGAGCTCCTTGCTGCAGGTGGTGAATTGACTATATATGTCGGTGGTGATGAAAATGGTGTTGGTGACATCCGATCTGTTAATGAATATTTCATATTAGGTAATCCTGATAGGAAGGATGATATAACAGATAAGACAATGATCAATACTGTTTTCGACCCTAACAACCCAAGTAAAGATTATAAGCATGAGTTTAAGACATATAAATACGACTTAAAAAAGGGGTGGTCAGGTAATAGCATTGAAGAAATTGCCAATAGCATTTATGTCCGCGTCATAAAGTCCAACAAATTGGTAACACTGACTGCAGAAAAAGGTCGTACAGCTAGCAAGATTGCCGTTGGTATTGACTATGATTGGTGCGATGAACGTCAAGATATTGACACAAAGTTTAGTGGCAAGTTCTCTGAATATGTCAAAGGAGCACATTCTTGGGACACCTGGTACAAAAAATAACATCAAATACTTATATACTAATAATTTCGGAGGAGGCGTCTGCGTGAGCAGGTGCCTCTTTTTTTGAATTATATTTGGTATTTCCCTTAATTTGCACTATCTTTGAGCTTCGCTCGAAGTGAAGTGACCCCAAGAAGTTGGACGGGTTAAACATTTACGTATTTAATTGAGTCATTCTGTATTGTACTGGACTCATACC
>OMXX01000205.1 GCA_900315105.1 uncultured Prevotellaceae bacterium | reverse complement strand
TTCCTTCTGGTCGTAGGACAAAAGATTTTTTGCATTCAACTGCGGATAGAATAAGCTTAGTGATGACACCGCATCCAGGGCATTGGTACCGAACATGCGGTTTTCTTTCGTCAGGAAGAGGAGCTGATGATCGCCCCTGCTGATGATGTTGTCGCCGGTGACCACAAAATCCTTCATCTGGATTTCTTTCGCCACGCTGTCCTGGGTGGTTTTCAAACTGTCCTGCGAAAGCATCGACATAGGCAGCAGGCTGAGGAAGAATACGAATGAGATGATATGAATGATTCTGACCATAATTGGGGATTGTTTAGTAATTTAGAATTGCTGTTTTAGATACCCAAGCAAGGAATGTTCAAACCCAACATCCTCGCTACTATATTTACACGCTGTCTGTCCCGACAAATAATTTCGTGGGCAGGTCCCATGCAAATGGGTCGAGATTCTCAAGACAGGACTTTGGAATTCTTCAACAATCTGGTACGTTAATATATCCCGCCTGCCGTATTGACAGAATGCCCCCCCCAAACCTGGAGGACTTCCAGCTCACTGAGCTCTTCCTGATTCAAAATGAGTCGTTTCATATTGTTTATTATTTAAATAAGTAGTAATTTATAATTATCTTCCAATAATAACCTTCTCGTTCGCAAATATACAAAAAAAAACAAACAGTTTCCAAATATTTAGTACATAAAGTACACGAGACAACGCTGATTCTCACATCGTCTGCATGATTCCAGCGTCGCTGCCCCCTGTATTTACCTGTCCCCGCTCATTCTGCTGTTTGCGCCCTTTTTGGAAATTCCAGACCAAAGACAGAGAGACATAATTACCAGAAGGACGGAAAATGATTTTTTCCTTCTTCTTCACATACCTGTTGAGCATCTCAGTATCTAATGTGCAGGGACTGCTGTCGAACAGATGATCGCCCTGAAGACCGATTCTAATATTCCCAATCTTATAATTTACACTGATATTCAAGTTGGGATGGGTAGTGGTTTTTGTTTCTCCCGTAAGCGATTGGGAACGCGAGGACCAATTGGCCTGGAAGGTCCAGCGCTTCAGGTAAAGGTTGGAAGAAACATCAAAAGACAAGTTGTTCAGATAATGCCGATAGTTGTTGCCTACGTTCTTGTAAAACGTATAGTTAACACCTCCCTGCAGAGTGAGCACGTCGGGTATCAGGCGCACTTGAAGCCAAAAATAGTTTTGGAGCCATTGACGTGACTTCTGATTGAACATAGAGCTGACAAAAGCCTCGTTTCCATTGATTTCTTTCCTTTCCACATCGCCCATGATGGGATGATCCCCATAATAATAGGTAGTGGAATTGTACAAATAGACTGGGCCAAAAGAGATGCTTTCCACCAGTTGGTTGCTATAGTTAGTATTGGTACGCAAATACGGATTTCCTTCTGTATATTCCCATTCGCTGGTCTGCTGGATGTTGTTGGCCTTGCTTCCCAAAGAAGGAGTTACAGGAGATAAGTAGAAATTATACCGTAGCTGCAGTTTTCCCACACGCGTTGAGAGATTGACAAAAGGCCGGAACGTCCATTTGCTTACGTTAATACCGTTTTGCGAATCGTGCTGGTTGGAAAGGCCTACACCTGCGAGATATGACAGCGAAGCAATCCGGCCGCCAGCCTGGCTATAGAGATACAGATTGTCGTTGTTAATGCGGTTGGTCACGCTGTTCAAACTCGAGTAGGAGTTGTTAAGGTGGCTATGCATATAGCGGGCTCCGGAAGAGAGAGCTATATGACCCACTTCGATATAATGTTTTAATTCTGTTGAGAAGAAGTTCGTTATGCCATATACCGAATAGCCGAAATTGTCCATTAGCTCCGTCATACCGCTGTTGGTATAGTTTGTACGCTCATAAGCATAGGTTGAGCGCAGGTTGTTGTAAACAGCACTGGCAACCAGGTTATGTTTCGTGCTGAAATAATGTTTGAAATAAACATAGCCGACGGCCAGCTTGTTTCCCTGGGGATTACTCACCTGTGACCAGTAGTCGGCCTTTCCCGTCTCCGAGATGCGTTGCCAGTCGTCTCGGTGAGGATTGGAGAAGTTGTAATATGAAAAGCTGGCCTCCAGGACATCCTTGTTTGGATGAGTATAATTGTAGCTCAACCCAAAGCCCGTCTGATGGCTTTTAGATCCACGTTTTATCCCTTCGCGTGCAAGGTTGAACGGCCCGCTTTCCATATTGTAGACATTGGATTGTGATAGCCTGGATTTGGTCGAATTACGATTGTAACTATACATGTAACTAACGTTAGCCGAAAATTCCGACATTCCACGATTATAGTTGACATATCCCGAATTGTAACCATAGACAGTTGTCAACGCATTTTTCAGATTTGCGTTTCCCGTTATGCCGTCATTGCGCCGCTTTGTCGTTATCTTGATTACCTTTTTCACATCCAGGGCCCCATACTCGGCTCCAGGCATATCAACATATTCCACTTTCATCACCTCGTCAGGACGTAAGGCTGTCAGTTTTTGCTTTGTGGCTTCAATATCGTTGATGTATACGATCACTTTACCATTGTCGATAGTGGAAACGAGGCCTGTTATCGTATTCACCTTAACGCCGGGCAGCATCATGTTGAACAGCAGGTCGTATCCATCACTCGAATGGTCTTTTATGGCTTTTGAGGGAAAATAGAAAGTGCGGTCGGGGCCTGATTCTGCGGTAACGCTGACGGTACCGAGCTCTGTGGCATTCTCTTCCATTCTTAGTTCGCCCAGATCGGTCTTCCTCCCACTCGGCGTGACCACTACCTTGATTGGGCTGTAGCCCATAAAGGTGATTGTCAGGAAGAGTGAGTCTTGCCTCTGTGGCAGCTCCATTTCAAACACGCCTTTTTCATCAGTGACGCTTTGCTTGCCCTTTGTCTGGCAGCCTGCTCTTAGCACGGCTACAGCTCCAGTAAGAGGCTCCCCCTTGGCATCGGTTACTTTTCCCCTTATACTCTGCGCCTCTGCGGAGAACAGCGGCAGCAAGAATACAATCAAAGTCAATATCAGATTTCTATTTGTCATACTTGTTTCTTTGTTATAGTAATGTTAAGCCTTTCCAACCAGTTCACCCCAAAGTCGCTTGTCCTTACGAACCTCTAATATCTTTAAAAGAGCCTCGTCAATTTGGGTTCTCGTTATTTCGCATAGGCTCTCTTTTGGATTGCTTGAATATTCGTGGCCTTTTTCATTATAAAAGAAGAGTCTTGAGCATCCACCACAAATATTTCTCGCCCAGCAGTTTCTGCATTTCTTATTGTCTTAATGATAAATGAAAAGCAGAATAGAACATCTCCATTCCTAATAAAGCGACAATCATTTCTTAATTGGGTCTCCAGGTGTCGTATCTACAGGGATAGGTGGCTTTGGAACTGTTACATCCGGGTTTGCTGGACCCACATTGCAAGAGTGTGCACCAGAATCCGAGATATACCCGACAAAGGTACAGTTCCCGTTCGAGCTGCCTGAACAGCCAACAAATACATCTCCCTGCCCTCCCAAGACCTTTTCCATATCTCCAAGGTCCAAGGTCTCAAAAAAGTAGTTTTGCCATTGTATCAAAATTAGGAACAACCTTCATAAGCCTCAGGTCTTTGCTCCTTTTATTATTACAGTGTGGTCTGTATCTTCTTTCCTAAAGCAACTTTTCCAATTCAACCGATTCAAAAGTTAATAGCTTACAAAACGCAAAAATATTTTGAAAAACTTATATAGAACCGATAACGGCGAGAATATTCTTTTATCCTTTCCTTGGATCAGTCACATGCTTATTCATATCTTAATTGCTGATTACCAACATGTTCATTCAAATAGTACATAAAGTACACACGGCGCAAACGATGTCTTGAAATCAATCGGTAACTGTGCAATGCCGATTATAATCTCATCATTGTCATAGTAAGGCAGAGGGCAAGACTGCTGAAGGAATGCGCATCCCACCATTCTGAAAGGTTGCCTTCCACTTCAACACTATTTTATTTGATGACGGAGGGACTAAACCTGTTATAAGCAGTAATGCCAAAATGAACAGTTTCTTTCGCATAAGCAATATGGTTTAGTTATCGGTTGCAAAATTAGAATTATAAATGATTAGTCCCATAAACAATCGGTCTAAAAATCGCTCTATTGCCAAATCATTGATGAAACATTATCAACCAGATAGTTTATTCATATTTTCGGGCGTTTTAGCGGTCTAAAATAAGAAAAAGGTTATCGGTAGTGTCGCCCTTTCACCAAAAGGTGTTGTGTCACCCTTTCAGCCCAAAAGATTAGGAAAATAGTCACGAACGGGCTTTAGCTGCCGATGGAGCTATGGGGTCGAAGTCATGGGGATAGCCTTACGAGCAAGCTCGACGGCGACCTCCATAACTTCAACCCCACCCCTACCGGGGAAAAGCCCGTCCGTGACGAAAATTGCTTGGGCATAAAATTGCACTAAGGTGCATAAAATATATCAATCCCCCCTAAATCTTCTCACAAGCAGTTTAGAAAACCTTGATTGTATCTTCGTGAATAAATCGGTTTTATGTTTTTCTTACAAACGACCTCTTGTGCTGCTCTATTTTATGCCATAAGGCAACTTTACGCGGTAGCGATTTTCTTC
>OMXX01000279.1 GCA_900315105.1 uncultured Prevotellaceae bacterium | reverse complement strand
ACATTAAGGGGTTTTTATTGTTTTTGTATTATTCATAGGCTTACCAAGATTCAATTTCTTGATGGAAGGTAAGTTACAGAGGTTTATCGGACAGTAATAGTTCGTAAAAAGAAGAAACTTTGCGTCTTAGCGTTTGAAATATTTGCTTTCGCCTTCTAAAAAAACAGGGCAAAACCAATAAAAACAGATAAAAACAAAAATAACAAAAAACAAAATGTTTTACTTTGTTTTCTTTTGTTTTATTTGGTTTTTCTAAATGGCGAAAGCAATAGGGCTTTTAGCTTTTAATTTCAACGCCGCCTATCGTGCAGTTTGCGCGGATAATAAGTCTCTTTGCGTCATTGTCGGGGCAACGTGGGATTTTATTGTTTACTCCGCCAAGGATGCAGGAGCTGTCAACTTGAAGACTGATGTTCTGTGGGATTTTCACCTCTACTCCGCCGAAAAGCGTGTGGATGTCCAAGACGCTTCCGTCTTGAATGTTTGCTCCACGCAAATCCATACAAACTCCACCGAAGATGGCTTCAATCTTTGCGCCGTAGAAGTTCTCGTCTCTGAAGTTGTAGGCGTTGCCTGCAAAGGTGACCGAGATATTCATGGGCTCTCCTTCTGCTACTTCTGGCACCTCGCACAACTTCATGTTGGTGCTATGCCCGTGGTCGTTTGATGAACCGAAGACAAGTCTGAGACCGATCAATAATACTATGCCTGGAACGATGAACTTCTTCCAGTCAGCGTCGAGGATACTGTCGAAAATGTCGTACCCTAATGCCTTTGCCATCATCATTACTCCGATGGCAAGGATAATGATTCCTATTAATACTCTTTTCATATCTTTTTTTTAATGTCTAATGTGTTAAGTGTAAAGTGTAAAGTGTAAAGGGTAAAGGGTAAGGCTCTAACCTCTAAACACTAACCACTAACCTCTAACCTTTTAACCTCTGATTTTCGAATGCAACGTGCTTGTCATCCTCGCACGAAGAAAATAGTGCGTGTCAGTCCTCAAAGGACTGGCGCACGTCTCTGATTTTCGAGTGCAAAGATAATATTATATTTGAAAACAGACAAGAAATTATCGTGACAAGGTTGTAACAAGGGGTGAAAGTCACGCATTTGTCACGTTTTTTTGTCCTTTTTGCTGAAAAAATACGCAGATTTTTCGCTTTTTAGAGGTAAAAGAAGTAACTTTGCAACGCTATTTAACGTGAGTTCGACGACTTGCTTCAGCTTGATGAGCTTCAGCGAAGAACTTGCGCAACTTGGTGAGCCAAAGCGAACAATTAAAACTGTGTTGTTTTTAGCAGCAAGCTGCTGTTGGCGGACAAAAATTTTTAGAAAATTACCAGAAAATTTAAATTTTCTGGGTTAAATTTTCTGGTCATCGTGAATAATTTTCTGTAAAACCAAGCAACAAAGTTGCGCTTATTAAAGTATTTTGAATTTGTCGAACTAACGTTATTTAGAGAGTAAAGATTAAAGAGTAAAGAATAAATGCGAATAAAGAGTAATAAGATTGTTTTCTTGGGCGTTGCGTCCCTTATTCTCCTGATGCTGTTTTCCTGTGGCAATAAGATGCAGGAAGCAGAGAAGTTGTGTGATGCAGGAATAAGGGCTGCAAAGACTCCTGATTCACTTAATGAGGCGGCTGAGATGCTTTTGCAATCCCTGTCGCTTCAGGACGAGAATGAGCCTACCGAACTTCTCGCAAAGACTTACGAGTATATCTCGTCTATATATTGGCATCAGGATTATCCCACGAAATCACTTCTCTATGCAAAGAAGGCGCTCAAGACGATGGAGAACGTTGACAACGACTCGCTTCGCATCAATGTGTATAATCGCGTTGCATCAAGCTATTACCTGACCGAGCTAAAGGACAAAAACGATAGCGCTACCGTCTATTTCAACAAGATGCTCGAACTTGCCATTGCCACTAAGGATACGAGAAATATCATTAACGCATACAACAATCTTGGAGCCGTACTACTTATGCAAGGTAAGACAGACGAGGCTCTGGAGATGTTCAATCGCTCGCACGGGGTGCCAAACCAGATATCAAAAGATGTGGCTGTATATTATTATAACTGCTCACGATGCTACGAGAACAAGAATATGTGGGATTCGTGCATAGTGGCCATACGCCATAGCCTCGCATACTATGACTCTACCAAATATAATGCCCGAGCAAATCTCTACAGAAGGCTCTACAATGCGGAGAAGCATCTGAGGCATTTGGATCAGGCATGTCTCTATGCAGATTCGGCTATGGAGTATAGCGACAGGAACCTTGAGGAGCAGCAGAGGGAGGATATCAGAAGCGTTACGGAGCGCTATCAGCACGGGAAATATACTAACGACCTGCGACTCCAGCGCACACATTGGCTTATCGTTGTGCTTGCTGTTATCGTGGTCTTCGGATTTCTGTTCCTGGGCATGATGTTCCGTAATAAGTATAAGATGATAGGGCTTCAGCGAAGAATGGAGGCCCTGAACCTGCGTGTTGTGCGTGAGGAGGCAAGGAAACAAGCAAGTACCAATATCCAACACACTATCTCCACCACGGGGGTAGGGGAGGAAACGCAACAACCGACAGAAGATGCGGAATGGACAGAGGAAAAGGAAGAGAACCTCTCTGCGCTCTATCTTGAGCAGTTCAAGGTGTCGAAAGAGATATTCCAGGCGCGTCCGGCATACTCAAAGATACGACAGTTGAGATATCATACTGACAAGAATTATCTGCCTGACGAGGAGCGTCTGCCGCTTATTGATAGTGTGCTTGAGGTGTTCATCGACCAGTTGCAGAAACTCGTAGCCACTTATCCCGAGCTTACCGAGGATGAGTGTATTTATGCTTTGCTTATCTTCGTGGGTTGCAATAATGCCACAGCTTCAATCATAACGAAGACGAGTGAGGTTACGCTTCGCAAGCGCCGTTCCCGCTTCAAGCAGAAGACAAGTGAACAGGTGTTTAATCTGTTTATGGGAGTGGGGGAGAAATAAAAAATTAACAATTAACAATTAATAATTAATAATTAACACTTGCGAAGAATTAACATGCCTTTCGTATGAGTTGCTTTCGCCATCTAAAAAAAACAGGGAAAAACCAATAAAAAACTATTGCTGTCCGGTAAAAACAAAAACCTGAAAAACACATTTATGTTCTAAAAGGCTTTCTGCCTTCATAGTGTATTGCTTGTCTGAAAGCCTTTGTAAGCCTTTGGGGCTTCCAGTCTTTCATCCAACCAATCCATTCCCCTCTGCGAGGGTTGGAACATAAATGAAAA
>OMXX01000206.1 GCA_900315105.1 uncultured Prevotellaceae bacterium | reverse complement strand
TATATTCCCACCCTTCTTTCATGCCTCGTCCTCCTCAGATTGTTCTTCATTTCTATATTTATCGACGAGGTCCTCCAATTTGGCATACAGTTCTCTGACCACTTTTCTCAAACGGTTTTGTTCCTCTCCTCTTGATTTGAGAAACTTTTTTTGGACTTCTTCAATCTGCTCCTCCAACTCGTCATATACCTGCTTATCTTCTGCTGTCATACGATGTTGAGCAATGTAATCAATGCTGTCCTCATCATCCTCGTCATACTCATCATCCTCAGAAAACAGATCTCCGAAAAGATTGTCGAATTCTTCTTCTGACCATAGAATCGAACCCAATTCTTCCATGAGTTCTCCAGATTCTTCTTCCAGTTTTATCAGCGACCTGTAGATTTCTTCTGGTGTGCGCTCGTCAACCTCCTCCACCTTGTTGGGGTTCTTCACGCTGAGGTCGCAACTGTCGTCGAGGGTGCTGACATCAAGCGTCCACGAATGTTCACTCTCCGCCTTAGTCTTCTGCAAAGTCAGGAACTCCTCCATATCAGCCTCAGTCAACGGCTGCGTCTTGGTAAAGTGCTTATCCACCTGATAATACCAAATCTTCTCTGTCGGCTCGCCCTTGGTGAAGAACAAAACAACCGTCTTCACACCAGCACCCGTAAACACACCTGAAGGCAGGTCAAGAATCGTATGAAGGTTGCAATTCTCCAGAAGCATCTTTCTAATAGCACTTGCATCGCCATTACTCAGGAAGGTGTTCTTGATAACAATACCCGCACGACCTCCAGCCTTCAGCATCTTGACGAAGTGCTGCATAAACATATAGGCTGTCTCAGAGGTGCGTATCTCAAAGTTCTGCAACACCTCGCCTCGCTCATTGCCACCAAAGGGGGGATTGGCAAGAATCACATTCTTGCGATCGCTCTCCTGAATCTGACTGAGGTTCATGGCAAGGGTGTTGCCATGCGTGATATTAGGTGCAGATACACCATGAAATATCATGTTCATCGTGGCGATGATATACGGCAGACCTTTCTTCTCCTTGCCATAGAAGGTAGATTTTTGCAAGATTTCGTGGTCTTTCACGCTCTTGATCTTTTCCTTCATATAGAGGAAAGCCTCACAGAGAAAACCAGCCGAACCACAAGCAGGGTCATAGACAGTCTCGCCAATCTTAGGATCAACCACCTTGATGATGCTGCGAATCAGGGGGCGAGGCGTGTAATACTCACCACCATTGCGGCCTGCATTACCCATGCGCTGGATGTTACTCTCATAAAGCACAGTCATCTCGTGCTTGTCCTCAGCGCTCTGGAAATGGAGCTCATCAATCATGTTGATAATCTCACGCATATTGAATCCGGAACGAATCTTATTATGGAGTTCGCCAAATATTTCACCTATCTTATATTCAAGCGTATCGGTAGATGCCGCAGTATTCTGGAATTCTTTGAGGTATGGAAAAAGTTTCTGGTCAACAAACTCCACAAGGTCATCACCACTCATGGCGTTGACTGTATCCAGTACCATCTTGCCCGTCTGAGGGTCGCGCTTCTTAGGTGTTGCCCACTGACTCCAACGGTAGAAACCAGACACCAGTCGCTTGTAGGTCTTGCCATCCAATTCGGCTTCTTCCTCACGTTCTGTTTCAAGGTCATCGAGATATTTCAGGAAAAGCATCCATGATTTCTGCTCCAGATAGTCCAACTCACTACCACAACCCTGCTCCTTCCACAGAATTTGGTCTATTGCTTTGAATGTATTTTCGTATTTCATAAATTATCTACTAGTGTTGCCTTTGTGGCTTTTAGTTTCTAATCTGCAAAGATAGTGGATTTTATCCACTCTAACAAACTTTTAGACTAAAAAAGGCAAAAACTGAAAATAAATATCGAATTTCTTGCAACTTTCAAAAATAAACCGTATCTTTGCAACGTCAAATGTATGTTTGACTATCCGGGCAGAATCCCGCGAGGGAGCAAGACTTTATCGACACTACTCCATTTTAAAGAGCTACTCTCAATTGAGCAGCTCTTTTATTTTTATTTAATAAAACGACGTATGAAGGTGCGGAAGAAGTTTGTGTCTTCTAAACTTTTACGAGTAATCGACAATTGTTTCTTTCCTTTAAATATTAACACCTCATAAGCATTCTGGTTAGATTCAAAGTAGTGTTTTATACTACGTGCTAAAGTACTTGGATTATAGTCCACAGACATATTGAGAAGCACACGGTTTGTTTGATCAACAGATTCTGTAAGGCGGTTATCTACAGAATTATTACCTGATAATAGTCTTTAAGTCAAACATCTTATATACTCCCTTGCGCTCAAAGATGAAATCTGCCGTACGAATACCTTTGGGATTAGGCAAGATGAATACTCGGTATCCATGCTCCACAGCCTTGCGGGCTGCATTCATTAGGTTTTCATAGTCTTCACCACTCTCCCCTCCTGTAGTATAGATATTTTCTTCACCCTTGATGGGATAGAACGAGGGATGAGAGGTTATCACCTTCAGTTGCCAGATAAAATGCGAACCACGTCGATAATGCAACTCTTCCAACTCATCAGCAATATCCCTAATCTGACCTTCTGCTACCAGAAGGCCATAATCATCTTCGAAGATGTCGATTTCTGTATTTGTATCTTCAATCATAAATTCAGATTAACCAATTTCGCCCACAAAGGTAACTCTTATTTTTCAATCCACCAAACATCTGGGCTAAAAAAGTCTATTTCAACCTAATGATATCACTCCATCTAGTAGTTGGGTTCTTACTCTTAAAATCGTGTTTGATGGCGTTCTTGCGTCCCGTTGGTAGCAAGCGACCAGAGGTCGAGCGGGCGAAAACTTCGGCGCGGCCTTTACCGTTGGGACGGGTGTATTGCTGGGCGCCGATGACGATGGTTTCGGAGCCATAGCACTTGTTGATGCGATCGATTACTTCGTCAAGTCTTTTCATCTTTTCGATCTGTTCGGCGGTGACATCGAAGAGGTCTTGCTGGATGGGGCAGTTGGGCGAGATACCCATCACAATGACTTCTCTTTGAATTCTCCTTTGATCAGTTTCATCGTATAGCGTATTATTTTGTTTGCTGCAAAGATAAAGGAAATAATCCAATCTGCCAAAATTAAGGGCTAAATTTATGAAAAAAGCAGAAAAGTATTGGATTAGAAGTTATTCACTTATTCAGTTATTCACTTTGGACATTTAGGTTTTTCAATATCACATCGAAGAAACGGGAATGAGGAAAGATAGAATAGAATTAATAATCTTATATTAATAATATTATATATAATATATATATTATATATAATATTAAATTTATACATTGTAGATTCTCAGAATGTTAATGTCCAAAGTGAATAAGTTATAACTGGAATAACCTCGGTTGGAAAAAAGTTCAAATCAAAGCAAAAATAATCGCATTAAAATTTGCATAATTGAAGAAAAATTCGTACCTTTGTACCGTTGCTAGAAAATAGACATAAGGCAACAAAATTTGCGGCATAACTATAGAAAAAATTTTTCTAAGTGCACAAGATAATTTTTCATAGTATAACCGCTAAAACACGGACAAAGGAATAGGTTTTAAGGAATAGGAAAATCGTTTACAAACCCTTAAAATTTATAATTATTATGGCTTTAAAAGTAAAGGCAGTAGAAAGACTGCTGAAGTTTGACAAGAATGATCCCGGTTCGTACCGCTACGTGTTGAAACCCGAGCTGTACACCAGCCTCGACCAGAAAAAGGTAATTCGTGAGGCAGCCCTCCGAAGTGGTGTGAGCCAGGGTGTGATGAAGGCCTGCTGGGATGCAGCTGGTGAAGTGATCAAGGCATGGGCAACGGAAGGTCACGCTGTGGCTCTGCCCGGACTGGGTTCCATGCGATTCGGTCTCCGTTCCAAGTCAGTGGAGAAGGT
>OMXX01000208.1 GCA_900315105.1 uncultured Prevotellaceae bacterium | reverse complement strand
GAGTAACCCCGTACATACGAGTGAAACGAGGATGTGCGGGGTATTACAACCCACATCCCTTCTACTGCCTGGAGGGCAGTACATCGCGAGAGGTTATGCGTGAAAGCCAATCAGGTACAGCCTTCCAGGCTGTTAAGGATAGCGAGCATTACCTATCCGAGGGCATCCTCTCCTTCGTCAAGTATGCGCCTCGGTTACTCATGGTGTTGCCTTCCAGGCAATTTACCGAATATAATTTACTGACTATAATTTACTTCTAATTTAAACGCTTCTAACACCACCTCTGGCGGTGGAAATGACAACCCACCTTCCGGTGGCGGTGAGGGCGGAGGACTCTAAACCCCGACTTGCGTCGGGAGGGTGGAAAGTAAATGGGGAGTAAATTGAACCAGTAAATTAAGACCAGTAAATTTAAATTTTTAAAATTATTTTTCTGAGATTTCAATTTCCCCAGCGGCGGATGCCGCGTGTAATTTACTGACTATAATTTTCTTCTAATTTACTTTCCACCCCACCTTCTGCGCAAGCAGAAACTCACCCCTCTGCGCAAGCAGAATTTTATTAACCTTTAATTTACTTTCCCACCATTGGTTAGGCTACAAAAAAAGCTCCATTGTCATCACGACAGTGGAGCATTTTTTTATGTTAACTCATAAAACCTTCTAAGAAGGAAGCTCTTCGCTTTTTAGTGTTATCCTAATGAGTCAAGCATGAATCTTTTACCTAATAACTAAAACCTAAAAAAATCTATTATTCTGCTAACCTAAACAATTGCCTTTCGCATATCGCCATCGGAATGTTTCCGGGAGCGTACTCCCTTTTTCCTTATGACGAAGAAATCATTTCTGATTTCCGAGTGCAACGTGTGAAACACCTCGCACGTTTGAGCATCTTTTGATAAAAGAGCGGCGTAAGCCTAGATTTCATAAAGGCTAGCGCTTGTCTCTGATTTCCGAGTGCAAAGTTACGACAATTTTTCTGTGTGCGCAAACAATTTTTGCAAAATGATAGATTTCGGGGTGTTTTATTGATACATATCAAACGAATGTGTGCGCACACAATGGTTATTCTTCGATAAATACCTCGTCGATGGCCTTGCGTTTCTTTGGCGAGATGTCGCTTGCAGGATGTCCGAGAGGTATGATTACGGCAGGCTCTTCCTCCTCCGGCATGTTGAAGAGTTCCTTGCAATGTGCAGGATGGAAATTGCATACCCAGCAAGTGCCGAGACCTAGTTCTGTGGCAGCGAGGCACAGATGCTCTACGGCGATGGAGATGTCGATGTTGCCGTGACTCTTGCCGTCCTTGCGTACCCACTCCTGATCGTGGAGTACGGATGCGATGATATACATAGGAGCTGTGGCAAACCATTCCCTGTCGTAGCATTCGCGCAGCTTGCGCTTGCCTTCCTCGCTCTTGATGATACGGAAGCGCCACGGCTGCTTATTAACAGCAGATGGTGCAAGACGCACACATTCCTTTATATACTCCAGTTGCTCGTTGCTAACAGCCTCAGAGGTGTAATCTCGGCAGCTGTATCTGTTTTCAATGATCTTTGATAATTCCATAATTATTGTTTATTTAAAGTGAGTTCGATGAATTCCTATATGGCAAACAGCAAGCTGTTTTTCCAATCTTCAACCAGTAATTATCATTTTTTATTGGAAAAAGATTGGTAAGATTGGTAATTATTGTCAGTTCAGCATCGGAGATGCGTTTGCCATGAATTGTTCGCTATGGCTCACCAAGCAAAGCAAGTCGTCGAACTGAGGTTATTTAGTTTCTTGCACGGTGATTTCAGCGATTTTGCATTCCCCTTTGTCATCTACGGTAAACTGAGCTGACAGGTCAGGCATGTCATCATAGGTAAGTGCAAGGCCTGTTGTGAATTTCACGCCTGGCACAAAGACCACTCTTGGCTCTTCGCCGCTGAGGTCGTAGTAAAGCTGCTCACCAATCCACAACGGTTTCTCATCGTCGAATCCGCCCATATCGGTAACTGTGTTGGTTACGGTTGTCAATACCTTGTCTTCATCATAGAGAGTAACCTTTTCTCCATCAATAGTATATCCCATGCGCCTGAGCAGTTTTTTTTGCACATCATACGGATTGACCTCGGTCTTGATGTACGCCTTCCCGTCGTCTTGGAAGCGTATCTGATAGAGCCATTCCACACGAACGCCCGTTCCTGACATTGCGACGGCTGTAAGCCACAAATCGCCTGTCTTGGCATTATACCTTGCCTGTGGCTCACGAGAGTTGTGAATATTTAGGAAATTGGTTGTCACAGCACCTTTTGTCACCGTTATGCCAAAGCCCTCGGATGGTGTCTGATCAATCTCACCAATAGAGAACACGGCAATCCCTGTGGTAGAATCGCTCATGATTTCTTGTGAATGGAACTTAACGGCGTTGTCCATTGCCTTCTTCACATTGGCAGGGACTGAGTCAGGTTGCATAGGCTGCTCCAAGACACCAGCCATCGGCATTGTTGTGACACTTGTAACTGTACATCCTGCCATAATAAGGCAAATGGCAAGAAACGGGATGAATACATTAAAAAAAATCTTTCTCATAATATATATATATGTGGTTTGCAAAATTAAAAGCCGAAGACAAAATTACGGATTTTTTCCGTATTATGCGTATATTTTGCAAATTTTATTAGGCATTTGCAGTAAAAAACATCTTCAAGAGCAGGAAAAAGCGGAAAAAACGCATTACAGGCAAACGCATTACAAGGGCATCGTTATTTCATGGACAAAAAAAGTCGAAAAGTTTTGGAATTATGAAAAGGCATTAGTAATTTTGCAGTCGGAAACCAGATTAATACATACGACTATGAGCAAAGACAACAACAATAGCCAACTGACGGATTACGAGAAATACTGTCAGATGATGGCACAACAACAGGAAGAGGACATGGACGAACTGATTTCCGGTGACATGAGTGAAGAAGCGCCGGAGGGAGTGTTCGTGAGGGGGCATTAGACCCTCTAAATCCCCCTGCATAGGGGGACTTTCATCGCGCAACACCCCTCCCCCTATGCAGGGGGATTGAGGGGGTCTTTTAATTAGAAGAAAAAATGAATCAGAAGAAAGACCCAATGGAATGGGAGGTGCTTGAAAGCGAGTACCTATATAAGAGACCGTGGCTAACGGCAAGACGTGAGCACGTAAAACTGCCTACGGGCGCGGAGATACAGGATTTCTATGTTCTGGAATATCCGGAGTTCTGCAATGTCATAGCAATAACGAAGGAAGGCAAGTTCCTCATGGAGAGGCAGTATCGTCATGCACAGCATTTCACGGGAATTGAGATTCCTGCGGGATGCGTGGAGGAAGGTGAGGACCCGATGGAGGCTGCCAAAAGGGAGCTATACGAAGAGACCGGCTATGCAGGCGGTGAATGGAGTAAGCTGATGACCATAAGTCCGAATGCCGGAGCATGCACCAACTATAGCCATACGTATCTTGCCGTGGGCGTTGAGCCTGTATCTACACAGCATCTTGAGGAATCGGAGGATATCAAGATCGTGCTTCTCGACAAGGAGGAGGTCCTTCGTATGCTGAAGAATGACGAGTTCCATCAGGCAATGATGGCTGCGCCGCTGTGGAAGTTCTTTGCTACGCAAAATTGAAAATAAAAACGCAGAGACGCAGAGGCGCGGAGAATGATTTTGAACACGGAAGGCACCCATTTTTTCAAGAATTAGAGAATCTGCATTTGCCCGACAGCGCCCCGAAGGGGCAATGAGCACATAGCCCAGGGCATCACCCTGGGTAATTAGAGGGGGAGATAACGCCCTGAAGGGGCAAAAGAATTTTCTATTAGAGCTTTTGCCCTTACAGGGCGAATATAATAACTGCATTGTACATAGGGCGTTGCCCTATGCTATGTGCAGACCTTGCCCTTTCAGGGCGCATGTCAGCATGATGCGAATAATGTCACGTTAATGTCGCATTAGTTTTAAGCTTTTAACCACAGATATTAGGGATGTCAATCACGAGCGTAAGCGAGAAACTTGCGTAGCTTGTTGAGCCTTGCGAAAAATCCCTTAAATCTGTGTAATCTGTGTTCAAAAATAAAATCTTTGCGACTTTGCGGCTTTGCGTTCTGAAATAAATTGTAAATTATTCGCTGAAGCTCATCAAGCTGAAGCAAGTGTAAATGGTACATTATACATGAAGATAGTTCTTGCATTTGATTCGTTCAAGGGCTGTATGACGGCAGAGGAAGCATGTCATACGGCTGCGGAGGCAATTCATGAGGTTCTGCCACAGGCAGAGGTCGTGGAATGCCCATTGAGCGATGGTGGCGAGGGACTGGTGGACTGCGTGGAGAAGATGCTCAGCGTGAAGCGTGTGTATCTGAAAGCGCATGATCCGCTTATGAACATCATAGATGCAAGCTATGTTATCTCGGAAGACGGCACGGCGTATATGGAGATGGCTGCTACAAGCGGTTTGACACTCGTGCCTTACGACAAACGTAATCCGATGCTGACAACTACGTATGGCGTGGGAGATATGATTATTGACGCAGCAAGGCGTGGTTGCAAGGAAATAGTGATGGGAATAGGTGGAAGTGCCACGTGCGACGGAGGCAGAGGTATGATACAATGCCTCAAAGACAATGGCTATACCCTACCCTTTGCCAACACCCAATTACCGCATATAACGGTGGCTTCAGACGTTACCAATCCCCTTTACGGAGAACTTGGTGCTGCGTATGTATTCGCGCCTCAGAAAGGAGCGACACCCGAGCAGGTGAAGATATTAGATGAAAGACTTCGGGAGTTTGCAAAAGAGACGGAGGCATTGGCACTTGCCACTCCTGAACTTGCCGTTCATCCAGGCGCAGGAGCAGCCGGAGGACTGGGATATGGGCTTATGGCATACCTTAAAGCAGAACTGAAGTCTGGGATAGAGATAATACTGTCTATCAGCAAATTCGATGATACAATCAAGGGTGCATCATTGATTATAACAGGCGAGGGAAAGTCGGATGCTCAGACTCTTATGGGCAAGGTTCCTCATGGTGTGCTGAAACATGGAAAAAAGCATGATATCCCCGTATGGCTTATGTCTGGCGGTATTGAAAACGAAGACTTGCTAGCCCGACACTTTGCCGTGGTAAAGAGCATTAACGAAGGGGATGAGCGACCTCTTGCCACCCTACTCCAACCTGACGTGGCGAAGGGAAATTTGAGAGAGACGGTTAAACAGTTATTGGGAAAATAAAATCCCACTTGCGTGGGGGTATGGGGAAAGTAAATTGAACCAGTAAATTAAATCAGTAAATTATATTCAGGAAATTAATTTGAATTCAACGATTTCAATATAGATGCACCCTCAGGTGCTTTAACTGACAATAATTTACTGGATATAATTTAATGGTAATTTACTTTCTAAAAAATCTTTCTGAAGAATAATTTAACGTGAGTTCGACGAATTCAAGACTGCGAGGGCTGAAAGCCCGACACCTAATAGGGCAGTCCGTAAGGGCTGTTATTCTATAGATGCGTGATTAAA
>OMXX01000209.1 GCA_900315105.1 uncultured Prevotellaceae bacterium | reverse complement strand
CGGCACTCATACGCAACTTCTATAAATTCATCATGGCGAGGCTTGACGTGAAGAGGTTCGGACTCAAAGCAACAAGCCGCATCAAGGCGTTTGTCTTCAGGTTCATCTCTGTGCCAGCAAAGTGGATCAGGACATCAAGGCAGTATGTGCTGAATATCTATTCATGCAACAACGCTTATGCTGATGTGTTCCAGAATGACTTTGGATAACACCGACAACTTATGGTCGTGATTCTGCGTATTGCCTCAAGTCGCGTGGTAGGGTAAGGGGAATTTATGCGTCTTTGTGGCGATTTTTGCTGCGTTGCGCCCTCTTTTGCCGCAGTGACGCTACCTTTTTGACCTCTGTGTCATCTTATGAGGGCGGTTGCGGATTTGAGGTATTTATAATACTGTTGCGGAATTAAGGAATAAAAGAGAAACAATATGAAGACAAAGAATTATCTGAAAAAAGGATGTGGATGTCTGTCTGGCGCAGTTGTGCTGGCAGTTGTCATTGGAGCCATCGTTATGTATGTGCTCAAGCCAAAATGGCACGATGAGTATGGCCAGCGGTTTCAAGACATCTCATACGGAAGCCGACAGCACAACACTTACGACCTCTATCTGCCTAATGATGCAGAGAAAAACGATAGCCTGGCTCTCATCATATATGTTCACGGCGGTTCCTGGTTAGGCGGTGACAAAGATGAGCATTATGGTGACTGCTACGCCTGGGTTCAGAGGGGCTATGCCACCGCTACGATGAACTATAGTTTTTTGAGCGAAGACAGCGTTTCACTGCATACCATGTCCGACGAGATTGATTCGTGCATCAGGCATATCGTTGGCTTCGCGTCCGAGAAGGGAGTCCACATTCGTCAGATGGCTATTGCCGGGACATCGGCAGGCGGGCATCTGGCCATGATGTTTGCCTACAATCATTCGCATCCTTTGCCGCTCCGTTTCGAGGCAATCAAAGTCGGGCCGTCAGACTTCCGTATCCTGTTCTCCTACGAGGAGAACGCAAAAGCGGAAGACGTGGAGAACCTTGTCTTCAGTTGCACGGGCAAGCGGATGCGTGCAAACGAATGTTCAAGGGAGTTGCTGGATAGCATCAAATTACTGGCTTCACCCGTCAGCTACATCAACGATTCTACGGCTCTACCTGCCATCTTTGCATACGGCGGAAAGGACTGGCTGATTAAGCCTGACCACTACCATGCCCTGCAAGCGAAATATGACAGCCTCGGCAAACCCTACGACCTCATCGTCTTTCCAAATTCCGGTCACGCCCTGTTGCAAGACAAGGACTGCACGACACGCCACGACAGCATCATGAACGTGTATTGCAAAAAGTATTTCGGATACTGATAATAGAAGTTATTCTCAAAATCCTCAAATCCGCAACTATGCGCATCATATTATGAACTGGTGGTCGAAGTCAACGTCATACCCCTCGCCCTCTTTCAGCTGCCCTGTGGACAACAGGCAATTGGGGAACAATGTATTCAGCTTGTCTGCCGTGTTGAAGTCATAGGTCTTGCCCGTGTCTGATGTGTAGGAAATGTTATCCTGGGTCAGTTCCTTTATGGCTCTGAGAATAGTGTCGGCACTGCATGTGCGAAGTGTCGGATAAAGCGAGAGGTGGTACATCAGATGAGTGGTGACATCTTCTATGAATGAGCCGCCACAGAAATAAACGCTCATAAGCGAACGGATGATTTCGCTGTATTGATAACCATACAGCTTGCATCTCATACCAAGGGTTGAGTCTATAACAGATGAGAGCTTGGAGTCAAATTGCTCCATTATTGAAAATATTCCTCCAAAAGGAGTGAGTTCCTCAGATTTAATTTGTATTTTTGCCATGTCATATCAGAGTTTTGCTTGTTTATTTTTGCAACACTAAGATAAGTGAATTCTTCGACATGGCAAAATCCTGGGCAACTTTTTGTTGCTCAGGTACTTAAAAAGTTATATTTGTAATAGTGTTGCGGAATTAAGGATATAGAAATATGAAACTAAAGAAAAATACTGACCTGAACTTACTAATCCTTTCAGGAAGTCCGAGAAAAGGTGGTAACACCGACTTGCTGGTGGAGGCATTCGTAAAGGGGGCCTCACAAAAGCATTATGTGGAGATTGTTTCAGTACAAGACTACAAGGTCAATCCTTGTATAGGATGTAATGCCTGTTTCAAGAACGAGGGCAACATCTGCGCACAGAAGGATGATATGGCTCTCATCTATGAGAAGGCTAACGAGGCAGACATGCTTGTGATAGCTTCACCCGTGTATTTCTATGGACTGAGTGCTCAACTGAAGTCTGTTATTGACCGCTTTCATAATCCCATCAGAGATACATTCCATATACAGAAGATGGCACTACTCCTTGTAGGAGCAGCCACACTCCCAGAACTGTTTGACAGCATCCTTACCGAGTATCAGCTTTGCCTGAACTTCTTCAACTTAGAAGACGCTGGCAAGGTTTTGGCTCGTGGCTGTAAAGACAAAGGAGACATCATCAATTCGGGGTATTTAGATGAAGCATTACAATTAGGAGAAACAATTTGAAAATGGATTAGCAGGTTATGAATAATCCTGTTATCACTAAAGCATGTCTGGAAGACCTGGAGGAGATTCTACAACTTCAATATCTTGCCTATCAGAGCGAGGCTGCACTATTTGGCAGTAATGACATTCCACCTTTGAAGCAGACAATAGACGAGGTTGTTGAGGAATATCATAAAGGTGTAATTCTGAAGCTTGTGGCAGACAACAAGATTATTGGCTCCATACGTGCATGGGAAACTGAAGGTACTATTCAAGTGGGCAAACTGATGGTTCACCCAGATTATAGGCATTGCGGTTATGGGACAAAACTGTTAAATGAGATAGAATCGTATTTTTCCCAAAAACGCTTTGTCTTATTCACAAGTACACGAAGCATCAACAATCTAAGGATGTACCAAAGAATGGGCTATAAAGAGTTTGAACGTAAAAGCATAACAACTGAATTAGAATTTGTTTTTTTTGAAAAGATAATCTGAACTCTCGAAAGAAAAGTAGCATGAACATAGAAGACTATCGTGGATACTGCCTGTCATTGGGCGATGACATTGAGGAAAAACTGCCTTTCCAGAAGTTCAAGAACGGAGAGGGAGTGCTGGTATTCTATGTAGCAGGACATATGTTCTCATTCTTCGACTGCAACGATTTCTCGGTCATCTCGCTGAAATGTCAGCCAGAGCGCATTGAATATCTGAAGGCACAGTATGAGTGTATCGGGAATCCGTACAACGAATCACCCAAACACTGGATTGGCATCACCCCAGAAACTGCTCCTGACAATCTGCTGAAAGAACTTACCCGAAACTCATATGAGATTGTTAAGTCAAAATACAAGAAGAGATGACTCCCAAACAGATAATAGCATCCAATGCTGACGAAAAGATAAAACAACTGTATGAAACGGCATTCCCTGAAGGCGAACAAATCCCTTGGAAGGACTTGATGCGCCTGGTTGAGGACATGCCGTTGGATTTCACTGCATACTACAATGGCGAGAAGTTCATTGGCTTCACCATCGTCTATCCACGTAAGTCTATCAACTGGTTCTGGTACTTTGCCGTGTGCGAAGAGTTGCGAGGCAATGGCTATGGTCAGAAGATACTGACTCAGATGATAGAACACTATAAGGGACAATCCTTCGTCCTGGACATGGAAAGCCCAACGCAGGTCAGTGAGAACATTGACCAACGCAAACGCCGTCAG
>OMXX01000210.1 GCA_900315105.1 uncultured Prevotellaceae bacterium | reverse complement strand
ATCAACTACGCTCACCATGAAGTACCCAAGTTTGTCATAGACCCAGGAGAAATGGAACAATGCACACAATTGGGATTTACCCATTATAAGACAACGGCCACAGAAGGAATGAAGATGCTTCTGGAGGCATTCAAGGATTTGTAAATAAAGAAGATTATGAAAAAAATAACTGCAGAAAACTTCATTACTGACAATAAGACAAACAAAGTTTTCTTATCGAGTCTGATAGATAAAACAAGTGGTGCGCTTGATGTAGATACACGTTCAAAACTAAAATCAAAAATAAAAGATTTTTGTCCTGACTGTGAGTTGTTATATAACACAATGGATGTGTGGGCACGTGACTACATGCCAATTCAGTTGACAGAGGATGTATTCCTAAGTTTTACATACAAGCCGGACTATCTGGAGCCATATCCCAATTGTGTTACAAACTGGCAACTGCATGGGGTACATGCAAAAGAGAACTTTTGTTTCAACATTGTTCAGATGCCCATTATTCTTGATGGCGGCAATGTTGTTAAGGCTGTTGTCAACGGGAATCCATGCTTTATCATGTGTGAGAAGATACTGAAGGAAAATAATGTAAGCGAAAAAGCATTTCGCGATTGGTGGATGAGATGGTGGAAAGAGCAGTTTGATGGTACGACAATGGAACTTGTTCTTTTACCTTGGGAAGGTAAGCAGGACAATCCTATCGGTCATGCTGATGGTATGGTACGATACGTGGGAGATAATTGCGTGTTAATGACCAACTATTTGGACTTTGACCAAAAGTATAAAGATGATTTCGGAAGTAAAATGAAAATAGTCCTCGAAAAAGCAGGATTTAGAGTTGAGACTATTAAATTTTGGGATAAACTGAAAGATGATCCTCATTTCAATGATTTGATGAATGAATCATGGTGTTATATCAACTATTTACAAGTAGGAAGCAATGTACTTGTCCCTAAACTTAGCTATTCTCCATTAGACGAAGAAGCCAAACATCAAATTGAAACAGCTTTGGGACAAACAGTTACAGTTAAACTAATTGATGTTGATATGACTCCTATTGTGAAAGACCTCAATAGTCAACAGAACTCAGGTGGTGCTCTTAATTGTCTTTCCTGGACTATAAAAGTATAGATATGGCATATACATATAAATATCCAAGACCAGCAGTGACAGGTGACTGTATTGTCATCACCAAAGAAGCAAATGCAAAAGTGTTACTGATTCAGCGTGGCGATGAACCTTACAAAGGTTGTTGGGCTTTCCCCGGAGGTTTCATGAACATGGATGAAACCACAGAGCAATGTGCCATCAGGGAACTTGAAGAGGAAACGGGATTGAAGGTCAATGAAGTTCACCAGATAGGAGCTTATTCCAAGGTTGACCGAGACCCCCGTGGAAGAACTATTACTGTTGCATATCTTGCCATCATAGAAAAGCCTGTATCTGTAGTCGGACAGGACGATGCAGCAAAAGCAGAATGGTGGCCAATTTCTGCTCTACCTCAACTTGCATTTGATCATGATGAGATTATAGCTGATGCAATTGGTTTATATAACAGAATGAATTAACAACGTTTGCAATGATTCAAATGAACAAGAACGAAATATTGAAATCCATCAAAAATGAGGTGTATTATGCCGAACTTCCATCCAAAATGGATGTGAGTATTGATAATCACATTCTGCATATAACAATGGATGCTGAAGGAGTCTTGCAGAATATGCAGAATGATGCTTCCTCTTTTGAAGGATGGGTATTCTGTCTAAAGACGTTCTTCCCAGATATAGATACCGTTGTCATTGATTGGGAAGATCCCGCATTTTCTCCTGATGAAAAGGTAATTAGAACTCAACAGAAGCATTATTCTCGGTTCTTGATTCGTGTTATATGGTTTGTGGAAAACTATGTCTGGGCGGTTGTAGATGAAAGCAGAAAAGCAGAGATTACATGTTTTAAGCAAAGGTTCAGCGAACTTACTCTTAATTATCCACTTCAAAAAAGCAAGGACAAAAGCGTTAAGAGTGAGACCGACCAGAAAATGAAATACGAAGCTATGCTTGAAACCGCCATCTATCAACATCTATCAAAGACAGGCTTCGCAAATCATCAGTTACCAATGGGGTTGTTTGACGGCCAGGTTAGTTTGGCTACCGCTATTACTCCTGGAGGTGCAAGTCAGGCAGATCTTTGGAAGATTGAAAATGATGAGTTTTGTGTCTATGAGCTAAAAGACTGCATTAACACCGACAATACACATGTTGGTATCATCACAGAGCTGATGTTCTATGCCAACGTAATACATCGTCTTACCATTACCCAAGAGATTCATTATCCCACTGACGCAGATAAATACCGCACCATAAAAAGGGATAATGCATCTCGTGGTTTTGAGCATATTCTTGATGCTATCTATCAACATTCTATAACCCATATCAAAGCCGTGTTGCTGACCGACCGACTTCATCCCTTGATTGAATACAAGAAGGAGCTGCTACTAAATGATATGAGTCGTAGCAAGACAAACATCCGATTTGAGCATTTAACTGTTTTGCAGTTATTGCCAGCTGAACTGATTCCTGCACCTAACTATAAAGAAGTGCAAGGAGCACAACAGGTAAGGGTTCTTCAAACATCACCGTATTTCGTAGATGTAAATGGCGGTGGAAAATGGAAAGCAGGTTTACAGAATATTGAATTACCTTATATTATTGAGGAGGGAAATGAACTTATGAACCTTTATCCTCCTATTCGTGAAGACGCAATAGACTATTTTCTGCAGAATGGTATAGGTTGGTGGAAAAGCAATAATTCCCTTAATACACCCACGGGACACATGCTGTCATCACAGATAAGCTGTGTTAATCATTTATTTCCTCTGATGAAGCCTGATGATTCAGCATCGCTATTGTCAATGCTTAATTCTGTCCAAGAGAGGTATCATTTCATTAAAATTCTCACTAACCCATTAGACAAACCTGATTGTCACGGAAATATATGCTTTGAGTTTATCTGGAAGAATCGTACCTTGCTTGGTGAAAGAGCTGAAAAGCGAGGTGCTATGTGTACGTCCATCGATGCTGTTGTTTATGCTGAAACCGAAGAACACAGTCGAATACTGATTCCTATAGAATGGAAATATGTAGAGACTTATGAGCACAAACGGGCTGTCCAGTCCTCTATTGACCGCTATAAATCACGTCTTGATAATAGTTCAAACATCAAGGAATGGAAAGAAGAATACGAATATGATCCAATATATGAATTAGTGCGTCAGGCCATGCTGGTAGAGCAAATCATCAAGAATTATGATTCTGAACTTCCAGTAGATGATTATCTGCACATTAACGTCATACCAGAGGGGAATGTTGAACTACGTTCTGAGGTCAGTCTTTTTCCAAAAGGGTTGAAGGACGAAGGTAAGTTCATCATGCTTGACCCAAGAAAACTGATGCTTCCCATCAAAGAAACCCATCAGGACTTATATAATTATCTTGAATCCAGATATTGGCAATAGCATTACAGATAGTAATCCTCAATCCTGAGGTTGTATATATAGTTTGGCGACTATTTGAGAAACTACGAGTCGTGAGACTCCATCATTATTAAGCTTATTAAGCGCAGACATCGGTGACTTATTCAAGTGGACATCTTTGAATTTCCGAGGTTTCAGACGCTGAATAATAGCTAACGCTGTTAGGAGCAATTCACCGTGAGGTCAGTTGCTCCTCTTTTGTGTTTGTTCGGTAAAAAAAATAAGAAAACCACATTTTATTTTATCTATGCAGATAGACTGCACAGATAAAATCTACCTTTGCCACGTCATACTTAAAATGTACGCTTATGGGATTACTTGATTTTCTTTTATTCGGAGCTTTTTTGAATAGCCTGAGAAACAACAACCAGGGCAATAACAATCCTTCTGATTATTCAAGCAGGAGTTATGACCAAGGTTATAATGATGGCTATGATGACGGTTACATGGATCATGATGACTATCAT
>OMXX01000212.1 GCA_900315105.1 uncultured Prevotellaceae bacterium | reverse complement strand
AAGATGGTGGAAAATGGAGCACGGCAACCATGCTTAAATATATAGAAGAGCTAGTGGCTATGCTTGGCGTATAGTGTCTCAAATGGAGGTTTCTTTAATTAACATTGTTTGCCTCATTATATATTTCGCCTATCTTGCAAGACATTGCTTTGAAGTATACAGTATAGAAGTTAGCTTCCCAACTGTTAGGATCCTTTATCAGAATCATCTCATAGTACTTTGCTGCATTCTCACTGTTGTCTGAGTCTTTGGCTCTTCTTGCAATCTGATATAGGTTAGCAAGCTCATCAGAAGAATCAACTTTGACAGTTCCTTGAATTGTCAACTTCTTAGCTTCTTCCAGTTTTACTTTGGAGCCACAATACGAGCAGAAACCTTCTGCTCTACTATCGTCCAACTGAATAGATGCACCACAATTAGGACATTTTACGTTAACTAAACTCATAATTATTATAGTTTAAATTATAATTTATTTGGTATAGGTGGTGGAACAGAACTATCATTTTGCGGGTGGTTAAATTCCGGAAATGTTTCCAAATTAGCCCACGATGTCATTCCTTTTTTCCATGCTAATATTTTTAACACTGACGAATCTTGGTTTATTGCTTGCTGAATTTGGGATGCACTATATGGACCAGCTTGTTTGCCATTTATTGCCAAGTAATAATCTATATTAACAGGAATTGGTGGAGGTGTATTGTTCTGCTCCGGTGAAAGTTGATCTGCCATTTGCTTACCAATATTCATAGTTGCTCCGAAACCCAATCCTGCATTAATGAAAGCTGCACCTGCACCACTCTCATTTTCCGCCGCTTTATCCATGACATCGAAAGAACGCTCCATCTTATAATTATCTTTACCAGCAATTTTGAGTCGAGCGGAAAGGTTCTTGGCTTTTTTTATTTCGTTCAAACTTGGATCGTTTTCTGGAATATTGATAGAAATAAAATTGAATAGCAATAAATCTAATCCATAATCCAAGAAATATGGCTTTAACTTTTCTTCGCTGAAACTTGAAATTTCTCCTAAATGAGTAGGTATATCAAGAATAGAGATCTTATCTGATGTTATTTTAGAAGCTATAACTTCTGTTAGTTTTGAGAGCAGAACACCTCTAAAATATGCTTGCAACTGGACTTCGCTAAAATCAGATTGATTTCCAACAAGTCCGTAAACAAATTTTTCTGGGTTGCTAACCTTGAATCCATATTGACCATAAGCCCTAACAGGAACTATAATTTCGTATTTAGGGTCTTCTAGAAGAATTGGAGTCTCTGTGCCCCATTTTAGATTAAGCTTATTTAGGGTGCTAACAAACCATACATCTGCTTGCCAAGGAGAATCGCTTCCAAATGGAATATTGATTATCTTGTTGAGTATAGGAATATTATTAGATTTTAGTGTGTAAGTGCCTTCTGTAAATTTATCACACACTTTACCACCCTTGACAAAGAATGCTACTTGGCCTGGGTACACGACCAACTGAGATCCCCACCGTAAATCACACGATGGAAATTTGTGGACGATAACACCTTCCTGTTGCTCATATTTAACAATATCAATTATTGCCATGATATTCGGTTTTTAATTCTTAAATGCAAATTTAAGATTTTTCTTGTAAACTTCCAAGACTATTCAAATTATTTTTTTACGCTATTCCTTATATTGCTTTTATGCTAATGCCGAAATCCTCTAAACTTAATACAATATACAACATTGCAAAATTCAGATATATATTGTCCCTTGCCGCCGTGCCAGCCTTCAAAGCGCTTAATGATGAGAGCAGCCCGCTGAATGGGTGGCAACTGTATTAAGGCAACTGTCTTCTACGCCATAGCAGGTATATAGTGCAACGCCACCAAAGAGAGATATGAGTGTCAACTAAAAAAACAAAGCTTAATCATAATCTATGCCAGCTACAGCCATTCCAACGAGATTTGGATGGAGCATACATAGCGTTCCAGCTTTCACTTTTTGAGAGATCACGGTCATAATACTTTTTACATTAGAGTCTGGCCGATATATCAATGCCTCCTTAGCCAAAGCTTTGACTTCTACAGGATGGTTCTTTCTGGAAACCAACATGTCAAGCAAAGCTGATATACTCCCCGTATAGCCACCCCACGCTTTGAGCTTATATGTAGCAGATCGACCTATGCCCTCAATTCTATCGTCCTTCTTTATAGCAGTCCTTATTATGCTCTCTGTTACACGAGAGTCATTAGGATATCGGCTTGAGATCTCCTTGTAGATTTCATGGATATGCATTGGAGATCCGTTAGCTTGTAGAATCGAGTAAACTAAATCTGCATAGTTCAACTTATTAGCCTTAAGGATGAGATTACCCTTATCGTCAGCATCACATATTCCCAGACTTTTAGCGATGTAAGCCAGCATTTGACCAATATGGTTAAGGTCTTCCTCATCCATTTTAATTTTATCTGGCCCTAGGCTTGTCCAGTATTTTTCATTATCGACAAAGGTGTCGTATATGGGCAACTTTTCATCCACACATCTCTTAAGACTTGCACGCCGCCTGATTTGCGTCAAAGCACCATCAAAGCTAAATCCCCCAAAATGCCAAGAGCAGACCACATAGATATCATTGCCATAGCTTTTTATAGCTTGGGCACTCACGAGCCGTGAAATCGCACAAAAAGCAAGGAAGGTAAGGTCTGCCTTCTCAATTTCAATCAGATGCTGATAATCTGAACTTTCTTTCGTGAAGAAATCATCGAAAATGAACGGGTATGCATTAAATACTTCATCAGAGAACAAATACCTGGCATAATGAACCCATACGTTAGAAGTAGTCATCAGCTGCCTTACCCTTTCTCTTGAAAAATGACTCTCTGCAGCAAGCTTCTCAAGACTCTTACGCTGATCGCCGCCGATACCATAATAGTCCCTATACATTTGGGTCTTCTGGTCGTTACTACTCTCGAAGAAATGCTTTGCAATAAAGAACATAGGGTAATGTCCGTACTTTTCATTGAAAGCATCAACGAACATCACACCATCATCATCAAGAAACGGATAGGTACTTCGTATCACATCATGTTTTGCATCTTTGTTATCACCAAACAAGATATGCATGACCATAGTGCGGGCCTTCTCGTGGAGACAGGTTAACTCCCGGGCATCTCTTTCTCTTATCCCATTAAATAGGAAGAAATTATGTTGTTGAAGGATAAAATAAATGATGCTATCGGCACTTCTGGGCCTGACAACATTCCGCAAAAAACTCAAGCATCCTACGGTCAGCTCTCCACACAGATCGTCAAACTTTATGACTATACATTCTTGTCTTTCTTCGGAAAGCAACATGTACTTTTCAAGATCTTGCCAATCTCTGCGAAGACCACGCAAGAACAGCCTGACCCTTGCTTCTATTTCCTGCCCTATCCTGACGTCCTTACACTCAATGGCAGCAAGAGCAAGAAACGCTATCAACTAAAGAAACCTCCATTCTAGACACTATACAATTTTGCCCTTGCTTTGCCGTTTCTGGCTTAGCAAGGGCTTGCTTTTGTAGTAAGCCCGCTTAAACT
>OMXX01000213.1 GCA_900315105.1 uncultured Prevotellaceae bacterium | reverse complement strand
ATTCTCAACAGAAAATTGGATAATCATAAAGATAACTCGCTTATTTGTGAAATTTCTGCAAAAATACGAGTTTTCTTTCGAAATTCCAAGAGAAAACTCTAATTTCTGCAATTATTTTATGATTTTTTGATGAATAGGGGCATTTCGTGTTATGGATAACAGTTTATCTTTAAAAAAGATGGGACACAGCATTATGTTGGCAAATGTTGATAGCCTTTGTCTTATTTCCCGCCCATTAAGTTGTTTACATCCCGTCTTTTATAGAATATCCTTCGGCCAATCTTTACAGGTACCAGATATTTTCTCTTCTCCCATATCCAAAGAGTAGTTGAACTAACATGAAGTTTATCAATTACATCTTGCTTGGTTATCAATTCGATGTCAGAATCTTGCTGGTTCGCTTTTTCTTCATTAATCTCTTCATAAATGACTTGCTGGACTGCCTTGATTAATTCCACTAGCCCTGTTCCTGTCATGGTCAAAGATATGTGATCAGGATTCTTGCGAATTTCACTTATCAATTGGCTCATCAGAAGCTCATTTTCAAAATTTATCTCAAGGATGGGGTCTTTCGACATTCCTTTAAAATTTGTAAAGTCAGTTTTCATAAGCAAGTTTCTTTTGTTATCTATATTTTAGTCTAATCCCACCAATCAAAAAGTTTGTACTCTCTAATAAGATGGTATAAATGCAGTGCCTTTTGTTTTCGAAGGCTGATTTTAAGGTGAATAGACCAATCTCGTCTGTTTTCTAATAAAGCATCTTTTATTGGAGTGCTACGAAAGTAACGCCTTTCATTTCTGACGTTTACATAAACGGGGAGGTCAGCCAATGGCTTTCTATCATCATCCACTAACTCGTAATTGCCATCTTCCAGTTTGCGGAATCTCAATCGGATACCCGAATAAGAACGGTCTAGCCATGTGCTATATACCGCATCATTTTCCATGAAGATGTCAATGAGGCGTATGCAGATGCCTATATCCCGTACCACAAATTCATTGTTCGCTAGATGATGCTCTTCCTTGATACATTCTCGCATTCGCTGGAGTTTCTTTTTCTCCAATGCAATGAGATATGCATAATCCCAGTCGTGGTCATTAGCCAATAAGCGCTTGTAAGCATGAATAGGACTTCTTTGTTTCTTCTTCATTTTTCTTCTTTGTTTTGTTTAACTTCATAGTTATGTATGTAAAATCACCAAATGTTAATAGCTGGAAGAAATAATTTATGAGTTTAAGAATTAACATTTCCATTTTTTGCATACTACTTGGATGAAGAATTATTGATCATTCATAAAATAATATTGCTATGAGTTTAGATTTGCACATTAAATCAAAAACACCAATCCTTAAACATGGAACAGGTGTGTATGTTAGAGAAAAGGGGCGTACCCGTGAGTTAGAATCGTTGGCAGAGGTAACGAAGTATTTCCCAGATGCGGATATTAGCCACATCAAAGAATTCGATTATGAGACCGATGATATGTGGCATGGAAATATCACACACAACATGACAGAGATGGCGGATCATGTTCCAATAGGAGAATTGACGTTATACGATTATCTATGGAGACCCAAAGAACATGGATTTGAAAATGCATCGGTAGACTACCTACATGGAGTATTTGAAGGGTTGATGTACTTGAAAAAACATAAAGAGGAACTTCTTCCCTATGAACCGGACCCAGACCCCAAAACGGGTGAAAGATGGGGCGATTATGGACTTCTTGTACAGTTTTGTATTTCTCTTATCAATTGCATGATGGAGTTGGATTTCTCTAATGAGTATAGAATATTATCTGATGTATGAAGAATTTGCCGGTATTGAAATACAATGACCTTCAAGATCTTATCTGTCTTGACGACGTATGTGATTTAAATGGTGTCGTGATTGACGATGCTTCACTTGAAGTGATGCTCAGAATTGAGAAAACTATGCAGCGCTTGGAAGTTATGGGTGACGATGAATGTCGCAGGCTATGGATAGAACTGAAGGCACCTCAGAAACGGTTTCGTGACGATGATGCAGACAAAAATGGTAACTACTGGTATCAGATTTTCTCTGCCCATTATAAAGATTTCCATTACTTGGTACTTACTAATCGCCATTGGAGATTCATTGATTTACGAAGTGCTCATCATGTAGGAGCGGAACGGGAGCCAGATTCCGTCTATGGAAATGTCTCAAAGCCACTAAAGAAGATTGGGGCTTATGTGACAGCTTTAGTGGACCAGATATGTGAACATCCTGACGAATACAATGCGTATGTTGAGGAGCATTTGCCCTATTCGAAACGTAACGGACGAATTAAAAGGGCTGATTTGAACCGGATTTGCCCTACATATCGTACCTTTGCCAATCCTGAACATGTGATAGAAGTGGTATCTGGTTTTAAGTCTCTTCCCCTATGGTCTTGCAAGGAGATGACCTTACGGACTTATATGCGATTCTGGCGCATGGCCTATGAAGCATATCGTGTCAAAGACGAAATTACGCCAACGCCCAAGTATTCTTTTGATAAGCAAAGTGACGAGGAGGTCTTTAGAAATCATAGTAGCAAAGGAAGAGAGACGGAAGGGCTTAATCTTGATAGCGAGCAAGATTTTCTGAAATGGGACAAGGAGAATACCCACTATCATAACATGGATGTTATCTATGCAAGAGTGCATCTCGTCCCCAGGAAAAAAGGAGAAGGCTGGGATGATGAGGATCTTCCTGTTCCTGACGGACATTGGTATTTGGATTTAAGCTTTTGTGTCTATGGCTTCTCTAATGACGTTGTCAATATGCTCGAAACCTTCTGGCGTGCTGGGGTAGGTGTCGTTTGTGATGAAACCAGTCGGTTACTCAAGATGGCCAAAGAGTCAGACTATGTCAGTATTTCACCAATCCCGAATAAATATTGCTGTGATGATGAAGTGGGCAACGAGATGAGTTTGCCTTATCAATGCGACACTATTTCTGCTCAACAAGTGGCAGATGTTATAGCTGCCACAAAATGGGAAAAGCAACAAAAAGTAAAACCACTAGCTCTTGTCAAGGAGAAAAATAAATCCCATGAATAAGATAAGCCCCTTTCAATAAATGTTTTTTATGTAAAACTCTTCCCCCAACTCGAAAAATTGTAGAGTTGGGGGAAGTTTTATATAGAAAGCTTTGCTTTGTGTTAAAAATCATCAGTTCAAATTAGTTTTTTCTGATTTTGGTTGACAATTTAGAAAATTATTTGTAATTTTGTCGCCAAAAACCAGATGGAACTATGGAATTGAAAAATGTATTTGGAGCAAGATTAAAGAATGCCAGGGTTATCAATGGTATGTCTATGGATGATCTTTGTGCTAAGATGAACAACTTAGTGTCGAAGCAAACGATATCCAAGTATGAGTCTGGTAAGATGTTGCCAAACTCAACCAACCTCATTGCCCTTGCCAATGCTTTGAATGTTAGGCCCGATTACCTTTTGCGCCCCTTTACAGTTTCGCTTGATAAGATTGAGTTTCGCAAGAAGTCCAAGATGAGC
>OMXX01000214.1 GCA_900315105.1 uncultured Prevotellaceae bacterium | reverse complement strand
TATTTGTTTGTGGTAATTCAAATATACACAATAAGTTCAGTAGTTTTCTTCTTTTTTGCTACAATCTTCTATCTATCACTCCATTTTTCGGAAGAACCATTATTTTGTGTTATTTTAATTTGGTATATAGTTTTGCAATGTATGATTCAGAAAATGCAGACAAATACTTAACCCAATACTATAATACCGTCAAAGAATTCATAATCCCTTTCATCTTCAAGAAAAGAACAGAGTACGAAAGACAAAGAATTTGGAAAGCAATAACATTAACATTGGAACAGCTAAGCATGAAAACAGCTTTAATGTTTCCTGAATCAAAATCCGCGACAACTGCTTATGACATATTTCAAACTATCAAAAACTTTGAAACAGAGACAACAAACTATATAAGATATGCTAGCAATAATGGAGAGTTTGACGAATTCACGCAAAATTCCATACAATATTACAACCAGAAAAGGGACTCTCTTTATTACGGAAATACCAAAGGGGAATATTTTGAAGGTAACCTGGAACAACTTGAACTAAACAAGATGTTACTCAATGACAAGATACACACAAATGAAGTATTGAACAATATCTATTCATATAAAACTATTTCAAAGAGACTAAATCACAAAGCATCTTTAATAGAATACTGTGTATACGTTGATATTGAAGGCACCGAACGCTATGCTGCTTTTATCATTAACACAGAAAATGATAATCCAACTTTAATTGACATCTGCTCAGTCAACGAAGCATCTGTGTTACTTTCCAAAGACAGTACAGCTATAAACAATACGTATTCAAACAACAAACTGTATTCGACATTCTTCAGAAAGCTTGAACCATTTCTTCTTCACGATACGATAATAGTGTGTCCAGTTGGTGTTCTGGAAGCTGTTAACTTTGATGCCATTTATCATGACGGGAAAAGGTTAATGGATAAATACACCTTTTATCGTGCCTATTCTGGACACAGTTTCTTTAAAGCGGTAAAAAATGGTCATAACGGGGGAAATCAAGCTACTTTGTACGGGGGTATTGCATATTCGAAGGAACAAATTAAAGAGGCTGAATATGCAGACAGACATTTTAGATTATCCAGAGGCGAGCGTTCTACAAGGGGCTCGCTACAATACCTCCAGTATTCGTCAGAGGAGGTTGCAAACATTCGTAATATTATAGAGAAAAAAGATATTAAGACAAAGATATTGAGCGGGCAAAGAGCAACTGAGTCCAGCTTTACCGAGCTTGACGGTAAGGCACCTACAATATTGCATATCGCCACTCACGGATTCTTCATATCAGAAAATGAGGATTTAGAAACTCATTCATTCTTCAACAATTTAGAACTATACCAAGATAACAAATTGCTTCGCACTGGGCTATTCTTAGCAAATTCCAATGAAACATGGAATGGGAACTTACCTCCTACATCTGGTAACGACGGTATTCTGACTGCCTACGAAATATCCAAAATGGATTTGTCGAATGTTAGTTTAGCCGTACTATCTGCATGCGAAACGGCAAACGGTTTCATCGATAACATAGAAGGAACTCAGGGATTACAATACGCCTCAATTCCGCAACCCTACTAATAGTCTCAGGTCATTGCGGTCAAAACCGCCCAGAATGCGATTTCTCTTGTTCAAACAGGCTTTTTGCCATATCCTAACTGATATGAGCGCATAAAGCCCCAGCTCATCCGTAGCTGGCGTTGAAAATTGTCCAGTAGTGCAACCATCTGTTCTTAGTGTAGATATTCAGAGTCCATTGCCTGGCGACACGGACCCATTTAGCCGGAACAACAATGAAGGCGAAGACAAAGCGCTTAAGGCGACTTTTCATGTCTATACCGGGAAAGATTGCGCTGACCTTTGACAACAAGTACTGATAGAAATTCTTCAGCATGGCGGTAAATAGAAGGAACACCGTGTTGTCCTCCATGGTTGAGAACGGGAGATGAGCCCAACCGAAGTCGTTATTCTGAACGTCGAAATTCTTCTCGCATGCGCCTCGCTGATTGTACTTGTCAATGACTTGTTCTTCGGTGCTGTTATGGTCGCTGGTCAGTATGGCGCGGTACATATATTCCATGCCGGGCAGGAACCGTTCTCCCTGTTCCGCGTCCATCTTGGTGCGCTGCACTACAAGCCGCAAATGCCAGTCGGAAAGGAATTCGGTGAATTCAAATGACGTGACATCCATCTCCTGGCCGTTTACCGACGTGTGACGCCAATCCTTGCACTGCTCATACATCTGCCTGCGGTCCGCACAGCTGCTGGCACGGAGGTAAAACGTCTCTGTCCGCAGAAAGAGCTCCTCAACAAGTTCCTTGATGAACGAGCCGCAATCGGCACGGAACATGCGCACGTAAAGTCCGTGATTCTCAATATTGTCCAGCATGCGTGTCAGCTCCTCCACTTGCTCAAACTTGACATTCGAGTTGCCCTGCCTGTTCTCAATGCCGATTATCAGCGGGCCAGAGGTCATCACGCCCGGGAAGTAGCCGCGCTTCTTCTTATAGGAATACAGTGCGTCGCTTTTCTCAGCGGGGATGAACTCATTGTCAAAGTCGACATCAATGCCCTGACCCTTTTTCATAAGGCCAAGCAGCAATGCCATGTCAAGCATCAAGGAGTTTAGTTTCATGGCAGGATCATGCGCATATACGTTGCCAGCTTTACTCGTATAGGCTATACTCATGGCACTCAGCTCCTTCAGCCCACGGGCGATGGTGTCAGAACTTGGTATCCTCGCATCGGGGGCAGTGCTCAGATACTTGTTCAGAATGGTGGTTATATCCTCTATATGATCACCGCCACAGAGGTAAACACAGAATATCGCAAGCATGATATCGCTGTACTGATAGCCATAGTTCGCACAGCGGAGATTAAGCCGCCCGTCTACCAGTTTGTCCAGTCCTGCGCGTTTAAATTCGTTCATAGCATAAAAAATTCCGCCGTAGGGGACTATGTTATCATATTTTATTGCTACTTTTGCCATGTCATTTAGAATTGAACTTTTTTTGTTTTGACACCATAAAATTAGTGAAAATTCTGCACATGGCAAAACTCTGGGGAACTTATTGTTCCTCAGAGACTTATAAAAAATATTAATAAAGAATTACGCACTTAGTTGCGGAATTAAGGATACGCTTTCAGACAAGCGGGAGCCGGATCAATGCTATTAAGTCTATGGAAGATAGATGATGCTGTGACATTCCTGTTTATGGACGAGTTTTATTCAACTCTTTTCACGCAGAATGATATGTTAAAAGCATATCAATCAGCACTAAAAAAGATAATGGAAGAATATCCTGAACCGTATTATTGGGCTGGTTTTATCCTCATTTACAACTAATAAAGATAAAAGAAACTAATGGGATTATTTGATTTTTTTAAAAGCGATGAAGAAAAGGTGAGATCCAAAATCCGGAAAGGATTCGATGGATGTGTTAGAACAGCAGTTAAATCAGCTGGCACTAATGACAGTTTTATGCTTGGAATAATGGTACAAGCAGCTATTGCCGACTTTTACAAATCCATGAAGAATCACCCTGCATTATGGATGTTATGTAACAAGCTGGGGGTTGACTATGATACCATTCTTGAAGAAGAATGCCGAAGAGCATTAAATAAATACTTGAAATAAGGCCATCAACTAATTATTCATCGACCTGATAAACGTATGCAATCATTGAACCGAAAAAGTTCAATGATAGTTATCATTCTGTATGTTGTTTCAATCTTGTTTATAATACCTATCCTATTTTAAGCAAAGAAACAGAACTATTCCAACTAATACCATTAACGAACCCACAATCCTTTGGACTTTTATTTCTGCAAAGGTAGGGATGTCATTGGTCAATCTATATAAAGGATAAAGGAGAAGCCTTAGCAAGAGGGCAATCAATTTAGCTAGTATTAACCCTCCCACATATACACCTAAATACCACCAATGTTCCGTAAAGGTGAGATAGCCTACCATTCCTAAAACAAAAATAACACCCAGAATATTTGATAGACCATAGAAAATACGCAACAATGGATTATGAGTCCAATATTTTTCATTAAACTCAGCTTCAAATCTACCATTAGGGTTTTCTGGCACACATAGCTGAAGGCCAACTAAAGCCAAAAACGAAGTCCATAATACCAATGACACATTCATGATAATTACGCTTTTAGTGTTATTATTATACTAATTTATCCCTACCGAATAAAGAAATCAGCCTCTGAGGATTAACTGTTATCTCAGCTAATTCGCCTTCCGTATATCCAATAGAAGTAAACATACGAGTAAATAATCTTTCTGATATTTCTTTGCAATCCATACCTGTTTGCCTATCCCTTCCACAAGCTCTTTTGACAAAGGTTGAGCATCTATAGATCAAAAAATCTAATATGTTTTTATTCTTTTCCTTAATATCACATAATAAACGCATCGAGTGAGATATACCTCGATCAAAACCCTCAGCAGCGAAGAAAGAGTCAGCATCTTTTACAGTAACCCCCAATGCTTTAGACTCAAGCTCTATCTGATGATGGGCTATTGCTATATCTCGAACACTTGTACGAATATTCTTCATAAATACATCAAAAACAAAAATAAAGGCATACCTTTCTGAAAGGCTTAATGGCTCATACACTTTCCTGGATATTTGCAGAGCATATTCCTCTTCTTGTTTCCAACGCTTTGTAAACTTACGTCTTGCAACAACTAACTTTACAAAAAACAGGCCAACTATGACCAATACAACAATTAAGAATACCTTCATCATAAATGTCCATATTGAATGAAATTATCTGTAGCAATATATACATCCTGAGACAACATCACTTTACGTCTTCCACCAAAGCGATAAAGCATAAAGTTATGCCAATATCCCATGTCATGGTTTCTTAGTTTTTGAGACCATGGCAATGGCTTTTTGCAAAACTCCATATTCGCTTTAATATCTTGTGTATTTGGAGTATATTTATACTTCATTAAAACTGAAGCAAATGCATTATATGCATCTGCATATCGTTGAACTTGCATATATGCGCTTGCAAGCTCTAAAGCACTCTGCTCTGTTGTACTAATTTCCGCTACGGCGTAAAAGCTAAAGCCTTCCACCACTAGCTGTTGTCTGTTATTTGTTACTTCATTAATTCTGTGTATATTAGAGCA
>OMXX01000216.1 GCA_900315105.1 uncultured Prevotellaceae bacterium | reverse complement strand
TTGTCCGTGGTTACGGTATCGTCGAACATAGTCGGAAGATGGCACTTAATGGCAGTGAGGTGATGAAGCTCGCCGACATGATTAACTTCAAGGAACAGATCGTATGATACTTCATGTGCAGCGTCGTCGTTGGTTAAAGCTTGATGGTACGACTTTCATCGTAGATCTGACTGACAGGTATGAGCTCGCTCATTCCGGTACGCGATATTCTAAGGATTTCGCGCTTTTTTTAAGGAAGACGCTTGGATAATGAGACCATAACAGCCCGAGCATTAGGATGGACCTATGGCATCAACGGCGATACTCTTGAGAAAAACTACAAGAACGTTCTGAGCGACTACAGGAACTGGGATCAGAAGAACCATGCTGAGAAATGGGTACTTAAAGCGGAGAACCTGGGACCTCGTCTTGGTATTGACGAAACCTGTATCGGTAACGATGTCTACACTATCCTTCATAACAAGGCAGCTCATGGTAAGAAGGGTGCTGTCATTGCGATGGTCAAAGGCACCAAGCCAGAGGACGTAGCCAGGATTATCAACCAGATACCGCTGGAGAAAAGAGCGAAGGTAACTGGCATTACTATGGACTTGTCGGATAGCATGCGCTCTATAGCCGGCTTGTGTTTTCCCAAAGTCAGTGTTACACGCATACACGCGATTGTTTCCATGTGATAAAGAACTGTGGCGGTGCCATAGATGAGATACGCTTGCGCTTGAAGCGAGAGGCTGTTAAGAAGCTGAGGAAGCTGTTGACAGAGTTCAAGCAGAAGCTTGTGAGACTTGATAGGCAGCGTAAGGCATACAAGGCCAGAATGAAGCGAAAGCACGGAAAGAAGTGGCACAAGAGCAACCGTGGACGTAAGCCTATGCGTAGGAACAGTCGCTTCACACCACCAAGACTTGCTAATGGTGAGACTCTCGTAGAAGCATTGACTAAATGTTGTAAGCAGCTTCTGAAGAGCCGGGAGAAATGGACTCAATATCAGGAAGCAAGAGCTAAGATTCTATTTGAACTCTATCCTAAACTCGAAGAAGCATACAACCTTATCAACAAGCTCCGCTCTATCTTCAGAAGCACTACTCTTACAAAGCAAACTGCCAAGGTTAAGTTCGAGGAATGGTACAAGGAAGTTAACGCATGTACTATCAGAGAGGTCAAGGCTGTCCGTGACACGGTAAAGTTCTACGAAGATGAGATACTCAACTATTTTATCGACAGGGATACGAATGCTTCAGCAGAGTCTCTGAACTCTAAAATCAAGTGCTTCAGATCAGATCTCAAGGGAGTAAATGATGTTCCATTCTTCATGTATAGGGTTGTGACTGTACTAGGATAAGGCTGTCATCAACCCACAGGAAATATCAGATGCCCCGAGAAATCGGTAAAGCAAAGGCTTTTTCTTTTCAAGAGTAAACTGGGCTTAAATAAGGGTGAATTGTCAACGAGAGAGTTCATTGAAGGGTATTAATTTAGCACTCAAAATTATTTTTAGACCAAGAAATAGGGAGGGGCGAAATGCAACCCATGACAATCAATAAGTTATAACAACACATCTAAAAATACGAATTAGACCGATTGGATTTGGAACGCATGAAATTTCATCATAACTTTGCAAACGAAATCAAAATAAAGATGAATATGAAAACAAAATTAATTTGCGTAATGATGGATAACTCCGTTCTTACCAGACAAATTTTCTATAAAGAATATAGATTGCTTCGGTGCCGTCAAGTATAATGGTAATTGGAAAGGTGTAAGGTTTGTTGGAGACAAACATGTCTGGTAGATTTTTATGTGATTAGCTCGCTATTCATGGGCTAATCACATAATAAAGGTTTTCCTTATTCGTTCATCATAATATGAATAGAATATTAATGTTGCTGATAGGAGTACTTTTCTCACTAACAACAAACGCTAGTGGTAAAGATAAAATGTACGTTTCATTTGGTGCTGGCTCCAATTTCAATTTTAGTACAGAAATTTCCTTTCTGCATCAATTTGCTTCATGGATTGGATTAGGTGGAAGCCTAGGTTATTACCATCAATGGCATTGCGATTATTATCCAAGTGGGGATTCGTATACTAAAGGCTCTACATCATGGGAGTTATCGGATGATGACCTAAAGATTAGCAATAGCTATCTTGAGCCGTTCGTGTCCTTATCTTCCCCAGCTTTACTTTCTTGGAATAATGGGAGGTTGAATGTTGAAACAGAAATGGGATTAGCATTGCAGGTGCCATATAAATCAATAAATATTAAATACACAAACAGTTATTCACAAAAATCCGAATACAAGTCTTATTCTTGCAATAAAGGTCAATGGGTGATAGGAGACTTAAGAGTGTCTGTGAATGTTAATTTTTCTTCTTTTATAATGTCACTAGAATATTCGCTTTCCAATTTGGATATATATAGCACTTACAGAAATTTCAATATTGATGGCAGAAGTATTGGAGATTTCTATCCAAAGAAGAAAATTACGCATACAGTGTTTGTTAAGTTGGGTTGTATTTTATAGTAAAATAATGAAGAGTGCAATGAGAACAAGAATAATATTTCTAATAATTGCATTATTATTGACGAATGCCTTTACTTTTGCTCAAACGGGCAAATCAGGGTACGGTTTTTCAATTGATATTGGTTATGATATGAATGCAAATAAAAATAATTCTGAACGCTTAGAGATAAGTACTACTGCGAGAAAGTACGTCACATCATTGGCAAAGTGCCTCCCGTGTTAGTTCGCACGGGTACATTCATAATTACAATCATTGTGATAGCGCTGGCTGTAGCTTTCTACACCATCCGCTATTCAATAACGATAGAGGTTGAGGGCAGAGTCATGCCTCACGACACCCTTCAAATCGTTGTCCCTTACAAGTATCTCTATCTCTTCACAGAGCCGCGGCAAGTCAGCGTGACTTATGAAGGAGAAAACACGGATTCCCAGCCTCATGTATATCCCATCACATCCTTTAGCCGCCAGTTGCTGAGCATAGGATCAGATAATTACTTTATCGCTGAGGTCAGCATTGCATCAGATAGCGGTCACTTTCAGATTGGGCAAAAAGCAGTAGGGCAGATAATCGTCAGTGACAAGACCCTATGGCAGCAGGTATTCCGTTAGTTTGCAGACACCAAACACGATTTTGCGAACACGGAGGGATGATTCATTGATTTGCTATAAAATATTACTGTTTATTTGGCTATGAAATTAATTTTATCTACCTTTGTAGCCAAATAAAAAGCAATAATATGGTAATAGGTAGAGACAAGGAGATAGTAGAACTGAATCGCTTGTATAGCAGCCATCAGGCACAGTTCGTGGCTATTTATGGACGGCGCAGAGTAGGGAAGACTTTTCTTGTTGATGAGGTATTCAAGGGAAGGATAACGATCCGCCATGCAGGTCTGTCGCCCGTTGAAACCGATAACAAAAAAGACTTGCTTAGG
>OMXX01000218.1 GCA_900315105.1 uncultured Prevotellaceae bacterium | reverse complement strand
TCTTATTAGAGAAGCATACGACTGGTACGGCAAGAAACCTACTGACACACTGTATGCCAAATGCATGTACTATATGGGGAAATATTATGCGTTGAATGATAGCAGCGAGAAAGCGCTTACTTGCTTTCAAAGGGCAAATCAGACAGCAAAAGCACAGAATGATTATGATATTCAGTGCTTAGCCTTGCTGCAACAATCTGTGATCTTACGAAACTACGATGTCGACAAAGCCATTGCCGATGCCAAGGCTGCGGTTAATATATATAATGTGAAAGGGGCAAAACTATCTAATAAGGTATATTACCTTTTAAACTTAGCAGAATGTATGAGCTATGGGGGTAGAAATCCTAACACTTGTATCTACTTGGCACATGAGGCAGTAAAATATGCTTTACAATCCAAAGACTCAACGACAATATCCAATTCTTATCAAGATTTATCCGTGTTTTATGAAATAGAAGGTGATACGGAATTAGCATTGGAGGCCTCGAAGAAATCATACGTTTATAACGCAGGGGATAATTTTTCCAAGGGATACTCCTTAAGCCAATTCTATGTCATGGCAGACTCTATAGACTTAGCTAAGAAAGCTATTGCGGAAGCCACACCTTTAAGCATCAGTGATAGCATTTTGTTGTATTCATTAAAACGCACTATTGCAATAAAAGAACATAACTGGGTCGGAGTCGAAAAATTTGCTGATTCAACAGATTTCTATCTTGATAAGAGAAACTCAGAAAATTTGGAAGCTCGGAATAAATATTATAGCTTGATGCTTCAAAAGGAAATCGCCAGAACCAAATTATCAAGCGAAAGCCAATGGAAATCAAATATGATCTTGCTTATAGTAGTCACATCTTTTATTATCATTTTGCTTCTAAGTCTAGTTTTTATACAGAAAAAGAAGATTTTGCGCGAAAGAATGGAAGATGAAAAGAAAATCTACCAAATGGGATTAAACCACAAGGAAAGACAGTTGGCAACTATGAGAAATTTCCTATTAAGTAGAATTAATATAGTAAATAGCATAAAAAAAATCAAACCTTCCGATTTTTCAAAACTGAAACTTACAGAAAACGATTGGGAAGAGATAGAAGTAACTCTGAACAGTACGGATGACGAGTTTGTTATAAGACTGAAGAACGAGTTTAAGGATCTAACACGGAAGGATCTTCGTTTTCTCATGTTGGTGAGATTAAAGATTCCATACGAAGGTATAGCTTCTATTTACAACATAAAGGAGGAATCTGTTAAGCAGAGGCTCTTCCTTTTCAAGAAAAAATTAGGGTTAGAAAAAAGCAAAGTGTCTACAAGAGAGTTCATTGAGGAGTACTAAATTTGGGCTAGGAATCATTTTTAGACTTTATATTAGGGGGGGGTAGACTTATAACTTATTTATAATTAATCATTTACGTTAATCACTGATATAACACGAATTAGACCGATTAGATTTGGAGTACATGGATTTTCGTCATAACTTTGCATCCGAAAACAATAATAAATGTTTAGCTTATGGTGAAAACAAAAATTATCTTAGTCAATGAATTGACTAAAAATGACGACAACAATGTATTTTTCTCTAAAGCTTCCAAGATTGCCGAAAAAATGAAGAAAATTTTTGAGATTGAGATAAAATCTAATGTATATGGACGATATAATCCACAAATCATCAACCCTCTGTGTGAGATGGTCACAGTGGACTTCGACAACTTGCATTGGTTCGAGAACAAAAGCCTGAGAGTGAAATATATATACAATAAAGAGAACAAAGTTGCGTTTTCAGTATATGATGATGAATTTGAAGGTGACTACGTCTTGGATGATTATGGCTTGAGAGACTGGTTCGATGCTAATTGTCCGTATAAGAGCGTTGCTTTGGGTACAATAACAAGAAATTGTAAAATTATTGGATTATGAAAACTGAAAATATAATATTATTCTTGTTCACAGTGGTGCTGGCTGTTTCCTCTTGCAAGGAAAGTGAGGAAAGTACCCCGATGAGTCCTACAACAGAAGAGATTCTTGCCGGTGGTCTTAATATTGGACCAGACGGGACTGACACAACTGTCGTTTTCCCAAAGACATCCAATTACAGTATTGGGGTCAAATATACTTCGGGGGTCAGCAAATGGTGCGCTGTCTCTGAAAGCACAGAGACGGATGCCAATCAGTCGGTTGTGCGCATTACTTGTACACCATCTGACACCTCACTCTTTGCAAGAGAAGCAATGGTTACTCTTTCATCATCAGATGACAACTATGTAATCAAAGTGGCTCAAAGTCCATATAAGCTTGCATTCTTCAACGATAGTATCTGCTATGTAGATAATGCAGGTGGCGAGTTTACAGTGTCCGTCCGTGCCAACACATCGTTTGACATTGATAAAGGACACTATATATACGTTATTGACTCGGCAGGAAATACCAGGCAAGTCAACACCAGTTGGGTAAACATAAAGGGTCAGTACGGGAAACAAAATTGTAATAGTGGAAATATTTTCCAGTTCCCTTTCACTGCCCAACTGAACACTGGCCTTGGTCGGCGTGCTTTCTTTGTTGTCTCAGGCGACAGCCTGCACAACGACTATTCTGAAATTGAGGTAAGGCAAGAACCGCGTACTCTGAACAGGCATGAGGACTTAGACTTCAGCACTAGCCCTCACGAGCGTGCCGAAGTTTGGTTGGGGAAAAATGAACAAAATCTTTCAAGACTTGAATGCCTTACCACTAAAGGATTTTTAGTGCCTAATGACTTGAGGTATTTCGCCAAGATAGGCAAGTTAAACCTCGACTCGCTGGATATGTCGGAGAGTACGTGCGGTGGCATTAACTATGATTGTGACATAACCAACAGAATGTTTTTCGGCTCTCACTTGGTTAAGATATTACTTCCAAATGGAGTAAAAGCCATTTACGATGAGGCATTCGCCAACTGCGCCAATCTCAAGATGGTAACACTTTCATCAAGTGTTGAGCGCATAGGTGCAAGAGCTTTTGCAACATCTCCAAACATTGGGGATGTTGTAATTCCAACGGATTCTAAGCTAACCTATATTGGCGACGAAGCATTCAACACTGGAGGAACATTGACAAGCCTGTACGTACCACAGTCAACAAATTTGTCAGAGGATGCATTTAAAGGGCTGCGGGTAAAAGAACTGCACATGGCAATTTCGACACCACCAGTACAGAATTCTGATAATGATGTTGACCGCAGTAACTGTGTTTTGTACGTGCCGAAAGGCAGCAAGGACAAATACTCGACTGCTACTTACTGGAAAGACTTCGGGAAGATAGTGGAGGAATAGACGATGCTTCGAACTCTTGCTTCGAAAGCTGAAAGTCGCAAAAAACGTTCTTGAGCGACAAAAATTCTTTGGGCTAACAGCTGATTAAGTCGCAAGGAAGTC
>OMXX01000219.1 GCA_900315105.1 uncultured Prevotellaceae bacterium | reverse complement strand
TCTGAAATCCGGTCTGAATACTTATCCCTAAGAGTAGATAAAAGCACCTTTGCTTCGTCCACTTTCTCCTCGTCAATCAGATTTTCCAACTTGACAAGTTCCTCTGCCACCTTCTTGTCTCTGTCTGGAACATGAAGGTACTCCTTTATGATAGTGCTGGCATCCAATCCGTAAGTATTGATGACTTCACGAGTGTATTCTCCATGATGGTAGCCAAGTTGAATTACCTGATTCATAGGTGTGTCCTGGACACTGGTCATGATGAGTGGAGCGTGCGTAGATATGATAAACTGCAGTTTCGGGAATGTCTGCTGTAGAGCCCTGATGACAGTAGACTGCAATGCCGGGTGCAGATGGTCGTCAAGTTCATCTATACAGACGACGCCACAAGTTTCCTCACAGCACTTGTCGTGGAATAGCGTTCTGTTGAGGGCACAACAACGGAAGGCCAGGTCCAAGACGATGTTGACCAGACGGCGATAGCCATCTGACAAATCCTCAAAACGTGCCTCCCGCCCATCCATATAGTCAAAATACACATGTCCCTGAATTGGACGGACACTCATGTTCTTGATAATTCTACAGCCAGTTTGACCAAGACATTTAATGGCGGCATCCCTCACAATTTCAAGTTCCTCTTCTCCTTTGGCGCCTTCTTTTAATGCCAGCAATCTGTCTATCCAGTTCTTAAGAAAGTAGCCACCCTTAAGAGTCTGGTAGTAGCCAAATGAGAATGTTACGAAATATTCCTTATAGGCCTTTGCATTGGTTTTTACGTTGCCATGGATATCATCCGTTGCAAAATAAGCAAAAAGGGGCAAGGCTGTCTTCCTGTCCCCACGGCTTTCGTTTGCAACCGTACTTTGCAGTAACTTATTGGCCTTGTTAAATTCCTTAGCACCCGTGTATGTGGTCCCTGCCTTTTCCGTGGTTCTATTAATGGTGACCCCCGAAAAAGTCTTCGTGTCAAAAGAGATGCTGACAGGCAGCGTCATGCTCTTTGCTCCATCGTTGACAGTATGATTGAAATCGTCAATGCCAATTCCGGTACAAGTAGTATTCTCGTCACTGAACCCTTTGAAAAAAGAGTTAAGTGCAAGGATGACAGCCTTGATAATGGAAGTCTTTCCACTGCCATTATCGCCAATAAGCAGGTTGACGCCAGACGTGAAGTCGATGTCATAATGCTCAAAACATCGGAAGTTTTCAAGATGTATATGTTGCAACATAGGAATTTTCTTTTATAATCCGCCACAAATTTAATGATTTATTTCTAGAAAACGAAAATAATCATCCAAAAAACATCTTTTTCACGCAATATAAAGCATTTCGCAGGAACTCTCATTCTCGAAGACTGCTCATTTATTATCTTGAGGTGAATTACTCATCTTTATAAAACATTGAGGATGAAGAACAAGTCAAATCACGGGCTTGCCCTGGTACACATGCAGTGCAGGGTGCAAGGTCACTATAATATATAGGACCTCGCACCCTGCACTACCCGTGTACCAAAACGCAAGATAAAAAATTGTGGCTCAAATATTTGGTAGTTAGTTCATTTTTTGCTAACTTTGAACCCGAATAGAAGAGATCTTTGAATTTTGGCTTGTTTACTGCCTCCGGGTGTGTCTTTTCAAGTCATGCAGGGTTAGGAAATGGTCTGTAGAGGGTCTGTAGATGGTCTAAAAAATGGTACAGATACGGTACAACTCAGTTTCTTGACTTTATAAGCAATTGAAATACAGGATTTTAGCGGAAAAGGTGGGGGTTCCTCTCTCTCCGCTTTGTTAATTTGTCTTAAAAACGTAAAATTAAGGCAGAACAGCAAAACAATACAAATCCTGTGACTTTCAACAAGTTACAGGATTTTTGCTTTTCTGACGATTTTAATTTATTCAACAGAAAATCAGTCCTCAATTCTTAACGAATGTTATAACGGCTACAATTCGGCTACATTTTTTGTAAACTATTATTATTTGTAGCCGGAAAGTCATCGGATGCCTTCTTCCATGGTAATACGATATTAATTTAATTTGTTTAATCTATGACCTGAATTTTATTTGAGTTCAATAGCCATCGTTTCCGCACAAATATTATATTGTACCGGAAGTTTAACCGACCGTCTTTTATTCGGCAGACAAGTCTTATGGGGCGGTCATAAAAATTAAAGACATGGTACATAAATTCTCAGTAAGCTTCTACGTCAGAAGCAACTATTCAAACAGGGATGGCATGGAACCTGTCATTTCCCGAATCAACCTTGACGGCAAACGCCTGAGCATCGGCAGCACGGGTGTAAAGGTAATGCCAGGACATTGGGACGGACTTACAGGCAGAGTGCGCGGTGATGACGAACAGGCTGTAAGATCCAACGAAGAGCTGGACAGAATAGCGCATTCTCTGTACTCGGTATATTACCAGATCGGGCAGCATCACCAGATTACAATTGGGGATATAAAGGCCCAGTACAAGCGTTGTGACGGTGACATAACGACCGTCAAGAAACTTCTTGAAAAGTTCAACAGCTTCAAGTTCAATGGCCAGAATGGTAAGACCGGCAAGACTACGAAGTATAAGTACATGCTCGCAGAAAGACGCTTCCTGGATATGCTCCGGTCAAGATACGGAAAGGAAGACATGGGGCTGTACAGGCTGTCACCCGTAATCATCGAGGACTACTTCCAATATCTGACGAACTTCAAGGGGCAGAACAACAACACAGCCTGCAAGTCCCTCAAGACTTTTAGGAGCATCATCTTGTTCGGAATCAGGCTCGGCGTGATAGTCAGTGATCCGTATATTGGTATAGTCCATCACTTAGACCCGGTGAAGCGCACTTACCTTACGGACCGTGAGCTGCACGCCGTCATAGTTAAGAAGCTCGGCACCAAGCGGCTTGAACGGGTGCGCGATGTATTTGTGTTCGCATGCTATACGGGCATGTATTATTGTGAGATCAGCCGCCTGAAGGACGATGACGTAGTTGAAAGCTGTGGCAAGAAATGGATAAACACCCACAGAAAGAAAAACGGACAGCCCGTATTCGTCCCGCTTCTGGACAAGCCGCTGAAGCTCATTCGAAAATACAGAAGGATGCGCAGCAAGCAGGATGATGACAGCCTTTTCCCGTTGAAGTCATCCACAAAGACAAATGAATATCTGAAAGAAATTGCCGGCGTGTGCGGAATCAACAAGAATCTCACATTCAGAGTAGCCCGTTATACTTTCGCGACGCTGGCACTGATGAATGGCGTCCCCGAGGAGACGATTGCCGTGATGCTTGGGCACAGCAGCACGAGATACACCCAAATCTATGCCCAAATGACCAATAAGAAGGTGCTTGATGACATGGACGAGTATGGTGGCAAACTCAAGAAACTAGGACTATGATAATGGCAGTCTGACGCC
>OMXX01000220.1 GCA_900315105.1 uncultured Prevotellaceae bacterium | reverse complement strand
GGGGCTGAGCAGTCAGCCCCGACGAGCAACAACACGACTGTCTTGCATATTTATGCTAACTATCGTTAATTATATTCAAAAATCTATTATAGTTCATAGATAATTCTGTAAGATTTCAAAATTTAATTCCCTTTTATAGAAAGGAAGGCTGGATTCCTTGGCAGGACCCCAGCCTTCGTAAAATATTTCAAGTGGCCGTCTTCGGTAATGATACATCCGTCGCTCCTCTTAGATGCAATGATTTCATAATCTATTTGACCGGCCGTAGCTTCCGGAAATAATCCTTATTTTTAAGTTCATCTAACTGCCAAGAATACGGTCTTGGAGAACCGTAGCCCATGTCCCATGCGGCCGTAGGTTTGAAGGATTTTGTTGAAAAGTATTCTTTTCCGTCTTTTGTGTAGTGTGCAATGATTTTGAACACCAAATCTTTGGGGACAATTTTATCATTGGCATCATGAAAGTCATATGCAGGGGCATTATCATTCAAAGTTCGGTTGGGTAATAAATCTTGAGTATAGATACCGTAATCTTTGTAGAATTTATACACCGTCATATCGCTGTCGCTGTATTCCAACTCTGGCTCTTTTGAGTAATAATGATCAATCCAAATTCTGTGAGTTCCATTTTCCCCAATGTCGAAACCCTCATGTTTAGGACAATATGTTAGTTCTTGGTTAAATGAAATGTTGACATCTGCGTATGGATTCTTAACGTAGGATATTTCCATTTCCCCAGGAACGTCATAATAATAAGTGTTGTATCCGCTTCCGCTGGTGATACCTTTAAGCGGGCACGCTCTGGGCGCAACGAAGTGTGGTGTCGTACTTAAGTTCCAAAGCCCCAAAGGTTCTTTCAATGCGTTAAGCGGAATACCTTCAATTGATATAATACCGCCTTGTGCAGGAAAACTCGATTCTCCCGTGATGGTTACTTCACCGTTAGTTGAGTATTGAAGATTCTGGATGTTAGTCGACGTTGTTCCTCCAAATAAAGACCCGAAAATGTGGCTAAGTGCAGTAGCAGTTGCTGTTTTTATGCCACTTTTTAGTAGACTGCCCGCACAATCAACAAGCGTTCCGTTAATCTTTATACCTTTCTTCTGAAATAAATTAGACAGACCTTTTTTTGCAGCATCACCTGTTGCGCTTGCTATTCCAATAATAGCTTCTGGAGTCTTCTCGGTACTTGTAATAATTGTCCCTTTGGATGTGCTCCTATAGGACCCCTTGAAATTGTATTTTACTTTATTCAGGGTGAATGTCTGTAAGTCTAATTCCTCATTTTGGCTATTCGGGTCGTAAGATAACTCCTGCTGGAAGCAATTCCAGCCATAGTCAAATCCATTCGTTACTAAATCCTTGTTAAAATTAGAGATATAAAAAGTGGACTTGGATTCTCCGTCGGAAGGAGTCGCATAATAATCAGTAAAGTTGAACAATTTCGTGTCTCCGCTTGTCGAGACCGCCCAAAAGCCTGTATTGTTTGGATTGTTATGGTCTGACCATGCGAACACCTTCAAGAGTGCGTTGTTCCTATTATAAAGAACAATGTATGCCCCCAATTCGTCAAGTGGGTCTATGTAAGGCACATTGCAGCCCTCGAACTTTAGTGTGGTAAAAAGTATCGCCCAGCCATCAGCCGGATTTACATCTTTGCGTACATTCTCTGGGACGTCGGTGGCACCAACATCTCCCCAAGGCACATAAAGTTTTTTCGTCTTGTAATAAATATAATTACAATCATACCACGACTTGATTGCTCCAACCTCATTCATCTTCAGATTCGTCTGATTCGCAAGATTGGTAGTCGTGATTTCACAAATGTCATTTTGGCATGCCGATAAGGCACTAAATCCCCAAATGATCAATACGGAATAAAAAATAATCTTGAACTTATTCATTGCCTTATTCTACATAATTGCTATATCCATAGCCTTCCTTTTGATTGCTTACAAATCCATGGAAGTTCTTCCATTCTTCTGTCTTAAAGACCCAGCCAGGAAGTGTGCCGTGGAGTTTGTTATATTGCAAATCCGGCATAGCACACTTTATGCTATCCGACCAAATCTCAAATGGCAGGTTCTCTATATCATTTTCAGAGCACATATATGCTACTGGGCTGTTTTGTGCGATTTCTATTGGAAAAGTTCCGGAAAAATGGTTCCTGACCAGAACGCAGTAGTATAACTTCTTTAGATTCTTCATCGACTTAGGCAATTCGCCCGAAAGATTATTTTCCATCACATTGATGTATTCCAGATTTGTCAGATTGCCGATACTGTTAGGTAAGGGGCCATGAACGCCAGGGTTGCCTTTGATGCTGAGTGCTTTCAAGTTGGTTAATTCGCCAATACTTTCGGGAATCTTTGTGTTCATATTCGTACCCCATATATACAACTTCTCAAGGTTCTTCAGCTTGCTGATGCTGTCGGGAATCTGGCCCGTCATACTGCCTCCAATCCGTAGTACACGGAGCTCTGTGAGATCAGTAAACTCACCGGGAAAATCGCCTTTGAAGTCTCCCTCTGGAACATCAAATTCTACAACCCGATACTGATTGGAATCCAAATCAAGGGCATAGGATATTCCTAACCATGTGGAACTGTCGTTGAAGTCCCATTCGTTCAGCCACGGACCGCATTTCTTGTAAATAGCGAAAATAGCTTTCAAGTCGTTTTTGTTCCACGTTGGAGCTTTTGGCTTGGGGACTACAGGGACATCTTCGTCGGAGGAACAACCGGAAAAAGCAGTCAATGAGACCATCGCCATGACAATGGGGATAATTGCCTTGAGCAGTTTGAATAATTTGTTGGTTCTCATAATATTTTGTTTGTTAGTTAATAATTTGTTGATTCATAAATGATGTCCGTTTGCCACCATGTTACAACGGTAATGGCAATGTTGATAAGGTCACTAACCAATAGATTTCAAACTCCTTTGTATGTTTCATTATTCTTATTGTTTTTATCACGACAAAAGTAAATAAAAAAAACAATACTGCCAAAAATATTTTGTTCACAAAGTTCACAAGTGGGCATGATTCCTTCAATGGTGTCTTGTTCTCCTTGTCTGTTAGCCCTGTCATGGGCGTATCCTGACGGGGGGCGAGTATTCAAGCCGCCCTATAGTGGCAAGGCTACAACTAAAGGTAAGTGTGTCAATAACAAAGCGTAGGTTTGTCGAATTTGGTGGATTGATATCGTCCGACAGTTGGTGTCTGAACGGGCGGCAATAGTGGGCCGTTCGGCTGACAATTGCGAGCCGAGTGGGTGACAATTGGCAGACTTGGTTTGAGGCAATGATACTACAAACCTGCGCCCTGTCCATGTTTACTTTACGCAGGCAATGTCTTCTTGCGGAAAGCCTGAGGCGTCATTCCCATCGACTTGGTGAAGTAGCGGTGGA
>OMXX01000221.1 GCA_900315105.1 uncultured Prevotellaceae bacterium | reverse complement strand
GGTACGGTCGGCCAGTTGCAGACTATGTTCAAAGGATGCCTGGTCGCGCACGTTTTTCTTCCATATCCACGAACCGTTGAAGTCAATGCCGAGTTTCCCTGCCTTGCCCACATAGTAGATGTTTGCCTCATGCTGCGGGCGGTCATTTATATTCATTTCAATAAATTGGTCAACAATTCCTTCGAGGGCGTTGTTTCGTGTGATGGTCTGCTGTGTCTGAGCCGTTCCTCCTCCATAGAGCGACCCGCTTAAAGTGTAGGAGAAACCGATGGAGTTTTCATCATTGAAGTCATAACTGGCTCCTATCTGTCCGTCAAGCATGGTGTACCAAAAGTTGGAGGGACAAACTTGTACAATATTTACGTGATTACCGTTTGCCCGGATGTCAGTCGTTAATGTATTGTCCTCGGAATAGTTGTCGTTATTGATCATCATGTTTCCGAACACCTCCAAACCGCCCGTGCGATATTTTACCGTGGCATCGTCGTAGGTTGTCCATTTCTCGTTATATTTTACTTGGCTGGATGCCTCCATGCTGATGCCGTCGTCCTGACGCTTCTTCGTCTTTATGCGGATAACCGCCCCGACTTCTGCATTGTACTTGGCACCCGGCGAGGTAATGACATCCACGCTCTTGATGTCGGTGGACTTCAGCCGCTTCAGTTCGTGGGCGTTCTGTACTTTTTTGTTGTTGATGTAGATTTCAGGTGTACCTTTGGCAAAGACGGTGAAGTTACCGTCGCCACCCTGTACCTGTGGCAGCATCGACAGCACATCGTCAGCCGTACCGACATCCTTCAGCAGCGAGTTCTGAATATCGACGGTCATGCCTCCCGTGGTCATCTTATATTGTGGACGTTCGCCCTTCACCACCACTTCACCCAACTCTTTCGTGTCGGGCTGCATCTGGATATCGCCCACATTTCCAGTCCGTGCATCGAGATACTTTGTCGTATATCCAACGCTTGTCACTTTCAGCAGACCATCTTGTATGTCGGTGCTGATGCTGAATGTTCCGTCGTCCTTGGTCACGGTTCCTGCGATGAAAGCGGAATCGGCACGGTTGACGAGTACAACATTAGCAAACGGCATCGGCTGCGCTTGCTCGTCAATCACACACCCGCTAATGCTCTGTGCGGTCGATGTTATCGCCACGAGGCATATCATTGAAAGCAATACAATCCTTTTCATATATTTTCAATGTTTTGATTACAACCTTAATTTTTGTGAATTCAAATAGCAAGTGCAAATTTACGAAAAAGTTTTCGTAAATTTGCACTTGCTATTTGAATTCGTAGGCTGCTATTCCATGTATAATGGAAAATAGTCAATTCCCGTTCGAATCTTTTGTTAAGGAATTAGCATGGAGACGAGGCATCATTAAAAACTACATAGATTGAATATGAAATGGTTGCATGTTTTATCCGCCTTTCTATTGTTGCTCTTCAACTATCATGCGTCAGCTACTAATGTTGTGGACAGTATATCCGACTCACTGTCAACTCAGCACTTGGGTGAGGTGCTGGTGTTGGCTAAAAGTGTGTATAGAGACAATAACCATATCAACATCCTTCCCAGCAATCGTCAGAAAAGACATTCGGATACTGGATATGCCTTACTTCGGAACTTGATGATTCCGGGGATAGACATTGAAGACGATGGTGTCATCAAGGCTAAAGGCTCAGTAGCAGGTGTTTATATCAATGGGCAGCCGGCAGAAGTCCGTGACATACAGAATATTCATCCTGTTGATGTCGTGCGCATAGAGTATTACGACATGCCTGACGGAAAATACAGCAAAGATGTTTCGGCAATAAATTTTGTACTTCGTCAATACAAATCCGGCGGATATGTTCAGCTGTCTGGTGAGCAGGCTGTAAACATCAACAAGGGCAGCTACAATATAACTTCATCTGTTAGTAAAGGGAAGAATGCGTATTCTTTTTTTACAGGTTATGAATATTATTCAATCGATGATAATTCATTCCAAACAGATGAGATATATAATTTCGCTGACTTTCAGATTGACCGGTATTCATCTTTTGTGCAACAAGATAAGAAACGTACCGGTTATGCCCAATTTCAGTTTTCTCACCAAACCGATAAGAGCTATTGGATCGGTAAGTTCACCTTTGTCGGCATCAAGAATCCGGGGAATAAAACTTATGGTGACGTTTCTATAAGTCCCTGCCAGACTAATGCCTTCATGTCAAATGCCGCAGACAAATCCTATTCACCGAAAGTAGACCTGAATGCCAATATTCCCGCGGGTAAGAATGGAAACCTCTCTTTAGGTATACATGCCAGGCACCTTAATAATGATAATAACTATTCCTATGAGGAATCGGCATATCATTATACCATCAAATGCAATGAGAATGTCAATTCTTTCAACACCGGAGCCATTTATACTTTGAAATATAAGAAGAGCTCTTTTACGGCAGAAATGTTTGATTACTACACGCATTACAATACAGATTACATTTATGATGTAACTCAGAACAAACGCCTTTGGAAAAACGAAGCACTGGTCTTCGTCAGCGGTAAATTTCCTATCAACAACAATATCTATTTTTCAAGCAGGTTGGGGGGTGACTATTACCAGTATCATTTAACCGGCAGTAAACAGTTCCGGCAACTTACTCCAAGAGTGAATCTAAAGGCAAGCTATCAGCTTCACAACAGCGCATTGCAATGGTCTTTCATGTACGTAAATTCAAATTATGACATGGCAACCATCAACAACACGCCTGTATCCGTCAATCAATACCTGATTCGGCAAGGAAATCCTAATATCAGAAAGTCTTATGACATAGAAAACTCCATTTATTATTCCTGTCAATATAAAATTCTCAATATGGCAGCCATCATGCAGTATAGCTATTCGCATAATCCAGTAAGCTATAGCTATGAAAGAGAAGGCAAAACCATTATCCAGACGTTTGCTAACGATGGACATAATCAGGATTTGCTTGCAATGCTTGCCGCGAGCATTCGCTTGCCGAATTCATTTAGCATCAGCAGCAGCCTTTCTTACCAGAAAACAGATATATCATTGTCAGAACATTTGTCACACAACAACTTTACAGCAAACATAAGGTTGCAATGGTTCAATAAAAGTTGGAGTTTTATGAGCGGTATCAACTTTGCCAAGTCAGAGCTTAACAAGTATTCGCTGGAGGTAGTGAAACAGCCGTTCAACTATAATTTTAAAGTTTCATATAGTAAAGATAATTTATTAATCAGCTTCAATGCATTTGCACCATTCTATAATCGTCACATTAGAAAAGAAATATTCCAAGTATTATGAAGAGCAGCGTGATATATTAAATCACAGACTTTATAATTATTATAACCTGTCGATTGCATATACTTTTAATTTTGGAAAACGCATTCCATTTACTCAAAAGAACATTGATGAAAGAGTTGATAGTTCCATATTACATAGTAATTAAAATGATATTTGGAATAGAATTGCCTTAATGCCCTTAGATAGCTTTTGCTGTTGCGATATTTGACATACTCTCACCCCTGAAAGGATGAGAGTATGTCAAGAATGAGAAAATTGAATCCAATGAGAAAACAAAAATAAGGAAAAGTGCCAAAACAATATTTTTTAAATAGTTTTGGAACTTTTGAAGCAAAATACTAGTATTTTTGTAATGTGAATTGAAAGGTAATAGTATGGCACAGGCAACTTACAAGAATTTGACCAAGGACTATCGCAACATGAATCTTATGTCGGCAGTCGGGGTTGCATTGTCCTCCTGGAGAAAAAACTTCGTGGCTAACGAATATGGCGAATTCGATGATAACATCTGTGGTTCCTTGACAAATCCATCTTCTTGATGGAAATAGAACTCGATATCCAATGGCCGGATTTCATATGCGCCATTCACATCAAAATGACCGTTGAAAACATGCTTCGCCAATTCCATGAAGCGTTTGTCAAGTACAGCTATACGAGCGTTGTTGTTACCGCATCTAGATAGATCTACTTCTAAATCGGCATAGAATTTGTTAAAAATTCCAATCATTGTATCTTCCTTTTTTTTAGTATATTTGCATAAAGTTTCAACATCAAGTGTGGAATAAGACCGAATTTTCATTAGTCATTTAGACTGTTAACT
>OMXX01000222.1 GCA_900315105.1 uncultured Prevotellaceae bacterium | reverse complement strand
TTGATGTTGTGCTGTTGCTTTTTACTGAAAGCTGCTACTAACGACTCATAAATCTACCCTTAATCGTGTATTGGATGATAGTTGCGGATTTTAGGGTAATGAAAAATACAAGGTATTGCAGATTAAAAAGAAGATATTCTCAGAATACCAGAATTTAGAATGGTATTTAGAATACCCATGTATGATATGTCCATATATTAGGAAATATGATATTGAGCATGTAAGTGAAGCTATTTGTTTAGAATATAATGTTGATAAAACTGTTATAAATACAGTTTTTGAAAATAGATATGATGAAGCTGTTACCAAAAAACAAATAGAGGAAGCATACTTGGAATATAAAAAGGAGTGGGATCCTATTATTGAAAAAGTAAATTCTAAAGCCAAAAGAGAATCAATAAATATGCGCTCCTATATGTGCCGTTCATATAGAATTTCATTGTGATAACTCATTGTTCATATAATATACAACTTGGTTTATCTATTTCTATGGATTTATATTTTGGCTATCAATAATATGCCAAGTTGTTCTGTAATGATATAGTTTATAAAGGGATTATATCATGAACACTAAATTGGTTAAGAAAAAGATGTAACTTTGCAAAAAATATGAATAAGGCAATGAACATATACGAGACATTTGGCAATCTGCGCTACCATCACGAGGACGAGGTGGTAGAGTTTAAGAAGGCAGAGAACAACTTCGATTTTGATGACTTGGGTAAGTATTTCTCTGCACTGAGCAATGAGGCGAACCTGCGAGATAAGGGATTCGCTTGGCTGGTGTTCGGAGTACATGACAAGACGCATGAGATTCTTGGAACGTCGTATAAGAACAGCATGAAGAGTCTGCAAAAGTTGAAGCAGGACTTGTCACAGCATACCACTGACAACAATACCTTCAGGGATATTTATGAGCTGGAGGTAGAAGGGAAACGGGTGCTTATGTTCCAGATACCTGCGGCACCTCGCGGTATTCCGATGGCTTGGCAGGGACACTTCTATGCGCGTCGTGGTGAAAGTCTGGCTGCACTCGACATGAACAAATATGAAGAAATACGCAGGCAGACGGTAAATGAGGACTGGTCGAAACAGATTGCAGATGGCGCAACAATTGCGGACTTGGATGAGAAAGCCATCATGAAAGCCCGTGAGGGATATAAAGAGCACTACCCGAACCAGAAGAAAGAAGTGGACTCTTGGAGCGACGAAGTATTCCTGAACAAGGCAAAGATAACCATCGACGGCAAGATAACACATGCGGCCATACTACTTTTGGGCAAACCTGAGTCACTACATTTCATCAACCATATTGGTGAGATCGTTTGGCGGTTGGCAGGAAAGGACAATGTGGGCCAGGTGTTCACTATCCCGTTCTTGTTGACTACAACGGAGGTGATGCACAAAATCCGGAACTATCCGTTCAAATTATTCCCCAAGAACAGTTTCCTGCCAGGTGAAGGGATGAAGTACGATAGTGAGGTGATACTCGAAGCTCTTCATAATAGCATAGCCCACCAAGATTACCTGGAGAATCAGCGCATCATCGTGATAGAACGGGAGAATGAGCTGGAGTTCCGAAATTGCGGTGGTTTCTTCGATGGCACTTACGAAGATTATATCACTGGCGAGCGCATTCCCAGAAAGTACCGAAATCAGTTCTTGGCCCAAGCAATGGCCAACATCAAGATGATTGATACCGAGGGATTCGGCATTCACAAGATGTTTGTATCGCAGAAAGAACGTTGGTTGCCTATGCCTGACTACGACAAGAGCGATAATGATAACGTGGTGCTGACATTGCCAGGTAATGTAATCGATGAGAACTATAGCCTGATGTTGTTGGAGAACACTAATATTGACCTGACAACTGCAGTATTATTAGATAAGGTACAGAAGGGTAAGCCAATTAGTGAGAATGCTGTCAAGATGCTTAGGAAGGAAAAGCTGATTGAAGGCCGAAAGCCTCACTTATATGTTTCGAAGTATATAGCTAAAGCCACAGACAAACAGGTAGAATATACGCTGAAGAAGGGATTCAATGATGCAGAATGCCAGGAGTGGATTATAAAAGCCCTGAACGACCATAAGGTGCTGAGCAGAAAGCAGATTAACGAACTGCTGTGGAATAAGTTACCTATTGATTTCACAGAAGATCAAAAGATGGCCAAGATAAAAAACTTGCTTTATAAGATGCACAAGAATAACACTATCGATCTTGATGAAAATAGGAACTGGCGTTTAAGACGGACTTAGACGAGAATTTAGACGAGTTTAGACGGGAATTTAGACGAGAATTACGTGAGATTTTAAGCGAATTTTAATGCGAGAATCTTCTGAATCCCCTTTATTTAGGGCATTTCTCAATAAGAAAATATACGTGGCGTTACGCGAGATTTAGACGAACATAGATGAAAATTTAGACGGGATTAGACAAAGTTTAAGACGAGAAAAGAGGTGGAGATGGTGTCAAAACCTACTCCACCTCGTTGTATATAGAACAGATTCTACCAGCCTAAGCCCTTCTTCTTGGTGCCATCCCAGTTGGTCAACTCATCGGCGTTGCCGTTGCTACCACCTACGGACTGTCCACCCATAGAGACTTGCATCTCTGATGCTAGTTGACCGATACGAAGTACAGCCGTGTCCCACATGAACTGTGAGATAGACCCAACGGTATCCTCTGCCATCTCAACGATGCTGCTGGCTGCGGTCTTACGGTCTGCCTCACTAACAGGGTTAAGACCATCAAGTTGACACTTCGCAATGATTCCCTGACCGATGACACGTTCATCATCATGACTGAAGATAGACGCTGTGTTGTGAGCCCATGCATTGAAGGCCGCAATAGCCTTGTCTATAACCGCAGTAAGATTTGCCCAACGGTCAAAAGCCTCAGAAGCACCAGCCTGTCTGACAAAACGCTCCATCATAGACAGTCGGTTTTCGGCTTTGTTGGCACGTTGTTCTTCACGATTAGCACGGGTAGCCTGTTCCTGAGCCTTACGCTCTGCTGTAGCAGTTCTTCCCTTCTCACGGGCAATGGCATTCTCATCCAACTGAGAGATGCGATGCTTCAGCCGTACATTCTCTTCCTCTGTCTTGGCTGCAAGAGCGACCTTTTGCTTGGCATCGAGATACATCTGTTTGCCTACGTTGTTAATCTGCTTCTTGTGTAGTTTGGAAACACTGAGAAGTTGCTGTTGGAGAATGGTGACAATCTCCTTGGCCTTAGCATTACGTTCCTTCTGCCACTCTTCTCGTTTCAAAAGAGGAATAGGTGTGCTGATATCCTTATTGATGCGACGAAGGGCATCATCAACAAGATCCTGTACTGTCTTGACCTCATCAGACCCTTTCATAGTAAAGGTCATCT
>OMXX01000223.1 GCA_900315105.1 uncultured Prevotellaceae bacterium | reverse complement strand
AAATTCCAAAAAATTAAAATTACATTCCAAGCTCCTTCAAACTGTATACAGTGACTCATTTTCCAAAAATTTCTACTACACCACATTATACTTAGGAGATCAAAAAGTTCGTCAAACATACATAATTGATACAGGTTCATCCATAATGTCTTCGCCATGTGCGCCTTGTGCTGAATGTGGTGCACATAAGAGGCCTTTTTATTACGATATGAATCATAAGCATAAAGCATTGAAATGCTCTTCGAGAATTTGCAAATTATTGCCAGCGAATGTTTGCCAAAATAAAGATTTGAAATTCTTAGATGGAAAATCCTGCAGTTTCAATGTGGATAGAAATCGAGATGGAATTAAAGGATATTATTGCAAGGAAATTGTTTTCATATTTCTTGGCAGTATAAATTATTCCTCTTACCTTTGCGCTGTCAGAGGTTCCGAAATGTGACGTATAGTAGCAAGAGGTTTTTTCGTGATACGAAAAACTCTTGAACACTTGGCGACAAGTGTTGATGACAGAGTACTCGCAGGCTCGCACCTCATTATGTTGAACATTAATCGTATTTAAATATGCAGAATAACACAAAGGGAAAGAGAATTATGAGACGCAGGGGAAGACCCCACAAGTCGGAAGCGGACATTTCACCCGTTCGAAAGCCGAGGGCCTTGAGATTGTCGGATGAGGAAGAGAAGTACATCGCTGGCAATGCCCAGAGGTGCAGAATGAACTTCAGTGAGTACTGTCGGAAGGTGCTGATGGGTTACAAACCGGGGATACCTGATACGAAGTTCAGGGACGAACTGATAGCTGCCCGCAGGGACATCGTGAACTTCACCAACAACATTATTGGACTCCAAACGGATCAAGAGAAGAGAAAACAATTACTCAGATCTATGCCTGTGATTCAAAAGTGGTGGAAGAGTCTCTTCTCTTTGGTTGAGTATCTTGACAAAAAGATTGAAAGGGTTTAGATGATGATAGCAAGAGCAAGGGCCATAGCGCACGGCAACGCCTATACGACGTATGCCACGCTGAAAAAGAATGCAGAGTTCGTATGCTGTGAAAACATGGCAGGAGATAGGACTGCAGCCGTTTCAGAAGATGACCTCGATGATATTTGGATTCAGTTCAAGTATGCCGGGGAGAACTACATCGCCAAGGGTAAGCCTGTGATTAGGAACCTGATTGCAATGGAGGTGTCGCCGACAAAGGAAGAGTCGAAAGGTTGGAGGTTGGAGCAATGGAAGTGGTTTGCCCATAGGTTTATCGAGGAGATGGATAAGATAGAGTTCAAGAATAAGGAGGGTAAGGTGTCATCGAAACAGATGGACCTGGCCCACAGCAAATGGTTGGCCATGCTGCACCACGATGCAAAGAGTGGGATTCCCCATCTTCACTTCATGGTTTCACGCTTTACTGTCGATGGCAGAATCAATGATACCAATCTTATCGGCGAGAAGGCCGTGATGGCAGCCAACAGCATCAACAAAAGTATGGGCTGGAAACAGTCGCGGGAAATCAGTGAAGAGCACAAGGCTGAAATCAAGAATGCCATCTATGATATTCTGAGAAATATGAATCGGTTTGACTGGAATAGTTTTCAACGGATGATTGAGAAGCATGGATATTCTGCAGAACTCAGAAGAGATACAGGAGGTAAGATTGTCGGCTATACCATCAAACGCGGTAACTCGAAGTATAATGCCTCAGAGATAGGCCGACAGCTTACGGCCAGCAGAATTGAGGCTACATGGAAACAACTGCACAAGGATATGGACGCAGAGACGGCTAAGAGAAAAGACGAAGATCAGAAGGCCAGAGTTGAATATGCAGAGCGTCATCACTTCGTTTGTGAGCCTGTCAATCCTGAAACGAAGAAAGAACATTTTGAGTTTGACCGTAGTTTTGAGAACGACAAAGAACTTGAACACTTCACTTTCGATGTCTCTGAGAACATCGTCAATGCTATGAGTAGCACCTTCAAGGCTCTCGAAGATGAATTTGAATTCTTTCTTGAAGAGGTGATGGAGGTTTCTTTGTGCGTATTCTTTGAGATAATGAGTGTTCCTGGCGGTTCTGGTTATTCTTCAGGAGGTTGTGGAGGAAGCAACAATGACCTGCCTCACAGAAAGAAGGATGACGATGACGAACTGCTTCGTGCAAAGCGTATCGCCAGAGCCGTAGCGAAGAGTTGCCCGAGGAAGGTTATCCGTCGTGGTTATGGAAGGTAATAATATAAATATGTAATAGTATAATTATATAATGAAGAAGAATTACGATAATGCTAAGAACGTGTTCGATGATATCGAGCAGGCTCCAACTGAGAACCAGATAGAAGATAGTAACCCTCAAAACGAGGGTGCGCCATCTTCTGGTAGTAGTTTGGATGATAGTGCAGAGTTCTTGGAAAAGATTCTAGAAATAATAAGAAACATCGAGAATCTGCAAGAACAAAATGCTAGTATCCAGAAAGAGCAAAAGGCCATTCAGAAGCGATTGGATGGTTACAAGGACATGAAGGTTGGCTTGTCTCCAACTGATAAAGCGGTTTTGGCAGAAATGCCGAAGTTGATTTCCCAAGAAGTGAATCGGAATGTGGGCGATGTTGCTAACAAAGTCAATGTTGCCATCACCAAACATGCAGAGTCCACCATCGAGTCTGTCAACAAGGCCTGTGACATGAGAATAGAGAAAGCCAAGAAGGAGTTAGGTGCCGATAAGGGTATTTATCTTTCTTGGTGGAACTTCTGGGCTATGTTTGTGTTGACCCTCATCAGTGTTGCCTACTCAACGTATACTGCTTTTAAGCAATGTCAGTGGGGAAGAATATGGGAAGAATTATGGTTCCCCTTCGCTATATTAATGGTTTTTTCAGGATTGATTGGTTTAATCTTTTATCTCAATTATAGAGAGAACATGATACCGAAGTACTGAATAACAGCTGATAACCCGTTAAAGATTGTTATCACGCCAAAATCACGCCAATTTAAAGCACAGAAAAAACCCAAGCTATTGAAAATCAACAACTTGGGTTTTCTTTCTGTCGGGATTACTGGACTCGAATTGATGAACATTTTAGAAGGTCGTTAAAACCTCTTTAAACAATTCGTCGAAAAGCCCTTTATCTACGTATATAAAGGCATTTCAGCACATTTTTGAATACTCCTAAAACTCTTAAAAATGTTTAACGAGGTTCATTTTTGTTCATAAATGTTGTGCAAATGTTGTGCAAGTTTTGTATATTTGCACAACCGAATAGAGATTATTAGATGAACAAACAAAACAAACTTGAACAGATATGACAACAGTACGTGCATTCATAAGGACAGCTTCAAAGCGTCGGGACTCCAAGGTATTCATA
>OMXX01000224.1 GCA_900315105.1 uncultured Prevotellaceae bacterium | reverse complement strand
TCGCACCCCGCATCCTGGTGACCCGTCGGAAGTCCTTCTGGAGCCTCTCTATCCAGTTTGTCGTGTAGATCATGGCCTGGATGCGATGGTCATAGTTCAAGTATGTGAAGTACAGCTGGAACAACGATTTCAACAAGCGATGAGCAATTTTGAAACACACTGCCGTTTAATGCAGTCAAATATCTTGGTAGCTCTACTTTTTTCAAACTTGTACATTCCCTGTATTTGTATATCATCTTATATCAGTTGTTTACGTGTTAAACGGTAGAAAAGTGAAGACGTAGATTCTGTGAGCGATAAAAACGTCGAAGATTTAACACTTTTAACTTTATGAAACCACAAAAAACACTAAAATAAGCAGAATTTGAGTTGTTATTATGACTTAAAGTGGATGCTTCCTTCGATGGAGATTATAAACTGCGACGGTCTGTAGCAGTTTTACTTTGAACAACCTAACTGGCTTTGGGGTATAAGTTTGAGGACTATGATAATATCATAATTTATATTACGCGCGTGAGAATACGTCAAGAGGGGAATCGCGAACTATTACCAATTCAGTCGTGTTGCTGAAGTGAAAGAGAAGGAATGAGCTATCGGATAACTACTTCGGAGCATAAACTGGTGCTAATTTGCTATCTCGGCATCTATTTTATAGTTAAATATACATAAAAACGTATCGTAATTACGAAAATGAATGATAGATGTGGTGTCCATTTCAAAAATTATTTGTTTTTTTGTAGCGAAATTACGATAATAGATAAAATATTGCAATATGATACGAGATTTTTGGGTAAAGAACTATCTTTCCATTCGCGACAAGCAGGAATTAAGCTTCGTGGCAAAGGGGCCATCTTCGGAACTTGTCACCGAAGTGGCTGATGGTGTGTTCTTGTATAAGTTAGGCATCCTCTATGGTTCAAACGCTTCGGGCAAGTCAAATATGCTGATTGCCATGAACGAGGTGTTCCGTCTGTTAGTCATGCCGAAGTCTGATGCGACAGTCGAAATTGGCGGTTGCATACCATTTGTGCTCACCAAAGATGAACCAACGGAAATGCACGTGTCATTCTATGCCGATGGTACCCGATATGACTACGATGTCAAATTCAACGGCAAGCACATCCTGAGTGAAACATTGTATTATTACCCAAACAAATCGAAATCGCTGTTCTATGAGCGTAGTTTTGTGGGTGAGAATGTACAGGCCGACATCAAGTTCGGTGCGAGTCTCAAACTGCAAGTCAAGACGCAGGAGAGCATCCGCGAAAACACCTTGAACAATCACAGTGTACTGTCCGTTTGCCGAAAGGCTGCCTTGAAAGAAGATATAGCTCCGTTCAATGCTCTTCACACCTGGATTATGGATAACTACCACGAGATAGATGGTGATGGGGATAAAGGCATTGTTGAAATCTTGAAAGATGCTTACAGCAATCCTAAGAAGCGTAAATTCTATAACACGATGCTTCAGAAGGCCGACTTGAACATTCTGGAATATCGTCCTGTCGTAGAAGACCGCATTGTACCCAACGATTTCCGCGAGCGTATCCAAAAGGAAAATATCCCAGAGGAGATGAAAGATGTTCTGTTGAAGCCCACAACAGATTCTATCACATTTTTGAACCATTCCGACAATGGCGACTTTGACATTCCACTCAGATGGCAGTCAAAGGGCACTCAGAAATACATCCGCATATTGGATGCCTTGTACGACCTGATAACGAGTCCTCATGTGTACTACCTTGATGAACTGGGCGAGGACCTGCACAACGACTTGTTGTACTACTATCTCAATGTCTTCATCTTCAACTCCGACAAGTCGCAGTTGGTTATCACAAGTCAGGAGACTACCCTCCTGTCGCAGGACATGATTAATGAGAACCGAGGTGTGGTGTGGTTTGTCGAGAAGAATAAAGAGACAGCTTCGTCCGAATATGCTCGTGGCGACTCCTTTGGCTTGCACAAGAACCTCTCGCTTTACAATTCATACCGCATAGGCCGATTGGGTGCCAAACCAGAACTGGGTAGTATCTTTATAAATCTGGAGGACTGATATGGGAAAGCTACGACAAACAGCACTCATCCTTGGTGAGGGGCCAACGGAGTTCTTCTACTTCAAATCCCTATGCGACGTGTTCAAGCGTCTGACCATCAAGCCTGACTATCCGAAGCATACAAACATCAAGGAACTGGATGCTAAGATAGCAGAGGTTGTAGCAATGGGTTACAGCCATATCTTCTGCATCATCGACATGGATACGAAAGACAAGGAACCAGAGCGTTCTCAATACCAGAAGTTAAAGGCAAAGTACGCTAAGCCTATCAATAAACCCAAGAAAGGCATCTACTGTGAGGTGGAGTTCTTCGAAACTCACCGCTGCACAGAACTGTTCTTTCTCTTCTATTTCCGTTACACCTCACGTCCATACGAAACACAAGAGCCATTGCTCAAAGATTTGAACCAATGTGTCGAGTATCGAAAGACGATAGAGTTCTTCATCAAGACCAAAGGACTACACAATTACTTTGAGCACAATGGTGGCAGTCTTGAAAAAGCTATGGCCAATGCCAATCGGTCTGTGGAAGAGAAAATGAAGAGTGACAGAGATTATACCTACTCCGAACTGGGACGATTGATGGAAAGGTTGGAAAGTATATAAAATTGCTTTGAATCTATAAAAAACGTCCTGATAAGGACTCCGCACGACCAGTATGTCTGCCAATCAGCCGGACTCTGAATTTCATCAGGACATCCGAATATGTCATCAGGACAGCCGAATATGTCATCAGGACAGCCGAATAAGAAAATCATTGAGCCGAGCTACATGCCATTAAGAGGTGCCGCTGCCCATGCCGTATTTCGCCGAACTGACGGGTTTCGCTGCCCATGCCGTATTTCGCCGCCCTGACGTATTTCGCTGCCCATGCTGGAAATTTGCACATTCGGCGATTGTGCAATTGGGGGGCTTCAGCTGGGCATGGAGTGAATTTGCCCATGGTTTGATTAGGGGGCAAATTCGGCCAATCGCCACTGCACGCCGCGCAAACGCATATTCACCATCTGCCCAATTGCAACGTCACTGCTGCCTGGCTCCTGGAATATTCCCCAATCGCAACGGCAATCCCCCGCTGCCCGGCGCCTGGAATATTCCCAATTGCAACGCCACTGCTGCCCGGCTCCTGGAATATTCCTAGGGATTGTCGTTTAATGTTTTCAATTTGAGTTGAGCGGTGACTTTCCCTGTCTGCTGCCGCATCAAACTCGTCGTTTTATACTGTTTTATCGTTGA
>OMXX01000225.1 GCA_900315105.1 uncultured Prevotellaceae bacterium | reverse complement strand
GGCTGGTTGGGTGTATCTGCCTGGCCAAATGAAATGAATGAAAAGGAATACAAAAATGCTTTCTTTGCCAAAGGAGCAAAATCAAGAGAATTGATTCCAAGAGTATATATAAAGACTGGCGAAGATAAGTATAAGGTTTCAGCAAAGGCGTTAGATGCTATGTCAGATGATGATGAACGTATTCTGGCCTCCTGTGTCAAAGGAAAACCTTGGGGGACTGGATCCAAGACATTCATGAGAACGCTTTTTAATTTTTCTACAAGGAAGAAAGCAAACTTTTTTGATGATTATCTCGAGCCGCTATTTTATGATGCACTGAATGTCAATCGAGGGGAACAGGGTTATGACCCGGCATTACACTATCGTATTCCATTCCTTTCTGGTGGGCTTTTTGAACCTATTGACGGTTATGATTGGGAGCATAATAACTTTGCGATTCCAAATGAAATCTTTTCAAATAAGAAGGATGAAAATGACAGAGATGCTGATGGCATTTTGGATATCTTTGACCGCTATAATTTTACCATGAGTGAAGACGAGCCACTTGAGCGGGAAGTTGCAATTGATCCTGAAATGCTCGGTAAGGTATTTGAAAACCTGCTTGAGGTAAATGATCGAAAATCCAAGGGTGCATTCTATACTCCTCGAGAAATCGTTCACTATATGTGCCAGGAGTCTCTCATCTCTTATCTCTTAAAGGAAACAGGCCTAAAAGAACAGGATATTAGGGATTTTATCCTGCTTGGAGATTTCATGAAAGACGAGGATACGGCCAAAGATAAACGACAGGGAAGTAACGAGATGTTAATCTCGGATGAGATCTATAAAATTGATAATGATGGCAAAGTTGTTGTTGATCGGCTCAAAGATATTGATCGTGCGTTGGCTAATATTCGTGTGGCAGATCCTGCAGTCGGATCCGGTGCATTTCCGCTGGGGATGTTAAATGAGATAGTAAGAGCACGGCAAAATATATCTGCATATATGGCCATTACTATGACTGCTTATCAGAAAAGAATGATGTACAACAACGAGCGGTCACCTTATATTCTCAAACGGGAGACAATAAAGAATTGTTTGTTTGCTGCTGATCTTGAACCTTCTGCTGTAGACATTGCGCAATTACGCCTTTGGCTGTCGCTTGTAATTGATGACGAAATCAATCCAGATGCAGATTCACCGCTCGATGGGCACAGGAATCCCATTCCATTGCCTAACCTTGAATGCAATATTGTTTGCGGCAATAGCTTGGTTGACCAATTTGAGGGTATCCCTCTTATCAATCACAGTGATATTATTGGAACAAATGAAGGCGCGCAGCAGAATTTGTTCCAGAGTACTTATGATGCAATTCTTCCTTCTTTATTAAAAGCACAGGATGACCTTTTCTACTGTCAGAATATGAATACGAAGCAGGAATTAAAGGAAACCATTGAAGCACTGAAGGATGAACTAGTGAAATCACAGATGCGCATGGCCTCACGAGAAACTTGGGAAGAATATCTTCGCGCACGTAAGCAAGCTTCTCGCCCGTTTGTGTTATGGCAGATTGATTTTGCCAGAGTCTTCCGCGAAAAAGGTGGTTTTGATGTTGTTATCGGAAATCCGCCCTATATTCAGCTTCAGAAAACAATAGACGATGAAACTGGCGCTAAGTTAGGCGACTATTACCAGGATCTCAAATTTAAAACATTTGCTAAAACTGGAGATATATATTGTCTGTTCTACGAAAAAGGATATGGTTTACTTCGAAAGGACGGTGTTTTAACTTATATTACAAGTAATAAGTGGATGCGAGCTGGATATGGAGAAAAACTTCGCTCATTCTTAGCCAAAAATACTAATCCAATAAGACTGATAGATTTTGGAAGCCAAAAAATATTTGAATCGGCCACTGTTGATGTAAATATATTAAGTTTTAAAAAGGGTAAGAATGAATGCAGGACGAGCGCTTGTACAGTAAAAGATGATTGCAAAAGTAATTTGAGCGTTTATGTTGAGCAGCATAGTTCCACAAACAGCTTCACTACTTCTGAAAGCTGGGTTATTCTTTCGCCTCTTGAGACTAGCATACGATTAAAAATGAGAGCGCAAGGGATTCCTTTATCAAAGTGGAATCTTGCAATCAATTATGGAATTAAAACCGGTTTTAATGATGCCTTTATTATTTCTACAGAGAAGAAAGATGCGTTGATTGCTGCAGATCCAAAATCTGCTGAAATCATTCGACCAATTCTTCGTGGCAGGGATATAAAAAGATATAACTATTCCTTCGCGGATTTGTGGCTTATAAATGTCCATAATGGGATAAAAAGCAAGAATATACCCCCAATAAACATTGATGACTATCCTGCTATTAAGGAACATCTTAATTTATATTACACAAAACTATCTAAACGAGCAGATAAAGGAATTACCCCTTATAATCTACGAAACTGTGTTTATATGAACGATTTCTTTGAGCAAAAGATCGTATGGGGGAATTTGTGTCTATCCGCACAATTCGCTCTTGCAGATGAAGGATTCTTCATAAATGCTCCTTCTCCAATGATTGTTCCTGGAAACAAGTATATTTTAGCTGTTCTTAATTCTCGGCTTGGTGATTGGTATATTAGGCAACTTGGTGTTACTCGTAATGGTGGATATTTCGAATATAAACCCATGTTTGTCGAACAATTACCGGTTCCAAAGCTATCAGAAGAGCAACAAGAAATTTATATTGCAACTGTTGATAAACTTCTTCAAGCAAAAAAGGACAATATTGACACATCTTCAATTGAGGAAGAGATTGATAGGTTAGTATACTCTTTATATGATCTCACCGAAGATGAAATACAATATATTGAAGAATTATAAATTAGGATTCTTCAAGAATATACTCTCTTTCCTCATCTGTAAGATTATACAGAGAGCAAAACAGTGTATCCACCAACATATCTGAAGAAGCAGTATCGATTTCACGGTGGTTATATAGTTTCAGAAATTGATCTTCAATATCAGAAGGGGGAATGATAAGTGAAATATTATTCAAAAAGCCTTCTCCCTTTCCACCAGTAATATTAACTTGTGGAAGAACTATTTTGGCAAACATTTTGCTGTTCAAAAATGACAGAATGTAAATCAAATGATCACGTATTATCCAATCATCGGTGATGGTGATTCGTATTATCCAATCATCGGTGATGGTGATTGGATTTTCCTTTCTCCCGGGTTCTCCGGGTTAATTCCTCACCAGCTCTGATATACTTTTTCTGGCGCTGTGGATCTGTATCTATTTAATTACAGCTTTGACTGGTACGAGGTGACTCAGACCACAGCTTTTCGTCTATTACTGTTAATCAGTTTGTTAACGCTTGACGTTTCTATTTACGTGATTACACAGCCGGATTCTCTGTGGAAGACAACAGCGCCAAATCTTTTTAAGGAGGTGTTTCACCATGTCTGTGTACTTTGTCGGGATCGATATCTCCAAGTACAAACACGATTGCTGCATCATCTCTGCAGCTGATCAGCAGGTCGTTTCGAAGTTCACATTCAAGAACAATAAAGATGGTTTCTCTGAACTTCTGACTGCCCTGCATTCTCTCTCCAGCCCTGAGGACATAAGAATAGGGTTTGAGTCTACCGCTCATTATGCCCTCAACCTTGAACTCTTTCTTGAGAAAGCCCACCACAGCTTTATGGAAGTTAATCCAGTTCTCATTTCTGAGTACAAGAAGTCTACTACTCTTCGCAGAACGAAGACGGACCGTGTCGATTGCGAATCGATCGCCCGTTGGCTAATGACCGTAGAGTACAAACCCCATTCAAAGGGATTTTATCACGCTTACTCTCTTAAGTCATTAACCCGTTTACGTGATAAGCTTATCCGGCAGCGTTCTTTCTATCTCGTGAAGATCACCAATGTCCTGGATCACACTTTCCCCGAGTTTAAGCCGTTTTTCAATGAGCGCTTTAGTAAAACTGCCTTGTATCTGCTGGAAAACTATGGCTCTGCTGAGAAGATGGCACGCATGAACACGGCCTCTTACGAGAAACTCCGTTCTCTTTCCCGTGGAAAGTTCTCTCCTCAACAGTTCCTTACGCTTAAGTCCCTTGCTGCCAATACTGTTGGGGTTAACAATTCCATCTTTGACACGGAACTGAACAGCCTTCTTACACTTTACAAGGCTACCGCTGAACAGATCTGCATTCTTGAGACCCAGATCACCGAATTGATCGAAGAAGTTCATCCCCACTACATGTCGATCCCCGGAATCGGTCCGATATCAGCAGCTGTCATTTACGCTGAGTATGGAGACATCTCCAACTTCTCAACGCCGTCACAAATGTTGGCATTTGCAGGTCTGGAGCCTGGAGTAAATGATTCCGGTACAGAAAGTCATGGCGGAAGAATGGTCAAGCGTGGATCTTCACAGCTTCGCTATGTGCTGATGAACTGTGCATTACCATTGATTCGTTTTGACATGACTTTTGCCGCTTACTATGCCAGGAAGCGTGCAGAAGGCAAACCCCACAGAGTAGCTCTGTCTCATGTCGTCAAGAAGCTTGTCCGAGTCATTTTTGCATTGGAGAGGCAAAACACTGACTTCGTAGCACAAGCCCTTCGCTGACAGCTGATATCATCTTTCATCCGCTGCCATCTGAAATATGATCTCTTCAGATGGCTTATTTGCTGTGCAATTTTCAAGGTTCATCAAAAAGTTACAACTTATACTTGACTATTTATAGTTTGTCACCTC
>OMXX01000226.1 GCA_900315105.1 uncultured Prevotellaceae bacterium | reverse complement strand
CAAGGTGTTGAGCAACTTGATGCCATAGTCAGGATCCTCGGCAAAGCGAGCCAATGCATCATCCGTGAGATATGCCCCATTGCGACGGATGGAAGGAAGAACCTCTGATGTCACCCAGCGCTTGAACTCCTTCGCCTGTGGAAGTTTAGAGGAAAGGATGAGAGCATAAAGCCCGCTCTCGTTGATAATGGTGATTTGTTGTCTTCCTCCAGGGGTGGACAAAATGTCTCCCCCTTTGTCATCATCATCTACATGCATTCTGATTGCTTTACGTGTATCTGTGTACCCAAGTACATTTGCCACATCCTTTCCCACGAACCAAGGTTCATCGTTTATTACCATTGTCCTCACTTCACCGAAGCGGTCATTTTTGAAAATCTGTATTTCCATCTTTGTTAATTGTTAATTGTTAATTGAATTTGCTTCGTGCTCCGCTTGGGCCCATAAACGAAAAGCACCCGCAACCAGTTTTCTTCCTGATTGCGAGTGCAAAGTTACGACGTTTCCTTGAATTAAATGGGGGCGCTTGGGGGCGCGCCCCCCCCCACCTTGAAAATTTGCATCATCTTCTCTCTCAATATCTTACAAACTTCATTTTTTTTGAAAATTCTTTTTAGCGCGCCCCCCTAAGTTATTACCTCGACATCAGTAGCAAGCTACTTTTAACTGACAATAATTTTTCGCAAGGCTCAACAAGCTACGCAAGTTCCCAATCTTCACAATCTTAATCCAATAAGAAACTGGGCTTGCGCCCTGATGTAGAAAGTAAATTGTAAGAAAATTAAACCAGCAAATTAATTTGCTGATAAAATTTACTGATAAAATTTATTGTTAATTTACTTTCCAAATATTCGCGTCAGCGAGCCTTTCTCTTGGTAAAGCCTTGCGAGAAATTCTTGTCAGTTCAGCAACGGAGTTGCGTTTTTTTTACTAACGCATCCTCTCAAGAACCCTTTTCCTAAACTCTACTCCCCTGCTCATCTCTTTCATATCATCCCATTTCTTGCGTAACGCATCCTTCTTCCTGTCCCACAGTTCCCCGAACAGTAGCCACTTATTGTCAAGCTCCAACGTCTCGCCAATCCTGTCAGCCAATCCGCCCAGTTTCCACATCGGCGTATCATCCAACGGCTGGTAATGATCATCAAGCAAAGCCTCCTCAACGGCAATATCAAACAGAGCCTTCGCCCTCCTGCTATTTGCCCATGATGGCTTCTCACGCGAAAGGCGAATAACACCCACCTCCACGTCATCCATCGTGTCGAGCATCCACTTCATCTTAGCCGTAGGCGGTTTAAGCTGATGAATCACGTGGATACCCACACCGCGAATACTACACCTCTCATCGCATTTTATCGGCGAATACCTCTCATTACCCGGCATAAGCCATTCTGCGCCACTCCTATCCACCACATAGTATTTCATCAGATACTCCCCTTCAATCTCGGCAAGCACCACATCGTCAGACTTCGCCGTGCGGTCAATATCAATAATCACATAGTCGCTGTCAGCGATACCCGCATTCACCATCGAATCACCACACGATGTAGACACATAAGCCCTACCGCGTGAGCAGTTCAGTAGCTCCAGCATCTTCACAAGCTCCATACTGCATCCACCGCCCCGAGGCAAGCCGCAACTCACCTCCGCATCCACGAAGTTCACATAATCGTCCACCAGTTCATACACACGCAGTCCATCGCTCTTGCCCTTGCTGAGCATCCTAAGGTTTGATAAATCCAAATTAATCATTTTCTTTTTGGTATTATATGTTATTAGTTAAATAAAAATCGTCTGCAAAGATAATCGGGAACTGTCCTGTTTTGTGGGACACTTTCAAAAAATCTGCGTTTCTTTAACTATTTTTAGTGATATTGCCTTTTACGGTACAATGGTACAATAGTACAATATTTTCTAAAGGGACCCCAAAAATATCGCACTTCTACTTCAATAAATATAATATTAATAATTATTAATATTATATTTATTGAGGGGGAAAAGGGCAAATAGGGTGTGTGTAAAAAACGTTGTACTATTGTACCATTGTACCTTCTAAGACTTCTTTTTTACCTAAAGCACACATTATCAGCAATTTAATTCCTATTTAATATTTGTTAACAAAAATATCCGAAAGTTGGAATGATTGAGTAAAAAAAACTGCGTACCTTTGCATCAGAAACCTACAAAATCGCCTCGCACATATATAAGGTGCAAGTCCGATTCTCCTTCGCTTCAAGTCCGTTTCAAGTCCGTTCCCTACGGCCCCCCTCCAACTCCCCCGAGGGGGAGGGATTGAAGATAGTACTGCAGGCTATTGAGCAATCAAGGGGAAGGCAAACGGCATTCAAACAAAAGGCTTCAAGCCTATGATTTATTAACTTCATTCATTATTAACACTTAAAACCCGCACTACCCCTTGGCGGTTATGGCTCTAATGCTATATAAAAATTCTCCCACTCGGGGGAGTTAGAGGGGGGCTTCTATGGGAAAACTTTCCGGTATTATCAGTAAGATTTCAGGCTCAGCAGGTAATCTTACATTCAAGCGCAGAATGGGCGAAACCGTAGTTTCCGAAAAGGTAACTGAAGTTCGCAATCCTCGCACTAACGCACAGATGCAAGTCCGCACTAAGTGGGGCAACATCGTGGCAATGTACAAAGGCATTCGTCCTCTCCTCAACTACGGTTTTGAGAGCAAGCCTAAAAACCTGAGCGACTACAACATGTTCGTGAAGCTGAACATGCAGCGCACTCCTATCTACCTCACCAAGCAGGCTGTGGCTGGCGGTGCTTGTGTGGCAACAGCCTATCAGATTTCACAGGGCTCGCTCCCTGCTATCGTGGTGACTGGCACAGGGCAGAGCGGCGTGACTGACATCCGTCTTGGCTCTCTAGACATCACAAGCAACACTACCGTGGCGCAGTTCTCAACGAAGGTTGTGGAGAACAACGCAGACTACCGCTATGGCGATCAGATTTCGTTCTTCCTCGTCAAGCAGATGGTGAACGCGGAGACAGGCATCCCTTACTGCCAGTTCTCAGCAGCAAAGGTTATCCTCGATGCAGCCAACGAGGACAAGCTCGCTGACGTGACAGGCAGTTCACACGGCTTCGCCTCTGTCGATGGCAAGCTCGGTCACTCAGGCAACGATGGCGACTGCGCGTATGCATGGGTTCACACTCGCAAGAGCGACGGCAAGACACTCGTTTCTTCTCAGTCA
>OMXX01000227.1 GCA_900315105.1 uncultured Prevotellaceae bacterium | reverse complement strand
GAATATGAGGAAAGACTATTCTGCCTTTGGACCCGTCTTAGGACGTGCAGTGAAGATTGTTCAGGCAGCGCATTCAAATACCGAAGGTGTGACAGGTATTTCTACCGGCTTCTATAAACTCGATGATATAACTTGCGGATGGCAGAACTCTGACCTTGTGATCATAGCGGGAAGACCTGCCATGGGTAAGACGGCGTTTGCCCTGTCATTGGCAAAGAACATTGCCATAGACCAAAGGAAACCGATGGCTTTCTTCTCACTCGAAATGGCTGATGTGCAGTTGGCAAATCGTCTGAATACCTGAACGCATGGCCACCAAACGAGGTGCAGAACTTGTGGCTAATCCTAACTATAGTGACGACTATCATAGGTTTGTAGAGCAAGTCAAACGAGGGGATGTGCCATTGCTATAATTGAATTAACAAATCCACATCATATCATTATCTCTAAGATAAAAATATCAAAATAAATGTTTGATGTATAAGAAAAAAGTTGTATATTTGCACCCAAAGAGCAATTGGTATGGGAGTTACCTACGACGAAACAGAGAAAAAGTTCGTGTTTGATTTCGAGCATGATGGTGCTGAGGACATTGTCAGTCTGACGGGCGATGGCTATCAGGTAGAGGCTTTTGGTAAATGCTTCTACTATGGTTATGAATTCTCTGAGCAAGTGGAAAGTTCAGTACGTACTGCTTTTATAAAATATGTGAAATTCACTGAGGCATTACAGGATACACCAGATCTGACGAATTTCATCAAGAAAGCCATTGATAATCTCGACAAGCATATCAATCTGTTTGATTATGATTTGGTTGTCATGCCAGAATCGTCGAGTAAGGTCAATCAATATATGTTGCGTTATATCTACAGATTTGCACAGCCTACCCTGAGGAAGATGGAGCTGGTGAAAGCACTTCCATCAAATATAACGTTCGATATGGATGGTTTTGAACAGTCCTATTTAAATGATGTGTTAGAGAATGGACGGCCCCGTTACACTGAGGCACAGAAGGAAGAAGTTAGGCAGTCTATCAACAATATGCTTGACCTCATCCACCAAAAGGACTATTTTACAATAGCAAAGGACGTCAAGAAAAGCCGTTTCCGTCCTTTCATGATTCAATTCCTGAAGTTTGCTTCAGAAGCCGACAAAGAGCTTTATGCAACTATCCGGAAGCAGAATGTTTTGGTAATCGACGATGTGACAACTAGTGGCTCCACACTTAATGAGATCCTCCGTTCTCTTAGAATAGTCAATGATGACAACAACATCACCATATTCAGCCTCATAGGCCGTAAGGATCTGATGGCTGATTCAATGTAGAACAATGTTATGGCTGATAAAACTATAGAATCACTTAAACAGGATTTCATTCAGGAAGTGATGTCAGAGTCAAGTTTTGACACCCTTAAGGAGTGGCTTTATATGCACGAAGAAGCCCGCTATGTAGCTTCGTTGACCAGCAAGGAACCGGAACTCATAGAATATAAAAATGAATATGAAAATTCCATCAAAGAAGGGTTCCTTAAAAACAATAGTAGTTCTTCTTTATAATAATATGAGTATATTTGGAGGAAAAAGTGCGAGGGCTCGTTTTGCTGATATTTTTTATAGCGAGCTGATGAAACGAGAGTTTGTAACTCTTGCAGATATTATGTGTTTGCAATATGGACGTCCTAAAGGGGTATTAAAACAAATTACTCCTCATTGACATACATGGTGTCCATAGCAGAATGCATGGAATAGTAATGCTCATAATTGGGAATGGCTACCAAATCCATCTGCAAGACGCTCTCAATCTTACTAATAGTCTTCAGCCCTAAGTTCTCCTTGCCACTCAGCAGTTTTGTCACCTGGGCAGGAGTAACGTCAAGCATCTTGGCAAACTCCTGCTTCGAAATGTTGTTCTTGCGCAGGTACGTATGTATGTCAAGCGCGATTAAGGCCGACTTCTCCAGCCAGTCATAATTCTTTTTCCTGTACTCAGCATCTCTCAGCTCTTCGGCCGATGCAGGGCGAGCAACTTCTTTTAGTCTTTCAATGTTAAACTTCATATCCTCTTCTCAATCTCAGTTTTTCCATTTTACCTACAGGTTTATTTTGCAAAAGTACGAACTAATTCCGATATCTCCAAATTTTTGAGGAATAAAATGCATTTGATCTATACTTTTGCAATTTTCTTTCTTTATTTCTGATTAATTTTGTATTTTTGCAGATGCAGAGCATAAAAATGCCAAGAGCACCAAGCGAATTATCGTCAAATGGCTAAATTAAAAGAGGAAAAATCTAATGGAGCATCAAGATAAGAAACTAGAAGTCTGGAAAGAAGCAATTCCGAGAATGAACGAGGAGGACCTTGAGTTTATCCTTGACTTCCCTGAATGCTTTGACCCGAAGGTGCTCAGAATGGTAAAAAAGAGGTATACTTGGGCGATATTTGTATCAATTACTCAATCTACAAAGACACCAATGAATTGGCGGTAAATTGTGGAACCAGAACACTGTTTTTTGAGCATATCCCTAATTGCAAGGGATATCTGGAATATCTGTTGGATAGATTCTTTTTCGCCCATCAGTTTGTGGAGTATAAGATGCAACAGCTTTATGAAAAAGACCATCCCAATGAGAGGGTAAACTAAGTTATTCGTTTCCTTGCAAACATGTATTTCAATGGCATGCTACTTGGGTGGCTCAGACAAAAATTGAAAAATTATATATGGAAGTAAAAAATATGCGCATAAATTTAGATATATCACAAGTTATCTCTATTTTTGCAGTATAATTTTGGGTATTTCTATAGTTATAGGGATATTTATAACCTAATATATGATGCCATTATGCGGCATCATTTGTTTACGAATACACAGCCAGTTATTATTTCATCAGCAGTCACACGCAGAAGCATATCCTTGGCTCCAGCCGAATCTGGTACGAACGCCTGAAAGTCATCACCATCCCGCGGGAACTGGTGATTTGGAAGTAATAAGAAATCCTCGACATTAGCCGAGGATTTCTTTGTCTAAAGGCCCATACACGACGTAGCGCCCAGTGCAGTCAGGATCGCTGATGCGATCGATGCAATCAACTGCACAATAAACTTAGTTGTCTCTTTCTTACTCATTGTATATTCAAATTAAATTATTATATTTGCACTCGTTAACAACATCAAGGAAGTGGAATAAGGCCGCTTACTCATTCGTCAT
>OMXX01000230.1 GCA_900315105.1 uncultured Prevotellaceae bacterium | reverse complement strand
ACTTTTGCCTGTGCCATAACCGATACCTCGTTCCTTGTTGCATCGATTATATCACGGTAAGAAGAATATAGCTAGTTATTTAATTTATCACGTACTAGTTTATCACCAGACTTTATTAACGTGGATTCTACAGCTTCTCTTGTGACAGCATCCAAAGCTCCGGTCTGAACAGGTTTACCTGCCTTCCATGTGGGGTCTGCTGCTTTTGCCGCAGTAACAAGAGCTTTTGTATATGCCCGTTCATATTGCTCCAGCGTATATCCTGCCGGTAAACGGTCACTCTTGCTCATCTTTTGATACAGCTCGGTATAGACATCCGACCTTTTTGTCGTATCGCCGTCCCTGATACCATTATTTTGAAGAAATTCTCTTTTTGTAAGCTCAAACATATCATCGCGGCTGCTTTCCGGAATGGAGATCAGTTTATTCCGGCTGTTTGCGTTTTCTTCTGTCACAAGCAGACCGGCCAATCCAGTTGTGGGATCGATATAATCGCCATCCTTATCGTAATGGCTCATCAAGTTTTTAATAGCTTGCACGTTTGTAAACATTGAGCCGCTTCCAGGGTGCTTCGTCATCTCATTGACAGCAGCCTTATATTGAGCACTATTTGTATTAATCCCCGATGCTATTAACTGTGCTCCTAATGATCCGTTTGTTAAGTCAGATACCTTAAGAGGATTTACTGTTCCTGAATTATTTTTTGTCCCAAGCATTTGTTGGAACAAATATCCGTAGTCTTGTATATCTATCCTCATATGCTACGCCTCCAAACTTAAGTGACTTGCCGATGTTTTTCAACCTTCCTAAATATAATATCGCCATATGGTTCAAAACGATTGACTCTCAAGCGAAATTTATTATCAAATCTACTACGTCCAATGTATCTTATTTCATAAAAATGCATGTTGAATAATATATATCTTGATCACGACACACCCGGCAAAAAACGACACACTTTTGATGAAAGCGACACACCTTCATCAGGCAGCCTTAAATTGTATCAAATAACGAGTCTTGTTTTCTATCAAGACGCAATCTTTGATACGACCGTCAATGGCATAACTGTGTCGGAAAGCCCTTGTATCAAGGCTTTTCCGGCTTCTGCCCGTCTCCCGAGGCAGACGATGTGAACGCTGAAATACCGTAAATTCAATTCTTCCCGCCATCTGCCTCATATAAAACGACACCCCTTCTGCCAAAATTGAAAGGTATAGCCAACCTTAAAATGTATGGAAAACCTTAAATCATTTCCCTCAAAATTAAATTGTTCCGGTCAAGTCGATTGGCCAATCACGACATCAGTTCTCTTCCTTGCTATCAAGAAATCTATTGATTTCATTTTCCAGCTGCTCCCTGTCCGGAAGATATAACTGATACCTGCTCACAAATAGTTGGTTTGAAATATTCTGCGTAGCATACTTCACCATAAGTTTGTCTTCGTATGCACCGAGCACGATCCCGATAGGCTCCGTATCTCCCTCCGTGTTCATCTCTTCCCGGTAATAATTCAGATACAGATTCATCTGACCGATATCCTCGTGCTGTACCTCACCACGCTTCAAATCAATAAGGACAAAGCATTTCAGAATGCGGTGATAAAACACAAGGTCTATTTTGTAGATCCTGCCTCCGATATTGATCCGCTGCTGCCTTCCTACATAGGTAAAGCCTTTTCCAAGCTCAAGAAGAAATGTACTCAGATTATCAATTAGAGCATTTTCCAGATCACCTTCTTTATATACCGGCAGCTGCGGAAGCCCTGTGAATTCAAAGATATACGGGTCCTTTATGACGTCCTCTGCCTTCTCGATAATCTGTCCCTCCTCGGAGAGTTTCATAACTTCAGCTTTATCTTTGCTCAAAGCCAGTCTCTGGAAGAGCATGCTCTTCATCTGCCTGCGGAGTTCACGAACTCCCCAGTTCTCCTGCTCACACTCCTTTAGGTAAAACGATCTTTCCAAAGGATCTTCAATCTTCAGAAGCTCCACATAGTGACTCCAGCTCAATTTTGCAGACAGTGTCTGCAAAATTGGATAAGACTGATAGAGCTTGCGCATCTTCGTAACATTACTGAGCCCGAATCCGTTTCCATACCGGGTTGTCAGGTCTTTAGACAATTTCTTCAATGTCTCTGAGCCGTATTCAGCCTTTTCATTCCCTGCCTGTTCAAATTCAATAATGTACTTTCCGATTTGCCAGTAGGTCCTAACGATTGCCGCATTGACCTGAGCTGCAGCGGTCTTTCTTCCTGACTCAAGGGCATCGCCGATCTGAGCCAGCAGAGAATTGTAAAGAGGATCCGCTGCTACTATCTGATCCTGATTCTTATCCGCCATATCTTCCTCCAACTTTGAGGTCACAAAGCGAGACCTCAAGCTATTTTCTTTTCGCGAAGTCACAAATTGTGACTTCATGAAATATCATTATCTTTTCTTTTCATTCAGAGCGTGTCTATTGATCAGTTCTGCCCCGTTCCTTAATAAGCGCCTGTACTGCCTCAAACTTCTCGCGCTCTATAATTGCCTTGTGATGATTCTGCACAGCAATCTGCTTATGCTCTCCGGAGTTTTCTACCCTTTCGCTCGATGGGTATTCCGAAACAAATGTCTTGTACAGAATGACGTCCCCGCAGTATTTCTCATTGGTGAGCATCTTCTCAATTGTGCGCTTGGACCAGGCTACCTTCCCGGTCGGAGAAGGAATGCCCTCCTTCTCAAGCATGGTCTTTATGGCATACGAGCCCTTCCCGGAAAGATAGCTGTCAAAGATGCGCCGGACTACGTCTGCCTCATCCTCTACGATGACGAGATCATCACCGGTTGATTGATATCCATAGCATTTTCTGGAATAGATCGCAGAGTTCTCATTCTCAGCGCTCTTGGCAATGCCCCACTTGATGGCTTCGCTCTTGTTGAAGGATTCTCCCTTTGAAGTGAATTCTCACGAACTTATCATACATATCTGCGTATTGCCTATGAAATGCTTCACTTACTTCATACATAAGGACACCTCCAAATTCTGATTGTTGCCGTCTTGACGATTATGTATCTTTACATTACCTTCTGAAACATATGGCGCACCTTGTCCAGGCGGCTGTTTGGACGGCGGGGCTGGA
>OMXX01000232.1 GCA_900315105.1 uncultured Prevotellaceae bacterium | reverse complement strand
AGGTAAGCAAAAAAAATAGTTTTAGCACGCTATCATATCAAGTTCTTTGGTTAGGCAGCGGCATCCGCCTGCCACGGACAATCCCCCTTGGGCCCATAAATGCCCAGCCATGGTTTCTCTGGTGTCATCCCCTGTGCGCAATCTTGCAGGAAACGTTTTATCTTATATTCATAAATGTTGCCGTGTGTGGAGGTATCAAAGCCAAGAGGATTTCTTTTTGTCAGTTCTTCAGTGCAACGCTTTATGTCATTGAATCCCATTTCCGATTTGATTAGCAACAACTCTGCCAAGAGAAAGGGCATATGCCCATCGATTGCCATGAGATTTTGATACAAACAATCTGATTGTACTTTCCGGAAAGCAAACGTTGCATCATATTCATCACGCAATTTCTTAAGCCGTACACCAATACGACCGGTCATAGGATATGTAGCCCTGTTAAACTCATCGCATTCGAGTGACTTGCCTTCTGGGAGCACAATTTCATAAATAAAATTTGTTCCTGTCCCTGCATTGAAAAGCGTGGAGTCACTACCGAGGAAAGATTTTATGCTGAATCCCAAAGTTTGTGGCATCCCGGTCCTGAAGTCTTCAATAGTTATCGTTATGTCACGATTGTGTCCTACATCTTTAATTGTCCCAATTCTCAACTCTTTTAGAAAAGCAGCAATAGGTGGCAACTGAAAAGCCCTGCCACTTGTGCTCTTTATCAAAGACAGTAAATTGTTAGCTTTTTCTGCGAAAACCGTTATGGGATATGAGAATTGCTCGGTTTCACCTGTTTGGTCGTTGACAACATTAATAGTGACCATGTCATCTTCACGGACATAGTTGTTGGTCGTTTCTGTCTCTTTGCGGATGATTTCCAGAATACGATAAAACTCATTAGGTATCGCATTAAGGTTCTCGTCTGCAACATCCAGTTTACCTGTATCTAACAAACGGAGGAATACATAGATTTCGCTCCATTCTCCTTTATTTCCTGATAGTGCCATATTATCTTATATTAGTCCTAACATTTGAAGTTCTTTTTCAGCCGTTGCTTGTATAGCGGGTATTGCCACCGAATTACCAAACTGTTTATATGCCGAAGCATCAGCCACGACGATTCTAAACTTATCAGGGAAACCTTGCAGCCTTGCCCACTCACGGGGGGTCATCTTACGGATGCCGTCGCGGTTTACTTCACCCTTAATATTGGTGATTGGAGTAAAATTTGTCAAACGCTTATCAATTATCAAATTGCATTCCCTACCCATACCACCAACGACAATAGCGTTCGCCACACCGTCAAGGTCAATGATTTTATAGCCAAAACCATGACCAGCAGCCTCATGCCTTGCTTTATGTCGCTTTAGGGTTTCTACATATACCGTAGAAAGGTAATATTTAACGGACACCTCATTTTCTTCCATCACATCCTTAAACCTCGGACGTTTATCACCTGGAGTGGTAGGCTCGGGATAGTGGAAATTCGCAACGTTGACACGAAGGTCTTTACGAAAGCCAATGATGTATATGCGCTCTCGATGCTGTGGAACACCATAGTCCATTGCGTTAAGTATTTGTGGCGGTACAACATCATAACCAGCATCATCAAGGTGTTCTAGAATGGTCTTTAGTGTACGTCCCTTGTCGTGGATTGCTAAACCCTTCACATTTTCAAGGAAGAAGGCTTTGGGCTGGTGCTTCCGTAGGATGGCTTCAATTTCAAAAAACAGAGTTCCTCGTGTTTCGTCGTTAAAGCCGAGCCTACGCCCAGCAAGTGAAAATGCTTGGCAAGGGAAACCACCACAGAGAACATCAAATTTCTTCGGGATATAGCTTTTTGTGGATTCCTTAGTGATGTCTCCAAATGGCATTTCACCATAGTTGGCAAAATATGATTCCTGTGCCTTTGCATCAAACTCTGACGAATAAACACATTTCCCACCCAAGTTTTGCATAGCAATTCGAAACCCACCAATACCTGCAAATAAGTCAATGAATGTAAATTTAGGATTCTCTGGTGCAGGGAATGGTATCTCAAAGAAATCAGAGAACAGGTCATATTGAGTTGCATCCTCTGCCACCTTCCAAATTTCTTCATCAGATAGTTCTTCACTTATTATACCTTGACGGAATTGTTTCCGAGAAAGAAACTCTCGGACAGAAGAAATAATTTCTTCCTTCCGCTTTTTTGTAACTTTTACCTCATTATTGTGCAGATAGTGGCTTAACACCGCAATTTGGTTTTCATACGATGTTTCACCATATATTTTTATGCCTTCCGATGTGATTTCTTCAGGGAATGCGCGTAATTTCAGACTTTTGGCCATAATAATATATTATACTCTTATTTTTCCTGTTCCTGCGACAGAAGATATTGCCTATACTCGCTGACAAACAACTCTCGTATATCAACCTTTAACAATTCTGCAATTTTGACTATACAAGCGAGGTCTGGTTGAGATGTGTTTGTACACCATTTACTGACAGTTGAAGGATTGACTCCCAGTTGCTCTGCCAGCCATTTACTCGTTCTTTTTTTCTCTACAAGAACTAACTTTATTCTATTGACATCTTCCATAGGAAATCGTTTTTACGGTGCAAAGATAGTGAATATTTCTCACTTTCTGCCAATTTTATAATTAGATAATGCAGTAACGACACAATTATTATATATTTTTGGCATTTCAAACTGGCATTATGTGACTACTGACATCTGAACGTATCAATTTACCTCAATTTTTGCCATGATATTATCTCCTGTGTCCCAAATCGGGAACACTGAGCCATCTTGATTGCTGATTTTTCCTTATAATCAACGAATTGCAATGCTTTTGTTTCATGCAAGGTCGATGAACAACGATTAGAAAGAAAAGAGACTTATTGAAGTATTCGTGGGAGACCTCTACTTAAAATACTCAATAAGCGAAGCCATGTGGCCTCGCTTATTCTGTTCGGTAAATTGGAATTTACTTACTTGTTAACCATTCCATCTTTGTTAGGCAAGTAATGTGTTCCGTCCGCAACTCACCAACCAATTGTGATGACACGTTGCATT
>OMXX01000235.1 GCA_900315105.1 uncultured Prevotellaceae bacterium | reverse complement strand
TAAATAGATAACCAAAATTTGTTCAGATGGAAAAGAAAAAGGAGTTGCGATTTCTCGTAACTCCTTGATTTTTAAGGCGCTTCAGGATGGGCTTGAACCAACGACCCCCTGATTAACAGTCCTTTCTCACTTATTTTTAGTGATAGCGAACTATATAAATAGTTGCTCATTTTCAGCGAGTTAGCTGACAAACTGAAATTTAGTGAATGTTGCTGATATGCCTTAAAAGGCCGACAGCGTGTTCCCTACGTGTTCCCTCTATCAGGTTTTTCAGAATGTCTGAGAGCGCAAATTTGAGAGCTAAAAATCACCCTTATTTTCTCGTTTGCAAAGGTAATAATAATAATTTTAACGCCCTTTTTCCATTAGCAATTTTTAACCAATTTCTTAATAGCGCATGTAATATTCTACCTAACTTTGTTGGTACAAATAGCATATTAAGAGATAGAATATGACAACGAAAAAGAAAAAATTTGACGAGATTTCCGTTCTTTTTGAAGAGCGTGTTGGAGTCTGCTCCATATCCATGTGCCTCGATAAAAGACACCCCAAAAGGGAAAAAGACGAAGCCTTTCCACTATGCGTAAGGTTTACCATTCAGCGCACCAGATACTATCATAGCCTTGGTGAAAAGTGCTCATCTTCACAGTTGGCAAAGGTGGCGACTTCTACTGGCCAAGGAGAACGCAAACTTGGAATTGAGACCAACTATGAGAGACAGAATAGACTGCTTGATGTATTCAACAGCTTTGTGAATACTGTTGTAGGCCTGAACCAGACAGGGCCTCTCACCCTTGATCGTATCAAGACAGCATTGACAGGCAGATGTGAAGCGACCTCATTCATCAGCGTCTGGGAGGAGATTATTGCAGAGAAGCGTAATGCAGGAAAAGCAGGAACAGCCGACTCATATGAGGGCGTTCTAAACTCTTTCAAAGAGTTAACAGGTTTTGATTATAAGGATGGATTTGCCATCGATTCCTCCCTGATAAACAAGTGGGTAGAGGGTATGGTCGGACGCAACCTTGCCAGTGCCACACAAGGAATCTACCTAAGAACATGCCGTTTGGTTGTCAACCGCTGTATTGGTGAGGGTTATCTCATGCCCAAGGCTTATATGTTCGGCAAAAGCCGTGATAAGGTAAAGATTCCTGCAGGAGCCTCACGCAAGGGATGGTATCTGGATGTTGCCAAAATGCAGGAGCTATTTGACCATTGGCAGAGAAGGGATGTGCACTTTACCATCCATAATTCAAGGAGCAAAGATAACCCCAAGAATACTGTAAAAACAGAGGCTAACATAGAATTGATATACAAGGCTTTGGGAATGTTCCTAATGCAATACTTCTGCTGTGGATGCAACCTCGCAGACCTTGCACTATTGAGATACAATCGATTCTATTTCGATACCAATGGGGATGCTTTCCAGTTTATTCGTAAGAAGTCTGAGGATGAAACTATGGATGGAGAGGGGATGGAGGTCATCGTTCCTATCATAGATCCGATGCGTGAACTCTTGGAAGCTTATGGAGCTGATCCAAAACTTGATGCGCTGGTATTTCCTTTTTTGTTGGGCGATGCTATTAAGATGGACGAACAAGCCATGCGCGACCGTGTCCATCAGGAGAACAAGAATATTGCAAAGAGACTGAAGAAGTTCACGGAACAAATAGAATGGACTGTACATCCTACAGGAACATTCGCCAGGCACTCTTTTGCTACCAATCTCCATGCTGCCAAGGTGCCAAGAGAATATATATCAGATGCAATGGGACATAGCCTTGGCAACAAAGGACAGATTACTATGCGCTATATATCTCCCTATACGGTAAAGGAGCGTATGACATACAACAATCTCTTGATGGGTATTGTTGAAGATCCCAATCCTACAGCAAAAATCGTCAAGGTCAAGACTGTCAAGCAGTCGCTCCTTGACAAGATGGAGAACTTTAGCGAAGAGGAAATCAGAGATGCTTTGATAATGATGAAGAAACGTGAACTGGAAAGCTTGATGGCTCTTTAGAACCCTATATTTTCGGGTTGTTTCTCACATGCTCAAATTGGTATAAAAACTGCGATTTTGACGATTTTGGGGTGATCTAGTGAAATAGTCCTTATTTAGATTTAACACTTATAAGATGACAGAAAAGGATAACAGAATGGCGGCAAACAAGGCCGTTAGGGAATGGAAGGTAGGACATAAGAGAGAATACGATGATTTCAAGCAGCAGGTAGCTTCCATAGGTAAAGGCGACCTGTCGCTGATGGAGCGGATGATTGGACTTCTTGATGATTGTATGCCGCAAGATGCCAGGAACTTCTACGGGTACATATATAAATATATAGGGGATCCTGATTCCGTGAAGAATGACCAGACAGCATTCTCACAATATGATCAGCTGGCAGCCGAGTGCATTTTCAATCATGCGCTTATCAGCATGAACTTCTCCACAGGTCAGATAGAGCAGACCAATTCCCCAAGGCAGGATTGTACTATTATTAGAACGGATGACTTTGAGCAGACTGTACTATCAATGCCACAGTCAATGAAGTGCTTCCTGAATGACATGTGCAGGAACCTCGTCGCCGATGGAGTTGGTGGCCAACTTACCGATGATGAACAAGATGCCCTTCAAAGTATAGGGTTGCTTGTGGCCAAGACCGTGTATGTCTATTCTTTGTTGTTCGTTCCAGAATACCTTGACAGGCTCTACAAACGAACCATCATTGATGGCGATGCCCTGGCATACTGCATCTACTTCTTCGTGACCTTCGACCACGGGCTAAGCCAGATGGCCGACATGTTCAGTCACCAGATGGTAGGGAAACATAGTTCCTGCTTCACCTCTGAAATGTTCCGTCTGTGCATCCGTAGTTTCGTTGGGCATAGCCTGACTAACAAAAGCGAGACAAAGGAAAGCTGGGAAGCACTTGCCAACAA
>OMXX01000236.1 GCA_900315105.1 uncultured Prevotellaceae bacterium | reverse complement strand
TGACACGGGTGATGCATATCTCTTCCTTTACGGTCAGCGGACGGCCTTTCGGTATGTTAAAACAATATTTCGTCTGACGGGATGATGTCTTTATCCGTGATTTTCCTTATCTCTTTGGCCGGGACACCAGCTACGATCGTATTCTCAGGAACGTCGTGAAGGACCACGGCTCCGGCACCTATCACAGCATGATCACCAATCGTCACGCCCCCACAGACGGTAGCATGCGCACCTATCCAAACACTGTTGCCGATCGTTATCGGCTTCGACGTTTCTATGCCTTGATCTCTTTGGTCAGCCACGACAGGGTGACCGGCACAAGTGAGGATTACTCCAGGCGCAATGAAGCACATGTCGCCAATCGTTATTGGACTGGTGTCAAGGAAGGTAACTCCAAAGTTGACATAAGCCATGCCCAGGAAATGGGTGTTGAATCCAAAGTCAAAGTGGACGCCATGCTGGATCATGACTCGTTCGTTATACGTACCGAGTATCTGCTTGAGCAGATCTTGTCCGCGCTTTATATCCGCCGGACTGGTCTGATTATATTCCAATACCAGTTCGTGGGTCTTGTCCTGCCTGTCATGCGGGATATTCATCGCATGGCCTATGAATCCTTCCTTGCTCGTTACAAGCTTCATTATTTCTTCCGCTGTCATAATGTTTACTCTAAAATTGTTGCTATAATATGTCTGCCGCCTCCGTCATTACGGAACTCGCAGAGGTAGATGCCCTGCCATGTGCCAAGGTTGAGCAGTCCCGTATTTGGCAACTGCGGCAGCTGCCGGAGCACTTCATCCGTTATCAGATGGAAGCCACGGGACTGAGGCTTTTACCTAAATGCTACTTGCTGTATTATCAGAACTTCATCTTAAATCTTTAGCATAACAAACCGCGTCATCCATGTGCTGGTATGGCGGATAGTTCTCAATGCGTTTATATCCCAAACCTTCATACAACTTGATTGCATAGTCCATCCTTTCACGTGTCATAAGCACCGTCCGCTTATATCCGTGCTCACGAGCGAAACTTTCAAGTTCATGCATCATGAATGTCGCAAGGTGATGACCGCGGAAGGGCGGCTGCACCCACACCCGCTTTATCTCTACATCACCGTTGCCATGCTCCTTCAGACCGGAGCATGCCACTGGGACATCATCCTTGGAATAGACTATCATCGCATATTTCACGTCCTTCGACTGATTGCCCGGGACAAACGACTGCGAGGACCACCGACAAGCTGGTTGTAGAAGTTCTCAGTTATAGCGTGGAACTCCTCAAACTCCCGGTCATGGCCGTCAGTCCATCGTATTCTATAATTGCTCATTTGCTCCTTGTTGGCATACGGCATCAGTACACGTCTGTCTGCCATTATTTATTCCTTATATGTTTCTTTAATTCATTCTTGTCTATCACGACATACACCGTATCGATAATGTGTCCGCGATCAGCACCTGCAAAACGTTTGGAGACATTGGCGAAGTCTTTATCCAATACAGTTACGCCGTCAACAAAATAGTCCGTCTCGCCACGGTTGCTCAAAACATTTTTGAAGCCCCATACCTCATGGTAGCGTATCTTGATTTTCCAGCCTTCGACCTGTGCCTTCTGCATCAGCTTAATCAAGGAGTCCTGATCATTACGGTCATTGTCAAAGGAAAAACTGAAAGGCTCGCCGCTTGTGTTCATACCAGTCTGAGTGAGGTTCAGCCGTCCTTCCCAACTGTCCCAGATAACACCTTTCTTGGTAAACTCAATAAGGTTACCTACCTTCTCGCCGTTGGAATAATTCTCCTTGCAGCCTGACAATAAGGTGATAATGCAAGCCACGAAAATGTACAATATAAGTCTTTCCATGTCATGATAGCTTTTAATTAACAATCTAAATTCTTATTTAGTAAAGTCGATGGTTTCCGGCGAAAGTCCTATTCTGTTCACCACATCGTGGTTAAACGGATTACGCTTAAGCGCATATCTTTACTGGAATCTGTTCAGCAACCACTCCGAGAAATAGTTCATCGTATCAGTTCTTCCACCAGTGTTGAGTATAAAAGCTAAGAATAAATAAGTTGAATAGTATTATATGCGAAAGATAGAATCCAAACTTCGTCTATCTTTCGTTTTCCAATCTTTCCAACCGTTACTAGAGCATCCTAAGCAATATGAAGAGGCTGTACTAGGACTATCAAATGAATAATCACTTTTCAAATATTGTTCACCATTTTTTTCATATGTATATTTCATAAGCCACTCTTCGCGCTTTGATCGATTCTTGTAACTTGCTGAGCATTCTTTTACAACATGGCTGTCTCTAAGTACGGTCATACCCTCTGATGTATAAACACCTTTTGCATTACAATTCCTTCGAGTAAGATAGAAGGTCAATTGTCCGGTCTCATCTTCCTTTTTCTCTTCCTCGAACAAGTTACAGCCTATAAAAGAAGCCAAGAACTTGCAATCATCAAAATAATCGTCCATAGCATCCTGCTGATGTTCTGGAAGATGTGGTTTCTTCGGTTCCTGCTTGTTTTCTGTTAGATTATAACGTTTCACCGTATTTGCAAGCTGATACCCCTTATATTCCAAATATTCTACATCAGCCTTAGTCATGGCACCACCTATAGAAATAAAGATTATAGCCTTATTCCAAAATTTCTTTTTATTGTCATGTTGCCTGACTCGTTCTGTAAAATCTTCTGTCTGTCCTATATATGCCATTGGATTTGCATCTTCGTCCTGTCCGAGGAGTATATAGAAGGATGGAGTTTTCAACTCCTCCCTCTCATAAACTGTAGACAACTCAGAACGTGGTATCATTATCATCTTACAGACTCTATTACTTATTAGCACATATTGTGCTCCTTTGGGGTCGCCTGTCATCAAATATGTAGTAATGGTTTTACCCATGTCTTCTTTGCTTTTAGTACGTCAAATTTATAGATTCATTTTTTGCATTTCTGCAGTTGGTATCGAATGCCTTAACTCTGCAAAGTTAAGAAAAAAAATACGAATATGCTAGTAATTCTAAAAGTTTTATTCTCATCGATAAATGATTATTTAGAGGCGATGGCAAAGCAACTATACGACTACTGGTTTGTGCAGTTTGACTTCCCGAACAAGGAGGGCAAGCCGTATAAGTCGAGTCGCTGAGCTATGGTGTGGAATGAAAAACTGAAGCGTGAGATACCGCAAGGGGTAGATGCCAAAAAGATTGGAAATATAGAAAATAACATCATAACAGGCAAGATTCCTTCATGCGTAGATAAGGATAATTTTGGAGGAGATATACCTTTTGTGACGATAGATGATATCGGAGCTTAATGCCCGAAGGATGCAAAATATCGTTAAACTTGGGTGTGGATGCTTGTTGTTCGAAAGTTATTCGTAAATTTGCGAACGATATGAAGAATAAGAAAACCAATGGACGCAAAGAAAGACTATAGCCTCAAGGCGGAACAGATAGCGCGCTTCGCCAAAGCCCTCGCCCATCCGGCGAGGATTCAGATTTTGCAGTTCCTTGCCCGGCAGCAGGAATGCTACTTCGGTGACATCCACGAAGAGCTGCCCATCGCCAAGGCCACAGTGAGCCAACACCTCAGGGAACTCAAGGACGCGGGTCTCATCCAAGGCACCATCGAGGCGCCTAAGGTGAGGTATTGCATCAACCGCGACAACTGGCAGTATGCCCGTGAGCTGTTCACCGATTTCTTCGCCAATGAAATCAAGGGCGGCAGCTGCGGTTGCGACTCGAAGTAGATGGCGCAAGGCGGACAGCCTGTCCGCCTTATATAATAAAGTGTTTATTCGTAGTTTTACAAACAACTAACATAATGAAATTCTTCAAGATTTATCTGATCATGACTTTGCTGCTGGCCATATCTCCATTGCGGATGTCCTCGGCACCTCCGAAGTCTCCAACAACCTATGTAGAGGTTCTTTATTTTCATGGCAAGGTGAGGTGTCAGACCTGCAACGACATCGAGGCCTCCGCAAGCAAGGTGGTGAGAGCTTCGTTTGCCAAGGAGTTGAAGTCACGACAAGTCGTCTTTCGCGTAGTCGACTTCTCCCAGTCTAAAAACAAGGCTTTGGCAAGGAAATACCAAGTAAGCTGGTCGTCGTTGATACTTGTAAGGCATCATGCCGGAAAAGAGAAG
>OMXX01000237.1 GCA_900315105.1 uncultured Prevotellaceae bacterium | reverse complement strand
GAATTCAGAGCGTTTTATTATCTTTGCAAGGTAAAATTGCAGCATGCTGCAAAAATATCTTGTGGAATATGGGAATCTCCCAAGGGCTTGTATTTCTTTTTGGGGTAGTGGTTCGGTTCTTTTGGGTAGTAGTCGCAATCATCTGTAGCGATAATGCTGCCGATTGCTCAGGTAGTCCAGGTCGTCCTGATGGTTGTAGGCCTCCTTCTCAAAGCGGATGTGGAAGTATGCTTTGAGGCCGTTGCGGTATTTGGCGAGCAGGAAGAGCCATTCGAGCACATACCACAGATAGAAGCCGATGTAGAGCAGCTCCCGTTGCTGAGCGGTGTGGATACGCTCGTGGTTGAGCTCCACGGCATTGAGCTCCTGCACGGTGAAGATGATGCCAAAGAGGTTGATGGCATAAAAGCCACCCATGAAAGGGAAACGCCTAATGTGGATTACCTTGGTCATCTTCAGAAATTGTATGGCAATTAGAATCGTATTATGAAACTTAACAAATCAAAGCCATGGACACATCTTAAACCTGTTCGTTGCCTACCTCGGGCTTTTGCCTGAACAATTTAACTGCCGACGTGAATTCTGCCATTACATTGTCAAGGTGGGGATTGTCAGTTCTCGTGATAATAGCAAAGTAGTTTTCAATACCTTCTGTATCTAGAATAGAAGATTGCAGAAAAACATATTTACACTTGTTGGCAAAATCTGCAAACCAATGACTAAAAAGGCGGCTTCGCATAGCTTGCTTTCCATCTCCCGACTCACAAATATAGAGCATTGTTGCATTATTTACGCGGAAGAACTCGCTGATAATTGCAAATACGGTATCTTTGACGTAAGTATCGCGCGGTGAAGGCTTATTATTAGAATTGACGATGACAAATTGGTAAGATTCCGTAGAGATTAAGTCATCATTATCAAAGCCAACAGTAAGTATCACACCAGCTTTCGTCGTAAACTGGAAGTAACCATGCTTATTAATAGATACCACATAAGGCGATACCTCGTTAATGCGTGAGATATCGAGCGGATTCATAGGACAAAGAATGACTTCGGCTTCTCACCATGAATTTTTTCATATTCCACGGTGATGTCTTCCTTCATATTCTCCACCATCTCATGCTTTCGCTGCTTGGCAGCCTCAAAGCGTTTGAGGAAATCTTGCGTTTGAGGAAATCTTCTTTTGTATTCATCTTTTCCATATTCTTTCACCTTTCTATTTTGCAAAAATAATCTTTTCGTTGCAACTTCCCAAATTTTGGGCTATTTATTTTCATTTTGCTCATCCACATACTCCACATTGTCGTAGCATCCCCCTGCATCCGTCCTCAATGAGGTCAAGGGCGAGCTCAAAGTCTTCGCCATCGCCATAGTATGGGTCGGGCACGGAGGTCCTCCCCTTGTATTTTGTGAAGTAGTCGGCCATGCGGATAACCTTGCGGCGGTCGGCCTCGTTGTGCGCCTTGCGGCAGATGTCGTGGTAGTTCTCGTCGTCCATAACAACGATGTAATCGAAGTCGGCAAAGTCATGGCGTGCGTCGAACTGACGGGCGATGTGGTCAATGCGATAGCCGCGTCGTGCACCATGCTGCCGCATGCGCTTGTCGGGCAGCTGGCCTACATGCCACGGGCCGATGCCAGCCGAGTCGATGTAGAACTTGTCCGTCAGCCCTGCGTCGTCAACGTATTTCTGCATGATGGCGTTTGCCGCCGGAAAACGGCAGATGTTGCCCAGGCAGATGAAAAGAATCTTTGTCTTGTCCATATCTTAATATTTAGATGATTGGTAAAGTTACTAATCCCACGCTCACTTTGTTTCCCTCTCCCGCAGAAACTGCCTCAGCAGGAAGGTGAGGAAATAAGGGAAGGTGTAGAACTGGCCGTTGAAGCCAATGTTGCGGTAGCCCAGCTTGATACCGTAGCGAATATCCGGATAGCGGTCGCTCTCAATGAGTTTCACGAGCGACTTAGTGCTACTGTTTTGCGATTTCACCTCCACAGGAATGAGCGTGCGAGCATCCCTAATGAAGAAGTCCATCTCTACCGTGCTCTTCTCATTGCGGTAATAATACAACTCATACCCGGCTTTCACGAGCATGTCGCCGACAATATTCTCGTAGATGGCACCCTTGTAAGTACCGAAGTTGCGGTTTCTTCTGAGGTCCTCCTGCGATTCCTCATCAAGCGAGGCAATAAGCAGACCAGTGTCTTTGAAGTAAATCTTGTATTGTGCGGGATTGTAGTTACCCTTTAGTGGCAATTCCGGCATCTCCATGCAATAGCAGGGGTTGATGATGCCGGCATTGGCCAGCCACTCCACACTGCCGATGTATTCTCTATTGCGCGCCCCCGTCGCAATCTTCGACACTTGGAATTTCTTGTTGTCCTTGGCCAAGAAGACAGAGATATGTCTGAATACGTTCAGGATCCTTGCACGCTCCATGCCCTCCTGGGCATACTTGGTGATGTCCTCTTCATAATCCAGGAGTAGCTGGCGCTGGAGCTCCAGCGTACCACTGAAATTGCCCTGGCGGATGTAGGTGCTGACAACCTCCGGCATGCCGCCGACAATCATATAGTCTTTGAAGATGTCCATCAGTACTTTCATCTGCATCTCGGAGAGGGGCTTCACCGCTATCATGTGCTGCAACAAATCATTCGTCAGTGTCTCGTTGTAGCCCTTGGCCCAAAGGAACTCCTCAAAGTCCATGGAATGCATCTCATAATCCTGCTTGTAGCCGACGCTGTTGGATTCTATCTGCTTGTAATACAATCCCATGAGTGAGCCGGAACAGATGACATCATAGCGCCCGTCAAGCTTGAATGACTTCAGTGCCGTTGCACAGTCCGGGCAGTCTTGCAATTCGTCGAAGAAAAACAGAGTGCCGTTGGGAAAGGTCAGCGAGGGGTCTATCAATGAGATGTTCTTGATAATTTGGTCTACTTCATAGCCGTCGCTGAAAATCTGCTTGTATTGTTTTTGGAAGACGAAGTTGATCTCAATGACGTTGGTATAGTGTGTTCGGGCAAACTGGCGGATGGATTCTGTCTTGCCAATCTGCCGTGCCCCTCTCACTATCAGAGGTTTGTGGTTGGTATCCGCCTTCCACTCCTCAAGAAAACTGTCTATCTTTCGTCTGAGCAATTTCATAGTCATATCACATTTTTCCTTGCAAATATAGCAACTTCATCACATTTTTCCAAATGTTTTAGGCTAAAATATCACATTTTTCTATTTTTACGTGGTATGGTTTCATCCTACCTCACATCCTGTATGCGAAAGAACTAAAGATTCTATGAGAAATCTCATGTGGTGTAATCTCTGCCGAACGCCAAAACAAGGAAATAGAGGCTCTAAGGTCTTCTATCTGGATGCAACAGACAGGCAGATTCCTCTGAGAGTCTGAGTGACGAAAAGAAAAGGAGCTTGAAGCCAAACAAGATGCCATTAGGACCGAGCAAGTTTAAGTTTAAGCGCACCCATGTATATAGACATGTAAACTTAAACCTGTTCACTTAGCTTTCTCTTTTGGTCCATACCACGATTGCAACTTATGAGACCCTTCTCCGTCATTCAGAGAAGCTTTCATTTTCGCCGGAAAAACCGCAATTTGCCTTTGACACTTCAAATTTGTTCGAGTTTGTCGAAGTTGGTAGTAATAAATAAAGTTAAATACGTTAAAGTTTAGGCTAAGATTTACTATCCTTTATTTCCCGTACCATATGACAATCTTTTGAAAGTTAAACTGTTGATTATCATGGTTTCCAATAGGCTGCATCGGAAAGTGAAACTACCCTTTTACGACTTTACCTACTTCAACCAATTTGAAGCAACTTAGATTAAACCGCTGATATTCAGCGGTTTTTTTGTATCCTTACTTTTTAACACTATTCAAATTGGTCCAAATTAGTACCAGTTTTTTTAGTTATCTTAGTACCGCGGCATAGTCCAAATTATTAGTGTTTTGTGCAAAAGACTACTGCTTTTATATGAATACAACAAGAAATTTACAGAAAAAGTTATTTTAAAGAA
>OMXX01000238.1 GCA_900315105.1 uncultured Prevotellaceae bacterium | reverse complement strand
TTCATCTATGATGCCCAAGGAAAGATCTGCTATAAGAGTTGGAGCATGGGAGCTTTCGTCCATCGGGAAACAGGCAGGTTGACAAGGATCGACCAAGAAGTGCTGTCCCAATGCCTGATCGAGGCACGCCTTCCCATGGACTATCAGGACCGACGCATCATCGTCCCAGAAGGGGAAACAACGAGATTCCCTGCCGTGACCGTCATGAAAAATGACATCGACTATAACCGGCACATGAATAATGCCAACTATATCCGGATCGCCGAGGAACTCCTGCCCGACGAATACCAGTTCAAGAACATGCGCGTGGAATTTAAGATGCCATCGAAGCTAGGACAACAACTCCTGCCAGAAATGGTCATGGAGGGCTCTTCGATCTACGTCACCCTGAGGATCGGGGATGAGGTAAGCACAATTCTCGAATTCAAGGAATAGACTGGACGATCATCGTGAGGACAAAACGTAACGGAAAAGATTACGTAATTTTTCTTGCATATTATTATACAACATCCCTAATAATCAGGAGGTTATAGATAAAATTTCCCACAAAGAACCTGTACATATTCCTTATTGTAGATGAACAGGTTATCCCACGCCTTCCAAAAGGTCATCTCCCGCCTCCTGATAGGTTATCTTTCATCGTGCAAAAGGCTATCTCCCGCCAGGCAAAAGGTTACCTTCTGAAAAATGGGGCACGACAGATACTGAAAAAGGCTGTAACGAGAACCTCCTGACTTCGTCATTGCGTACCCCAAAAGTCTTCGTCAAAGAGTTTAGCTATTTTCTGATGCCTTGCCATTAACATTGTTTGGGTGTAAACCTCCTTGTTCAGAGGTAGCTTAATTTGTATGGTTGTGATAGTCTTAGCCAATGCAAGCACCTTGTCTACGCTCATCTTAATCTCTGAGACTTTCAGCATACGCTCTAGTTCCTTGTAGACTTTCAAAGCCACAAAGCAAATGCATATATGAGCTTCGATGCGTTTACGTGTAAAGTGAAACATGGGACGTATCTCTATCTTTGATTTTGCTATACGGAAAGCCCGTTCTACGTGCCAAAGGTTGTGATATGCTGTGTATACATCCTGTATTGGTATATCCGTATTGGTGAGATATCCTTTTAGGCCATCCCATTTGGAGTCATTAGCTACACGATCATAGTTGATGGCGACTTTCACCTCACCATCCATGGATAAAAACTTATTGTAACCTCTTTTGTTGATGTTGCCTTTCGTAAGCGCGCCATGCTTGTAAGCCTTTTCCAACCTGCGTATTCCCTTCTCTCGGTTATAGGCATCTTTCTTTGCACGGTCATCTGTATAGCCGACCAGAAGACGACGTCCGCCTCCTTTGTCATATTCAACCATATGGCAGTCTTGCTTGGGCTGTTCCAATATCCAGTTCTTGACTTCCTGACTTTCATTCTTTATCTTCGCACCTATTATATACTTGTAGCCGTGAGCCTCAAGTTCCACTATATTTGCATTGTTCATAAGACCGGAGTCAGCCACCACAACGAAATTTTCCAAACCGTATTTGCTTACAAACTCGTTTATCGTCGGCAGCATCGTGTGACCTTCATATTTGTTGCCCTCATGAATGCAATAGGCAAGCGGATAGCCGCCCAAGCTTACAAGCAAGCCGAGTATGATTTGAGGATTACTGTGTCGTCCCTCTTTCGAAAAGCCAGTCTTGCGTAATTCGTCCTCATAATCCGCTTCAAAGTAAAGTGTGGTGACATCATAGAATAGCACACCGATATTTCCACCGAACAGTTTCGCAGTATGGCGCACACTTATGTCCTGTACTATTTCGTGCTGATGGTCGCTAAGCTTGTCAAGATAGCGATAGATTTTTGAGAGATCCACATCTTCGTCAAAGTGGTTTTTCAGATATTCCACCGTAGCAGCCTTGCTCGTTGGATATGCCAAACGAGCCTTTACAAGCTTGCGGAATACATCATCGTCAATACGATTGAAACCAATCCTGTCAAACGTGCGGTCCAATATCAAGTCGCATCCGTTGAGAAGGATGTTGCTGACGTTGGACAGAACACGGCGGACTTCTTCTCGCTCACGGTCACACGCTTCACGCTCCTCACCATACAAATCGAGTTGTGGATGCCTCCGGGATTTTTCCTTGGAAATCCATTCATGACCTGCATTTACGAGACTGTCTATTTCGTTTGAATCTTTGGCCACACCAATAGTAATCAACTCTTTGTAAATGCCCTTTGTTTTCTCTGCAACAACAACACTTGTTGTTCCAGACCGATTCTTCTTTCTTTTGACGAACATAGTTAAAAGACCTTTTGCGTACCCCAAAATTAGGGTATGCAAAGATACAAAATGTTGTTTATCAATCAATTACGAAATGGACATTTTTGAGTGACGAAGTCAGGGGCGAGTATGGAATGCTGGTTCGGACTCACGGTGAAACAGGCATTCAACTATTTGAGCCGGTTCAAGGGTATCGACTTTATTGATAAGCATTACGACTATGCTCACACACAGTCGTTTGAGTCGATGATTGACGACATTGCTACGCTGTGCGTCAAGGATGACAGATGTTACGCCAATTGTCGTAAGCATGCTGACCCCATGACCGAAACGCCCAACGAAGCCTACCATCGCAGGCTATTGTGGTAGACAAGATATATTAAAAGGAGAACCAGCTGTCTGATCCTCCTTTGATGGTGTACACGACGTAATACGTGCTGAAAAGTTCTATCTTCCTATCTGTGACAGCTAATCATCCCAGATACCCTTGTTCTCGACTTCGTCGGTTTCTTCATCTGGGAATAAGGCACCCTTGCCATTAGCAGGGCCTGTGGCCGGGTGCTC
>OMXX01000239.1 GCA_900315105.1 uncultured Prevotellaceae bacterium | reverse complement strand
GCCTTGAGTTGATGAAGTACAATCCCATCCTCAAGAAGATGACTCTCCACAAGGAGATTAAATAATAACGAATTAAAACATTCTGATTTATGGCAAAGAAAGCGGTCGCTACCCTCCATGAAGGTTCTACGGATGGTCGCGCTTATTCAAAGGTCATCAAGATGGTGAAGAGCCCCAAGACTGGTGCTTACATCTTCGATGAGCAGATGGTTCCTAATGAAGCCGTCAAAGACTTCTTCAAGAAGTAATTTATCCGAGAAATATATATAGTGAAAAGGTCGCCGGTTCATAAGAACCGGCGACCTTCTTTCGTTAATGTACATGGGATAAGCCTTAGCTAATGCGAATCAAGAAATATATCTTATTGATATCGTTCTATTTCATAATTCTCTCTAGTAGGTGGTGGGGCGCAAAATGATCTTGCGATTCCAGAGAATAGTGTCAACTCTTTATGCATTTAGCGAAAGCAACTGTGATCACTGCGGCTGAGATCGACCCAACGATCCATTTGCGAATATACGGGATGTTGAGGTCAAGTCGGTCGAAGAGTGTACTGATATAGCGCGAAGCCAAAGGCTCAACAAGTATTCTTTGAGCAGACAGAGGATCATCAAAGTCGCAGATACTCTTGCCCAAAGATAGCGTCTTGCGCTCTTGCGTATCATATTCAGGCCAAGTATGCTTGGGCGTGGAAGGATTACCTGTCTTGGCAAAGTTGACCCACATGTTCTGTACTTCGTGGGCTAACGCTTGGTAGATGTGACCACCCGTATAGATAGTCTCTTGAGGATTATTGAAAACATAAGCCAACTCTACACAATGACAAGCTCCAACATGATGCATAGCTGCTTTCTGTGTCCAGTAATACATATAGGTATGTCCTCCTGAAGCAGAATGATTAGCCGCCATTACAATAGCAGGAATTCGGAACATCAGTTCGTTAATGAGCTCAACTCTGCCCCAGAACTTACCTTTTGGATAATTTCTCGCGAAGGTGTCCAAACGGATTCTGTCTTTGTCGTCAAGAGACTTCATGATATTCTCATACCAAACGTTGAGCCCAATCTTAAACACTGTCAGGCTTCCAAAATTGTAAATCCAATAGCGCGCCTCATCCTTATTTGTACCGATGAGGACATCTATGTCTTTTGCTTTTCCATCACGATAACTGGCGTAGGGATCTAACGGAATGATGACACCATCGCGCATAGGGAACCGGTTGTGCACACTGACCTTTTGGTTTAGTCGCATCAACTGTTTCTCACTGAGTTTCATGAGTTCTTTTACGCTGTTGATACCCGTCAGCTGGCGTATACGGTCAGTCAGGAATTTGGCGTCTTCCTTAGTGCAGGTAAAAGCAGGTGAACCACTCTCCACGATAATTCTACGGAATAATCCTTTTGCATCGTCAATCAATGGCAGTAGGCTGACGCTTCCTCCTCCGGCGGATTCGCCAAACAGAGTAACATTGTTGGCATCGCCTCCAAAATTGCCAATGTTGCGGCGTATCCACTTTAAGGCTGCCACTTGGTCCAGCAGTCCCAGGTTGCAACTTTCTTTGTATTCCTCTCCATCTTTGAAGTTGGTCAAATCGAGAAACCCCATGATGGCCAACCTATAATTGATGGTCACCATGACGACATCCGGATGCGACTTGACGAAATTGTGGCCATCGAACAATGGGTCGGACGTTCCACCCCAGCAATAGTTCCCACCATGAATGAAAACCATCACCGGTCGGCGTACGGAACTCAGATTGGAATTGTCGGCAGTCCAGATATTGAGCGTGAGGCAGTCTTCTCCCTGAGGATAGAACGACGCACGCAACTTTGGAGATTTCGACTGTATACTTGATTTTCCAAAATAAAAAGCCTCGCGAATGGTTTCGCTCTCGGGTGCCTCTTTGGGGGCATGCCATCTCAGCTCGCCCACTGGCGGCAAGGCATAAGGAATACCTTTGAAACTCAATATTCCATCCTGACATTTTCCCGCAAATGTTCCATTATGGGCTTTCACCGCATAGGGCGGGGGAGTATCTCGCTTGCCAAGAGACTTGTTAACAGCATAGAACGAAGACATGTAGCGCTCTATAGATTTGAAATCGCGCTTACATTTGTAGCCCAATAGCTTTTCAACAATATACTGGCTTATATTCATAATTCTTTTTTAGGTTTGCATTATTAAAACGTAAATTTCTGATTTCATTGCATGGCTTTAACTAACTTAACTCATTCTTTCAGGTATTTAACAGAGTTTCTCTTTTCCATTCAGTATTTCACTCCGAACAAAAAGTGGTCCACTGGATATTCTTCAAGCTGGGGAAAGTATCCGTTGACTCTTAGATTCAGGAAGCTACAGTGCAGACATTGCATCTTTTAAAGAGCTAGAGCTACATGCTGTCAATTGTCAGCAGATCTGCTCTCAGCTGTCAGCAGATCTGCTCTCAGTTGTCAGCAGGTCTGTCGACAGCTGTCAGCATTCATCAATAATCCGTTTTTACTGCAGAACAACTACTTGGATCGAGTATTTTTTCAGTTACGCGAAGTTAATCCTTTACCCGCAGAAAATATTCGGTATACCGTGAATATATACATATAGATAACGCAAAATAATGGGGAGGCCAATCAAGATCAAACAAAAATCGGCTGTAACTCCCGATTAAATCTGGGAATTACAGCCGAATATTTTATGTTAAAGCTCGATAGCTTTATCCTTCCACTGCAGCCTGGGCGGCGGCTAACGGCCTGGGCGGCGGCTAACGGATGTTGATAATCAGCTACTTACAGGTTTAGTGTAAAGTACTGGCACCTTAAATCCGACACATTCTGCGCGTTTTTACACGCTCGCAACGTGTTTTGGGAGCAGAATTTTCATTTTAATGTTATTATTTCTATTTTTGTTTTACACTAAATTGCTCGACATTACGTCTCACAATCCTTAACTGTCAACGCTTCACATGCCCCGAAGAAACAACCTCCAAAAACACGTTCTGCAAACTTTGTTTGCAAAGTTAGCAATTTATTCTGACTTTACACTCGTTTTGCACGTTTTTCTTGCAGAATGTGTCTGTTTTTAATTAAATTTAAGGTATAATGAACACCAAATCTGTCAATTCTTGCTTCAGTTAAAAGAAAAATGATTGGTTTTCTAGTTTAGGTTTAAGTTTAGATGTTCTTATATATATAATAAGGTGTGGTAAACCTGAATCAAAAGATTGAAGGTTTAATCTTTAAGTTTAGTTGTGCATGTATATATACATGAGTAAACCATAAACCTAAACTCAGTTAATTGAAACAATCAATTGTTTTACACTAAATCCCTTTTCTTTTTAACTGAAGATAAACCTCTTCATTCACTCTCCTTCTCAATCTCCTTCTATTTTAACTGAAAATTCAGTTTTCAAAATTATAGACTAACATAATAATGTTTGCCTTTTCTGCTTTCGTGAGTCGATGAAATTAGGTTGCAAAGGTAACTGTTGTTCCTTCATCTACCCAAGGTGATCCAATGGTATGACTCAAAATCTCCACACCATGCGGGTTGTATTTGGAGCCATAACCTTGTGCTGATGGTCACAACACCTTGTGAAGCAACATAATTTATAATCACTCCCGAAAGTAGAGAAATCTACAGTAGGGAAATAAAAAACATCGAGATTATGGCAAATCAAGCAACAACCACCTACAAGGTGACAGGCTCACGCAAAGCAGTGAACGACCTGTGGAGCACTCTCCAAAAGAT
>OMXX01000240.1 GCA_900315105.1 uncultured Prevotellaceae bacterium | reverse complement strand
GATTCATGATTAATGGTTAAGGGTGCATTTCCCTTACTGAATCGCAACAATAAGCAAGGCTATATTTTTCGTTTGTTAATATAGTTGATTAGTTAACGTGGTTAAGCGGAGCGGCTTGAGAAAGTCGCTCCGCTTCTTTTTGCACGCAAACAAAAGATTGTGCCGCAAAAATTTGGTCGCAAAGATTTTTTATCGTACATTTGCGGTGAGAAAAGAGAAAACCATGCACATCATAGAATCACATCTTCAGCGGATTTATGAACTCTGCCGCCAATATCGGGTGAGCAGACTCTTCGTGTTCGGGTCTGTCTTGACGCCAAGATTCAACAAAGACAGTGATGTGGATTTTCTCGTCGATTTCAACGATATGCCCCGAGAAGAATATGTTGACAACTATCTCTCATTGAAAGATGCCCTGATGTCGCTTTTCGGACGCAAGGTTGACTTGTTGGAAGACAAGGGCGTCAGAAACAACGTGCTTCGCACCAATATAGACCGCACAAAACAATTGGTTTATGGATGAATATATTCAGACGTGCCTGGTGGACATCCAAAACGCTTGTGAGGAGGTAGAGGGATTCTTTGCCGGCCGTCCCAAAAGGTTCGATGATTTTTGTGCCAACACGATGCTTATACGCGCGGTGGAGCGCAATGTGGAAATAATGGGCGAAGCGCTCAACCGCATTCGGAAATTTGATGCGGATTTCGTTGTACCAGAATCCAGAGCTATTATAGAGACCCGCAATCGTGTCATTCATGGATACGACTCTGTCACGACGGATTTCCTGTGGAGTTTAGTCATTCGGCATATTCCGAATCTTCTTGACGACGTGAAAAAGCTCTTGCAGGAGTAACAATAATACTGTAAATATTTTTTGCTAGATACAGCCCCGTTTCGTGCGGGGCTTTTTTGTGTTCCATTCTGTCGGCCGATAGAATGGGACTTTTAACTAACTTTATATACCTTATTAATCATACTAATTAAACATTTAAACTATGAAAAGAAAACTATTTCTATTGTTGTGCGCACTGCTGACTATGATCGGGGTGCAGGCACAGGGAACGTGGAACGCACCTGAAATTCCAGGTTCTGACCTTTCTGGTACCGTCTCTGGCAATTATGCCATTTACAACGTTAAGGCAGACGCCTTTATGGGTGAAGGTATGAACTATGGCACCGAAGCTCTTGCTTGCCGTTTGGAGGGCGGTTATTCTACAGGTTTGGCAGCCCGCCAGAAATTTACCCTTTCCGTATCGAATGGTACAGTAAAAATGGTACATGTGAATCATACTGATGGAGGTGTTGGTTGCGCATCAGCAAACGCTAACGATATCTATGCAGACTATGGTTCCAATAACCAGTGGACCTTTGCTTCTTCTAATACAGCACCAGACTATGGCAATGTTTACAATCTTTCCATCGCCAATTATGGCACATTGGATGTCGATGATAAGTGGGGAGGAAAACTAACTATTAAAGACGGCCCTGGTAGCACCGATTGGGCTTTTATTCCCGAAGGCAAGCTCACAGATGGTAGTTTCGCCAAATGGAAAGAGCGCAAGGCAATGTATGATGTTTACCTTGCTCTTGTTGCATCGGAATCTACATCCACATATGCCTCAGCTCTTTCTACGGCAAATGCTGCTTACATCAATGACAATGCGACTGCCAGCGACTTACGTGCAGCTACCCGTGCACTTATTATTGCTGCTGCTGATGGTATTCAACAACCGACAAACGTGTCGGCTCTTTTCACAAATGCCAATATGCAGCAAGACGGAACGTCAGACTGGACTAATACCGCCGTTGATCGTTCTGGTGGTGCCATCGAAAAATTCCATGCCTCAATTACCTTAACTCAGGCAAAGAATGATGTTCCTGACGGTCTTTATACCCTTGTATTCCGTGGCATGGCTCGCCAGGACGGTAGCGGCGCGGCTCCCATATTCAAAGCGACTTCTGGCAATGCTTCCAATAATGCTAATGTGCCCTGGATGACCAGCATTGCTTCAAGATGGAATGTAAGGGGTGGGAACAACAATTGGGCCGGAAATGATGGCTCTAAAATTCCTGATCGTCTTTGGCGTGCAGCAGAAGGTCTTGCCTATGATGAAGCTACTGCATCAATCGATAATTTTAAGGTTACGGGTAATGACTTGACATTAACTGTAACCCAGAACCAAGGCGACCAATGGTTTACTTTCAATAGTTTTGAAATTATCTACAGCGGTCCTGCGAATCTTGCATTATACAAACAGGTGTTGGAAAAGAAAAATATTGCAGAAGGCCTCGTGTCCACCGCACCTAATACTGGTTCTACAAATCTGCTAACAAATGCAATTAATGAAGCCAATTCTGTTAGCCCTAGTTCTGAGGAAGACGCACTGAACAGTGCTTTGACTAATCTCAATACAGCAATCACTTTTGCGGGTGAATGTAGTACGCCTTATGCTACCTTCACAGCATTGAAGAATAAGGCTCAAGCTATTGCAAATGTTGAGTATACAGAAACTACAAGTGGAAGCCATACAACTTTCACGACTGCTATTACTACGCAAACCTCTGCTGCTGACAACGCAACAACAGTTGTTGCAATCACTACAGCTACTAGCACATTGAAGGCTGCCATCGAGACTTATATCAAAGGCGCAGAGCCCAAGAACGACGGCGAATATTTCGACATCACTTGTCTCATGACTAATCCTGACTTTGACGATAACACGATTACTGGATGGACAAAAGAGTCCACAATGAATCCGAATACTCGCATACAGTGCAACGAGTTCTACGGTTCTG
>OMXX01000242.1 GCA_900315105.1 uncultured Prevotellaceae bacterium | reverse complement strand
TGCTGCCGTTCTATCGGGACAACCTTTTTCGGGGTGTTGGCGGCATAGCCGGGCACTGACGCATCCCAGTATTCGGGATTGATGGTGATGGAACTGGCGGCTCGCAGGTCTGCCTTGTCGTCTCTTACTCGGAAGTAGAGAATGCCAATGTTCTCCTTCTTGCTCCGGCTTTTTCGGAGGGTGACGCTTACTTTCATTGCTTCGGGTCTTTAGGATTACTAATCTTTGTTTACTGACCTCATTTTTGCGGTGCCCAAAATCTGTTTGCGGTGCCCAAATTTGAGGTTTTGCGGTGCCCAAAGTTAGTGAAAGGTGCCCAAATTGTTCCCGTTTATCCCGAATAATTGCGATTTCGTTTAGAAAGTTTAAGTTTTCGCAAATTGCTCTATATCAGTACATTTCAGTGCATTCTTGGTAGTCTAAAACAACCCAGTTATTCATGGCGATGTACACGGAGATGGCACCGACAATAGCCACGACACCAGCAATAGCGTAACACAGCTTGACTACGTAGGGGATGTACTTGGCAATCTCTTCCGTTACGGTGGAGAGAGCGTTGGTTCCGGCAGTGTAGTCACCCGCTGAGCTCTGCGCAAAAGTTGCTGCCGTGCCGCAAAGGAGCATCAGGGCTGCCAGTTTCATGCGGTTGGGCTTGAAGATGTTCTTTGCGAACATTTTGATTTTCTTCATTTCGTTTCCTGAAGTTTGATTGTTTTACTGATAAACTTTTCACCATTTTACACACGATTTAATTCTCTTCTGGCCAGTCGAGAGTTTTTTCTGTCTTGTTTCTATATGATACTGTAACCAAAGAATGCCGGGAACAATACATAAGCTCCAATCATGAATAGGCACGCTCCAAGGAGCATCATGATTGACTTAGTGATGTCACCTTCACCAGTCTGCATCTTGATATAGATTTGCAAGGCTCCGATGACGGCTACCAGTCCTGCCACCGCGTAGGACAGATAGACCACATAGAGCATCATGGTGACAGTATAGTCGTGGGCGTTCGACAGTGCATCTGCTCCCCAGCTGTAATCGACTCCACCACATTTGGCTGAAGCTGACATAGGCAAGGAAAGCAAGATGCCTGTCACAACGACACCGAGCAAATGATTGTTTTTACAGATGGTCACGGACATTCTCCTTTTTGATGTTTCTTGTATTCTTGTGCTGCTTGTTAATTAAGGCATAGAAATCATCGGCATAAGCCGAATATTGAGCTTCTGGATCTATGTCTTCCAAACCGTTTTCGTTCTCTTCATTGAGTTCTTCACTCGTCACCTTCTTCTTTACCTCTGGAGCTGGGTCTGGATCAACGATTGGCTCTTCCTCTTCGGGTGACTGGACGATGGTGCCGGTAGGACTGATTACCCTAAGTCCATCATCAGAGGTGGAGTCCGTATAGGTTACACTTCCACCTTCAAGGTTGGATGCCTCGTTGATGACCTTGGGGGATTCAACTCCTTCGTTCATCATTCCTTCCACGTCGATGTCTTCCTCTTCGTTTTTCTGACCGTCTGCAGTCTTGGCATGAAGGTCAAGGGTAATCATCACGGCGAAATAGATAAAGTACCCGAAGGTGAGTACGAAAGCAAATATTGCGAATGGTGTCATATTTGTATGTATGATTTTTGTTTTCAACTTCAATTTTCATACTGACAAGCCACGACGAACTAAGCCTTGCAAGTCAGATTGCGACTGCAAAGTAACAGTGTTTTTAGTGAATGGAGAAAAAATCGCGCTTTGGGGAGGCCAATATTAAAGTTGTTTAATTTTATAGTATGGAAATTCCGCAATTATCATACTATTAAAGTTATTTAGGGCACAAAAAAGAGGAAGTCGCTCAGTCTCTGAGAAACTTCCCCTGAAGTAATATAGTCTAATGATCGTATGAAAAAACTCTTATTTAGTTCCAGCAAGGAAATCATTTAAGTCGTTATATCCCTTGAATCGGCCTGACTCGTCAACAGCCATGTCGGGATAAGCCTTCATAATAGTCTTGGTGGTCGCCCTGCCAGCATCGTCATTATCAAGATAGCAATGGATTGAGTCGTATTCTTTGAGGTAGGGCAGCAGCAGGTTCACTTCGCCGACACCATTGAGGACGAAATAGTCGCAAGGTACGCCCGTGCAGATTCCTGTTCCGGGCATCCACGTCTCGATGGTCGCATAGGTGAGCATATCAAAGAACCCCTCAAAGACACAACAGTGAGTCTGAGGTGTTCCCAAGGGGTGGATGACCGATATGCTCTTTTTTCCGATACATCGTTTGTTGAGCTTGTTACGGGCTTCCATTCCATTGGCGATATTCATGAAGGCGATGGCATAGTACTTCTTTCCGCGAAGGGAATAGTGGACTTCCTGACAGAACCGCTGCGCTATGCTGTAGTCAATGCGTCGCTGAATGACATAATCGCGAAGATATGGATGAGAAAGGGGGACGACCATTTCTACGACTGTTTCCTGGTTGAGCTGTTCCTCCCGTTCGGCTCTTTTTCCTTCAATCCATTGTCGTTTCCTTTCTTCCTCTTCAAGCCTGGCATTATAGTCTTCGTTGTAGTCAAGGTTCAGATCTTTTATCTGCCGTTCAAGGTAGGCCAACACTTGATGTTCAGACCATGTGGGGTTAAGTTGCTCGATTAAGTTAATGATATTACCGCCGTTCTTGTTGTAGCTACCAAAGTCACACCAGAGGTTCTTCGCTGTATTGACGGAGAACGTTCCGAACGGAGCGGAGAGCAGAAGAAGTAATTACGCCCTTTGCGGATTCCTTCACCATAGTTGTTAAGACGCATCCATTGGAGGATGCTGACCGATTTAATTTCGTCTATAGTCATGTTCTTTTATGAATTTATGTGCGTGTGTATGCGCGCGCGTATGTGATATATATATCCTTTAAACCTAAACCTTAAACCTGTTTGTCTGAAGCAGGTTCGGGATTATCGAAACACTCTGATTTGTAGGAATATCCGTCACCATCTTTGACGATGATACCTTTGCTTGAAAGAAGTTTAAGCAGGTTCTTGATTCCGTTCATTCCGCGTTTGTAGCCGGCTGCTTCATATGCCTGTGATACAAGCTCTACGAGTTCACTGTATTTTGTCGGGGAATGTTCCGCAAAGAGTTTGCCTAAAATCTCCTTGTGACTTTCATTGTCAAGACTGACAAGGGATTTCTCCCTGGGCCTGACGACAGTCACTGACATGCTGGAGTCAAGTACGGGCAATCTGTTGTCATCAATATGAAAGGCAAACGTAGTAAACTCTTTGTCTCGCATGTGCATTGGCCTTACCTCACTGATGCTGTTATTCTGGATGTTCTTGCTGATAATAAGAACCGTTTCTGCCTTGTTCTCCAGTTCAGTTCCTATGTGTCCACGTGGGTTGTTGTCGTTCTTGTTCAAATGCAGGACGGTGTGGATATGAAGGTCATACACACTTGTCCAAGCCATAAGGACAGTCATTACATCCGTAGCCTCTTTGCCGTTGTTAATGTCATACATGAGATCTCTAAGGCCATCAATGATAACCAGACCGACACCTTCGTACTTTCGTAAAGCATAGTCAATGACTGCAATGCGAAGTTTCGGGGTGTACTCCCGTAGTCCCCAGAACATGAGGCGTGGGTCATCTTTCTGAAGGGACAACCCAGAGAGCCGGTATATGCGTTCCAGTACAGAGTGGCAATGATATTTGCTCTGTTCGGTATCAAAGTACAAGATTGTACGTTTCCCCTCTGGAAGGCAAGCACGATAGTTAAGAACGGTAGAGTTGGTGACAGCAGCAGCTACCATTGCTGAGATATTGAAGGTTTTCTTGCTTTTGGCTTTACCTGTTGATGCGCTAAAATTACCGAAGGTCGCAATAGTACAGTCACCGACAAACAGTATCTTTGGTGGAACGGTTATCTCGTCACTTGCCCTGATTGCACCCTTTGAAAGATAGGATTCCAGTTCTTCGTCGCTGAAGTTGTCCTTATTGAGCATGGAAACTTCAAGCGACTGTTGGTTCAACGGCTTTTCTTGGTTGTCCTGGTCCTTCTTCTTAGTCCTTTTTTCCATTTTGATCTTTTTTCTTGGTTTTTACCTTGATGCCCTTGACGGAGATTGCACACCTGTCAAGCAGCTCTACCAGACGGGAGTCGGGTAGATTTGCGCCATCAATGCTATTCTTCTTGGGTGTCTTCTTTTTCATTGCTGCATGAGTCGTTAGGTACTTGACTTGGAATTATTACGATTCTTACCTGAGCTTTTCCTGCCTTTTTTCTTAATCCACTTGATAAGTTCCTTCTTTTCAAAAAAGATGGTCTTACCCCGAGGCTTGAAATGTGGAATCTCTCCGTTGCAGGTGAGTTTGTAGAGCATACTCTGGGAAATGTCAAGATAATGACACACATCTTTCATGCTCAGGATTTCTTTTGTGGAGTATAGCGTTTCTTCTATGGATTTGAAACG
>OMXX01000245.1 GCA_900315105.1 uncultured Prevotellaceae bacterium | reverse complement strand
TCAGAGTAACCGTCTAGAGGCCAAAGAACATAGGCAGAGCCTGGGCAGCAGCGATGAGGAAGAGACAAGCGCCTACGACCATCATGATCTTCTTCTTGACATCCTGCTCCTCGTTGTTCATCGCGATGTCATCGCAATATAATGGCAAATTATTATACTTAACCAATTTATACACAGAGCGTTAAGTGAATAGGCAAAATAACAAAATATCCCAAAATCCAGCCCTGTGTTCCCGACATTTTAGGCTTAAAAATCGTTCGTTTTTGATGCTCTAAAACGCATTATTCGGCAAATCCAGATAAACACTTTTTAATAGTGAATTTACACTTTTTAAGTTAACTTTTCGCAGATTGTTCATGCTCCGTAACCTCAAAATGTTGAGTGATGGCACACACATTTTCTTCCCTCCTTCGTCCTTCATGGGTATGTTCTATGATTAAAGAAAGGGAAAGAAGAAATATGGGCTAAGAAACGTGTTTCAAGGGGTTGTTCATCGCGAAGTCAAAACGGGATTTGGTTCTTTTGTATTGAAACAGATACATTGATGCAGTCAAGAAGGTTAATCTTTGATAAGAAAAGCAAGTTTGACACAGCTTTTGAAGGAGAATCCGTTGAAAATTTGTACCTTTGCAGACAGATAAATCGGAATTTATATGCGAAAACTTTCAACGTTATTGGTGATATTGTTCCTTCTCCCGATTGTCGGTAATGCACAGGTTCCCGTTGGTGAGAGAGTCCCAGACATCAGATATCCTGTCAGCGGGCAGAGAAAGCTTTCCCGCTTGTCCAATGACGACGTATTGTACACAATTCTGTATTTTGGATATAATACCGCGCCTGTTGACAGGCAGTCTGTTCTGGATGCGAATCCAGAGTATTTCGCATTAACGTTTTCCGATTCGCTGAAGCCTTATTTCAATAATTTCAACCCTGACTATGGCCGCGCTCTGATGATTGTGTCAAAGATGAAGGGTCAGGTTGGGATTGAGCGGAAAATGGGGGTTTCATCTTACCCAGATATCGTTTTGGTGGATCCGAACAACAGGGTCATCGCTCGATCTGCCAAGGCGACTGATATCATTGATTACATCACCAACAACCTTTCGATGTTTGCCGTAACTGACTGGAATGCATATATCCTCAGGGCATCTGAATTGTATGAAACCGGGCAGGTCAAAAGCGCCCAGAGAATCGTGTCAGACTGTTTGCGGCACGGCAGATGGTATAAAGACTTCTCTCCGGAAGCACACAAAGCTATTCCTCGGATTGTCGCTTCAATGAAGCACGATGATTATTATATGGACTTCGTAGGTGAAATCAAGCACAGATACAATCAAGGTATATTATCAGAAGAGGATGTTTCTCCTTTTAAGAAAGAGTTTTCCAGAATTCATATGATGGGAGACAAAGAATAATAAATTCCAGTTTAGCAAGCAGGAAGAAATCGTAAGTATGCAAATGATAATAATAAAAAATAAAGCTACAAAAAAATGAAAGGTAAAATTGCTTTGGTTACCGGTGCCAACAAGGGTATCGGTTTTGGAATTGCCAAGTATCTCGGTCTTAACGGCTGGAGTATTGTTGTGGGTGCACGTCATCAGGAACGTGCCGAAAAAGCTATGGAAGAATTGAAAGTGCAAGGCATTGATGTCTTGGGATGGCTGAACATTGAACTTGGCAATATCGCATCCATTGAACGTGCCTCAGTTGAAGCAGCCGAGAAATATCCGGGATTGTCATTGCTTGTGAATAATGCCGGTATTCCGGGCAACATGAACGTTGATGCACAGCATACGGCTCTCAGTGAAATCAAGGAGTGTATCGATGTCAATTTCATCGGTACCTTTGCGCTCACGAAATCGCTTCTCCCATTGCTTGAGGCAAACAAAGGGCGGATTGTCAACATCACAGTACCGTCGGAGATAAGTCCATACTGGCATCCGCTGGCATACGTGGCAAGCAAAGCTGCGCAGAATGCCATGATGGGGGTGATGGCAATGGAATTTCAGCAGGGGGAAAGATCTATTGAGATATTCTCTGTGCATCCCGGCCCTACCACCACCGATTTGAATGGTAACATGTGCCTGCCCGGTTTCCATGACATAGACACCGTAGGAAGGAAAACTGCAGAACTTATCAACGATGGGAAATGCCATCAGGGAGAGTTCATCGAACTATATCCAATTGTAAAAGAATGATGAATATATCTTCAGGCATGCAGCTGCGGGTGTCAACAATAAATTTTCTACATCTTCCTATTCAACAACATTACCAACATGAGGATGACTCAGGCAAACAACATCTAACAGATAAATAGGAATTTGTATGATTGTACCAAAGAAATCTATTGGATTAATCGCCCTATTGTTTTTGCATTGTTTTGCTGTTGGTCAAAACTGCGTGAACAGCACAGCATTCAGACAAGACAGCATCGACATTGGAACTGACTCGTTACGTCAGCGGAATGCTATGTACAACTGTGATACAGTTAGAAAAGACAGTTTTCGAAAGCAGCACAGACTATCTTTTGTCCGCAAGGAGCAAGGACTGACACGAGGCATAAGTCCTAATGCTGTAAAAATGCAGAAGTTCGATCCATATAAGAAGAAGTTTACCGATTTGCGAATAATAGAAACTATCGGTTCGCACATTAGAAGATAAATAAATCCCAATTTATCGGAATTTAATAGATATGGAATTACAAACCCAAAGATTGTTGCTGAGACCTTGGCAAGAGGATGATGCTGACGAACTATACAAGTATGCCAAAGACC
>OMXX01000246.1 GCA_900315105.1 uncultured Prevotellaceae bacterium | reverse complement strand
AGTATACAACTATAGATCCACCGTAAAGATGAGGGCAAAGAACAAAGATACGTTGGAGAAGGATGTGCAAAATCTAAACGCCGTCATCAGATAATATGGAAAGGGAGCGGTGCTGTCGTGAGCGTTAACTTCACTTCGTCCGCACAGCTTTCAGCACAGCCAACCACTGCAGCTCGCCCTTGATGCCGCAGCCACCCATGTTCTGTGACATTCGCCACACGACAATGCGGCATTCGCCACACGGTTACGTGGCATTCGCCACACGACAATGCGGCATTCGCCACACGGTTACGTGGCGTTTGCCACACTGTAGTTTAACGCTTTTGGTTGACTACTTTAAGCCTTATTTTTAATGTTGGTTGACCCGGTTAAACATTACTTTTATATTAGGTTGAAACATGTGCGGCTTAGTCACTTTTATGGTTTATACAGCCGCTGCATAAGCAAAAACATAACAGAACAAGAGAGGGGTAAAAGCGGAGGCCTCACCTCCTGCTCTCGTTCCGGTCTCGCATAAAGCACGACATTCTTTTGGGGTCACCTGTGAGTAATCACATTTTGCCGGCTTCCTACGTGCTCTGGAACATCCAGACTAACTCGTCGCCATATTTCTCAAGGACAAACTTCAGGGCAGCGTTGGTAGACGCACAGCCTTTTCCGGTCCCATCTTTGGAATGTAGTTTTTACTCATTGGCATAAATTGTATCAGTGAAACAAAAAAGTCGGCTCTTATTAGGGTCGGCTCTATTCTTATCGTTCACAAAATAGGCATTTAGTTTCAATTTTACAATATAACACAATAATAACTTATTGTCCGTTAGGATATTTTAGAATTCCTATGTAGTCTGATAAGACCTCTATGTGGTCCGATGGAAAATTCATCGATTTGAGAGAGTCCTGAGACACGCAGCAAAGCAAAACATTTTTTTTCTCATTGGCTTCAAAAAAACTTTCTCATTACTTTGCATTTTCAATATTTCTTCATAAATTTGCCAATGTTAACCACGTCCGAAACCTTATCGGCTGATGCAGGGTGTGGCCGTATGCCGAACGCAGAGTGCGTCCCTTGTGGCCGTCCGCCAAAGCAGAAGCCTGCAGAGGGTGGGATGAGTTGCTCATGAGGAGCTGTTCGACTGTGGGGAACATATATATGATTAAGGCGTTTACTTGACGCTTTGTTCTTGACATCTGAAAACTTCGCAAACTTTCAATCCAGTCAGGAATGAGGCAACGGTAGATGTCCAGCGGTGTGTATTCACCAGCCGGAGGTATACCTTATTATTATATAAGGTATACCAAAGGTGCGATATACATACAGGCGTGGGCTTCTGCGTTGCTCGTTCAACTGGATTGGGCAATGCGAAGGCCTTCAGATGTGGGACGAGTAACAGGTACAGACTCCCACGCTTTTTTCACCGACAAGACTATAAACCAATTGCTTGCTGTAGCGGGGGTTATGCAGCCTATAAGTAGATATAAAAATCTACTGCGAAAGGGTAGTATAATGAATAGAGACGAGCGTTCCAGTGTAATGCGGATTATGTCCGATATAATTAAAGCTGATGGAATAATAGACTCCAGAGAAATCGATTCTTTATCTGCAATGTGTAGCAAATATTGCATTAAAGATGATGATAGAATCTGTGCGACTAATATAACACTTTCTCAAGCAGTTAAAACGCTACAGAACTCATTTCCAAGTCTTGGACATGATATCCTTGGTGATGTCACAAATTTAGCAATGTCAGATAAATATTGCGCAAGAGAAGAAGCCTTGTTCTTGTTGGGTATGAAATATTCGCTTGCAACGAAAGACATTCAAGCAGATATAATATCTGTTGTTTCGCCTGAGGTATATTTCCCGAACAACCAGATACTTTATATTGAGAGTGAGTTTGATGCAAAAGCAAACGCTCAGATATTACAACGTTACAAAGAAATCGTTGCAGAATCAAGATTAGCAGGCTTCGATTTTGTGTACATACCAAAGATTATAGAGCATTATCAATTTCTCACGGATGAACAGTTGTTTAAGATGATTTCATTCTTGTATCCACAAGCAAGTTCGGATAGGCTTGATGTTGCCACAAAACAGCTGAAGAGTTTCACAACCAAAGACTTCTGTCAGAATCTTTTGGTTTCCAAATTAAAATTACAGGAGTTAAACGACACACCACCCGCTGTGTTGATTAAGATAGGTCAAAGTCTGTGTAATCAAAAGTTTTATACCAATTTTCTGCTTTTGGAACTTGATAGAGATATTGTAGACACAATTATGGATTTCTTATACCAGTTTGGCTCTTTGTACCAGACGCGGGTATTAGATTATCTACAAGAAAAGAAAGGGCGTTTCGTTTATCGAGGCTTTTATCGTCAACTTCTTGAGCTGATCATGCTCCGTAAGGGTATTAAGAGCAGCGTCCTAATAGACAGTGTGAAAGGAGAAATATCCTTCCCCGAGGCAGACGTGATTGTAGACAAATTGCATAGGCGTGAAAAGGCATTGTATGCTCTTTTCTTGGTTGAATCTCCAAGCGGTGGCATTAATTTCACCAAGCCCTCTAACCCAAAGCAATTAGAACGATACGAACGTCGTATGAAAGCTCTACAAGAGAAATATGGGCTTATCTATGAGAAGTTTGGTGGAGAAAGGGCCCAAGGGGGATTGTCCGTGGCGGGCGGATGCCGCTGCCTAACCAAAGACGGTAATACATCTATAGAAAAAGAAGGGTATATCCCTTATCCCCTTC
>OMXX01000252.1 GCA_900315105.1 uncultured Prevotellaceae bacterium | reverse complement strand
AGCTGGTGTGTTTTTTCTTCAGCCCCGTCCTGGATATAAGGGCCGGATATTCAAGGTTATTAAATTCAAAACCATGAACGATAAGAAAGGGCCTGATGGCAAGCTTCTGTTGGATACCCTAAGACTGACGCCCGTTGGAAAGTTTGTAAGGAACACTTCCTTGGATGAACTTCCTCAACTCCTCAATGTCCTCAAAGGTGATATGAGCTTAATAGGTCCACGACCTCTGCTCGTGAAGTATTTGCCGCTCTATTCGAAGGAGCAGATGAGAAGGCACGACGTGCGGCCAGGAATTACCGGATGGGCTCAGTGTCACGGTAGAAATGCCATGACGTGGGCTAAGAAGTTTGATTTAGATCTGTGGTATGTCGACCATTTATCGTTTATGACTGATCTTAAAGTAATCGTGTACACCATTAAGACGGTTCTGAAGAAGGAAGGCATTAATACAGATAATACGGCGACGGCTGCAACAATGGAAGAATTCAATGGACATAACTAATTTGAAGACTCCTTGCTTCATCCTTGACGAAGCAGAGTTGGTGCGCAACATCAAAGAATTTGATACAGCTCTCCACTCGAAGTTTAATAAATCCTTCATCGGTTATTCCGTTAAGACCAATGCTTTGCCTTATGTATTGAGATTGGCTAAAGACAATGGCTGCTATGCGGAGGTCGTATCTTATCATGAGTACAACTTAGCACTGAAAGTGGGGTTCGACAAAAGGCATATCATTTATAATGGCCCTCTTAAGTCAAAGTCAACTTTTCTTCAGGCCGTGGGTGACGGTGCACTGGTGAATGTTGAGAATTGGAGAGAGATAGAATGGTTGAGAGACTTGCCAAAAGGCCGGCGCTATGGAATAGGCATTAGGCTGAATATCAATATTTCCAAAATATCTCCCGAAGATGCCGCCTGTGATGACGACGACAGTCGTTTTGGTTTTTCCTTTGAATCAGGTGAGTTTCAGCAGGCCCTAAAGAAGATTAGCTCCATTGGCAACATAGATGTTGTTGGATTGCATAGCCATCGCGAGCCTAAAACCCGAAGTGTTAGTTTTTATCGTCACGTGATTTCCTATGTGGCCAATATTGTTTCTCAGTGCCAGCTCCATCTGGATTACTGGGATTTGGGAGGTGGTTTTTTTGGTATCATGTCCGGTAAACCAACCTATCAGCAATATGTTGACGGCTTCTATGAGGCTTTGCCCACATCGCTGAGGGATGTCACTATTGTAGTAGAACCTGGAAATGCCATTGTGGCCTCAGCATTTGATTACCGGATGGAAGTGATCGATGTCAAGCATCATGATGGGAAAATCTACGTCTGCACGGATGGCACTCGTAATGATGTAGATCCCTTCTTTAGAAAGACGGATTATTTCAAGGATTTTGTACTGACAAATCCCAAAGAAAGACCTTTGGCTGATTTACCGCAAGTGATCAGCGGATTATCTTGTCTGGAATACGACCGGCTCTTTCAATTGCCTGCAGGAAGCGTCGCGTTGACTCCTGGAGATATCATTGTCTTTCATCGTGTCGGAGCGTATACAATGGCACTGTCACCTCTATTTATACATTATTTTCCTAACGTATATGTGAGTAGTCCATCGGGACTGTTGCTTATTCGAAAGGAATGGAATGAGAATAATTTTATTATCGGAAACAATTATTAAAGGATGAATAATATTCTTTTTTGTAGTGCCGGGCGTAGAAATATTTTACTGAGAGATGCCAAAACCTCTTTGGTCGGGAAGGGACAAGTCTTTGCAACTGATGTCAGTCCCGTTGCACCGGCTTTATTCGATGCCGACAAGGCTTTTCTTGTTCCTCGAATAGATTCGGCTGATTATAATGAAACGATTCTTCGTCTCTGCAAGGAAAACGATGTCAAGGCTATCACGACTTTGATAGATCCTGAGATCGAAATACTTGCTGCTCACCGCGACAAACTGCTTGCGGAGGGCATTCTTCCCCTTTGCCCTTCTAAGGAGACAGCCCGTTTGTGTTTCAACAAGTATGAGATGTTCCGTCACCTATCCAGTCATCATGTTAGAACGGTGTTGACCTATGATAGCCTGAATAGTTTTAAGGAGGGTTTGGATAAAGGAGAAATCTCTTTTCCTGTCTTTATGAAGCCCATCTCTGGCAGTGGAAGTGTTGGGATAGGAAAAGTGAACAATTGGGATGAAGCTGTTGAGAAATTCAATGATGGACAGTTTACATATATCATTCAGGAGTTGATGACTGGCGGAGATTGTGATGCCGATGTTTATGTGGACTGCTATACTCACAAGCCCGTCTCCATCTTCTCCAAGCGCAAGATAGAAAGCAGAATCGGAGGAGCAAGTAAGACAATATCTTTTAAGGACCCCAAATTGTTTGCCTTCGTTGAAGAAGTGTGCAGCGTGTTGGAACTGAACGGTCCCTGCGACATGGACTTCTTTGGTGCTTACCTTCACGCCTATGGTGCTGGCGTGGATTTCTTTAAGTTCATCATAAATAATATTCAAGGGAAGCAGAACCTGCCAGATATTGGAAACTATGATGAAGATGTGATTATGATGATGTATGATGCAGTTGTGATTACGAAGAAAAATCAATTGCTTTCCGACCACTTCGATTTGTTATAAAACGAGAAATGAACTTCTATTTTCAGTATATAAAGAAGGTTTTTAGGCTGCTTTGCGTCCTGTCTAAAGAAAAGGACATACCTCGTTGGTATTGCTTCTACGATTATTTCAAATCGCTTCTGCGCCATTCATGTCTCATTCGCCAATATGTTTACGGCAATTTCTGGAAGATAAGCGAAGCGCAGCGGAAAAAAGTGTTGACATACAGGCGAATCTGCAAGCTGTTTGACCAACTCAATCAGAAAAGCTACATCCATTTTCTGGAGAACAAAAACGATTTCAACTCCTTTTTTAAAGACTTTGTCCATAGGGACTGGTTATATGTTACGGAAAGCTCTTTTGAGGATTTTCAAAAGTTCACTCAAAAACACCACGTGGTTGTCGTAAAGCCACTTAGAGGTGTTGAAGGGGGGGGATAAGGAGATTGCTTGTTGACAAAATCCCAGATCAATTGGAGGAAGTCTATCTTCAGCTTAAGGATGAGGATGTTTTGGTTGAGGAGCTGATTGTCCAGCATCCTGAGATGTGCTTCGGAAACATGTCGGTTAACACCATCCGCACGCACACCATTCTCGACAGAGATGGGAAGGCCCATGTCATCAAGGCTATTTTGCGGGTTGGTGTAGGTTCTACGTTTGTAGACAATTATGCAAAGGGAGGCGCTATCTATGAGGTCGATGTCATGGAAGGCATTGTTTGCAGCTATGGCAGAAACCATGCAGGCGAGGTGATAGTAAAGCATCCCCAGACAGACATTGTGATGCTTGGCAGGAAAATTCCTTTATGGGAAGAGGTAGTGGCTATCAGCAAGAATGCTGCAGAGCATTTGCCTGAAGTTAGATTCATTGGCTGGGATGTTGCCATAGGCAAAGACAGGGTTCAGTTGATTGAGGGAAACCACAATCCCGATTATGAGCTCTTGGAGTTCTTCGGGAGTGGCGGATACTATGAGAAAATAAAGAGATACATCTGATATTATAATATATATCCAAAAACACAATTTATAATGCAAAATAACAGAATTCTTTTGTGTCTCGCCCACATGAGTGGGAACGAGATGAAGTATATCCAAGAAGCTTTCGATACCAACTGGGTAGTACCTCT
>OMXX01000255.1 GCA_900315105.1 uncultured Prevotellaceae bacterium | reverse complement strand
GAGCAGTCAGCCCCGACGAGCAACAACACGACTGTCTTGCATATTTATGCTAACTATCGTTAATTATATTCAAAAATCTATTATAGTTCATAGTTATATGTTTTCATCTGCCTCAAATAGAGCAGTATTCAAATCCTGTTCGTTCATTATTCCTACCCAATCCATGAATTTGTCGTCAAGGACATTGTCAATAAGCTCATCCGGAGGACAAATCCAGTAGTCATCAAGGTTGTAAGGGAGTTTCTGAGACAACTGGTATGTATAAATGCCCAAGTCCGTCATAGGATGGGCAGCTGCATAGTCCTGCATCTCCTTTGAAGTGCACATATACAAGTATTGAAGCAGTATATCACAGTCATCCTCGTAGGAGTCTTCATCGAAGCCTTCGAATTCCTCAAATTCGACATCACGGCCACGTTCCTTGTAGAAACGGCGTAACATCAGCATTTCTTCGGCTGTGAAGTGCAGGTTCATATCATCCGGAATAATGGCTTCCGGCACATTCTCGTTCTCAGGATCTAAGCGTTCCAATGTAAAATGATACGGCTTTTTATGGATTTCTTTGAAGTCTATCATATGTAATAAAGTCTTATTGATTCAATTGCAATTATTGGTGTCCGCTAAATAGATATAACGACTTATGGAATCCCTTTGGTTTAAAGAAATCCCGCTCTAAGCATTATGCGACAAGCCCCTCCTTCAATTTTGTTCACTTTCAGGAGGGGCTTCCAAAGCCTTCTCCAATGCTTCCTCCCAATCCTTTTCCGGGTGTTCCAAGAATCCATGAACGTCAATATAGTACATGAGCATTATCCTGACCATTGTAGCAAGCCCGGAGAAGCTCCATGACCGCGTAGTGCTCTTTTGCAGCAGCATCAGCAACAGATTGGCTATCAGTGTCACCCAAATCTGTATTTTGATGGCGTTAGCGCTCTCGCCATAGAAATACCTTAACGGGAAATTCTGTTTCAGTTGCTTGAATAGCGACTCTATTTCCCATCTAGCGTCATACGTGGCCACTATTTCTTCATAAGCCGTCTCCAAATCATTTGTAAGCAGCCTCGTGAGTTTCGGCTTCTTGGGATTTTTCATATTGACGTAGGTTATGATGCGCGCCTTGTGCACAATGTCTTCCCCGTCCTTTACCTTCTTCCTGAATTCCACAAGTTCCTCCCGCCATACCATCAGACCGCCGGCATCCATATGCCATACGCTTGACAAAGTCTTGTAAGTCAGGTTGCTTTTCATCTTTGTCACATACGTGACACCCTTCCGCGTGAGTTCCTCGAACTTCTGATAATCTATGTATGCCCTGTCCATGGCCAGAACGTCGCCTTTGGTCAGCTTCTCCGGCGATAGAAGGAAATGGTCATGCGTAGCCGCTGACGTGAACTGCACGTCACACGGCACGCCCTCGTTGGCATGTATGGTCGTATGCACCTTTATGCCTCCCTTCTTCTTACCTGTCTTGGGATTCCTGCCGACACCCTTGAAAATGAGGTTGGAGAACAGGGTTACTGTGGTGGAGTCAATGATTTTGATGTTTCTGAACCACCGGGGAGTGTTCCTGGAGCGGCTGTCCGATGAAAATTTGTCCTTGTAGTGGTAATAAAGGCTGGAGTATATCTTGCCGAACACCTTCTCCGGCCGCCTGGCGTTGGCATCAGCCAGCGTGCTGCGACGTGGAAGGTCCTTTATGCCCAGATGACCGAGCTTGCGGCACTCCATCATCGTTGCCGAGGTTATTTCGCGAAGAGAATCGAAACGCATTATCACGGCGTAAAGCATGATTGTCAGGTGACACCATGCGTTGAACTTCTTTACATACCGCTCGCCACCGTTCTCGCGACTTATTTTAATGATTTTCTCCTTTTCAAGGAAATTTAACAGCTGTCCCAGTATCGGCTGTCCGATAAAATGTGTACTTTTGCCCATAGTTACTTGGTCTTTTTACAAATACAAAAGTAACACAAAAAGGCTGGATTCCAAGCGAGGAATTCAGCCTTAATTTTGGTCACACTGTTCAGGTTTTAGCGGACACCAATAATATGTTTATATGTATATCATTCATTTGAACAAACGTTAGAACGTTCTAACGGTAACCCCAAAAGAACACTCACAGTCTTGTAATCGCAATGACTCTCAATACAGCAAGTAGCAAAACTGTGGCGTAGCCCATGGAATTTTAATCGCGGAATATCCAACTGCTTCAATAGCTTGTTAAAATAGTTGCGATACGTTCTTGGCTCAGTCTAGCAGGAAACTTAACTTTCCACTCTACATGATTGAGCCAACCTTGCTGCTCTCCGAAACGAACCACCATTTTTAAAACAATGAGCATGTCCTTGATACTTTTTTGGCTCAATCCATGATTCAACTTGTCCAAGGCTAGTATGTTTATTAACGATTGATATTGATAAGTGAAAATTCTGTGGATGAACATCTCGGTTAATAAATCCTGAGATATTCATCACACAGAATTTGGGTATTGCATTTTAG
>OMXX01000256.1 GCA_900315105.1 uncultured Prevotellaceae bacterium | reverse complement strand
CAGAACCTATGCTAATTAATTATGAGCCGTGGCTTGACAGTTTCGAGTCACGGTTCTGTCTTTTGAATAAATTTTCTTATGAGATCTTTTGCTTTTTGTTTCTTTCTATGTATGTCCATTTTGCCAATAAGAGCTCAAATCGACACACTGAACATACAACACTTGAAAGGTGTAACTGTAAGTGGTCAATATATACAACAAGCAGCCGACCATTACAATTGCATTCCTACGTCGAAACAGCGTAAACATTCGCACTCAGGTTATGAACTTGTAAGAAGCATGATGATACCGGGTGTTGACGTGGACACAGAAAGCGGGAAAGTGTCAACTCCTGCCGGTGCTGCCACTCTCTATATAAATGGCCGCGAGGCAACCTTTAGAGAAATACAAAGTCTGAGGACGAAAGATGTCGTACGTGTAGAGTATTACGATATGCCGACAGGAAAGTACGCTAAGGATTTGGCAGTGCTAAATTATGTTGTCAAGCAGTTCAAGTCAGGAGGCTACACGCAGTTGGACGCGCTGCAAGGCTTGGGCTACAAGTGTGGAGGCTACAACATCACTTCCAAATACAGTTTTGGAAATTCTAACGCAAACCTATGGGCTGGCTATAGCAACGCCAATCCAAAGGAAGACATGGTCTCAAAGGAAGACTACCTGCTGCCTGATGCTGTTGCAAAGGGTTCTTCATCCAGTGGCAATGACAAAGAAAACATCGGAAAGTACATAACAGCAAGCATTAGTAACATGACACCAAAACGGACGTGGATGCTTCGGGCAAGTATTGAGGCCAGTAAACAGTGGGATAATATTATGAATGGCAAAACGGAATATGCTTCAGAATATGGAAATTTGGCTTTTGACAAGACGCAATACTCACGAAGCAGTACTGTAAAACCTACATTATACGCTTACTTTCAAAAGCAGATAGGATCGAGCCACAACTTTGACGCTGTCCTCGATTGCTATTATGCCGACAACAAATACAACCGTGACTTCCTTGAGGGCGGCAGGTTTGTAAGTGATGTCGATGAGGACTATTTCTATGGAAAGTTCAATGCCAACTACAGCATCGCCCTGCCTAAGAGTAATAACCTTATGTTCAGTCTTCATGAGTATATGCGAGTCTCTCAAGACAGCTACGGAGGTTCTGCCGATTATTGGCAGCATCTGCATTCATCAGAGACAATATTCTTTGTGGACTATAACAAGAGGTGGAAGAAAGTGATGCTTGACTTCAATCCCGGTCTGTCGTATCTTGTCTACAGACTGCATGGCGATGATGCGGTAAAGCACGTCGCCCCACGTCTTCAACTCTCATCGTCATGGATGCCAGACAAGTTACAGCGTGTCCGTTTGTTCTTCTCCTTGGGTAATACATTCCCTTCATTGAACACTGTCAACAATGTGAGTCAGCAGATTGACCGCATCATGATACGTCGTGGTAATCCGGATATGGACAACTCCACTTTGCTCGGTCCCGGCTTTACCTACTCCCTCAATTACAAGCAGATTTCAGCAATGCTATCATGCTACTACATGTATATGAGCAATGCCATCGTAAACACTTACTCTGTTGAAGGCGGTAACATAATAAACACATTCTCAAGCGATGCGCGAAGTCATCAGACTTCCACATCGTTGTCCGTTACATGGAAACCGTCGGCAAGTTTCAATGTCAAGATGGATGGCAACTTCACGTATGCGAGAGTGACTATAGCAGATGAAGAGCAGCAGAGAGGATGGCAGATGGGCTTGCAAGCCAACTACTATGTTCGCGACTTCTCCTTCTCAGCTTCTTGCAAATCATTGACCCGTTCACTAAACAATTATCAATACCATATCCGTCAACCGTGGCAATACGGTCTGTCTGCAGAATGGAGCCACAACAATCTTGCTGTGGTGTACAACCTTTCTGAGCAATTCCGCCGTGAGAGGGACAATTCCTACGTTTCTTTAAAGCTTATCTGTTCAATCGATTATGGAAAGAAAGTGAGCCATTCCATAAAGTATGAAACAAAGAATGCCGATAGTACTATAATGAGATAATGATTATTCATAAAGGTAAAACTTGACTTAACAATGAGATCCATAAAGAAGACGAACAAGAACGATGTACTGATTGCCTTTATATTAGGTATTGCCTCTGTTTCTGCAAAAGCCCAGAATGTCACAGAGACTCCTGCTGACACTGTCCGGTTGAAGGAGGTTGTGGTCACGCAACGACTTGTACGCCATGAAGCGGGAAAGGATATTGTCAATACACTCACGCTCCGGAAAGGCAAGACAAATCTTGTAGAGTTACTGGGTGATATCCCTGGGCTTTTGGTTAATGAAAGTGACGAGAGTATCCATATTCAAGGTAAGGGAAGCATAAAGATCATGCTGAATGGCAGGCTGAAGAATATTTCCTCCGATGATATCTATAATTTCCTCCGTAGCCGTCCAGCTTCCAATGTCACAGCTGTGGAAATAGTTAAAGTGCCGGGAGCAAAATATGATGCATCGGGCAATTATGGCATCTTGAATATAATTACCGAGCGCAGGCAGGATTACTTAGGCGGTGATATAGGTGAGGAGTTCTCTTATGGGAAGAAAGGAAGCAATAACGCAAGGGCAAGCTTGAATTACAGTCATAAGAGGACAGAAGCTAATTTGACCGGCAGCTGGAACTTGCGAAATGACAGAATACGTGAGAAAAGCGAATCCTTCTTTACAGATATGTCGAGAGTGTCATCGATGACTAATTCTATCCACAACCGGGATTATCGGCTTTCGGGTATGATGGACTATCATATTGACAGTTTGTCAGTTTTCAGCTTTGATGTTTCTTATTCAAATGATTGCCGAAAATCCAATGCTGTAATCGATTTTTATTCTCTTGGAGATGTTGTCACCATTTTAGAGAATGGTCAGACCTTGTCAAACACACGAACTCCCAGACGAAATCTTAATATGAGCTTTTATATAGACCGGAATTGGAGCGAGGATAAAAGTATAAAGTTCAATTTGGATATCTTCAACTATAAATACACCAACAACTATAATTACAATTCTTTGATCCTCCATGCTATGGAGAATACACAGACAACTGACGACCTAGTAAATCATGGGTTTTCCCATTTGAGGGGATTAAGCGGAGCCCTCGATTACACGACGTTATTGTCCTGGGACATAAATCTTAGTGTGGGACTGAAAGCCCATGTCACCTCTACCAAGAATGACTTGTCGTATGAACTTTCCACGATACCCCAGCAAAATGGCAAATTCATCTACGACGAGGATGTCTACGCTGCTTACCTTACTACGGATAAGAAAGTAGGAAACTATACCTTTCATCTTGGAGGTCGCTATGAGCAGACCTATACAAAGAACAAATACACCTCTACCAGCTCAAATAACTATGGACGGTTTTTCCCGGATGTGATTATCTCTTATAGGTTTAAGAGTGGATCCAGCCTGGAGGTGTCCGTAAATAGTGGAACAGAACGTCCAGGGATACGCCACATCAATCCGTTTGTCTTCTACATCAATCCTTATAGTATTACTTTGGGTAATCCGACAATCAAACCCGATAATTGGTGGAATGTGAGGCTGACTCACAATTGGTGCTTCGATGGAGGAGAACTGACAACGGATTTGACCTATTTGTGGGATAATGGGGCTTTCGACCAGACAACGAAAATGGATAATGAGACCACCATTGCGACGACCCAATGGAATAATGCACAGGATGAACGTTCCTTTATCCTGGATATGTCATTCTATTATTCCAAAGTAAAGTGGCTGAAAATCATCTCGGGTCTTGAATGGTCTGTCAATAAAAGCCGGTCTAAGATGGAATACCTGAATGTTAATACGAGGGATGTAGAGCAAATGTACTATTGCAATCTTAGGTTTATCCTCGATCCCCAAAATACATGGAGTGCCTATATTAATTCTTCATTTAATGGTAAAAAGAAAAATGCAGTAGGTACATTAGATCCAGTATTTAATCTGAATTGTGGTTTGAACTGTTCGCTGCTGAAGAATAAATTGAATTTAAAACTCTCCGTGCGGAATTTATTTGCCAGCAAGATTAGCGGAACAAGTTATTCTAATGATAATATGCACATGACTTTTTCCAACAGATACAACAATCTGACAGTTGGCATAGGTATCTCCTATAGTTTTGGGCATGATTTGCGTATTAAGCGTAAAGAGCATAGCAGTACAGAAATAGAGTCGAGGTTTGAATAAATGACTTGGGTGCCCAGTTAGATGTTCCGAGAAACAGAGGTTGATATCCACGGTCGTTCCGCTTCCTCTTCGACTATGTGAAGAAGTACAAGCGCCCGCAACATCGCTGTTGACGACGG
>OMXX01000258.1 GCA_900315105.1 uncultured Prevotellaceae bacterium | reverse complement strand
CCCAATCGCTCTGTTTTGGGCTTCTCTTTCCTCGACTAAGGCTCTCACTTTTTTTAGCAGGAGATTCTCCAGTCTTAAGCGTTCGTTCTCCTTGCGAAGGCGCTCATTCTCCTTCTCGCATTCTTCTTTAGGAAGTCGTTTCATTCTTTTCATATCAGTCTTAGGCCCACGTTTCTTTGGCATCAGCGCGTCAAAGCCATTGTCTTCCACTAATCGAGCCCAGTTGCCCAATACCCCGCTTGATACGCCATATTTACCAGAAAGCTGGTACAAAGTTAATTCAGTTTCATGATATTCACGAATAATCTTGCATTTTTCTTCATATGGAACTCTTTTTTTCTTTTTTCTCTTAGGCTTTAAACCACAAATTCCCATATCACTATATGCAGCCAACCATTCATATAGATTATTACGATTTAAATGGAGCTTGCGGGATACAGAACGAGCAGAATGACCTTGCTCTACCAATTTAATTGCTGCTAGTTTTTCTTCTAAACTAAAATCTTTTTTCATTTTGAACCTTTAAGTTGTGTCCAACTTTCTGGGTTCACTTCAATACTGTCATAGCATTGAGATTGCCCAAAGCTTTCCCTGACTTGTGAATCTCCTGTTGCAGTTGGTCTGATTCTGCTGTAACAATGAAATTGATAGTGTCTTCTGAAAGATGTCCTTTTGCCATAAAATTAAATATCTTTGCTATTTTCGGCAAAGATACATACAAAGAAGTATATTTAAAAGGACAAGACTAGCAGATATTCGGAAATATCATGCCACCGCCAGCATGATTATCCGAACTATCAGGCGTTTGTCTGTTAAGCCATCTGAAGAAAGGAATTGCCAACAAAGGAGTAATTACAGCGTTTGCACCGTAGTAATACAACTTCCACCAAATGGGGTCGTCGCCAGCAATACATTTGTTTCTGAATGCGTAAGCTATTAATATAAAGATTAGCTGTATCATAACTCTTTCCTTTTAGGTTTCTTCTTCTACTGCAAATATAAGCAATTTCCGTGAAACCGCAATGGGAATTTCCCTATTTTTGGTGCGTAACTCCCTATTGTGGTCAGAAAATGGCAAAAGAAGGGGGTGGATTGAAAAGTGGAGATTGCAAAAGATACTTGTATTTGTCATATACTGCATCTTCAGTGGGTTTGTAGTGATTGTGTACAAAATTAATGCTAATATTTGAGATAACCAAATTAATTCGGCAACTATTTCAGGAATAGACAAAACATATAACTTATAACTTATAACTTTGGACATTTAGGTTTTCTAAGATTATTGGGGGCGAGACATTGGTAATCTTAAAAATAATAATATATATATTAAAATAATATATAATTATAATTATATATAATTTTACCTATTATCTTCTATGGAAATAAAAAATGAAAATGTCCAAAGTTATAAGTTATAAGTGAATAACCTCCCCTTTCTACACCACCTTATAATACCTACCAGTTTAAAGGGTGTGAAACGGCAGCTCGCTCTCGTTATAATGACGCATCGGAAAAAGAGACAGGGGATTTCTCGGTAATAGGCAGAGAAAACGGAGCGAAGTGTTAAATCTTTAAGTTTTATTGAAAAAAGTTCGGAAAAAACTTGCAGGTTTCAAAAATATTTAGTAACTTTGCAACGTAGTTGCAAGGATAGTTAGAAAGTCGCGAATTTCTTCAACAGTAAGGCAGCTATTTCTAAGACAGAAGACGAGGACAGAAGACGAGGACAGGATCTTAACTATCAAATTCATTTTTAAATTATGTCTAAAATTATCTATGACGTGTACAAGAACACGAATGAGGACAGTCCCTCGCATGGCAACTTTTTCGGGCGCATCGTGCACCTGGAAACACTGAACACCCGCAAGCTCGCAAGGCATATCTCTGAGCACGGCTCCGTTTACACCCAGGACGTGGTAGAGGGTGTGCTCACCAAGGCTGAGGCCTGCATCGTCGAGATGCTGCTGGAGTCGAAGAAGATCAAGCTCGAGGGATTGGGCACCTTCTATCTCATGGCAGAGAACAAGAAGGGCGGCGTGGTCAGCCTCGACAAGTTCAATCCCAAGGGAGCGTTCAAGGGACTCCACATCCGTTTCCTGCCTGACAGCTCGGCTGACGCGCAGCTGAACTCCAAGGAGATGCTCGCCAAGGCTACCTTCATGTGGGCTGAGGACTTGAAGCGCGATGCCGCTGAAGGTCGTCCCGCTGACGAGGAAAGCGGTGGCACCGAAGGTGGCGGACCTTCAACCGAAGGAAAAACTGACCCCTACATCCTCATTTAATCCCCCCTTAACAGGGGGGCGAGGGGGGTCTCCAAATTATGAAGAATTCAAAATGGAAGATGGTGATTCAGATACTGATAAGTATCCTCACCGCACTGGGCACGACGCTAGGTACGACTAGCTGCATGGGACATGGACCGTTCAGTTTCTAAGGAAGCCTCTCCCCAACCCCTCCCCTAAAAGGGAAAAGCCTCTCCCCAACCCCTCCCCTAAAAGGGAGGGGCTTTTTGTTATATAGAAAACGGTCGACGGTTGCAGAATACAGAAATAGACCAACTTAAAAAATCAACAACTTAAAGGTGTTGATGATATGCTGTCGGGCTACGTCTGGGCGCATGGCTTCTTCGAGGGGGAAGGCTGGCGGATTAATGCACGCTACACGGGAAAAACCAGCCTGAAGGAGTTGGTCGCGGTCGCTAATTCTTCCTGCTATCAGCCATACGGGGATACCAGCGGAATGACGCAAGATGCCCATCGGCAATTTTCCCATCAACGTCTGACAGTCGGCTGAGCCTTCGCCTGTGATAACGAGGTCGGCATCCCTGACGGTTTCACTGAAATGAATGATGTCGAGCAACAGTTCAATGCCTGGGCGACATGCTGCATGGAGGTATTGCAGAAAGGCATACCCTA
>OMXX01000259.1 GCA_900315105.1 uncultured Prevotellaceae bacterium | reverse complement strand
GTCTGCCAGGTTCTCAATGCCTTTCAACTGTTCGTTCTGCTCAAATGAAACAAGTTTCTCAGAGTTGGACTTTAATCCAAAACGATACTCCAGACTGGAAATGACCTCTTCCAACCATATGTTGGCTGCAGCGCCTCTGAATTTTCCAAGCATATCGATAGTTGACTGGAGCTTGTTCATATCATCAACGGACAAGGCGTTGTTGAAGATGGTGAAATCCCTATCCTCATAGCGATAGTAACATTTCTTTCCATCATACGGATATGCCTTTATAGGAGCATCATACGTAACACGGTCACGCATGTACTTAATGTCTTCGCGTATTTGACGTAAACTCACCTCTGTACCATAAAGGTCATACAATGCATCATTGACTTTATCTACAAGATCCTGGATCTCGTATTTCCGGCTAAAGTCACTAAAGCATCGGTCAAGTATCTGGTAACGTAGTTGAGCGTTCTTATTTGTAGGCATGAGTTCGGTAGTTTACATGATTACTTACGGATAGTCGCAGGATCTTTGCCCAGCTGTTCTGCCAGCCACTTGTTTGTGCGCTTCTTGTCGGCTAGTACAACTTTGAGGCGATTTAGGTCTTTATTCGGCATATGTCACATTTTTAATATATTAAGCGCAAAGTTACTAAAAAAAAGGGAAAAAGCATAGCCAGGTTGGAAAAATAACGTTTTTTTAGTCAAAAAAAAGACTTAAAGGTCAATTTTACAAACATTTTTCAATGTCATTTGAGCATTTCTCCTGTTTAATGAAGATAGACTGCACAAATATATCGTTCCTTTGCAGCGTTAACTGAATTACAAACTTTATACGAAGGTTGATATGCTTAGAATTGACAAAATTATGAAAGAACGTGGGATTAGTACCCAAACGCTGGCTGAGAAGATGGATGTCTCACCTCAATATGTGAGCGAAATCGTGAACGAGAGAAAGAACATCACCCTTTCCGGTCTCTCAAGATTTGCTGATGCCCTGAAGGTTCCCATGGCTGCTCTGATGGACGGTTATCGCGACAATGAGTATGTTGGAAACAGTTTCATGTGCCCCTATTGCGGAAATGTAATAATTGTGGGAAAAGAGGATTAGTACCAGTGTTGTGCGGTTAATTCTTAACCTGTGGGGTTAAATTCGTTAATCGTAATGATGCAAGGTCTTGTGGGAACATCTTTTACTTCCTAATTTTTGCGTAATTTTGCAATATGTAACAATCTAAATAACAGAGGAAATGATGCCCTTAAAACTACAAACCATGGAAAGGATTCCTGTAATGGGGAATGATTTCAGATACCACAACCATGATTCCACGGGCAATGTGGTCATAGCCTTTTTGCTTTATAACGAATCTCTATTCGTGTACTGCATCAAAAGAGGTTCTACAGGCACAGTAGTCAATTAAACATGTATTCATCTTTAATCTTTTATTATTATGGCTAATAAGTTTCTTAACATTTTGTTTTGTTCTTTCTTGCTGCTTTGCATGTCTTGCAGTAAGGATAGTGGAGATAATGTTCAATTTCTGCCCTTCCAGGAATCTGACAACAGTTTGTGGGGCATGATCTCTCCCTCTGGGGAAGTGCTCTTCAATGAGGAATTCAAAGAAAAACCGACAGTGGTCAGGGATGATCGCTTCATGGTCCGTAATGCTGACGGATTGTGGGAAATATACACCGCTGAAGAGAAACCAAAGAAGATTGGTACAGAATATGCCTTTGCCAGTATGTTCAACGACGGAAAGGCTCTAGTTGCCGAAAAGGGAAAATGTGTGTCTATGATTGATACCAACGGGAAAACCATTAAGCTGCTGGATAAGATTGACGGAAAAACGGTGGATGCCGTAGAGCGGTTCTCTGAAGGGTATGCCATCTACAAATGTGACAACTTGGTTGGTGTTATTGACGATAAGGGAAACAAAGTCATCAATCCTGACTATCTGAAAATGTATACCTGTTCTGATGGCAAGTTCATCGCACTCCATAAGAAATACGAGAAGGAGGCCAAAAAGGATAGTACTACCAACCTGAAGTTTGATGTGCTCAATACTTCAGGAAAGGTGCTCTTCTCTATTTCAATGAACAAGTACAAGGACTTTGGGACTGGTTTCCAGAATGGTTACCTTGATGTGTACCTGGAGGCCAAGAATGAGAAATGCGGCGGCATCATCAACGACAAAGGAGAAGTCGTCATCAAGCCGACAACAAAAATCAAGAAGGTCGGACAGATCAGAAACGAATACTTCACCTACAATAATGGTGACGGATGGGGCGTGATGAACCTCAAAGGCGAGACGGTCATCAGGGCCAAATATGATATTCTCTACTTTGCCAGTGATGATATCATGGTGGCCATGACCAAGAAAGATGGTGGCAGCCAGGAATACAAGTATATCAATATGAAGGATGAGACCATTGGTTCTGACACTTATGATGATGCCTATCCTTTCTATATGCTGGACGGATCACATGCTATAGTTAAAGTAAGTTCGAGCCTGTTTTCTATCATTGACATGAATGGCAAGCAGGTGGAGAAACTGCCGGACATGGTACATGTCGGCTTCAGCGAAGGTGACATGGTAGTGGAAAGTGATTTCATTGACATGAAGAAACTGATCACGGCCATGAACATCAGCGAGAATGGTGTGGACAGCCTTACCTTCAAGTCTACTCCCTTGCAAGTAGTGAAATACTATGCTACGACTGATGCTTGTTGGCGTGGGGACAAGGAGCATTCTAGTACGGATCCGTATTGGTACACGCTGGATGATGACTTGACTTACTGGAAGACTATCATGGGCGTGATGCCTGATATTGTCGTGAACTTTAACGGTGACATAGCCAAGCGTAACTATCGTAATAAGAGAGTGATTGACTATACTTATGGAGACT
>OMXX01000261.1 GCA_900315105.1 uncultured Prevotellaceae bacterium | reverse complement strand
ACGGTCGAGTGTCGAGTAATCCTGCTTGCGGAAGAAATCGTTCAGATCATCATTCTTGATGACATCCTGATTGCGCCAGATAACAAGTGCATGTTCCTTTTCTATATGCGTCGTACCTTCCACTACGCAGATGTTGTCATCCTTATGCCAGTGGATGCTGTCAACGTGCAGACCTATCAGATAGTTGAAGGTGTCCACCAAATCTACAGGTGTATCCACAAGTTCATTGTCGCGAGTAGTCTTGATGGTATAGTCAAAGGGTGTGTCGAGCATATAGCGCAGCACATAACTCTCGTTGTCAGGCTTACCAAAGCCATCGTTCACCTCCAAGTTGTTCAGCGTATCTTCGTACTGCTCCAAACGGATGTATTTGAAGCATTGGGAAACACCTTTACGAGATACAGGCTTGCCGTTGTTCCAGTCTTCTGAGTAAACGGCCTTTTCAACACGAGTTCGTGTAGCAACATCAAAGTAATTGCCCATTTCTGCGAGTATATACTTTCGCGAGCCATTATCAGTTTTATTAATACTGATAACAGCATGTGCAGTAGTTCCAGAGCCAGCAAAGAAGTCAAGGATATATCCTTTTTTCTGTTCACCCATTCCAGCTAATATGCAATCTTGAACGTTATATATTGATTTGGGATATCCAAATGGAATTTTCATTGCTGTCAACAACCTTGATCCATAGCTATTTGCAGAATACTTTTTGTCAAACCAACAAGACTTGAATCTAAATTTCTTTTTGGTTCGCATTATATCTATTTCTGAAGAAGAAATGTCTTTAACCCATAATTCATCAAGAATGGATTCTACAGTACCTCTTTCAAATACCCATTTTTTCTCTACGCCATTATTATCTATTGGATAAATTGCTATAATGCCATTGCTTTCATCTACGTTTCTGCTTGCTGGGTGAAAATCATCAGCACACACATCTCCAAAACCAATAATCTTTTTGTCTTTTACATAAATAGGATAAAAACAATTTTTAGCATCCGTGCGAAGATTGCTATTCCCAGAATTATCTCGAAAGGTTCTTGTATCCCAATCGTTTGGGTCTTCACGCTCTTCAAGACCTAAAGTATTTTTCCCTTGAAATGATGGGTAAACAAAAATAGCATATTCACTTGAAAAAGAAATATTATAACCTTGTTGACCAGTAGGATTATGTACAACTGCAACAGGAGCAACTTCTTTTTCTGGGTTGAGATCAATAAGTAATTGAGATAACTTACACTGCTCAACCTCATCTATTGCTACAATTTCAACTCCATCGTTTACTAGCGTATTATTTGCAAGTGAAAGTCTATTTTCCATTAGGCTCAACCATGAAGCATGTTTAAATGTGTTTTTATACAGAATTTCACTCGAATCCGCATTGTATGGAGGATCAATATATATACATTTCACCTGCTTTGCATATTTCTTCTGTAATAAATTTAGTGCTTGGAAGTTTTCACTATTTATCAGTAAGCCATTTGTATGGTCATCCAAATCTTCTATCTCAGCAAGTAGCTTATGTTTGAATTGTAATGAGAAGAATTTTGTATCAAGAACAAGATACTTATTCTGTTCATCTTTCAGAAAATCAATTGTTAATGGTTCACTATACGCAACTGACATCATGTCTCCATTAATCTCATCTATAGCGAACAGGCGTACCCATTCCTTTCTCTGCTCCTCATTAGCACAGATTTCTGGATAGAATTTTTCAGGTACACGATCAAGCGTAATGCAATAATCACTTTGTACTACGAACTTCTTCTTTAGCCAAAGGCGCTTTTGGAAGTTCTCTAATTGTGCTAAGAAATCAATGATTTTCTGGCCAACCTTCTCTATGGCTTTTACTACAGCCAGCTGACTCTGCAACTTGGCAGCATCGAGGTCGGCAATGACGAATACTTCATTCTTGATATAGAAGTCCAACTCACGACTCAAGAAACCACCAAGATCTTTATGGATAAAGTAATCGAACGAGTTCTTAGCTGTATAGGCATTGATGTGCTTCTCTAACAACACACTCTCGTCTGTTACCTGCTCCTTCATCAATAACTCTTGCCATGCAGCAGGCACAGCAGCAGACAGTGCCTCAAAAGCTTTCTTGTTCAGTTCCTTCTGCTTCGTTGCCTTAGGCATCAGCTCGTAGGTGAAGCTGATGTGCAGCTCGCCATCCACCTCTTCGACAACAGGCTTACCATCCTCTGTGCGCAATATATCGAAGCGGCGTTCCATGCCGTTGGTATTCTTGTTGTTGTTCTGCTCAGTAGAAGCATCTACCAATACAAAACATATTCTGCGACCATCGCGTAGTTTGAAAGTGTAGTTCTTGAAATACTCTGAGGTCTTGATGTAATACTGGTCGTAGTTGGCCCAAAGACGAGAGAATACGGTGTTCTGCAAATCATCAATACCTGTACTGCTTTGAGCTATCTGCTGGCGCAGTTGCTGTACCTTGGGGTTCGTATCAGGGTCGATTCCCAGATTCTTACAACCCTCAATGGCTTTGGTCAACTCCTGTTGTAGTGTATCGTCTGTCTTGACATACTCTTGCAAAGTTTTCTCTACCTGTGGCAACAATTGGTTGTCAAGGAAGTCATTGATTTGATTACGCTTATGGTTCATGATGCGATAGATGCCAAAGTCCAGCTCGGCATGGTCCATCATGAATATCTCCTGTAGC
>OMXX01000262.1 GCA_900315105.1 uncultured Prevotellaceae bacterium | reverse complement strand
CTAAGAAACACGGCCATAGCGGTTTTGACGCGATAATGTATCTGATAAATGACACCCCGGAACTGATTTATTCATGACCAGGTACCTGAATAGTTACAAAATTTCTATATAAATCTGGGGATTATAGTTACATTCTAATCATATCCTTGAACTATGTCCACTGGTGGCCGATCTTCACGATCCTGCTTGGAACCGGATGCAGAATTGGAGAAGCACTTGGGCTTCGGTGGCAGGATCTGGACTTCGAGAAAGGCATCATCACCATCGACCATGCCCTGGTCTACTACAAGTCTCAGAAGTCAGGAGACTGCAGGTTACGTGTTTCGAAGCCGAAGACTGAAGCCGGTATCCGGACGATTCCGATGCTCGATGTAGTGAGGGAAGCTTTTCAGATCCTTCAGGACGAAGAGATTGAGAACGGACCGAACCTGCAGGAAATCGACGGCTACAGCGGATTCATCTTTCAGAACCGCTTTGGTGAAGTGCCGAACCCCGGAGCAGTCAACCGGGCAATCAAGCGTATCTCAGGCAGCTACAATGCGGATGAGATTCTGGATGCAAAGAAAGAAGGCAGGAACCCAATTCTTCTTCCCAATTTTTCCTGCCACCACTTAAGACATACCTTTGCGACCAGGCTCTGCGAAGCGGAGAGCAATCTGAAGGTGATTCAGTCCGTCATGGGTCACAAGAACATTGAGACTACGATGGACATTTATGCGGAGGCGACTGACCGTAAGAAACAAGAGAGTTTTAATGTTTTAGCAGACAAGCTTGATAACGTTTTTTAAGAAAAGCGACTCTGCAACAAAAATTCTCTCTACAACAAAATTGCAACAAACTGTACTTTTCGGACATCTCCGGTCACCCGATGATAGCAGGGAGCTAAAGATACGAAAACTCATAGCTTAGACAGTGTTAGTACGGTGATAGCATGATTCCGAAAGTAATCCCGACACTCAAGAGCGATCGTAAGGATAACACTCAAGTACATAAGGATGAGCAGACAAACGACAATAACGGCTTCTTCACTCCTAACAACAAGATCGATTTCAGCAATGTAGCTGTAGAGCCTCTCTTTGAGGATGCAGTAGATTTCGATACTTTCAGCAAGAGTGACTTCAGAGCAGTTAAGGTTAAGGCATGTGAGGCCGTTCCAAAGTCTAAGAAGCTCCTTCAGTTCACTCTGGATGATGGAACAGGCACAGACCGAATCATTCTTTCTGGTATCCATGCTTACTATGAGCCGGAAGAACTGGTCGGAAAGACATTGATTGCCATCACCAATCTCCCGCCGAGGAAGATGATGGGCATCGATTCCTGCGGCATGTTGCTTTCCGCAGTCAACAACAAGAAGGACAGCGATGAAGAAGAGCTTCATCTTCTGATGGTCGATAATCACATCCCGGCAGGTGCTAAGCTGTACTAATACGTACTTGATTTGTGTAACAAGTTGCAGACATAGATAAAGTCTTGGACAAGCATTACAACGAAATTGTAACGAATCCGCATTTTCAGATGAAAACGGATAAGTCCAGATAAGTTACATAACGAATATTTCATGAATGCCAAGAGGCACTTTCTTAGAAGAAATTCTAGGAAGGTGCCTCTTTTTTTGTTTGTTTGAATCCATGGCAACAGATATCACAAATCTAACGTAAAGGAGAACAGCGATGAGTAAAACCAAGATAGGCGAAGAACAGATGTCAGATGAATATTATGACCTGGAGCGAAGGACCGAGATCAAGGCTGCATCGAACCGGTTAAAGAAACAGTTTCTGACCTGGAGAGAATGCGAGATTGTTTACAGCCTTCAGCATCGAAAGTTACTAAAGCTTGCAGATGAAGCAGGAGCAATCTATCGATTTGACGGAGTAGTCCTTATTAACAGAGAAATCTTTGAGGCATACCTGGAGCAATTCAGGCAGGAGCCATTAACTCAGGGGCAGGTTCGGAAAGTAAAGAACCGATGGGAGCAGATGAGAGATGAAGGGTAATCTTTGGAAAGTCTCAGATCTATTAGATGAAACAGATATCCGATTTGCTCAGAAACAGTTTTTCGATTTGAGATCAGGTTATGAATACTACGGACTTACGGAGAAGGTATTGATGAGAATGGCCAGAGAAGCTGGAGCATTATACAAGATTTATACCACATATCGGGTCCGTAGAGATCTATTTGAAGCGTATTTAAGAGAACAGTACCGGATAGTGTCAACTGATTTATGAAAACCCGGAGCCTGAGAAAAACAGGCTCAACCGAACCTTGAAAATTGCAGATATTTTACTTTTCGCGGGCTCTGCC
>OMXX01000265.1 GCA_900315105.1 uncultured Prevotellaceae bacterium | reverse complement strand
TCAATAATCAGAATAACATTGTCCCTAATCTGATAATCAATAGCAAAACGTTCCACAAACAATATCCTAACACCAGGAAAGTCCGTAAGACGACCTATCTCTGGCATAGCAGATGCTAGTTTTATCTGCTTATAAATCATCTTCAGCAATTTCTTACTGAAGCGATCACTTCCATTGCGTCCATCAAAGTAGTTGAGAATGTCCTCCAAACTATCAAAGAACTGGGGACTATAGCTGATTCCTAAAGCCATTTAGCAAATCTCTCTTTAAAATCAGCTTCAGAGAAGCACTTGCCATCCTCAAAATCACGCTCAGCCTTCACGACAGCATCTCTCATTTCCTGAGTCAGTTGGATTCTACCAAACCCGTCAGTCTTGAAAGATTCCTCCTTTGCCACATCCTTGCTGAGATATGCGATTAAAGCTACCTTGTCAGGTTGGCTTAATTTCATTACCTGACTAAGGAGTCCGCTCTTTCTAACGTTCTCACTCAGCAATGCTGCGGCAGGCTCCGCTGCTATCATGATGTCGTTCTCTTCCATCTTTATTCTTATTTCTTGGCGCAAAGATACAAACTATTTTCCAATTCTCCAAATTTCCATTCCAAAAGGTTGAGGGGATATTCTTATAATATATAATCTTACAGAAGAAATTGCAAGAAAACAAGTATCACTGTCACGTCTAACGTGCTGTGTCTGTGCGTATTAGGTGTGACACTTGTTTTGGGTTGTCGTCAAAGGGGAATCAAAACCTGTCCCGGTGATTCCTCGGGAGTGATGAACACCGCCATCAGGAGAAACAAGATGATATGTCGTTGCCTCATACTTTTCATTGTATTCTTTTCTTCATTCAATCAAACCTGTCCCTCTGATTGTATATTAGTCAAATACCCGGTGTTGTTTTGCCGGCTGACTAATATGAATAGAGCGACAGCCCTCACAGACTGTCGCTCGCATCAGCATTAATGTTATTCGGTGTATCTAGAAACCTAGCAAACTCAATTTTCCTGAGTTGATTTATTAATGTTATATGTTAGAATTTTCATTTCTTCAGATTGTTTTCCCATTCTTGATGGAGTCTGTTCCATTTCTCGCTATGGGCACCCAGAGCACCTATCTGGCGCGGGTGTGCCAATGGTAGAACATTGATGGCATGACCATCGATGGTGGCAGTAGTAGCTTTGCCATAACCATACAGTTCGACGTACTCCTGGAGTGATTTGTAAGGAACGTCTGCCACAGAGTTTAAGAACTGAGCGATAGGAATATCACCAAGTAAGACCAAAAGGCTTGCCTGTGACTCATTTAGTTCAGATAAAATCTCCTTGCATCGCTTTGCATCACAGAAGACAGTGGGGCGCTCAGGGATGGTTACTTTATTCAGACCGTACTGCTCAATCAGCGGATTGTAGCGTTCGGTAATAACCTTGACCTGACCGGAGTTCAGTCGTGTTTCAGGAAGGAGGTCGCAAAGCCATGCATCTTTCCTTGTGTACCCTAAAGTACCAAGGATATGCTCGTCGAGAACTTTTGCAGAAGGGCCATTGAGATGACTGCCTGCAGGTTCCAATGTGCCAACCTCCTCGGGAATGGAAATCTTCCTGATGATTTCCTTTGCTTCTTCGATGTTGCCATCCCAGAAGATACGTGGCTCACTTGCTACGGCTAGAGCTGTGCAAACAGTTTTGCCGTCTCTTTTCCAACGAGCATGTACGGCACTGGCATACACGCCTAGAACGAAAACTTTCTTGGGTGTGCGGTCTTGCTGTCTCAGTGGGTGGACAACTTGACCAAAGGGATATTGGTAGTCCATAGGCGTGAAACTATCTCTTTTCATATTTTAGGAAATTTACTATTGATTAAAAATTTTCTGCAAATATACAAAAAATCCGCCTAAAACCAATAGGCGGATGACTTTTTCCTTTTAATTTATACCAAAAATACATTTAGTATCCGGGATTCTGTTTGAAATTCGGATATGAATTAATTTCTTGAGCAGGTATGGGCATCAACAGTTCGTAATCAAAGCAACCTGTAACTTCTTGTGCTTTACCCATACGTTTGAGCGCTGCCCAATATCCATAGTCTGTATATTCAGAAGCATGCCAGAATGACTCAACATCCTCGTCGGGCATCCCATCTTTATTTAAATCTATTGTGGGAAGGTCAAGACCATCCTTGCTACCGCTGTTTTCATAGAGATAAAGGTTGGTGTGCATTACTGTGTAGACGG
>OMXX01000266.1 GCA_900315105.1 uncultured Prevotellaceae bacterium | reverse complement strand
ACTACCGTTGTTACCATACAGAATGGTGATAGGAGCAAAGTTTACGCAGTCTAAATGCATCGGATAAATAACCCGATAAGGGTAGGCGCGTCTGTCCTCCGAATAAGGTATAAATTGACTTAAATAAGTTCTCATACTAATACTTTATTGCAATTGGAGCTACTTTTCTGTTTATGTGGTTATCTCACGCCAAGGCGCGACGCGGTCTTCTACGACAATTGGGGCGTCAATCTTTTAAATAAAAGTTAATTTATTCTGCTTCCTTCATTCAACAGGAACTACATCCAATGTGCCATTGAACAATTTCTTCTCTGCAACCTTCTTTATGAGATGTCCCAAACTATCCTTACGCCACATCTTCAACATGGTCACTTTCTTTCCATCAGTAGTGTCTATATTGAAACGTCCTCTTTTATCGAAGTCCCAGTTACCTTGTACCGGGCCTTCTGCTTCTGTTCCATCATACTCAGGGTTGTTAACCACCTCATAAAACAAGTGTGTGAACCATTTCCCGTGTGCATAATAGGGATTGTATTCTATTGGGAATGTTTTTCTTAACACATCCAGTGTCACATCCTTGCCTTCCGACTTCTGTTGTTCTGACCATTCCTTTATTATGCAGAATGCAGTTTGGGCCTTGCCCAAATTTACACCTATTGGTTTATCATTGTAATAGACGTTGTACTTTGTAGTGTCTCGCTTTGACAACTGACAGAGCAAGGCCTCCACCTTCTGGCGCTCTTCTGCCTTCATGCCGTTGATGACAGCCGTCAGAAGGCGTTTGTTCTTGTCCCAGAATGACGATAGCAATTCCTGAGTGTCATCATCCAAAACTAAGTTCACCAAATCCATCTTTATTCCTACAGATGCTGCCAAATCTTTCATTCTGGAGTAGTGCATTCTGGATTTCCACTGTCCGTTAACAATGTCTGTAGTTTGGACATTCTTTTCGAGGAGCAGCTTTAAAAGTTCTGTTCTGGGTTGATGGTCATAATAGGTGCCGTCTATCATCCATAGGGTCATCTCAGAAGCGGCAATTGCCGCATCGACTAACAGAGGCTGGTATTTATTCCACATTTTTGTGAGTTCATCTGAATACAGCTCCCCTACAGCAATGCTGGGACGCATGACCGCTCCATCCAGACTTGGGAATACCAACTGATTAAGGAATTCATCGAGGAAAAAGCGTGAGCGCTCAGACAAAGAAGATGATGCCAACATGGGGATAAGGATGCCATCAACAATATCCTAATAATTGATATGGATAAAATGAGTGTTTGTACATGACCCCTGCTCTGAAGTCTGAGGAGCCAGATATACGTACACCTGCAATACATCTTCTCCATCAACAGCCTGTCCGGCAACAAGTGTCGAGAACTTGGTGCCAAGATAATAGCGTTCTGTTTGAGAGGCATCGTCGTATTTTGCCACCCCTGTTTTCTTTTCCTGCTTCTTACCGCCCTCTACGGAATCAATCTTATTCTCAATGATAATTTGCATACGCTTGGCTGTAATACGCTCATCGTTGCTTTCTATTTCACACTCAACGAACAAGTCTATCCGGTCTTTGCTCTTTGCAGCAATCTTTAACAAGTCTAAATGTCCAATAACACCTGTACGATCAGGACGTATTATTTCCTGTGCAAGGCTGCTAACTAATTTCTCAGTCTCCACATTTACCGATTGGATTGCTAGATTCCTTGTAACGATGCTTCTTTTGATACATTCATCGTTTAGGATGGAGTTTATATTTCCTTTTTGCTCTTCGCTTCTACGCACCAATACGTCCAGCAATAGAGATATAGGGTTGCATGTTTCCTGGTCACTATGGTTCTCTTTTAACAGCCATTTCAGGAATGAACTATAAGTTGTTTCACTACGTTCCTTCGAAATGATTTCAAAGAAAGACGGTCTGTTGAACTTCTCACGTAATGCGATAATGTCTTTATCGCTATTAAACGCAATAATCTGTTTCAGATAATCATTGTACATCATACTGTTTGATGTTTTTATGTCTGTTTAAGGTAAATATAGTCACTTCTCTCTAAAAAATCAAATAAGATTAGTGTTTTTTGACATAGTATGCCTTTTGCCTGCGAATTTATCCTCAAATCTCTTGAACAGGCTATAGTACGCTTTCATGTTTTCCAACTCATACCATGCTTTTTCCCTAGAAGGACGTGAATCAAGATCGTAGATTCTGGCTCCATCAATA
>OMXX01000267.1 GCA_900315105.1 uncultured Prevotellaceae bacterium | reverse complement strand
TAAGTAATAATTATCAAGTGATGAGATAACAGGAAACTTTGCTATAATAACACTGTATTTTCCAAAATCGATAATTGGTAGTTCTTTATTACCTTTGTACCTTTCTCGTAATTCTTTCTCATTATTTATAACATAATAAGAATAAGAACTTGTTGCATGATTATCGAAATAGAAATAAGCGGTATTTCCTTCTTCTTTGGGCAGCGCCTCATCGAAGAAAGCCTTCACTTCCTCGCTGACGGGTACGGTGGAGATGACGGTGTAGTCCTTTGAGGCTCCTTCATCCTGGGTGCTGTCAACGCTGTCCACAGACACTTCGTTCTGATGCGAGTTGGGCTGCTCGGGCGGATCGTCGTAGTCGCTGGAGCAGGCGGCAAGGGTTGCTGTGAGCAGCAGGGTGTTGAAAAGGTAAAACAGTTTTTTCATCGTTGTATTGTTTTTTTGAGTTCTACATTATATTGTTTTTTCTATCGTGCGGTAGCCGTCGTTGTCGGCTTTCCGTAGGCAAAGTTAGAGTGAAAAAAGATTCCTTGCAAGCATTTTAGTGTTAAATCGCTTTAACATTGTTACAGTTTTTTCCAGGGGGTAAGAAACAAGAATCCCCATGTTTAGGGCGTTTGCAGCGGTTCTACCCTCGAAAAAGGGCGAAAAAATTGTAACACAAACGCGCCCGCCTGGCCATGAAGGTCAAGCGGGCGCAGGTGTAAATTGAAAATAAGATTGTGTTCAGTTGTTGTGGTTAATGAGGTTTACCACAACCTTTACCATCACGTCCTTTTCCTCAGTTCGGCTTTCGGCAATCATCAGCGTGAGGGCAACAAGCGTGTTGTCAGGAATGCGCTTTGAACCGTCAGCATGATAGAGAATGCGATTGTTGTTGAGGAACCACAGAAACAGCGTGGCGGCAATACGTTTGTTTCCATCGCTGAAAGAATGATTCTTCGTGACCAGATAAAGCAGCATGGCGGCTTTCTCCTCTACGCTGGGATATAGTTCTTTGCCTCCGAAGGTCTGGTAGATCTGCCCGATGCTGCTCTTGAAAGAGTCGTCCTTCTCATTGCCAAAGAGCACCGAGCCGCCGAATTTCTCCCGCAATAGGTTTATCTCCTTCATCGCGTTCTCGTACGTCGCATGAAAGGGCTCCTCTTGGGTGGTTCCCTGTATGGTCAGCCGTTGATAATCGTAGTTGTCAAGGGTGTCGAGGGCATAGGTGTAGTCTGTCACCACCTCAAACAGGGCGTTGCTTTCATCGGTGGAGAGCACGGGTTGGTTCTGAATGGTGCGCCCCAGCATCCCCACCAGTTGTCGCAACTCGCCAATCTGCTCACGCCGCATGCGCTCATTGACAGCGTAGCCTTTGACGAGATACTGCTTGAGGACATTACGTGCCCAAATGCGAAATGCTGTGCCTCGCTTGCTTTTGACGCGGTAGCCTACAGAAATGATGACGTCTAGGTTATACAAAACCGTTTCTTGGGTTTGCGTTCTTCCTACCATTGCTCCATGTTGAGTGGTATGTGCAAATTTTGCACATACCTGTTCTTTCTCTAACTGGTAAGAAACAAGAATCCCGATGTTTAGGGCGTTTGTCGCGGTTTTACCCCCGAAAAAGGGCGAAAAAATTGTAACACGAAAGCACCCGCCAGGCCATGAAAGCCAGGCGGGCGCAGTATCCTTTTCAGGTAATTAAAAAGCAAATAGTCAGGTTGCAATCTGTTGTCGGTATGTGTCGTGATTGCCTATTTCAGCGAAATTTTGAAGGTTTCCGGCTCCCAGCCTGCCGGCGAGAGCGTCAGCACGTAGGCGCACTCGGCTGAAGTCGAGTACGCCACCTTCGGCAGGCATCTCGCCCCGTGCTGACACCTCGCCCGTCATGGCGTTCTTCAGTTCGTAGGGAACGTCCTTGGCTGCTCGCTTCGTAGTCATCGTCTGCATGGCCTCTAGCGGCTGCGGCGAATTGCTGTAGTCGATGGGCTCGATGCTCACCTGATGGTCGCTGCTGATGGCGCCGAGAGCATAATAATAGCTGTCTGTGACAATGATTTGTGTATAATAGATCGGTCCTGCACCACAAGAGAGGTTGTTGGAATAAACTTCAACATTGTAAGTGCCATTTGCTAATGGATGCCATTTCATCCCTTCTACTGACATGAAAGATTGGTTATTAACTTTCCAAAAAAAGGAGAATGGCTCAAACTCTGCATTACATTCTGCATATAGATATCCGTTACTGTAATAGACATCACTGATAACAGGCGCGCCTACCCAAACATCCCTCTTGGATACGAGGCTTCCTTTGTAATATATCTTGATGAATCCTTTACCATCGGATATTTTTTGTACCGTTAATAAACTGTTTGTATAGGAGTTGATACTAAGATTTGAACTTGTTAAGATTGAAAAACCAGTAGAGTTGATGGAGCCAACAGACACAGGAAAATTGTTAGGCAGATAAATGGTAAAGGTCTCCTGATTGCAGAAAAGATTACAGCCACCCTTGATGGGAACATTATACATACCGTTGATACTCGTCTGTCCGCTATTAGTGGGATCTAGCCAAGTTTTCAGTCTTGTTGCAGATGAACCTCCTCCAGTCCAAGATCTGCTGAATTTTCCCGCCACTTGTTGCGAAACGTTTTCGCCTCGATTTCCTTTTAGAGTACCTACGATATTGAAATCGTAATCAATCACGGGTGCACCAGAAGCCCCCTCTGGTAAACCACTAGCGTCAAACTCTGCCCGCCAGTAATAATAATTGTTGTTATGAATTTTCCATGAGAGAAGAGGATTGTCTTCGTATGCAATTTTCATCTTTTCAAATGGCGGTAAGAAAATACAAACGGCTGAATCAGGTGTGTTTCCACTTTTGTCCCAACCCAGGAAAAACAACTCGGGATGTGGCCCTAAATCCTCCGTGAGCTTCAGGAGGGCAAAGTCCGTATCCTCCCACGCAGCAACCAATGAGGCGCCTGTGTACACTACCGAAGAGTCATTCTCTGTACCTAAGCATGTCTTTTGCTTATCCCTGAACGTAATCGTTGCATTGCTGAGGGCCGCTATTTCTTGGTTAGAGACAATTCCGTCTTCATTTAAGTCCAATACATGATAAGCTGTCAAGAGATAGGGCTTGTATGAATAGTCTGTTGTCATGACCAGAGCTCCGTTACCATGAGAAACAACTCTACCTTCTATCGGTATCTTAATTCTTGCTATTCCATACGATTCTGGTTTCCAATCAGGATCGCAGGCAATATTATTATAACCGCCCGAAGTTTGCCCAAGCGAGGTTAGACTCAATATAGTGAATAATGCAAGAATAGTCTTTTTCATGGCTTTACTATTTTAAAAGAATAGGTGAGGGTGATAGGTTTCATCCCACGCTTTAAATTTTTCACCTCAAGTTCTGCGTGGTAGTTGCCTGCAGGAAGAAAATGTTCTTCATTACGCTTGGCGTCAAAATCTGCCCCGTTTTCATCATAATAATACCATTTGCTCATTTTTTTCGTCTTGGTCTGATGGGATTTTAACCACCACGGCCCCACACTTCCTATTAACCAAATGTCAGCTCCCCAAGATAACGACGGATCATCATCGGAATATATATAATAGGTCATTCCTTGCCATGAACGATTCCACTCTTCATATGGTAGAAGAAAGTCCTTGTCGGTGAGATTGGTCAAAGTGAAAATGCCTCGGAAATTCTCTTTTTCTTTAAACACATTGGAGACTTCCCCGTCATCATTGACAAGATAGAACTCCAACTTTAAGTCTGATAGGCTATAGCTTGTTTCTTCATCATCCTTACATGAGGTGATGAGCCCTATTGTTACTGATAGGAAAACGATTAGGAACAGATTTGCTTTTTTCATTTTATATGGTTGGCATTTAAAAATACATTATTTGCGCACTCGGCTGAAGTCGAGTACGCCACCTTCGGCAGGCATCTCGCCCCGTGCTGACACCTCGCCCGTCATGGCGTTCTTCAGTTCGTAGGGAACGTCATTGGCAGCTTGCTTCGATGTCATCGTCTGCATGGCCTCCAGCGGCTGCGGCGAATTGCTGTAGTCGATGGGCTCGATGCTCACCTGATGGTCGCTGCTGATAGCGCCGAGGGAGTACATGTTGCCGCCTGAAACATGTAGTTGGGTGGTATAGGTTGGGCCTGCTCCACAGTTTGGTATGACAGCATAAACAGAAACGTTATAAGTTCCATCAGCCAATGGGTAATACTTACGCCCCTCGCGCGACCAGAATGTTGTTCCATTGATGTTCCAGTAGAACGATAATGCAGATGCCTCAGCGTATAGCGTGTTACCCATATAGTAGAAGTTAGTGATTTCTGGCCCGCCAACCCAGAATTCTTTGGTTGCCAGCAGATGGTCGTCGTAATAGACTTTTATATAGCCATTACCGGGAGTTGTTTGCTGCACGGATAGTTCGCCGGTTGTGCTGTTATAGGAGTCAAAACTGATGTTGCCGCTCTTCTGAATCCAGAATCCTCCAGTGTTTGTTCCCAACGACACTGAAGCCCCTGCTGGGATTCCACTAATGGTATAGATTTCCTCGCCGCATAAAGGATCAGATCCGGTGATGTTAATTTGTAAGGCAGCAAGAACGGCAGCATAGGCATCTAGAAGACCATAGCCAACTTCATCACACCAGCCGTTACTATTGTAGCATGAAGAATAGAAAGGTATTTTGTATGCAGTATCATGTAATATTGTCCTAATCTCGTTTGGTGTCAGATTTGGATTGACAGACAACATAAGAGAGATTGTCCCTGTTACTAATGATGCTGCTAAATCTGTGCCAATGTGAAGGTGTGAGTAAGAATTATTAAGGGTGGTGGTATATAACTGAACTCCAGGGGCAACTAAGTCTATTCCTTCGCCATAGCATGAAAAATAACGTGAGGGGTTTGAAGTTCCTGTACAACATCCTACACCTATAACTCTATTGTTTGAAGCTGGTGATTTGACAGCAGTAGCATTTTGCGCAACAGACATATCCATACCTGTTCCGCAAACAATTGTAACGCCATTATTATATGCATAGTTTATAGAAGCTTCTAAAGCTGATGTCATATTAGAATTAAAGTCTATTTGAATAATTCGGGCACCAATATTTACAGCTTCTAAGATGTAATCATCAATAAGAGATCCGTCAATTTGATAGTCATTCATCGCATCAATAGCATTAAAGGGGATGATAGTGACACCGCGCCCGTTGTTTCCTCCTGCTAACCCAGCAATACCTAAACCGTTATTGGTTTTTGCACAAATCAAGCCTGCAATTTGCGTGCCATACGAAAAATAGGGTGTCGAATTTTCTCCTAAAGATGTGTTTACATTACTATAAGTATCATTGCCTATCCCAATATCGTTATGAGTACAATCTATGCCTGTATTGATAATTGCAACTTTTATTGTTGAATCACCTGTTGAGATATTCCATGCATCATTAGCATTTATTAATGCTAAATAAGATTGATTTGAAAAATCTGGATCATTCGGGAAATTGCTACTCGTTGTATTCCTTTCATTTAAGATCAGAGATTCAACATTTGCATATATAGTCTCTCTTGTTGGGAGCTGACCAAATGAAATTATTGTGTTATAGTCAATTGACTCGAATATGTTCGTATGTTTTAATTCATCAATATAGTCATCAACCGTTTTTCCTTCTGGAGTTAATACATCAAAGAACCCTAAGAAATTGGATCTGATGAATTCGTAATTCTTCATAAAAAGATTCTTTGAGTCCTCTTTGGGCTTTACCGTTATAATTCTTGATACAGTTTTGTTATTATTAATTGTGGGTTGAGCTGCTAAACAAAGGCTAAGCAGTAACGAAATAAGTGTTAAAAGAATGGATTTCATTTTTGTCGTGTTTTATTCTGTTGTGTATTCGATTCTGTTGATGTAATTTTCAATTTTGGGGAATAAGCCCCAGATATGAGAATCATAGGTACCGCTATAGACGCTGTCTGGAACTTTGAAACAGAAAACAAGGGAAATGGTTGAATCTTTATATTGATGCAATTCTAAGTAATAATTATCAAGTGATGAGATAACAGGAAACTTTGCTATAATAACACTGTATTTTCCAAAA
>OMXX01000268.1 GCA_900315105.1 uncultured Prevotellaceae bacterium | reverse complement strand
TTTTTGTGTCATTGATTCAAATTGATAACAAATTAATGTAAAACAAGCTGTTATAACCAAAAATAGCACTTATAATTTTCGTATGAAAGTATAAAGTTCTTCAAAGGGCATATGAAGAAAAGTCACATAAAGAAAGGTATTTCTCAAGGTAGTAGTTCAACTTATCCAATATTTTTTTTGTAAATTTGCGAGGAATAATCGTTTAATGTATGTCCGAGCCTATAGATATACTCGAAAACAAATTACTACAAGATGAGCCGGGACTGCTTGAAGTGCTCCTCTCCGACCATACCACCCGAAAGAATATCTTTTGGGCAACAGACAGCTATGCCGATTACGGCGAGGGCTACGGCTGGCATGACAGTATAACTGTGGAGGCCATAACAGGTAAGCATGGGAATATCATCATGCCACGCGCTATGAAAAGTCGTGACGAGCAACAGCGCCGTTCGCGGCAGATGGCTGAGGTATTTACACCGTCGTGGCTTGTTGGAAAAATGAACGATGTCATCGATGAGGAATGGATAGGCCTTCATGAAGAATCTGATGAAAACAAAAACGCTTGGCAGGACTATGTTCTTGCTACCCGACTGGAGATAACCTGTGGCGAAGCCCCGTTCCTAACCTCGCGCTATGACACGGTTTCGGGTGAGCCCATCCTGATCGCTGAGCGAACAGGTATCCTCGACCGCAAGCTGCGTTTGGTGAACGATAACTCTTCTGACGAAGAATGGGCTCATTGGGCATTGTTGGCATTGGGCAGCGTGTATGGCTATGAGTGGCAAGGCGACAATCTGCTCCTTGCACGGGAAGCCTTGCTTGCCACTTTCAACGAGTATCATGAGCAGCATTTTGGCAGGAGGGCAGCCAAGGCTACGATATTCAGGGCTGCAGAGATCATATCCTGGAACGTCTGGCAGATGGACGGCCTGAAAGCCGTTGTGCCCTGTTCGTGTCATGACGATCAGCATACAGAGGGCGAACTATTTGGAGAGCAGACCACTACGGTAACTCCATGCCCCGGTTGCGACAAAAACGACATTCTGCATCACAATGGTTTGCGTTGTCGGCTTCGTCGCTGGATTCCTTCCACTGATAATATGCCCGACCATTTCGACTGCCTTTACCTTGACTTTATAACCAAGAAATATAAAACCCATCATAATACAAAATGGCCTATGAAATTCGATTTTGTGATTGGAAACCCGCCGTATAATGAGGATACGGAAGGAACATCCGACAAGCCTATCTATCACTATTTTATGGATAGCGCATACCAAGTTTCTCCAAAAGTCCTTCTCATTACGCCTGCACGATTTCTTTTCAACGCAGGTAAGACTCCTGCAAATTGGAATAAAAAGATGCTTGCTGACAAACATTTTAAAGTTTCCGATTACTATCAAGTGAGTAGTGAAGTGTTCAGCAATACCGATATCAAAGGTGGTGTAGCTATTACTTACCATGATGAAGCAAAAGATTTTGGATCTATAGATGTCTTTACAATTTATCCGGAACTAAACTCCATATACCATAAAGTTGCACCAGCGGTAAAGGAACAATCGCTGTGTGATTTATTCTATCCTCAAAACAAATTTAAATTAGACACACTTTATAAGGATTATCCCCAATATAAAAGTATAATAGGAAGTGGCGGAAAAGAAAGAAGATTAACTGCTTCCATCCTTTATCAATTAGATTTATTCAAGGAGACCAAGGACAATGACAATTGCGTAGCAATTATAGGAGTCATCAACAACAAACGAGTCCGCCGGTATATTGACATAAAATTCTTAGACTTAAGGAATACTAACTTAAGGAAATGGAAAGTACTTGTACCCAAGTCTAACGGCTCTGGAGCATTAGGGGAAGTATTATCTACGCCGATGATCGGCGAGCCAATGATAGGCTATACACAAACTTTTCTTGGAATTGGTGCATTTGAAAGCGAATCAGAAGCACAAGCTGCACATAAATATATTACAAGTAAGTTTGCTCGAACAATGCTTGGAATATTGAAGATAACACAAGATAATCCGCCTGAAAAATGGAAGTACGTTCCTCTCCAGGACTTTACATCTTCCTCTGACATTGACTGGAGCAAGAGTGTTCATGAGATAGACTTGCAGCTTTATGACAAATATGGGCTGACCGCCGAGGAACGCAACTTTATTGAGACTCACGTAAAGGAGATGGACTGATGAAAA
>OMXX01000269.1 GCA_900315105.1 uncultured Prevotellaceae bacterium | reverse complement strand
AAGTGGATATGCCATTATCTTTGAGAATAAGGCTTGTGATGCCGTAGACCAAGAAGAACAGTTGTCCAGATACATCGACAAGACAATTGCCGAGGGATTCAATAAAGAAAAAATATTTGTCGTGTATCTACCTTCTTATGCCCATGAGCCAGATGAACAATCTTGGGGTAATTACAAAGAGGAATTTGAAGAAAGATATGTCAATCTTTCCTTCAGAGATGACATCCTTGCCTGGCTTAAAGGCGATGTTCTTCCCAATATTCCAAGTAGCAATGTATATCTCTACACTGCTGTAGTGCAATATACTGACTACTTGGAAGGATATTTCTTACTCAGAACAATAAACAATAGAATGAATATGAATTTAGACGATCTTATTTCATCCCACTTTGAACTGGATAAGTTCAATACTGACCAAGAGCGTATCAAAGAGCTTCAGAATAAAATTGATGACATGCAGGAAGTCGTCAAAGCAATGCAAGCACTTAAGGGAAGGCTCTGTGAATCCATTTATAAAGATTGGAAAAAGAAGACCAAAGAACTCTTCCCTGAGTTGCATCCATGCGAAAGAGGAGCATATACAGATGTTTCTCTGACCTTGGAAGGAAAAAAGGTGGACATTTTTATCAGCGAAGAGAAAGGAGAGTTGTACTGTCAAGTTGAGTTTTCTCCTTCTTTGCAGGAAGAAGAACGAGATATAAATGGCACATGTATTGAGAAGCTTAAAGACCTTCTGCCCCTTTGCAAAACTCATTATGTGTGGAAATGGATCTCTCCTTTTGAATTTGATGAGGTCTTTCAACTTTTTGTTGATGTTGTGAACAGATGCAAACAATTAGCAAACAATGGATAAGGAACTTTGAATATTGTTTTGTGGTACATATGCCCTTCACGTAAACAATGCCAATGTTGCGGACATAAAGCCCAGTCCTATCTCGTCTGTGTCCAGACTGGAGCCAATGGTCTTGACCACACGTTACTTGCGGTTTTTGGTCTTGACGATGACCTGTACGCTTGTGCTGCCTGACTTGTTGGGTTTCTTGCGTAAAAACATGATGCAAAGATAGCGTGGGACACCCAAATTCGCAAATTTTCAGAGGCTTATTTGCTGATTTATAAGCAATTAACTTTTTGACCTCGAAAAAGTGACGAAAGCAGGAAAGAGTATTGAAGTTTGCAGACCATGCGATCTTGGAAAGTCGCGTGCCCTGCTGACTTCATGAGGGTAAGCAACACCTCGCCTGTAAGGAGTCCTGCGACATGCGGCAACGTCGCTTCTCGCGGATTCCTGTAAGGCATGGTGCTGCGAATGGATGAAAACCATCGTTGCCAGCAGCGAGCTGCTGGTTGCGATGGTAGGAAAAGACTGCATTAGTGCTGTCTTTAAGGGATGATAGTCTCTCTCTTGGCTGAGATAATAATCTCTGATTTCTATCTTTGCTAAGAGTGAAGAGCGGATAATCGGGTAGGCAAGTAAATCGGATTAAGGGAATAAGAAAGAGTATTGAAATTTGTAGACTATGAGAAGGGATTTAAAACACTACATTTTACGAGTGGGGAGTACGGAAGGGAAAGTTGTATGGTATTGATAAAGTAAATAGAAATTTTTGCCTCGGTAGAAATCGAAGCAATTTCTACCGAGGCAAAATTAATTAATTAGGGTCTATTAGCTTTCTTTAGCCCCTCTCTGTATCTGTGAATTTCCTGCTCAATTGTCAACCCGGCCGAATTACACCAGGCACAGTCATCAATGCTTCCATCCTCGTTGGCAATTTCAACGGCTTTTCTAATGTATCTGGGATGGAAATAATCTTCTGAGGATTCGAACCCCCGGTACCAACAAGGATTCGAACCCCCAGTGTCACCAGGGAATCGAACCCCCGCGATATCGGAAGGACTCGAACCTTTTAATCCTACTACTTTGTTTGACTGCCTAAATTGATGATGTCAATTCTTTGCTTTCAGTGATTTTCATTATCTTTGCAAGCAAAAGCGTTCATCATTTGAAACCGAGATTGAATTCATGAAGATATTAGGAAATATCATTTGGCTCGTCTTTGGAGGATTGGGCATCGCAGTGGAGTATTTCGTTTCATCACTCCTGCTGATGATCACCATCATCGGCATACCATTCGGCATAGCCACCCTTCGGTTGGGTATTCTCGCGTTGTGGCCATTTGGCTCACATG
>OMXX01000271.1 GCA_900315105.1 uncultured Prevotellaceae bacterium | reverse complement strand
TTAAAAGAAACAGTTTGTCCAAAGGACAGTTTATTGTATCGGACTTGGCTATTCTTTCTTGACAAAGTGAATCCTTTGGAATAGAGCAACTATCTTTAGACGTTTGTGCAACACCCATGATAGTCATTTGTATCACAACTGAGATAATAGTTATTCTCTTTTTCATAAATGCGATTTTAAAAATCGATTGTTTTATACGAAATAATAAGCAGAGAAGATTCCCAGGAGATTACATGTGACATGCGTAATCACACAATAGCGAACATCTCTGGTTCTCATATACATTAGACAAAGAATCACCGCCATAATCAGTGTGTCTAATCTCCAAACGCCTATACCCACATGCGCCACGTAAAAAATGAGTGCATTGGAAACGACAATCGATATCTTGCTGAAAGAGGCTCTTTCCATCACGGATATGTACCATTTCCGTAAAAACAGTTCCTCTGCAATGGGGCCGATGATGGAGAAGGAGAATATATGTAGGATAAGGGTAACCAGAGTATAGGGTTCCCGAGGGGCTGTATTAGGCGTATCAAACAAGGAGGTCAGCAGAAGTGTAATGAGTTGCCAGAGGACTCCTAATGCCAGGGATAGAATAACCGCTTTCAGGTTCATTCCAAGGCTCGGATTACGCCATATTCCCAACTTCTCTTTCTTGTCTTCATAAAGTAAGACGGTAAAAACCCGAAAATATAGGCGAAGTAGGGCAACAGGAAAACGCCCATCAAGATGAAGGAAGCAAGAAAGACTCTTGTCATCTTGAAAATACATTCTTTTTTAGAATAAGTCATAAAAACAGCATAAAGTGAGACAAAATATGAGGATGTACCTCAAGCCGTAGTTCTTATTAGATTTATTTACTCGACCTTCCTATCCGACACGATGCGGACGAGTTCATAGCGATACTTGCCGGAATCCTGTGGAGGATTAGCGAGTGTTGTGCGCTTCACAAACAGTTCATACTCATGACCGCGCTCGTAAGTGAAGCCCGAGATTTCTTGGAACGAGACGCAGTAGAAGGCACTCTCGCCCTGTTCTCGAATCAGCATACCTTCAACATAATTGTTGTCAGGAACATTCTGATAAGTTCCAGTTTCTGCTGTTCCACTTTGTCTTCGTTGTCATCGTCGCTGCTGCAAGAGGCGAGGGAGAAAGCAGCAAGCATCATAAATGCGATTCTCCAGAGTTTCATTGTTTTCATATTCATTTCTTATTAGTTGTTGCTTTATACTGAACAGGCTGCAAAGGTAAGTAAAAAAGTGAGAAGCAAGGAAAAGTCGCTGTTTCATTGCGTTTCTTTTGGCATTGAGAAACAAAATGAAACAAATATTGCCATCGTTTCAATTGTTTTTTGTACCTTTGCACCCACATTATAAATAGGAATGATGAATAAATTTGTTTCTGCATGGATTATTACCCTGATGCTTCTTTTGATGGCATGTTCTGACGGGGAAGTGATGGATAGGCTCGACCACATCAAGAGCGTTGGTGACAGCGATCCTGTAACAGCACTTGCTATGCTTGATTCATTAGAGGTAGACATCAGACAGAAGTCGGAATATGTAAAAAACAAGTATGACCTGTTGAGAGTACGTTTGAATGACAAAGCGGACAACTTGCCCAGCTCGGACATCATGATAAAACAACTTGTGGCATACTTTAGTAAAGAAGGTACAACGAGAGAGAAACAAGAAGTTAACTATTATGCGGGTAGCGTGTATCGTGATTTACAGGACACGCCAAGAGCTTTGGAATACTTCTTCAAATCATTAGACTATGCAATGGATAATGACGAGTGCGACTCAATTATGTTACGGAACACCTATTCTAACCTTAATTATCTTTACTATGGTGTCCAAGATTATCCTAATGGCATAGACATGGCAATGAAGGAATTGGAAATTTGCCAAAAGACCAAGAGCGACGTCATATCACCATATATGCATATCGGGACATCGTACCTCGCTTTAAAAAATAACCGACAGGCAGAAGCGGCATTTGACTCCGCATATGCACAGGTTATTCACTCAAATAATATTGCTAAGCATCAAAACACACTCATATACTTGTTGAATGACTATTCTCAATTGAAATGTTATGCTAAAGCCAAAGATTGTTTGTCCAAAATAGATGTAAACCCACTGGAAGATTTCTCGGCCTTTCCATGTATTGCTTTTGCCTATTACTACGAATTGGTGGGTAAAAATGATTCTGCCGCTATCTATTGCAAGCGTGTGCTCGATGATGAGACCGACATAGAAACCAAGTATGATGCAGCAAAATTCATTTATTATATTTATGACAAGTCTGGCGATGTCAATAATGCCAGTCACTATGCAAAGATGTATATGCAGCTAAGTGATTCGTTGGACTTTGGCAAACGTCAGGAACTGGCAGCAACTGTGAACAACGAACATCAATATCATCTTGACCAGAAAAAGGAACAGGAATTGCAGGAAAAAGAAAAACAATACAAGAGTGTGCTCATTATGGTCTCTCTATTGGCAATCCTACTTGTAAGTATCGCTTATATCTTATATATACGAAGGAGAAACAAACATCTGCATGAGGTGATTAGGCTTTCTGCTGAGTTGCAGCGAGTGTCCCACGATGAGCTACAGCTTCGCAAGGATATAGAGAAGAAGGAAAGTGAATTGGAAAAGTCGAAGAAGTCGTTGGAAAAATCATCTGAAGAACTGAATGATTTAAAGCAAGAACTCCAGCGCGTCAATGCCGAACTTTCCAATTACGATGAGGCACTAAAAGCGAAGGAGCAACAGTTGTCGGAGAAGATGAATCAGAATATGACTTTCATCAAATTGCTGCATCAGTCAGAATTGGAGGGTAAGGCAGAGGATGTCATCTATGCCATCAGACAATCATCTACAGGCAAGAAGAACATGAAAGCGGCGGATTGGAAACAACTCTATCAGGCTGTTGACGAACTTTACCCAACATTCAATGACAAACTTTTGAAAGAGTTAGGCACATTTACAGAACAACAGATGCAAGTCTGCTACCTTATACGTATTGGCCTTTCAAAGCCCCAAATTCAGAACATGACGAATCTTTCCCGCGTCACAGTTTGGAGGTGGGTGAAGAAATATGATTGGGTGGTAGATTCAGAGTCTGTTGATACTTCCAAACGTGACGCCCTTGCGGATGCGTGACAACTGTTGGGGAGTGACGCAGAGGAACGAGGCGATGGCATTCAGGGGGAGATGGCGGGCGATGCCCGGGCAGCGGCGGAGCA
>OMXX01000274.1 GCA_900315105.1 uncultured Prevotellaceae bacterium | reverse complement strand
GAGGTATGCACAGAACATTTCGGGCGAATATTCTGGTGAGTATATCATTATCTATAAGGACAAGGATTGCACGGATATGACGGACGAGAAGGGGCGACACATAATAACAAAAGCCCATGAAGCAACATTCGGTGAAGTGCAGCTTGATGTGTCCGACAATAAGATGCAGCATATATTCTTTCAAAACTTCCCCGTTTCGCTGATCTCAAAGGTCGTGGATGCGGACGAAGGGCTGAGCCATGCACTCGCCGGAGCCTCCCCACAGGCCATCACAGCCCGCTACGGCTTTGACTACGATTCGGACTATTCGCACATCAAATGGGCTTTCATTCCCAATGTCATGCTGCTGAACTTGAACTACGGCGGTGCCGACCACCACATCCGCTTGGAGTTTAATAACAACAGCCAGTATTACACGTTTACGAAGGACGAACTGCAACAACCAAAAGCGTTCCGTTCACTTGCCGAAAACGGCATCTACCTGCAATTGGAAGCAATCTACGACGGCTCCACTCTCATACAGCGTTTCGGCTATGAGAAAGGGAACTATATGCATATTATCTTTAAGACAGAATAATATAAAAATACAAATTTGCAATATGAGAAAAGATAACCGCCATGTAGATGCGTCACTCGTATCTATGATATTTGTAGTCCTTTTTGTTTCGAATTGGCAAAAATGCTATGCCCAAATCGACAGTGTGTTTTATAATCTTCAAGACTTTAATTATCTTACGGCATATACCGAGGCTAATTATGCCGCTTATCCATCTATCATCGAACATGGACATACGGCCGATTACCAAAAACTAAAAGAGAATGTAAAAGACTCTCTCATGTGCCGTGCATGGGGTATAGAGCAGGCTGTTAGCGAATATGCATATTGGTTTAGTCATTATTTTGATGCACATTACTATGCAGATCTTCCTTATTTCTGGCATGTCTGCAAAAAAAGAGACATTCCTGATTATTCTCACTTCATAGATTATCATCCCCAACCTGTCTCCAAGAAAATAGATAAGACTACATGGTTAATTCGTGTCCCGTCATGTGCAGGCGAGTTTCCTACGAACGCTTGGTTTGCAGAATCTGTCAACATGTTCTTTTCCAGTAAATGTAAAAATCTAATTTTAGACATCAGAGGAAATAGTGGTGGAAATGATGCGATATGGGAGCCTTTGTTACCTTTAATGGTAGATCATCAAGCAAGATTTCCAGAACAATATTTCTTTAGGAACACCTATGATAACAGGTTTCATCCAGAAATGCCAGATTGGATGAAAGAACAACTGGAAAAAGTGAAAGATGGAAAGCCATTTGAGTTATGGGGAGATGATGAAGAAGGAGATGAAGATATTCCGTCGCATGATGCAGGCATCCACATTGCAATAATCATTGATAGGAAAACAGCCAGTGCAGCGGAAACTATACTCAGAGTTGCCAGAAACTATTCCGACAACAAAAGAGTGACATTATATGGAAAAGAAAACTCAGCAGGATGTGCAGCGACAGGTAACCTTCTTCCTTTTCGTTTACCTCATAGCAGGATTCAGGTGTTCTATCCTACAACTGTTTCATCGGCATTTCTTCATCTTGACGGTATACAATCAGCCTCAGGAATTGAACCTAACGTAAGAATAGAATTGCCCTATCCCAATCAACTTACTGACAATACTGATTCCTGGGTATTGTGGGTGTCAAAGGACATGAAAAAGAAAAGAGATTAAACTATAAATTCCAATTTATCGGACTGCTATCATATAGCAGCGGCCTATCTCGATATCCCTTGTTGGAACTTCTGTATGCGTCCATCATATCTGCCATCAGCAATGTCGTGAACTTCATGGTCTGCACGTCTGAGCTCGTTAGCATTGAATCTGCCCAAGGTGCTTGCCAGCCAGATGAACCAGTCTGCCACTTGCTTCAAAGTAACACTGGCAAGTTCGGCAAACATCTTTAGGTATTGCTTGATGGCGTATGATTCGTTGTCCCAGAAGATGTCACCATGCTTGCCGCCTCGACCGCCGAAGCCTGAATAGGCAAAGTCCTGAATGGCTTTGATGCAAAACTGCAAGCCCTCGTCAATGCGGTAGATA
>OMXX01000275.1 GCA_900315105.1 uncultured Prevotellaceae bacterium | reverse complement strand
TTCCTTGGTGACAACTATATCGTGACGAAATCCCGTCCGCATGTATTGTTCCATATCTACCAGCGGTACATTGATGGCAGACGCTTCGATGTGGAGTTTTACGCTTATCCAAGCATGCGTTATTATTGCCGCAGACTATACTATGACGGCAATAATCCTCCAATAGTCGGAAACAGCGAGATAAGGGGCGGTGGAAAAAGCTCAGAGAAGAAATGCAATAAATCTGTTAGAGGCAGAGCTATGTGAAGGTTTCGATGGATGTGATTTTAAAATGAGGCATGTATGAAGTACGACAAGTTGACGATAATAGGACTGCCGAAGAAGTTCAAGGTGTATTATGCATTGGATTATCTCTATCCGGACGGCCAGCTGCCGGACAATCCCGATGAAATCCTCTATGATGAGTGGCCGGCAGATGGCGATGAGGGTGAGGATGCGATGATGGTGTATGAATACAATAAGTCGGCGACCGGAGTATATTTAGCTTACAATGAGACCGTGCATGCACTGTCATTTGAGTTGTCGCCCTGGGCATCGGACGCAGATGTGAAGTTATATGTGAAGCTTGCCAATGCCGTGCTGAAGAAACACCCACGTACCAAACTCTATGCGCAATATGATATTCTCAAAGGACTGACGGAAGAGGACGAAAAGAAGATGATTGCTGACCGCCAAAGTTATGTGAAGCGTCTGTTGAAGACCAAGGAGGGCTTCACGATGGAAGGACTTTTCCATGGCTTTACACTGAAGGTCGCCCATCTCCGCCCTGCTCCAACCCTCGACATACAAGCAAGAGACCTGCGCCAGTTGTTTGCCGATATGCAGTGGGAGAAAGAGGGAAAAGAGGAGGAAAAGCAATAATGAGCTAGGGGAAGCCGTTCTTGTTAATGATATCAGAATAGCATACGTCAATGACGATCAAGAAGTATATTCATCTTTATCCCTATCAGTCCGAGATGGTTAGCAGAATTGAGAAGGCGTTCGTGTCTTTTCAGTCTGTGATGGTGCAGATGCCTACTGGCACCGGCAAGACCCATGTTATTGCTGCCGTTACTAAGAGCTATATCAGTAAAGGACATGCGGTGTTTGTAATTGCCCATAGACGAGAGCTTGTCGCACAGGCTGAAAATACCCTACAGCTTTACATCGACGAGAAGGACATAAAGAAGGTTGAAGTCTATTCTGTTCAGTGGTTGAACAGACATGTCTCTGAAATTACGTCAAGACCTTCGCTTATAGTTATAGACGAGGCTCATCATTCTGTAGCAAAGACATATACATCGATTATTGAGGCTTTTCCCAAGGCAAAGATTGTGGGACTGACGGCAACACCTTGCAGGTTGAACGGGCATCCTTTTACCGACCTGTTTGATGTATTGTTGCAATCCCATCCTATAAACTGGTTCATAGCCAAAGAGTATCTCTCGCTCTATGACTATATGTCGGTGAAGCCTGGCAATGAGGATGTGAGGATTATTAACAATTTGCGTAAGCGAGGAGCCGACGGCGACTTCTCCGTGAGGGAGATGAGCGAAAAATTAGACTTGCGTCCCTCTCTTGAAAGGTTGTGTGACACGATAACGAGATATGCCAAAGGAAAGAAAGGAATAGTTTACGCCATAGACATAAAGCATGCCGAGCATATTGCCGAGATATACCAAATGAACGGAATAAAGGCAATAGCCATCAGCAGCAAGACACCTGACAAAGACAGGAATGAGATTCTTGAGAGATTTAGAAATACGCAAACAGACGTCAACAAGCCTTTAAAAGAAAGTGATATACAAGTAATTGTCAACGTCTCACTTTTTGATGAAGGCCTTGACTGCCCGGATGTAGAATTCATACAAATGGCAAGACCGACATTGTCACTGTCCAAATACCTGCAGATGGTAGGCAGAGGACTTCGTGTTTATGACGGAAAGAGATATTGTCTGATATTGGACAATGTCGGCAATTACCGTCTTTTCGGACTTCCGTCTGATGACCGTGACTGGGAAACTATGTTTGTCGGAAGCTTGAAGGGCAAGGGCGACATAAAGAATCCATTGTTCAAGAGCATGGATCTCAGAGAAAAAATGACAGACAGCAAACATACCGAGATGGTAAGTATCTTAACTCATCACGAACAAGTGACGGATTTGGACGTAGAGTTCGGTTACACTGTCTTCAAGGGGAGGATTTCAAAACATGCCACAAGCAGCCCTATATGGTTAGATGTTATCAACTCAGTACCGTTTAAAAAACGACCAACTATCATCCGCTCCGGATGGTTAGAGTTGACTACTATCGACAACACAAGGTTCTATCCCCGTGTTGTGACCCATGAGATGAATGTAAACAGCTATACGAATTCAGATGTCCTTAATGCCGGTATTGAAGACGGCTTGCGTTTCAAGAATTTCTATATCCAGTCATCTGAGCCTAGAAAACTATATAAGTACATAGAAAAGTCGGATTCCTTCTTATTGTTTGCTGATGAAGATGGCAATCTTTTTATGAAGGAAGAGTATCAACTGCCTATGAAGCCTATTACTCAGCAACAATGGCAGGAAAAGAAGGAAGAGGCGTTGAAGGACTGGAATTATTTAGATAAAAGCGTAGCCGATGGTTCTATTTTAAAAGAAGAGCACAGCATAGTGAATGTTGGATTTTTGAAGTTTGAC
>OMXX01000277.1 GCA_900315105.1 uncultured Prevotellaceae bacterium | reverse complement strand
GCTTCACGTGAAGTGAGGGAATGTCAGGGCGTATATTACTACCGTCAACATTCTTCTTCCGTGTCCCATGCTGTAGATGTTCACCGATTCGACTACCTTGAGGCAAATGCAAGCATGAGAAAAATGTTGTTGGCGATGCATAGTCCTAAAGATGTTTTGGATGAATATGAGATCTGCCGTTGGAAAGTCGTCGTAGGGATGTATATGTTCTATTATAAATATCGACACGAGTTGGCATCTAAGGATAGGAAAACTGGCCTTGAGAAAATAAAGCAGGCCTGGAAGTCGATAGATCCCAATACTGTGAGGAAACACTTCGGCACGAAGTACGGTTACTGCCCCTTAAGGTTTTCTTGGAAACTTTTCCGACTTCAGGAAGAGATCTATTTCTCGTTGAGGAAGTTGATAGGCAGGTTGTAGACAGAAGCAACATGGTCTGACTGCTCCGAGGAGATAACAAGCCTATGCTTACCAAATTCCATGTGGGAAAAGAGAACTTTTTTTGTAGTGAAAGGAGCGTTACAACCATCCTTTCAATGTACCTTATCTACAAGGATATTGGTATCTATCAAGCCACCCTGAACAGAACAACCTTTTGAAAAGACCTCGGAGTTTGAGATATAATTATTAAAAAATCTGTTAACTATATATGTCGAAATGGAAACTTTTGTATAATCTTATCAATTTTCGTTGAAAAAATATATAGAAAGGCCTTGTTTGTAGCTTGAAATTTAGTAACTTTGCGGTAGAATGAACAATGCTTGTAAAGCTATATTATTCGAGGGAATGTTTCTTGTTGGTAATGGATTTTCCAAGGAAGCAGGCAAGGTTGTCGAGCACCGGGAGACGGGCAGACAACCCCAAATCAATTGCATTAAGCCCAATAGCAATTCTTTGTTCCTCCTCTGTATAAATATTGGCAGAACAGGTGAGAAACTGAATAGAAAATTAGAATCCACGTTAGTATAAAAGAGATTATAAAATGGCAAAAGTTCAGACAATAGGTATTTTGACATCTGGAGGAGATGCTCCAGGTATGAATGCCGCAATTCGCGCGGTAACACGTGCCGGCATTTACAATGGTTTCAAGATCAAGGCTATCTACAGAGGCTACGACGGACTGATCAACGGTGAAATCAGTGATTTTACAACAGAGAATGTGAGTGGTATCATTGGTACTGGCGGAACAATATTGAAAACGGCGCGCTCGAAAGAGTTTATGACCGAAGAGGGTAGGGAAAAAGCTTACCAGAATTTGGTAGAGAACAATATCGACGCGCTTATCGTTATTGGCGGTAACGGATCCTTGACAGGTGCCCGCGATTTTGCCGAGAAGTATGATTTGTGTTGCATAGGTCTGCCAGGAACAATCGACAACGACCTTTATGGAACAGATAATACAATCGGTTATGACACAACCTTGAACACAATTGTTGAATGCGTAGACCGTATCCGTGATACAGCGCAGAGTCATGAACGCATATTCTTCGTCGAAGTAATGGGACGCGATGCTGGTTTTCTGGCTCAGAACTCGGCAATAGCCAGTGGGGCAGAGGCCGCTATCATTCCAGAAGATTCAACCGATGTTGACCAGTTGGCACAGTTTATGGAACGCGGAATACGTAAGTCCAAGCGCAGTTGTATCGTTATTGTCTCTGAAAGTCCCAAGTGTGGAGCACTTTATTATGCGGATCGTGTGAGAAAAGAATTCCCCCAATACGATGTGCGCGTTTCCATTCTTGGTCACTTGCAACGTGGTGGCCGTCCGTCCGCACGTGACCGCATATTGGCAAGCCGTACTGGTGTAGGCGCTATTGAGGCCATCAAGCAAGGACAACGCAACATAATGGTCGGCGTTCGCAACAATGAAGTTGTTTACGTGCCGCTGTCTGAGGCTATCCGTAAAGATAAGCCGTTCGACCGCAAACTAATTCAGGTGCTTGACGAACTGAGTATTTAAAACATAATAACACTAATAATTAATTGCTTATGTCACAGATTAACGGACGCATTTCCCAGATTATCG
>OMXX01000278.1 GCA_900315105.1 uncultured Prevotellaceae bacterium | reverse complement strand
AACATAAAGATAGCGCGGATTCTGACGGATGATACGATTCACCAAAGGCTTCACCAATACATTACCTGTAGGATTATTCGGATTACAGATCCAGTAGATCCTGTCTTCAGGCATCACCTCTAACTGATCTTTCCGATCATAGGAGATAAGATGATCGAATGTCTTACAAGCTGCTTCATAGGCATTAAAAGTAGGTTGCGGAATGATGGAAGCCCAATTCTTATAAAGTTGTGCGATCAGATAGATGGCCTCATTGGCACCACTCGTCACCAACACCGTATTTTCTGGTACACCTAAGTGTTCAGCCAGCATTTTCTCTAAAGACAACGGTTCTGCCTCAGGATAATGACTGACCACCTCGAAATGTTGCATCAGGTGCTCCTTTAATCCTGAGAGATCAGCCCACGCATAAGTTATTCTTTACTATTCTGATAGAGAGTGTCTCTGGATCGAAAACGATTCCCTCACGCTCGATAAATCTACCTAAGGCACCCTGTTGTGCCAATTTTTGAGGTGTGCCAATGGTCATTCCTGTTTCATGGGTCATCAACCAGATGGTATCAGCCAGTTGCAAAGCAAGCTCCACATCATGTGTGGAAAGGAAGATGGTTTTTCCAGCCTGACGACTGATGAGACGAAGCAGTTGCAGCACCTCTACCTTACTGGGGTAATCCAAGAAGGCTGTAGGTTCGTCGAGATAGATCACTGGTGTCTGCTGGGCCAGAGCCTTCGCTATCATCACCTTCTGTCGCTCACCATCACTCAACGTATGCACCATCCGTTTGGCAAGCGACTCGATACCCACAAGGGCGATCGACTCATCAACGATCTGCATGTCTTCTTTCGAATAGGTTCCCCAGAACCCTGTATAAGGAGACCTTCCAAGACTGACCAGTTCGCGCACTGTCATATTCCTGACATCAGGTTTCTCCGTTAGCACCACGCCGATCTTATGACTCAATTCCTTGTCAGACATCCCGGAGATCTCTCTGCTTTGCAAACCATTATCTTCTGCAAACAGAATCTCTCCTGCTATCTTCGGCTGAAAGGCGGAAAGGGTACGCAACAATGTGGATTTACCAACACCATTTGCACCAAGCAGACAGGTAAGCTCACCACTACGGATCGCTCCGTTGATATGCTCAGCGACTACTCTCACACCGTTTTTCGAAGGATAACCGATGCCAAGTTCCTTGAGTACTATCGTTTCAACATTCATGTTTGTGGTGCAAAAATACAAATAATTTTCTTAAGTTGTACAATTTTATACCATTTTTTTTATCATGACTCTTCAATCAAGTGTGTGATGAGAATCTTGATGCCTATTGCTATAAGGATCAGACCACCTAAAAGTTCTGGTTTCAGACGATTGGCTATAGCCCGTCCGAATCGGGCACCAAGACGCGTACCAATGATACTGAAGAGAGAGGATACTACACCTATTATTATAATAGGAAGCAACAACTGGGAGATTTCATTAAAACCTGTACAGGCAAACGAAATACCAATCGCCATAGCATCAATACTCGTAGCGACAGCTAACAACAGTTGCGTACGAAGTCGGAGCAGATTGAAGAAATGCTCTTCTTCTGGCGAAAAAGATTCGCGGATCATGTTTCCTCCAATCATTAGCAATAAGGCAAAGGCAATCCAGTGGTCATAGGCCTCAATATTCTGACGAAAGAAACTGATACCTATCCATCCTATCAATGGCATCAACGCCTGAAAGAATCCAAAGAGGAAAGCCATTCGTGGCAACCATCTCTTTCGAGTCAAGACTCCGCTGACGATAGAGACTGCGAAACAGTCCATTGCCAACGCGATGGCCAGAAGGATAATATCCAGGAGACTCATATATCTTTCTAAAGTTTAGTTTTTGCAAAGTGCCAGATCACAATACCACCAGTCACAGAGACATTCATGGAATGCTTCGTACCAAACTGAGGAATCTCCAGACAACCATCACAGGCATCCACTACCTCCTGATGCACACCTTTTACCTCATTACCAAGTATGACGGCATATTTCCGATCAGTCTCAGGTTTGAAATTCTGCAGCATCGTAGAGCCATGCGCCTGTTCGACGGCATAGACCTCATATCCATCAGCCTTCAAAGAATTCAAAGCCTCCATAGTAGTAGGAAAGTATTTCCAACTGACACTATCCTCAGCACCTAAGGCAGTCTTATGAATCTCTGCCATCGGAGGCGTGGAAGTGATGCCACACAGATAGACCGCCTCAATGCGGAAAGCATCACCTGTACGAAACACCATCGAACGGACATCATCGAGCACCACTATCAATGGTAACTTATCCGCCTCCTTGAATTCCTCCACAGAGAGGCGCTGCATTTCTATCGTCCTTAATTTTTTCATCGTGGTTGCAAAGTTACGATTAAGTCGGCAAACTACCAAATTATTATGGTGGAAAAACTGTGGATAACTGTGTGGAAAACGTTGTGGATTACTCACAAAATCATTATTGCCCTGTTCGATATAGGGATATCCACAGGGTTATTCACGAGTTTTTCGAAAGATTTCCACCGTTTTTTGCCGAAAAATAATATAAACTTATTATATTTGCACCAAAATTGGAAATTGTGGATAAACGATCTTATGAACTCATTATCAGAGAGAAAGAATCCACAGCAGGTATTGATAACCTGAAATTCTGAGTGTATAAACAATCTGCCAAGAAAAAGGGCAGAAAGTTATCAAGATATTCACGGCATATCATACTACTTATTTCTATTTTTAAGAAAAGATTAAAAGAAAAAATAAATATATTGTGATGTTGAAAAAAGAAGAATTAAAAACTGAGATCCGTCGTATGTGTGATGAGAAGGGTGCTATTATCCTGGCTCACTACTATACGATTGGTGATATTCAGGATATTGCAGATTTCGTAGGTGACTCTTTAGCTTTAGCCCGTAAGGCTGCAGAGACGGATGCGAAAATCATGGTGATGTGTGGTGTTCATTTTATGGCAGAGACTTGTAAACTGCTCTCACCTGACAAGATGGTATTATGTCCGGATTTGAATGCAGGCTGTTCCTTAGCTGACAGTTGTAAGGCTGAA
>OMXX01000280.1 GCA_900315105.1 uncultured Prevotellaceae bacterium | reverse complement strand
GCCATACGCCCATCCGTCTCATCGATCACATCAAATACAAAGAGGCATGATGATCGAAGTATTAAAATCCAAGATTCATTGCGCCATAGTTACGGAGGCCAACCTCCATTATATGGGTTCCATAACGATTGATCAGGATCTTATGGATGCCGCCAACATGATACCCGGCGAGAAGGTACAGATTGTTGACAACAACAATGGTGAACGCCTTGAAACTTACATCATTGCCGGAGAACGCGGATCAGGGTGTATTTGTCTCAATGGGGCAGCAGCCCGAAAAGTACAAGTAGGCGACGAGGTGATCATCATCTGCTATGCCCTCATGGATTTTGAGGAAGCCAAGCACTTCAAGCCCACCGTAGTATTTCCCAAAGAGGGAAATAAGCTTTAGGCACATTACAATGAAGCAACAAGAAACCTGCACGTGTGGATCGCTATTCGATAGACGAGATGGAATCCAAAACGTGCAGGTTTTTTGGCTACCTTGAGAATCAAAGCATATATAGATGTCGAAAAGACGCAAGCCAATCAACATTCTTTTCAGCCAAGAAAACGAAGGTCACCAGACGTTGTAAGTCGGTGAGTCTTCCTGACTCTCATCTTCATCAGAATCAAAATCAGTTTCCTTTGACAGTTGATTTATATTTCCAACCTCGTTATTAATTCCAAAGCTACTTCCGGCCAAGACATCCTCTGTGTTGATGTGTCTTATTTTGATTCGTGGACTTCTATATGATTCTTTCATAATATAAGGTGTATTAATAGATTATTTGACAACAAATTTCTTTCCGCCTCGCAGGTAAATACCAGCAGGGAGCTTTCCACTCATGCGAATTCCCGCCAAGGAATAGACCGGAGAGTCTGAATCATCGCCACCCCTGCTGACCGAAGTAATGCCATCTGTTATATCCGCAAAAGTGAAACTCTTGGCAGTCGCTGACTCCGGTAAGGCGAGAAAAGCCTTATGCGCCTCGCTATTGAAAGCCGTTCCATTCTCGTCACCCCAATAGAAACCAACACTGTTGGGATCGTTCTGCGCATTCAGGCTGAGCATGTAGTATTTACTCATCCCATCCACACTGGTTGTAGATGGAACATTGTAGCCATAAAGATTCGTTAACGTGGGTTTCTCCCCTGCTTCATCGCTCACCGTGAAAGTATATTCGCCCGGCTGTGCTTTCAACACAACAGCGACACCGGCCGGGATAACAGAGCCAGCCTCGTAAGTCTTGCTCACAACCAACGACTGCGCTGATTCGTTATAAGCGTAAGTCATGGCGGTAACGCCATCTGGTACCTTCAGCGCACGATCTTCATAATACAGTGTGGCATAGCCAACAGAGGATACAGAAACAGGAACTTCCGTAAGGATCTCCTCGTAAAGAGATGGTCTATAACTGCTACTTTGCCTAACTTTAAAAAGCTTATTGTTTCTATCGAAAATCACATTATAATCATGCTCTTTAATATTTGTTATAGTAGGAAGTTCTCTTCCAAAAGTGATGCTCCAATAACCCTTCTCTGTTAAGGACTCCCCAACGTCAATTACATTTTCAGAACCTAAACATAACCAATAGAATCCATTTGATTGCCTTATTGTAAATCCATCTAGGTCGTGCTTTTCAATCGTAAATACCAGATTTTCATCATCAGTTGTTATTACTTCACTTACGACACTAACCACTTTAGAAGTAACATTCTCCCTCTTAGAGGGTTTTTGTTTTGAACAAGCTGCATAATAGTAATTTCCATAATCTCTTACAATCATATACCTTCTGCCACTAACAACACTTGTCGCTTTTTTAAAGGTATAGCCGGGAGACGATTGGGCCGGAGACGAGATTGAGGCGATGAAGGGCCAGCAGACTTAGGAGTTGAAACAACCTTCGACAGGGCGGCCTCCTCAATTACCCCCCCCACCTGCATAAACGCACAGGTTTGAGCCGATGCTTGTAAGCCAAACATTACAAGCACAAACAGAGCAAATTGTTTTGCGATTTTTTTCATTTGTTTTATATAATATAAAGACTCACCTCCATCACATTGACAACCATAGAAAGGGTGAGTATTAGGTTATAAAATGCTTTCAGGTGAATGCGTTTTAGCAACTACAAAATTATATATTTTATTCAAGAAATAAGAAAGATTTTGGGGAAATTTTGTTGAATTAGATCTTCAAAGGGGAGAATGCATTACAGAAGTGATTTTTATAACCGAAAAGAAAGAGGGGAACCGGCTAAGGGGATGACAGCCACAACCGTTGGGGCAAGCCTGTAATAGACAAAAAAACCGCCAAACTCAACACAGAGTCTGGCGGCAATTCTCAAATTTTCTGTTCGCTTTCGCAAATTACTTTGCCTGAGCAGCTGTATCAGCAGCAGCGGGAGTAGCAGCGCTATCAGAAGCGGCGCTATCGGTAGCAGCGCTATCAGAAGCAGTAGAATCAACCTGAGTAGAATCAGCTGTAGAATCTGCAGCGGGAGCTGCCTGCTTGTTACCATTGCAAGATGCGAAAGACATAGCTGCGATAGCTACG
>OMXX01000285.1 GCA_900315105.1 uncultured Prevotellaceae bacterium | reverse complement strand
GATGGCTTCATCAATGATACCACTCTTCTTGATACGCTGGGCTGTGGACTTGCTACAACCGAAAAGTGAAGCGATACCTTGATAGCCTTGAACGTATCTCTTCTGAGAAGATGGCTCCGTACTCTCAACCGAGAGACTTTCCATCAGGACATGCTTCATCATATAAGCATGATCCTTACCCGTGAACTGCCATAATGGCTTGTCCAAGAGAGCAACATATTCTGGGTCATCATCAGAACAAGTTACTTTATCATTCAACCCGACAACGGGTTTCAAAGGACTCCCGGCAACAGCGTTGCCAAGAAGTAACTTCCCTACTGCCTCATAGACAGAAGGAGAAACGGATTGTTGTGGTAATACACCTTTTCTAATCATATCTGTTCAAAATTTATATTCAACATAGTCATATGGTTTCAGCCAAGTGACGTTAATTAGTCGCAGTGCATCCGTTCGAACTTAAATGCATTGCAAAATTAGTGTCTAATTGAAAACCATAGACAGAAGAACTGCCGGCTTAATTCTGGTCAAGAATTAAACCGGCAGATAAACGAGAATATTAACAGTCAGTTAACTACTGCTTGGCTTCTATGAACTTAACAAACATCATTTTATTCATTCTATTGTATTCATTAAGAAGTCGTGTAGATGCATTTTTAAGAGATATGATTTTCCCATATAATTCTTGTGCGCTATCCACCCCTGATATACCCGCATCAGGGAATTGGCGAATGATTGCCCTATGGAAGGTTGTGTAGTTATACTTGTTCTTCTCTATACACTCAGCCTTCTGTAAAAAATGGAATATATATCCTAAATGGGAATCTTTTTTTCTATTCTTCACGAAGTAACCAATGGCATCAATTAGCTTTTCTCTATTGCCAACAAGCATATTTTCTAATTCTTCATCTTTCTCACTGCGGCCATGGTCGTTACTCTTTGAAACTGCCAAGGCAGAGAAAATCTCTTCTTTCATTTCCTCATCAGGTTCCGACCTTAAAGTTTTATTCCACGAGCTTTTTGATGACATCATATTCCTGACACTGATCTTCACCATAGTCCTAACGGCCAATTTTGCCAAAGGACGTTTCCACCAAGATTGTTGTTTTGGGTCTATCTGTCTTGAAAGAATGGTTTCCATTTTATTAGCGCCATCTTCCCAGAAAAGCCAGTAATACATGCACCATAATTGAACAGGCTTAGTTTCTGCTAAAGAGTTGGCAACCTTGTCTTTATTCTTTAATGTATATATGAGCGTCGTGATTATGTCTATTAGGCTGATACTTCCAGCAGGGGTATTAGCTTCAACCATGCCAGACTTCATTTTCTCTCTTTCATTACTGGAAAAAACCACCGTGTCCAATAATTCATCAGCTTTTCCAAGTACACCTTTAGGCTTGGTATTATTGAGTACGAAGATATTACGTAAGAACAATGTGGTATCGCCATCCTTCATGGCTGCATCAACAGTTCTCAAGAATTCATTATACTCAGTTTGATGGCTCTCTCGCCATTCTTTCAATATCTGTTTAATCTTGTTAACGTCCTTCTTCTTCATTACTATGCCTCGGCCATCATTTCACGGGTATTGAAGATTCCTTGCTTGTATAGATTGGTGATACCACTACGACGGGCTGTGTGGGTTGATATCAAGTCGTACTTCGGCATGATGACTTCACCATGACTGTTACGCTCGAACAAAGGAGAGCCGTTGTGTTCCTGGGCATACTTCTTCAACTTACCATACTGGCTGCGTTCGCTATCATTCAATTTCATACCTTTTTCCACCTTCTTGCCCCATTTCACGAAATTGTCTTCACTCTGCTTCTGACGCATGTCAATCTGGGTTACATATTTCTCTGCCAGTGAAGGAACGCTTTCGGAGAGTTTTTTCAAAATCTGCTTCAGATGATGGTTCATAGTGCGTTTATCAACTGTTGGGAAGTGATAATTGTATTTGTCACAAATCTCAAACATACGGTCATCAAGAATGGGAACCTCAACATAGGTGCCTGTTTTCTGTTGGAACAGGCTAATAATAGGAGTACCATGTTCTGTCGTTTTGAAATTGTCACGAGTAAATGACCCGTAGTCAGAAAAACGCTGGCATGAAAAGTTGCCAAGCAGGAACAGGTCTCTAACTTCGTCATCTTTGCCAGTCAGCTGCATCTCATACAGAGCATCAAGTTCTTCGTCCGTCAAATAGAGTTCAGCTTTCTTTTCGTTAGCTTTAACAGTCCTCTCTTTCCAGACTTTAAGGGAAACAGCATTAGCATTTATACCTTCTTCTGCTGCCAGATTGCAAAGTTTCCGAAAGCAAGTAACGTAT
>OMXX01000281.1 GCA_900315105.1 uncultured Prevotellaceae bacterium | reverse complement strand
CCACAGCCAGAGGATTATTGGCCAGAGAAGTTTGAAGTTGAAAAGGACTGATGAACTATGGAAATAAAGAAGATAGAATACGGCAAGCTGTCTGTAATTGACATATTCAATGACTGGTATACTGTTCCCTCGTATCAACGCCATTATGTTTGGGAGCCTGACAATGTGCAGGAATTGCTATATGACTTTAAGGATGCTATGAAGGAACATCCCAACGAAGAATACTTTCTTGGTTCCTATATCTTCCAAAACAATAAAACTGATGGCAATAAGGATTTGTTAGATGGACAGCAACGAATAACAACGTTATTCCTCCTATTTGCATATTTGAGAGATTTTGGAGGATTGGATGCCGATATGCAACACACCTTGCATAGTTTGGTTTATCAGGACGAAAACAAACTGGCAAGAAAAAAAGCAAGAGTTAGACTGCAATACGAGATAAGGGGTGACGTGGCCGACTTCATCAAGGAGCACGTCGTAGCAAAAGGAGTATTGGAAAATCATGAGAACTGGTATAGGATCAAGGAAAATGCAAAAAGCAGAAACGAAAATGTTTCAATTAATCATATCTGTAGTACACTCGTTGCCTGTAAGAACTTCTTTGCAGAAAACCCAGAAATCAACATTGTTGAATATTTGGCGTATATTCTGAACAATGTCGTGATGATCTATGTGTCTGCTTCTACATTAGAAGATGCTTTCAGGCTGTTCTCCGTGATGAATGATAGAGGTTTGAAATTGGCAAACGCTGATATTCTGAAAGCCTCTAATCTGGAAAAAATTCAAGATAGGGAGGAAAAAGCATATGTCGCAAGGAAGTGGGAAAGCATGCAGGAAGATTTGGGGGATAACTTTGATAGATTCTTGTCTTATGTAAGAACGATGATTCTCAAAACTCGGCAAAAAATGAATCTTCTTGATGAATATGAAAAGGAGATTTTTCAAAAAGGAGTGATTCCTAAGGGTAAAACATTCTTTGATTTGGTTTTCAGAGCTTATGGGTATTATTGCAGAACCATTGAACCAGAAGTCGCAGAAGTTGGCTATGCCTATGTGAATTTGATAAAGGTTATAAAAGATACTTATCCGTCAACAGACTGGATTCCCACCTTAATGTTCTACTACTCTAAATTCAAGACAGAAAATTTGTACGAGTTTGCATCCAAAATGATTCACAAATATTTAGCGGACATTATATGCGGAACCGTTCTAACTACAAGATATGAAAACCTGAATCGCATGATGGTTGCCATCAAGAATGCGAAGACTTCTGAAGAAGTTCTTAAGGACATGTACATTTTCCAGTTTGACCATAAAAAATTCATGAGCATTCTCAACATGGACGTATATGGTAGAAGATGTACGAAAACGCTGATGATGCTGATGGAACTGAAGTATCATAGCGACGAAAGGGAAATAGGAACAGGTATTATCAATATAGAACATATCCTCCCGCAAAATCCGGGAATAGGTTCTGAATGGACTGCTAACTTTACTGCAGAGCAGAGAAATCTCTACACTCACAAAATTGGAAATCTCAGCCTTTTGACAAGAAAGAAAAACTTGTCATTCAGTAATCTTGGTTTCAGCGAGAAAAAGCTCCGATATTTCAATGGAAAGATTGATACCTTGCCTCGCACACTGAAAATTGTAAACTCCCATAAGCAATGGTTGCCAGAGGACATTGAATATAACCAGAAAAAAGCGTTGGAGGATATCAGAGAAATATTTGAGATACATGATGTAACTTCTGTTATGGACAGACGAAGAAGAAGCCAAGCTCATTAGACTCTTCATGAATAAGGTGAGTATAGAAGATATTATGCAGGAATTAGGTCGTAATCGTGGTGGCATTATAGCTAGATTGAAGAAACTTGGAATTATAAAAACTGATTAGGTTATGAGACATAGAATAAAGGCTGGTAAAGTTGGTTCGTTCACACCTGAGAAACAAAAGGTGGAGATAGAGCAGCTGGAGGATAGAGAAGTTGCGGAGGACGTAGAAGAAATCTTCGAGGAAGATTCGGAATTCAGCAATGATGACGAAGCCCTGGCAGCAATGGAGTTTTATGATAGTCCTGACGCGGTTGAATAGAACATTATCATAGGAATGAAAAGGGTTATATATATTATAGGTGGTCTGCTACTTATAGTAGCATGTTCCAGCAGGAAGAGTCCTAACGACGTTTACGTCAGCGACATGGATAGTGTTGCTGTTATGGACTCTATGCGTCCAGACATGCCGCCGCCACCACCAGACAGTGGCAGTTTTGATGGTCATCGGCCACCGCCACCGCCTGATGGTATGCGGCCTGACGGGCCGCCACCGCCCCACGGGAAAGGTCGTCCTCCCCACAAGCCGGACAATATGCGTGGCTTTGATCCTGCATCGGAAGATGATATGGAGGACAATGGTATGAGTCGTTACATGGAAAATAATGATGAAGAAGGGTGGGACTGATTCGAAAAAGGTGCGTAATACGCAAAATAATCGGGCGATACGGATTTACAGAGCTAAAATGACGCAAGAAGAAAGATGGCAACAGCAGTATGAGCAGCTGATGTCGTTCATGGAAACGAATCAGCGACGCCCTTCCAAGTACAGACTTGAAGAGCACGATATGCTCAACTGGTTCAAGGCTACCAAAAAGCGAATAGCTAAAGGAGAGCTATCGGAAGAGAGACTGAAGAAGTTCAACATCCTACTTGAAGTGGCAGAAAAATATCGAAGACTGAATCAATATAAGTAGTATTTTGGCATTATGACAGACCAAAAAGAAGTAATATTGAAGGCGATTATCTATGAGATTGTAATCGCTGCAGGTGATGAAGGGACAAAGGCGCTTCTGACGGCAGACAACTTGCTGGCAGACATGGCTGTTCCCGTGACGCAGTATGACTTCACCTATGCTGACAGGGCAAAAATGAAGAAGTTGTTTCGTGCTGTTGAACGCTTCCTGAAGTCATCAAAGATGAAAGTAAACAGCTTTACCAAGGCTGGGCTTCAGGCTAAGTTCGAGACTTTATGGGTTCCTTCTTTAACTGAGAAAGAGAAACAGGATCTTATAGCTGATTTCCGAATAATAGACGGGTTTGACGAAGAGGGTTATGCTATTTTTAACGAGAAAACCTTCAATACATGGAAGGATGTGTTCTCGAAGGAGGTCAATATCCCCAGACTCAAATATAAAGTTCCACAATTTGGTGGTGGCTCATCGTGTGTAGAACTCATTGATGACAGGCCATTTACCTCATATCATCATACATACACAGATGGATTCAAGGAGGCTCCACTAACCATTTCTATGGATGAATGGTGCCGGATAATCGTCAATGCAAGCAATAGCATTAAACGTATGTTACAATGCTATCTGCAAGCTGGCCGTGGCCTGAGATATACGTTGCAACAGATGGAAGAGATGTTCGGAGTCAAGGCCGATGCCCTTACTGGTAGTATCGTTGCTTTAGGCAGACGAGCACAGCACATGCTCAACTTC
>OMXX01000282.1 GCA_900315105.1 uncultured Prevotellaceae bacterium | reverse complement strand
ATAGTTGTCGATGCCAGTCTTGGGGAAGCATTTCTTATCCCCGATAGTAAAGACATCTATGTTCTGCGCTTTGGCAATGCGATAGATGGTCGTTTCCTTTACCTTGTACTTCTCAATAATTTCATCAATGGTGTAGAAAGGATTGGGTTCTTGTTGCTTGGGTGCTTCAGAGAGATGGCTTGCCTGGTATCTTTTCACGAAAGCATCCCAGTCAGCCTTCAATATAAGCAGTAGTCCGTTGACTCTTTTCACACTTAGCTTTTCGTTCTTGACATAGTAGCGTACTTGGGATGTTGAGAAACTGCTGCTTTTGACAATATCCTGAACGGTGTAATAGTTGCCATCAGAAATCTTGGCAAGTCGTTTGAGATTATCAATATGGCTTTTCGAGTAATAGGTGATGTTCTGAAACTGGATTCGTGGCACATTATGACGAAGGGCATACTTCTTGAGTGCAGCACATTTCATGCCGTATATGTCCTCTATTTGCTGTGCATTATACCAGTCTTTCAAGTCATATTGCACAAGCAACTCTGCGAAATGCACGTCAACGTCAGTCTTCTTCCAGAAAGTTCTTCTTCCTTCAATGATTTGAGGAATACCGAACTGTTCACATCTACGGAATACCGTCCGTTTGCTGATTTTGAATTTCTCCATCATTTCCTTAAGAGAATAATAGTCATTTTGATTTTTCTTTCCCTTTTGGATGTTGCCTCGCTTCTTATAAGATGGGGCTTCATCGAAGAGTTTTTCAATGTCACTCCTTCTGATAATAGTCTTTCCTCGAAACTGCTTTGCCCTTAATTCTTGTAGCGCAAGATAGTTGTAGATTGTACTTCGGCAAACACCCAGAAGCTTTGCTGCCTCTGAGGGAGAAAGAAACTGTTTATCCTTCAGCGTGTCATTGAAGTGCTTCCGCTCATCAACTCTTCGTGATAAGGTACTCAAATCGATATTGCTATCGGCAGGAGTGTACTTGCCTGACTGCACCTTCCTCTTGTACCTGTATGCTTGATCACAGCATTTACTGCTGCAAAACCTTGCAGTGACCATCTGACCAATGAATGTTTTGTGACACCATTCGCATTTCTTAACTATTTCCATATATCCTATTTTTGTATGTTATTACACCTGTTTTCTGTCCAAGTCTGTCTAAATGTGTCCAAATGTGTCCAACGTGTGCCAAGGTGAGACATCGGTTAGCAATCCAATGGTGTCCAATGCGTGCCAGTCGGAGACATTGAGTGAGCATGTGCCAACGTTGGGATTTTCCCAAACGTACAAATAATTGAGTGAGCATGTGCCAACGTTGGGATTTTCCCAAACGTACAAATAACGTACAAAAATGAGCGAAAAAAATATCATCAACGATTAACGCTGATGATATTGCGAGTGTGGAATTGCTTGGAAATAAACGATTTATGTCATATCTTGTAATATCGAGTGATGACCGTTAATCGTATTCTACTTTCCCACGCAGGAAATAAACATTGTTGATTATCAGACAGTTAGGTGTTAAACGGTAGAAAAGTGCGAAAACTGCTCAAAATAATTTTCAAAAATCGCATTTTTAACTCAATTAACATTTATTAATGTGAAACATGCTCCGAGTAGGCCAAAAATAGGTAAAAATACAGTGTTTAAGCTATTCTTGAAGGAGTGAGCTACCTTAATTAAACTATATATTATGGACTTTCGTTCTTTCATTTGGTAGTTTATTACGTTAAATATTGATATTTGTTGCTCAATATATTGTGGCGAAAAAAGTAAGCGTTTTACACCCCTTAGCCTTATTCGCATGAATGAATCAAGAAGATATTCCTAAGAACTGAATGAACATATCATGGAGAATTTCGTGGGGTGTTATTTCACATAATTCTGATATATGATTCATATCTTAAACAGGTCATCCATGGTCACTTCGTTCTGGATCATGTTATAGTTATTGTTGTGGGCAACACCATTCGTTGTAACCATGATGAGGTGTAGTGTGCGCTTGTCTTTTGACAGTTCCTGATATGCTTCAATCTTGTTTTGAAGGTTCGTTGCGTAATCTCTGTCGATGGTGAAGACATTAGTAGAATGCTTCATCTCGCATAGGTCTGTAAATCCATCTGCACGTTGCATCACAAGGTCAATCTGTGCTCCTCGTCTTTCCTCTGTACCACGCGAGAACCAGGAGCAAACGTTTGTCTGTACACCGGCTATGCCAAGTGCAGCCTTAATCTGCGGAACGTGCTGAAGGCATACCCGTTCAAAGGCGTGTCCCTTCCAGGCATTATGGGATGTGGATGTGAAGGTGTTGGTCCAATAATGCTCGTCGCTGAAGGCGTTCTTCTTGATGCAGAGATAGTAAAAGAGGGTATAGTTGTCGATTAGCTGATAAAGTGCGTTTGTCTCTGCTGTATCTGCAGAAGCAAAGCGGCGTATGAAGCCGCACTCTTCCAATTCTTCCAATATGGTCGAGAAAGTGCCACCGTCGGAGAGCTTGCTTTCACGTAGTATGTCCTCCCTGGTCATTCCAGTCTTCCGGCCATCGCTCAGACATCCGATTACCTTGATGTAATTCTCTGGGCGTTTGAATAGGGTGGCATATAGTGCCTCGAACTCATCACGCAGTTGGGCTGTTTCCGTGAAGAACAGCTGGTCTACATTTTGTGCAACGCTTAGCCCCTTCTTCAGGAAACTCCAGTAGTAAGGTATGCCACCAAGAATCATGTAGAGTTCCAGAACGTCTTTTCTGCCAAGTGCAAGATTGGCGCTTTGGGCAAAGAGTTCGCACTCGCGGAGAGTGAATGGAACGAGTTTTATACGGTTGGTCAGCCTTCCGCGAAGACCGCCCTTGTCCTTCAAGAGCTTCTTGCTGATCCATGAGGTAGCACTACCGCATACTAAGAGTACGATGTCCTTTTCCCGTCGTGCTGTAGCCCATCCGTTCCAGAAGCTCTCCAGGGCACCGATAAGGTTTCCCTTGGGAGTGTCCATCCACGGAAGCTCGTCGATGAAAAGAATCTTCTTGCCGGCCGGAGCCTCATTGATGAGTTGCTTCAGCAGCTCGAAGGCTTCAATCCATGTTTTGGGTATGGCGCACTTTGTCATGCCTGCCGCCACCAGAGAGTTTCGGAATGCCGTCAGTTGCTGGCG
>OMXX01000284.1 GCA_900315105.1 uncultured Prevotellaceae bacterium | reverse complement strand
GCGTCTGGACAACGCTGCGCATACGTTTGCCCGGCTCTTGCAGGAAGGAGCCATAGAAGAGAACATCAAAACGCTCTTTATGGGTCTCACAGAGGCTGAGGCTGTAAAGCTCTTTGCCAACACCTACCTGGCATTGCGCGTGAGCTACTTCAATGAATTAGACACCTATGCAGAGGTGAAGGGATTAAACACCAGACAGATCATTGATGGTGTGGGACTGGATCCACGTATCGGCTCGTTCTACAACAACCCCAGCTTCGGCTACGGCGGCTATTGTCTGCCAAAAGACACTAAGCAACTCTTAGCCAACTATGCAGACGTGCCCGAGAACCTCATCCAGGCTATCGTTGACAGCAATCGCACCCGAAAAGACTTCATCGCCGACCAGGTATTGAAAAAAGCCGGATACTACACTTCCAACAGCTCGTGGAATGAGAGCAGCGAGAAAGAAGTCATTGTAGGCGTATACCGTACACTGAAAGACGGTGACACCTTCTTTGGCAGCAGAATCGTCAACAACCTCAACGACTTCAAACAGCAGAGCCACTGCATCATCGCCAACCGCTACGATGCTTGCCTTGACGACGTTAAAGAGAAAGTCTATACGAGAGATATCTTTCGCAGGGACTAAAATTTATGATATATCTATGCGTTGCAAGGACAATCCTTGTGACGCATAGATCATGTTGCGAAATTCATATTCTCCCTAATACTACGACCGTATGCGGCTAAATTCTGAAGACACGGAAATCTTTTTCACTCTGTTCCGAGCAGGAATCTGGGGTAACCTTGATTCGAGCAAAATTCATAAGGCGCATTGGGAAACTATCTTCCAATTAGCCAATGAACAAGGTGTACCTGGCATTGTTACTGATGCTGTCGCAAAACTCCCAACAAACTTAAGACCGCCCAAACCGCTGTTTGCAAGTATGTTGTTAACCGTCAAGTGCATAGAGGATGACAACCGTAAGGCTATAAATATTGCGGGAAAGCTTCAATGGTACTTACACAAACAGGGCTGCGATACAGTCATTCTTAAGGGGTTAGGCATGGCCCGCAATTATCCCAACCCTGAACACCGAATAGCCGGCGATATCGACTTGCTTACTGATTTATCATCCGAAGCTTTCGATAAGGGCAGAAAGCTGTTGTTGAAAATAGACCCAAATGAGACGGACGTAGACTTGAAGCGAAAACATTCAGCTTACTCTATCAACGGTCAGATGGTTGAACTGCATGGAAGTATCAGCGGCGGTGTTAATCCTTATATCGACAGATATATGAAAGACTTCTGTGATCGCGAGTTTTCCAAGCCACCGGTGGAATGGAACTCACCTATCGGCATGCTGCATCTTCCTACATATCAATTTGACGCCATCTATATCTTTGCCCACTTCTTCCGCCATTTTATGGGTGCGGCATGTGGAATGAGGCAACTATGCGACTGGATGCTGTTCATCTACCAACATGGCAATAAGGTGAATGTGGACCTATTGCGAAAAGACTTAGAGCGGATGAGACTGATAAAAGCATGGCAGGTGTTCGCCTCCATCACTGTGCGCTATATGGGTATGCCTAAAGAAAAGATGCTGCTCTACGATGGTACCGGGGACAAGAAATGCGAGGCAGCAATCCTCGCCGTCATTAATGCCAACCATCAGCTATCAAATCTAAGGAGAAAAAAGCAACTCTCATCTTCCGTCCTACAACATGTCAGTTCATTCTGCTATCTCTTACCCACATATTATCGCAACCTACAAGTCTTCCCCAAAGAGACACTATACAGCCTAAAAAAATATATATCCTTTCGATTACACGTGTGACACAAAAAATACAGATCTTTGATAGATTTGCTTGTTTTGTATTATCTTTGTATCCGAAATTAGAATATCACTATTTATGGCAATCACATTCATGAGAATAAAAATGAGTGTTATGTGCCAATAAGATAAATTATGAGTCCCCTTTAAAAAGTCCGTTTTTTGAGGCCCCTACCTCAAAAATGTTATGATTTGAAACCTATCAGCCTAACAAGAAGGCTTTTGGA
>OMXX01000288.1 GCA_900315105.1 uncultured Prevotellaceae bacterium | reverse complement strand
TTGGAATGACACAAGAAATAGGATTGACCAAAGGGAAAATGGGAATAAGCCTATTTCTCTATAAGTATGCAAAAAAATCAGGTATTAAAGAGTATGAATCTACAGCTAATCTACTCTTAGATGAAATTATCAATAACTTATATAAGAGTATGGACAAATCTGTTACCGACGGTTTAGCTGGCATAGGGATTGGATTAATAACTCTATTATCTGAAGGATATGTGGAAGATACTGATGAAAACGACTCATTAGATGAAGTTGACAACTTATTGTTTCAGGAAATAGTAAAAAAAGACATTACTGTTTCAGATTTCTTTTCCTCTGCAATATATTTTAGGTTCATCCGACATTTCGAGTGATACGGCATTCGTGTAGAGCGTAGAGCCTGAGGGTAAAATACTTGTCGTCTCTAAAACCATATGCATTGCGTTTCATGACCTTTATCTTGTTGTTGATACCTTCTACTTTTCCTGTTGAGAGATGGCAGTCGTACCATGCAAGAATTCCAGTCTTATATACCCTCATGGTTACAGCCATTTTCTGCAGCTGTGGTATTTTGCTCTGTTCTGCCTGTCTCACCCAGTCGTCAAAGACGTCTTCTCCCATAGACTTGACGGGTTGCATCCATATCTGGCGAAGTTGCTCCTTCAGGTAATATGCCTTTGACAACGGTTCGTTCATGGCCAGGGCATTGTCAAGCCTGGTCTTGTGCTGCTTGTCGAAGATGTCCGCCCCATTACCAAGCAGCAGATACCTCGTCCCCTTGAGGACTTTACGCTTATTCACATCCTTTTCCATGCTATAGACTTTGCGTCTGATATCGTCAAGTTTCTCGTTCATCAGCTTGACCACATGGAAATGGTCAAATACGTGTACTGCTTCGGGACAGTTCTCCATGACGGAGGCGATGAAAGCTGCAGACAGATCCGTTGCCACATGCTTTATCTTTATGTCCTTGCGCTTGACCTTCCTCCAGAACTTGGTCAGGGCGTCCGCACCCTTACCGTCACCGACGTACAACACCCTTCCGCTGTCCAGATCCACTACGATGGTCTTGTACACATGGCCTTTCCTGACAGCAAACTCGTCAATGCCTATATTTTCAACACCTTCGAGCGAAGGAGGGCTGTAGTGACGCTCAAGATAGGTGGAGTGTATCTCCTTGACCGTATCCCACGACACGCCGAGATGGTTGGATACGTCTTGAAGTGTCATCCCACGCAACAAGTCCACTACATATTTGGCGAAGCGATGGGTATAGCTGCTGCTGGTCATAGTCGCAGTCGCGACACTTATAGCGTTGTACTTTCATGCGGATAAGCACCTTCTTGCCGCCTATGGGAAGTCCGATAAAGTCACGGATACGGTAGCCATTCTTCACCAAATGACGATTTCCGCACCTCGGACACACTTTTTCTCGCTCTTTTGCTTGGATATGCAAGATAATTGTATTACCTTTGTATTCCTCACGGGTACATTCATGGGTGTATAGACCCCAGGCATGATATAGAAAACTGCTGTTCATACTTGTACATTTGTTTGTGGTTATTCAAATATACAAAATGTTCAGCGGTTTTCTTCATTTTCTGTTACCTTTCTGTACTTTATTCGTGGGATCCATCATCATAACGAAGCACGACTATATTTTCTTCCGCAAGAGACAAAGCTCTGCTGAGCTTTGCAGAAATATCTGCAAAAAGCTTTTCAAAGTAAACAGAATCCTCAAACGACTTAGCATATTCCCTAACGGCAGTTTCAAGCCATTTATCACTCATTGCCACTGAGGAAAGAAATCTGTCAAGCGAGCTTATTACGCTCATGAGACGTGAATGGTCACGGATACAGAAACGGTCATACAGCGCAGATATAGTCTCATAATCATGTTTGCTGTACCAGTCGAAAAGCTCCTCCATTGCCTGAGCTTTGATTACCTCGTTGTCGGTGTCATCGAGAACAGTGAATCCTGAGGTTATCCCCTCGTCAGTGAGATTATCACGGAGGAGATCGAAACAGAAC
>OMXX01000291.1 GCA_900315105.1 uncultured Prevotellaceae bacterium | reverse complement strand
AAAGGTCAATAATAGAGACCATGAGTTGACAGCTCTCAAAGAACAGCTAACCAAACTCAAAGAAGACATTGAAAAAGAATCAGGATGGGGAAGTAAAAAGCGGAAAATAGCGATGATAAATGACTTCCTTAATTCTCTCAACATAGAATGATTATGATTGCGGTTTGATGTAGGACACTGGTAGTAAGGTGGTAAGGTGCATGTGCGAGTTAAGGATGAGCAGATTGAACAACTGCATGAAATCATCAAGAATCTCACTATTGGGCAACTATTGGTGAGAGTGAAGAGGGGGATGAAGGTGTATATCGTCTTGAACATGGCGGAGGAACGGCAACGGTTCTCGCGAAGTATCTCTTGTTCATCAAGCAGCACGACCCAAAGTTTGACCTTGAAGCAAGAATCAAGGAAATCATGGGGGACAAATACCCAAAGTATTAGTATTAAAATATGGGGTTGGGAGTCATGCCAGAGCCCGTGGTGTTCTCGGAATGGGTCTGAGGTGACATGTCGGGGTGGGCGTGGCTCCCTCTTCTGCTACTATCTATTGATTACACAAAAGTGTATTTGGCGTATGCTTATATTGACTATTTGGTTGAAATATATTTGTGTTAATATAAGTCTTTTATTTTCTTGATACCTTTCAAGTACCTCTTTTTTTGTAAGTTTGCGAATTGAAAAATAGCTATAAAAGCAAACTTAAAAGTACGATCGTAAATCGTAAAATATATGGATATTGAACAAGACATATATCATGCAAAGATTAGACTCAAGGCAGTGAACATTCTTGTTGACAACAGTCATGCCAAGATGTTCAAGATTTGCTCCAGATTTCAAGCTTTCGCTGATCTGATAGCTAAGTTCTACTCATCTCGGTCACAGACCTACAAAAGGCTTGGCGATGGTCTTATCCTACCGTTTCGGCTTATGTTCGTAAGCTCGAATCTTTTGGCCTCGTAACAACGTCCAAGATTGGCAACTGCAATTTTGTGGCTCCAAAGCCCCAAATTTTCGTTCTGGCTGACAAAAACGTCCGGGACGAGTAGTCATACGTCCGAGGCGCAAATGACGCCTCAGAGCGTAAAATTTAGCCTTTTCTCGTTAAAACGATCAACGCTGTCAAGCCAAACAGAAAATACGTCTATGCAACAGAAATTTATCAAAATGCGCTTGCGCTTATACCGATATTTTCATATTTTCAATTAGGGGGTAGCCTAATACCAAGTTTGACCACAAACTTGTGGAATTTTGCCCTCCTGACGGGCGGCAAGCCGGGCAAAATCGGGTATATTAACTTACCCGTTATCCGGGTTCCGCCCCCTAATTGACACAAAGCCAGAAAACGTATCAGGTATATTAACTTACCTGACGAAACGGGTATATTAACTTACCCGTAATGACTAAGAGAAATATTGCTATTAATGCCATCCGCAGTGGGTATATTAACTTACCCGATAATGCGGGTATATTAACTTACCCGATAAAACAAATATTCTTATGATAAGAAAAGGGACACAAGAAATCTTCGTTAAGGCGTATAAAGGAATGACAATGGAAGAAAGTAATCTTATCCTGCGTAATGTGTCCGACACAGCTCCTAATATTCCTTTTGACAAGTCAAGAACTCATCTCAATTTTGAGATAGCGGAAAGCGGTCAAATCGTACCTGTCGACACGTCTCAATCCATCCCAGAACGAATTAAAAATATTCTACGAAAAGAAAACGTCGAAGATCCTAATAAAGGTTTGGCAATACCACGATACAGAACTGTAGCCAATTTCTTTATTGGTGGAACTGCTAGCATTATGAGGGCTATTAGTTTTGGCAAACAGAATGTTTTCGACATGGATAACGCTAATAACTGTGGAATAATACGGATGGGAGGAATTGAACATTGGGCGCTCGATGTGTATAATTTTATCTGCGAAAGATACAATGAAAAATGTATTGCAGCTTTTATAGTTCATCTTGACGTTAATAATCCATACGTAAATTGCATTCTTATCCCTATCATCACCCTTCCCAACGGTAAGAAAAAAATATCGTGGAAGAAAAAGTTCATTGGTGAAAAGGACTCAATTTTTGCATATAAGAAGAAAATGATAGAACTTCATGACGAACTGGCAAAGGTGAATTTGAAGTACGGTTTGTTGCGTGGTGAATCATTCCACACGAAGTGAACTGTCCGTGAGCTAAAGACTTATGGGTTTTACTTCACTTAATGTAAAGTTAATGAATAGCTTGCAAAGCTGTAAAAATCAATTAATCAATTTAACTAATTGATTAATTGATTTCCTAAATGATTTCTCAACA
>OMXX01000292.1 GCA_900315105.1 uncultured Prevotellaceae bacterium | reverse complement strand
TTCTTATGGTGCAGCGTCATGATGCCCTCCAGGATGATAACAGGCTTCGGCTCAATATGAACCGTTTCTGGCAGACGATTAGAAAGCACATAGGAATAGGTGGGTTGTTCCACAGCCTCGCCATTCCTGAGTTTCTTGATCTGCTCAGTCAACAGTTTCCAGTCAAAGGCGTCAGGATGGTCGAAGTTAATCTGCTTCCGCTCCTCTGGCGTCAGGTCGGTGGTGTCGTTGTAATACGAGTCTAAAGGTATGATTGCTGCACAATGGGGAGGCAGCGCTTTGGCAATACGCTTCACGACGGTGGTCTTGCCAGAACCAGAACCGCCAGCGATTCCGATGATAATCATTCGTTATTGTTTTATTTTGAGATATACAACTGTAGGCAGATGATCACTAAAGCCGTTGAGCCACTCACTTCCACTATGGGTGCGTAAAGGCGTACCAGCATGAGGACCATCCTGATGGATCAGATAGTCGCGACGGAAGATCTCGCACGAGTCAAAACCCAACGTACCTGTCTCCGGATGGAGCAGCGAGGGAGAGAGGATGATCTGGTCGAACAGATTCCATGCACCTCTGAAACTCAGCGTACCATGACCTGATGCCAGCACATTCCACCAGGGATTATAGAGGTCGCCCTCTCCCACCTCACTGATTTCACGCTTGGCACCCAAGCATACTGACATCGAGGCATCCTGTGGATCATCGTTCATATCACCCATAATCAGGAGTTTCTGATCAGGATCCTCTTGTAACAGCGAGTCCTTCACGGCCTTTAACTGGCGCCCACCCTCTTCACGATAATAAGAGGTGGCACCTCGTGACGGCAGGTGATTCACGATCAGCATACCACTTACCACCAGGAAACCTCTAGTGGCTTTCAACGAGTCTTCTGGCTGCTTATATATATAAGGTACGAGTTTCACATCTCGAATTGAGAAGAGCGAAGGGTTATAGAGCAGACCACAATCGATGCCTCGCTGATCCGGTCCTTCCACATGTATATACTGGATATGACGCTGTTTAAGAGGTGGCTCGTTACAGAGATCTGCCAGACATTTGGCATTCTCCACCTCAGCCACGCCGATGGCTGCACAGCCTTCTGCCAGACGATCGGAAGCCATCTCTGAGAGCACACGGGCGAGGTTATGCAACTTATTGGTGTATTTCTCCGTGGTCCACTTAAACGTACCTTCAGGCATAAACTCATAATCATTCACTGCCTTTCAAGGGTTTACGTGCCGTACTGACCAAAGAGATCAGTAGCAGACTAAGGATCAAAAAGGTTATTTTTCTCATATATCGTTGTTTTAGTCTGCAAATATAAGATAAAAATCCGAGCATGCAAAGAAAATCGGCAAAAAGTTTGTAGAATCCAAAAAAACTTTGTACCTTTGCGGCCAAATTTGGCCCGAGTACCGGCTGCACCTCAGCAGAAAGCAAGTTTTCTGCCTTTGGTTTGCACGGTTCTTGCAGCCCGCTTTTAGAGAAATATTTAGTTTTAATTAATTTTTTAAGTTCAAAATGAAAAAAGGTATTCATCCAGAAAACTATCGCCCCGTCGTGTTTAAGGACATGTCCAACGGTGATATGTTCCTTACGAAATCTACCGCAAAGACAAATGACACCGTAGAGTTCGAAGGCGAAACTTACCCAGTGGTAAAAGTCGAAATCTCAAGCACCTCTCACCCGTTCTATACTGGTAAGAGCAAGCTCGTTGACACCGCAGGTCGTGTCGATAAGTTCATGAGCCGCTACGGTAAGGCTGCGAAGAAATAAGAGATACTCTTAAGGATTTAGAAAAGGTGCGTTCTTGGTAGTTGCATATGCCAAAGCGCACCTTTTCACATTTCTCGAAGTGAAAAAAAGTAAAAACACGCTTCTTTTCACTTCTTTTTTGTATCTTTGCCCCAAAGAATGCATTTTAATCGTTACAAGACATTTTATACAAAGAATGAAAACCGTTTATGAATTCTCTGTCAAGGACAGAAAAGGTAAGGACGTATCTCTGAAAGAGTACGCCAACGAGGTGTTGCTGATTGTCAATACGGCAACCAAGTGTGGATTCACCCCGC